>JAYVZP010000001.1:0-2868 GCA_043783275.1 Rhodanobacteraceae bacterium
GGTATATCGTCACCAAGGACGATCTGGTGGTGTTGGCGTCGGAAGCAGGCGTGATTGAAGTGCCTGCGGAAGACATTCGCAAGAAGGGGCGTCTGCAGCCGGGGCGCATGTTCCTGGTAGACACCGTTGGACATCGCATCATCTCCGATGCGGAGATCAAAAAGTCGCTTGCTGGCCGTCAACCCTATGGCGAATGGCTGAAGGAGCAGCAGGTTTCTCTCAGCCAGTTGCCGGAACCCTGGCGCGTGATCTCGTCCGACCCGGAGACTTTGCTTCGGCGGCAGCGCGCCTTCGGTTATAGCGAAGAGGATTTGCGTGTGCTGTTGGGGCCGATGGGTGCCAAGGGCGAGGAGCCGCTGGGTTCGATGGGAACGGACGTGCCGTTAGCGTGCCTGTCCGACCGGCCGCAGCAGCTGTTCAACTACTTCAAGCAACTCTTCGCGCAGGTTACGAATCCGCCGATAGATCCAATCCGAGAAGAGATGGTTATGTCACTGACCGGCTACATCGGGACGGAGCGCAATATTCTCGGCGAAGCTCCGGAGAACTGCCACACGCTGAAGCTGCCACATCCGATCCTGACGAATCGCGATCTGGAGAAGCTGCGGCGAGTGTCGTCGGGGGATCTACTTGCGACTACGTTATCTACTCTATTCCGTGCAGAAGATGGCGAGGCGGGGTTAAAGCATGCTCTCGACGACCTGAGCACTCGCGCTGCGTACGCTGTGTCGTCCGGGTACACGCTTCTGATTCTCTCGGACCGAGGCGTCAACGCGACGCTTGCGCCGATTCCGAGTTTGCTTGCGATGGCCGCGGTGCATAACCGACTGGTGCGCGACAAAACGCGAACTCAGGTGGCGCTGATCATCGAGAGCGGTGAGCCGCGCGAGGTCATGCACTTTGCGCTCCTGATTGGTTATGGTGCGAGTGCTATCAATCCCTACCTGGCGTTCGAGACCCTCCACGACCTGAAGCGGCGCGATTTGTTGCCCGGTGATGTCACCGCGGAGTATGCCGAGAAGAACTTCATCAAGGGCATCAACAAGGGACTGCTGAAGACCTTCTCAAAGATGGGCATCAGCACGCTGCAGAGTTATCGCGGCGCCCAGGTGTTCGAGGCGATCGGCCTAAACCAGAGCCTGATCAATTCATATTTCCCACGCACTGCCTCGCGCATCGAGGGCATAGGGCTGGACGTGCTTGCGCACGAAGCTCAACTGAAGCATGGATTTGCGTTCCAGCCACTCACCGAGTCGGAGACCGACCTCGTGGTTGGCGGACAATATCAGTATCGCGAAGGTGGCGAGTATCACCTTCTGAATCCGTCGACGATCAGCAAATTGCAGCAGGCAGTGCGGCAGGGCGATCCGTCCACCTTCCAGGAATACACCGACCTGGTCGATGAGCAGAGCAAACACCTGTGCACTCTGCGTGGATTGATGCAATTGAAGTACCTGCCGACACCGTTGTCGCTCGAAGAAATCGAGCCTGCTAAAGAGATCGTAAAGCGGTTCACGACCGGCGCGATGAGCTTTGGCTCGATCAGCAAAGAGGCTCACGAGACGCTCGCGATTGCGATGAACCGTATCGGCGGTATGTCGAACACCGGCGAGGGTGGCGAGGACGAGGGCCGATTCAAGCGCGACGCCAATGGAGATCTGCGGCGCAGTGCGGTAAAGCAGGTAGCCAGCGGCCGGTTCGGCGTGACCGCGAATTATCTAGTCAATGCAGACGAATTGCAGATCAAGATGGCGCAGGGCGCAAAGCCAGGTGAAGGCGGCCAATTGCCCGGGCACAAAGTGGACGACTTTATCGCGAAGCTGCGGTATTCGATTCCGGGCGTGGGACTCATTTCGCCGCCGCCGCATCACGATATTTACTCGATCGAAGATCTTGCACAATTGATTTTCGACTTGAAGAATGTAAACCCGCAGGCGCGCATTGCGGTGAAATTGGTCGCAGAAGCAGGAGTGGGCACAGTTGCTGCGGGCGTCGCGAAAGCGCACGCGGATGTTGTACTGATCTCAGGCGACAACGGCGGCACCGGCGCATCGCCTCTGAGTTCGATCAAGCATGCCGGAATTCCGTGGGAGCTTGGCCTGGCGGAGACGCAACAGGTGCTGCTGCTGAACGATCTGCGAAGTCGCATCAAGGTCCAGACTGACGGCAAACTACAGACAGGGCGCGATGTAGTCATCGCCGCGCTGCTGGGCGCTGAGGAATACGGGTTCGCCACGATGCCGCTGATTTCGATGGGCTGCATCATGATGCGGAAGTGCCATCTGAATACTTGCGCTGTAGGAATCGCGACACAGGACCCGGTCCTTCGCGCTCGATTTACCGGGCAGCCGGAGCATGTGATTAACTTCTTTTTCTTCATCGCGGAACAGGTACGGCAGCACATGGCGAAGCTGGGGTTCCGCACTATGGATGAGATGGTCGGACGTGTGGACCGTTTGGAAGCTAAGGTTGAGAACACTCATTGGAAGGCGAAGGGAATCGATCTATCATCGATACTATTCTCTCCAACGCTGCCGTCGCACGTTGGGCGAAGGAAGACGCAGGCTCAGGACCACGGGCTCGACCAGGCTCTGGATCATGCGCTGATCGCAGTGGCCAAACCTGCGCTGGAGTCCATGCAGCCAGTTTCAGGAAGCTTTGCAATTCGCAACGTACATCGCACTGTGGGCGCGATGCTGGGCGGAGAGATTGCACGTCGCTACGGCACTGCCGGACTGCCAGACGAAACCATCCATTTCCGGTTTCAGGGCTCGGCCGGACAGAGCTTCGGCGCATTCGTTCCTAGCGGAGTCACGCTTGAGCTCGAGGGCGATGCAAATGACTATGTTGGCAAGGGGCTGTCGGGCG
>JAYVZP010000002.1:0-2822 GCA_043783275.1 Rhodanobacteraceae bacterium
TAGCCCACGAACAGGGGCGTTTCTCCCGCGCATGGAGAGACGCCCCTGTCGCTTACGCGCTGGTCGGAATGCACGCTTCCGCTGCATCTCATGCGGGCCTATACTCGTCGCGGCCAGGGATGACACAACTGGCAAGGGAGAACTTAGCCCGACGCGCTAGATGCAACGTTTAAAGTCAATGGCGTTTGGCGTGATGACGCCTGATTTTTTCCGAGTGTGTTGGCCCCCTTCCTGGCGGGTGCAACACACGGATTCCCCTCACGGGTTCCTCTTCCCTGTTCCGGGGGCGAACAGGTCGATCCCCAACCTGCCAGCCATGTCCTTTGCCGCCTCGTACAGCGGTTTGCCGTGCATCGCCACCCATAGATCCAGCACATTGCCTTGCGCCCCGCACTTCTTGTTGAAGCATCGGAATACGTCCTTTTCCAGGTTCACCGAGAACGACCGGTCCTTGTCCTGCTCTCGCGCGTGGATTGGGCATTGCCCGCGTCGCTGCGGTCCGTCTCCCTTCATCTTGTCCAGCCACCCCAACGCCGCCAGCACCTGTCCCATCTTGGCTACCCTTCGCAGCGCCGCATAATCGATCCCTCCGCCACCATCGCCCGTCGGCCTCTCTTGTTTCGTCGCTGCCGCCTGGTTTTTCTCCTCCACGCCAGGTATACTTGCTCCTGCCGTGGTGACCACTGACTCCTGCCGGCCTTCGTCCGGTTTGTGGCCTGCGGCCGTTTGCCCCTCTTCGACCGTCTTGGCCTCCTCCTTCGGCTCCCAGGGGTAGTGTTTGGGGTCGAACGGCTTGCCCGTCTGCCAAATCGCGAAGACCAGGTGCAGCAGTTTCCGCATGCAGTGGCCCAACGCCACATCGCCCCGACTGCCCCGAGCCACCAGCCGCTCGTACAAGGGCCGCACCGCCGGGTTCCAACGCATCGCCGCCTTTGCCGCGTTCCACAAATACTTGCGGGCCAGGTCGTTGCCCTTGCGCGACATGTGCTTCTGTCGGCCCCGCTTGGCCTGGCCGTTCTTGTCGATGCCTGAACTCTCTTCCTGCGGGAAGATCCCGAAGTAACTGACCAGTTGATTGGGGCCAGCAAAACGCTCGATGTCCACGATCTTGGCCGTCAGGACCGCAGCGGTTGCCACGCCAATGCCTGGGATAGTGCTGAGGTGGTTGCACTTGGGCAACTTCTCGTACACCCCCGTCATAAGATCCTTCAGACCCTCTTCCTGAGCATTGCTCTCGCGGAGCTGGCGGGCCAACCGGACGACGAGATCCGCAGCCACGTCCCCCCCGAAACTGGCCACGGTATCCGCTGCCAACTTCTGCACCTGGCTGGCCTTGTCCTCGGTCAGAAAGGCAATGCTGGTCAACGACTTCAGGCGAGCGCGAGCGATTTGGCCGGGGGTCGGATAACGGCTCAACAACTCCAGGCACCAGCTCGCCTGGAGATTGGACGCCAGCGGGGCGAATTCGGGGAAGACGCGGGCCAGGAGGTTGTGCAACTGGTTGGTCAGACGGGTCGATTGGCGGACCTGGCTCTCGAGCCGATGAATCAGTTCGCGGAGGCTGGAAGCACTCGCATTATCAGGACTGGGTTTGGGCTTCTCGACCAAGGCGAAGCGTGCGCAACACAAGCTTTCGACAGGGTCCGACTTACGTTTGGGGAAGAGAGCCTGGCGATAGCTGGCGTTGCGGGCCGGCTCTCCGACCGAGATGGTTTTCGCGAACGACAGGCCGCGCAAGAAGGTCTCGAGGTTGGTGGCGTACTGGCCGGCGACATCGAGGCGGATGTGGAAGTGGGTGGCCGGGGACCGATCAGCCAGAGACTGCAACTGGCGGAGTACGCAGGCGTAGCCGGCACGAGATTCGAGGAACTCGAAGGGAGTACAGGCGAATTCGAGATCCTGGCGAAGGAAGGTGACGTGGTGGCCGTAGCGAGAGGTGTCGAAGCCGACACCAAAGAGGACGGCCGGAACAAGAGCATCAGGTGGTGAGATAGTCAAAGAAGAATCCCCCAAAGGACAACGGCGAGCCTACAGGCACGCGGGGAAAAGCCAGGAGCCGCGAGAACCCTCCCGTGGGCTTCGACATAGGAGAAGCTTGTGATGAGCGGTCGAGCCGCAAGATGCAACAAGTCCTGAGTCAAAGGTCGGAGGGATCAATCTAGCGCAAGAGGTCGAGCCTCAGCGAGGGGAAAGATATCCTCGCGACTGCCACAGCCCCTACAGTCTGCCATGTCTGTAGGGGTCGCGGAAGATCAACCGCACGCGGGTTAGGCGTTTGCGGATTGTAACGAGGGCTACAGACGCGATATCCTGACCGGCCGGTCTAATCGGCCTTCAGAGGGTCACCCTATTGGGTGAGCCGCTGCGTAAATACAACATACAAGCGAGGGTTACGCATCCCTCGCTAGAGCGCTGTCTATTACCCAAAACTCCATAAGTGATTGCTGCAAAACCACTTGTGATTTGAATTACGGACAAGGCGAGTCCTTGATTGACACCCGGTCGGAAAGACGATCTTGCGTTTTTCAGCTAGTTTTTGACAATGGCTCGGGAGTCAGCCTCGAATCACATGGAGTTTTGGGTAATAGACAGCGCGCAAGCGAGGGATTAGGGTGGCCAGGCAAAAACCCCTCGCTGGCGCGTCGGGCTAAGATTTAACTTCGTGATCTTCTTTCGGGCCGAGGTAATAGCCACAGATGAACACAGATCAATACCAAGCAAAAGAATTGCCTTTTGTCTTATCTGTGTTCATCTGTGTTCATCTGTGGCTAATTCTAGCTCGCTGCTGAACTCGTGAGGGCGGCCATGCGGTGCCTGGGCTT
>JAYVZP010000003.1:0-2805 GCA_043783275.1 Rhodanobacteraceae bacterium
CCGTAGTTCGACCACTCGACGGTGTCCATAAGCTCCTGGAACGTGTCGGCGTAACCATCCTGGAGGAGATAGCAGGGCTTCTGCCAGCCAAAGATAGAGAACGTGGGCATACCCCAGGGGGTGCAGGTCAGGTCCTTCTTGCCCATCAGGAATTCCATGAACATGGGCGACGCGTTGAAGCGCCAGGTCTTCTTGCGGTTGGACAGGATGGCGCGGAACATTTTCTTGCTCTTGGCGCGACCCAGGAAGTGCTGCTGGTCGGGAGCCTTGTCGTAGGTATATCCGGGCGAGACCATCATGCTCTCGACGCCCGCCGTCATCAGTTCGTCAAAGTGCATGCGAACGCTGTTGGGGTCGGCACCATCGAAGAGCGTCGTGTTGGTAGTGACGCGGAAGCCCGCATCCACCGCGGCCTTAACGCCGGCCATGGCGATGTCGTACCCGCCCTCACGGCAGACGGAGAAGTCGTGATGCTCGCGCTGGCCGTCGACGTGAACCGAAAACGAGAGGTATTTGCTGGGTTTGAAGAGGTGAAGCTTCTCTTTCAGAAGCAGCGCGTTCGTGCACATGTAAACGTACTTCTTGCGCGCGACCAGACCGGCTACGATCTCCGGCATCTTCGGGTGCAGCAAAGGTTCGCCGCCCGGGATGGCAACCATGGGCGTCCCACACTCATCGACTGCACGGAAACAGTCCTCGGGGGTGAGCTCAGCTTTCAGAATATGAGCCGGATATTGAATCTTTCCGCAGCCGGCGCAGGCCAGATTGCAACGAAACAACGGCTCGAGCATCAGGACGAGCGGATATTTCTTGCGGCCGGCGAACTTCTGTTTCAATACGTAGGTTGCTACCGTCCACGCCTGTGAGATGGGAACTGCCATCTTGTAAGTCTCCTTCGGTACTACGAACTTGATGCGGGTTATGCCGCTGCGGCTTCGCGGTCCATCGCTTTTTTATAAGTTGTCAAAGCAAGTAGTGGAAAATAATCGCGGTAAAGGTGATACGCAAGATAAAAGACTCGTGGGAACCCGGTTCCGGTATAGACCGACTCGCCATTTCTTCCTTCGGCAGACTCATTCCAGGTACCCTCCGGCGTCTGCTTTTCAACTAACCAGCGAATTCCCTTGGCCACCGAGTCGCTCCGGGTATCGCCGGCTGCGAGTAGGCCAAGGACGGCCCACGCGGTCTGCGAAGGTGTACTGGGCCCGATGCCGCGGGTGGTCGAGTTATCGTAGCTTCCGCATGTCTCGCCCCAGCCGCCGTCAGGGTTCTGAACCATCCGAATCCACTCGGCCGCCTGCTGGGTAGCGGTCTCATGGTTCCAGTAGTCCATCGCCTCCAGGCCCCTGAGGACGAGGAACGTTCCGTAAAGGTAATTGACGCCCCACCGCCCAAACCACGCTCCATCCGGCTGCTGCTCTCGGAGGATGAATTGGACTGCGGCTTCGACCCTTGCATCGCGGCGGGTGTACCCATAGGCGGCCAGCATCTCAAGGATGCGCCCGGTAATGTCAACCGTCGGTGGGTCGAGCATCGCGTTATGGTCGGCAAAGGGGATGTACTGGAAGATCGTCTTGGTGTTGTCCTTGTCGAAAGCTGCCCAACCGCCGTTCTTGCACTGCATCGCGAAGATCCATGTAATGGCGCGCTGCTCGACCTCGTGCTGGTAGCGCTCGCGAGGGGTCTGCACGGCCTTCAATGCGAGTAGAACCTCACCCGTGTCATCGACATCGGGGTAAAACTCATTGTTAAACTCGAAGTACCATCCGCCAGGTTCTACATTCTTAACCTTCTCTGC
This sequence comes from Rhodanobacteraceae bacterium, assembly GCA_043783275.1. Classification (GTDB taxonomy): domain Bacteria; phylum Acidobacteriota; class Terriglobia; order Terriglobales; family Acidobacteriaceae; genus Edaphobacter. The sequence continues at coordinate 1,799 of JAYVZP010000003.1, forward strand.
CCAGTCGCCCTTGTGGCGAACCTCCTTGGAAAGAAGCCAGTCGGCTGCACGAACCATCCGCTCATCGTCTTTCAAAACGCCGGCTTCGCCCAGAGTGGAGAGAACCTGGGCCGTATCCCATACGGGCGAAAAGGCGGGCTGCATACGGAAGGTCGGGGTCGGATACTCCGGCGTCCCTTCCGGACAGTCGATCCCGAGACGCTCGAACTCATCCATTGCGCGAATGACCTGCGGATCATCGGCGGAATAGCCAAGGTAACGCAAGGCCACGATCGCGTTCAACATAGCTGGATAGATGGCGCCCAGGCCGTCAGACTTCTCGAAGTGGGCCAACATCCACTTTTCAGCTTTTTTCAAAGCTTTCTTGCGGAGTGGCCGAATGTGGACTCGCTCTGCAAGGTGCGCTACACGGTCAGTAAAGATGAAAAAATTACGCCAGGAGAAGGGATTCTTGCTATCCCATCGCAGGCGCAGATCCGAGTTCTCACGCCCCCCGAGGAAGAGTTCATCAATTCCCTGCTCAACCGGAATCTTCTTGAACGGCTTCTTCGCATAAATGATCGAAAGCGGGACCAGGATGCTGCGCGACCAGGAGCTGATCTCGTAAATATTGAAGTAGAACCAGTTGGGAAAGAGGATAATCTCGGGCGGGATGGCCGGGACCGCGTCATAGTCATACTGGCCCAACGAGCAAAGATAGATCTTGGTGAAGGTATTGCACTCAATGACGCCGCCCAGCGCCAGCACGTTCTCACGCGCCTTGACCATGGCAGGATCGTCCGCTGCGTGGCCCATCAGTTTCAGAGCAAGATACGACTTCACGCCATAATTAACGTTTGAGGGGCCGCCCGGGAAGAGGCTCCAGCCGCCGTCTCTGTTTTGGTGACGAAGAATCTCGTTGACCGCCCTCTCCATCTTTCCGCGATCGCCCGTGCCCAGCAGCGTATGCATGAAGATGTAATCGGTCTCCAGCATCGAGTCCGCTTCCAGCTCACCACACCAATAAC
>JAYVZP010000004.1:0-7244 GCA_043783275.1 Rhodanobacteraceae bacterium
TTGTAGTTATCCTTGTGACGCTCGCCGTGTGCTTCGCTGTCACCTACGCCCGCGTCGTCTCTCAGCCCATCGCGTCCACCTCCGTGCTGATCCTCGTGGTGTACTTCGCGGGACTCGGCGGCTCGCTCCACACTCTGGCCGCCGCAAGGATCGCGGCAGAGATGGTCCTGCTCGGCGGCGTCTGGACCATGTTGATTTCGCTCCTCCTCTGGCCCATCGATCCGTTCCGTCCGGCCCGCCTAACCGTGGCCACCTGCTATGTTTCACTCGCAGACTTCACCGCCAGCCTGGCCTCTGCGGACAGGCTTGCTGGCAACGCCGAAGCCGCCATGCGAGCCGCGCACAACTGGCAGCGCAAACTGCGCACGCAGATGGAAGAAGCTCGTAGCGCACTCTCCGTCACAGGGGCAAGATCGCCGTCGCGTACGGTCCGCGCCCGAAACCTCACGGTCCTCCTCGAGACCGCAGACATGCTTATGGCCCGTACCATGCTGCTCACCGAACTCATGGAGGCTGGCACCTCTTCCGAAGCTCTGCAGGCATCTATCCGAGACCTGTCGCAATGGCTAGCCTCCGCCGAGCAAGCAATCGGACGCGCATTGATTCGGAAACCCGCAGACGCAGCCGCGTCCTTCGCGCCCGAAGGTTCACACCGAATGCAGTTCGCAACCGCCAGACGCAAGCGCGCACGTCCCGTTCCTGCCCCTTTAGTCAATTCCCTCGTCAGTCATCTGCAAGCTGAAGAAAGCGACACAGCGCTCGAACTCGGTATTGCGTTCGATGCCATCCGCGCCATCTGGACCGGCATCGATATCAACCAAACAACCACGCAACTATCCGAAGAAGCCACCAACAAAATCTGGGACCTGTACTTTATCGACTCCACCTGGCTCGACTCCCTGCACGCAAACTGGACGCTGCACTCAGCCAACATGCGCCACGCCCTGCGCCTGATGATCGTAGGCGCAGTCGACGTCACGGTCATGCGCCTCATCCACATAAACCACGGCTTCTGGCTCCCCATGACATCCATCATCCTGTTGCAGCCCTACAGCGCCGGCACCAACCGCAAGTCCGTCCAGCGCGTTACCGGAACGATCGCCGGCGGCATCCTCGCCGCCCTGCTTGCAGTCTCTCTCCCCGGCCAGCTTTCGCTCATTCTCGTCGTTACTATCCTGGCAGCCTTCACCTTGGCGACATACGCCGTAGATTACGCGGTTTACTGCTTCTTTCTCACGCCGACGTTTGTACTCCTCTCTCTTCCTCATCCGCACGACTGGCGCTACGCCGGTATCAGGATCGGTACAACTCTCGTCGGCGCAACCATCGCCATCCTCGCCATGCGCCTCCTCTGGCCGGAGCGCGCAGAGACAGAACTCGCCCACTTGTTGCGCCGCGGCGCGCAAGCCGACGCAGCCTACATGCGTGCCATGCTTCACTTCTGGAGTGCCACTTCCAAAGATCGACGTATAGCCGAGCGCACCCTGCTGGCCCCTGCCCGCCGTGCCTGCGGCCTGGCCTCGAACGACGCGGAAGAGGCCGTGGACCGCGTCCTGCAGGAGCCCAGCTTCACCGGCCGAACGCGCAACTCCCTCGGCCAGCAGGCCCTTACCTTCACGACCTATCTACGCCGTCTCACCCAATCCATCACAACGCTCGCCCTCTTCGTCCGCGACACGCCCGCAAACCTGGCACGGCTGGAAACGGTCGTCAGTCGACTGGAGCGGATCGCCAATTCCGAACCGCCCATCGAAGAACGTACGGCAGACTTCAACTCCGCCAAACCCGTCCTGGTCGATGTTGCAGAAGATCAGATCCAGCGCATGGAGCGTCAGTCGTTGATTCTGGAACGAACCGCTGCCGCGCTGCCCCGGACCTGATCGTTGTCCGGCAACCGCTTGCCCCGCCAGAGCAGCAGCAGCGTAACCCCCGCGACGATCAACGCCAGCGACAGCCCCAGCCACAACCCACGCGCCCCTAAACTTTTACGAAAACACAGCCACGCGCCAAGCGGAAATCCTAGTAGCCAGTAGCAGCAGAGAAGCGTAACCAGCCCCGACACTGTATCCCCCGCCCCACGCAAAGCGCCGATCGCCGTGATCTGCAGCCCATCGCAAAACTGAAAAAACGCAGCCACGATCAGCAGCGGAACCGCCGCAGCAATCACCGCCGAGTCGCGCGTAAAGGACCCCGCGATCACCTCAGGCAGCATCAGGAAAAGCAATGAACTGCACGCCATCGCCACTGCACCCAAAGCAATCCCTGCCCAACCCGCCGCACGAGCCTCCAGCGCCGAGCCGCGACCAATCGCCTGCCCCACCCGCACGCTTGCCGCAGCCGAGATACCCAGCGGAATCATGAACGTGAACGAGATGCAGTTCAACGCGATCTCATTGCCCGCCAGCGCCACCGGCCCCAGCGTGGCAATCGCCGCCGTGACCACGCAAAACATTGAGATCTCTACCAGAATCGTCGCGCCCGAAGGCCCACCCAGCGCCACCAGTTTTCGCAGGCTCTCCCAGTGTGGCCGTAGACTCCGCGCCAGTCCATCCCTAAAAATTCCATAGCCCTGCCGCCGATTCACCACCAGCAAAGCCACGATCAAGAAGCCAGCCTGATATACCCGCGCAAGAGACGTAGCAATCCCCGAGCCAACAACCCCCAGCGCCGACCATCCTACCGTCGCGTGCCAACTCCCCAGATGAAGGCGCCAGCTATGCCCAAAGATCAGCAGCCAGTCAAAGAGCAGGTTCACCAGGTTTGCAGAGATCAACGTAGCCGCAATAATCCGCACGTGGTTGAACGCCTGCAAATAGCGTCGAAGGGCGAAGTAAATCAGAAGCGGCAGCGTCCCAAGAGACAACGCACGGAGCGTAGGAATCGCCCCGGCAATGACCACGGCGTCCGTATGCAGACGTCTGATCAACAGCGGCGCGGATCCGAACAATACCATCAACATCGCGGCCAGCGCGACGCTTAGCAGAACTCCCTGAAACAGCCACTTGTTCGCCGCGCGCACATCTCCTGCGCCATGGGCCTGCGCGATCGTCGCGTCGAGCCCCAACAATACGCCGCCCACGCCAAAGGCAAACGTGTTGTATACAATTTGCGCCAGGGCAGAGGCCGACAGCGGCACCGAAGCATTCGGCAGATGCCCCACCATGACCGTATCGACCAGCCCCATCACCATCCAGCCCACCTCCGCCAGCACCAGCGGAACCGCGATATGAAGCATCGGCCTCAGTTCGCGGCGGAAGGCAGTGACGCTGGGGTTCGGGCTTTGCGCGGCCACACTCAAACCGGCGTGATGATGCCGCCCACGGGCATCGCCGTAGGCAGAGTTCCAGGACGCTTCAACTTCATCGCATCGGCCGTCATGTCCGTGTACTTCAGCCCGGCCCCGGTGTTGAACAACACCACACGATCCGTCGGCTTCAGGTCTCCGGCAGCAATCAGGCGGTCATATGCAGCCGTGGCTGCCGCCCCTTCGGGTGAAAGAAACAACCCTTCATGCTTGGCATAATCAAGAATGCTCGCCAGAATCTCCTCGTCTGTAGACGCAATCGCCTGACCGCCGGACTGGCGCACAATGTCCAGAATAATCGCATCGCCATATGGCTTCGGCACGCGCAAGCCCGACGCAAACGTCGTCGCATGCTGGAAGAACTCGCTGGCCGCCTTACCTTCGTCATACGCCTTCACCACCGGCGAGCAGCCACTGGCCTGCAACGCATACATCTTCGGGCGTTTGCTGCCCTTGGGTATCCACCCCAGCTCTTCCATCTCCTCAAACGCCTTCCACATTCCGATCAGACCCACGCCCCCGCCTGTCGGATAAAACACCGCATCCGGATACTCCCAACCAAGCTGCTCGGCAAGTTCGTAGCCCATCGTCTTCTTGCCCTCCACCCGGAATGGCTCCTTGAGCGTCGAAATATCGAACCACACCTGGTTCGCCGGCGTCCCCGCCTCCTTTTGAGCCTTGATGTGCTCCCCCACCAGACGCGCGCAGTCGGAGATCAACCCATCCACCATGTGCACGTCTGCGCCATAGATCACGCCCTCCAGATAGTTTGCGAACGGGACATCCTGTGGCATGAAAAGATGCGCGGTAATCCCCGCCGCCGCGCAATAAGCTGCCAGCGCTCCAGCCGCATTGCCCGCGGATGGAACCGCCAGATGCTGCAGCCCATAGTGGCGAGCCATCGTCACCGCCATAGCCAGCCCGCGAGCCTTGAAGCTGCCCGTCGGATTATTTCCCTCTTCCTTGATGTACAGCCCCGGATACCGTTTCGAGCGGATCATCGGTGTCCACCCTTCTCCCAGCGTCACCGGCTCCACATCCGGAAGCACATCCTTGTAACGCCACATCCCCAGCGAGGTCGGCGACTCCGCTGCATAACGCGCTGGATTGTCACGACTCGCCGTTTTGCGGAGTTCCTCCATGTCATAGCGGACATAAAGGCTTTCGGCCGTGGCCGGGTCCAACGTCTGCGGGGTGTCGGCGGAGATACGATTGTGGCTGCGAACGGATTCCAGATAAGCGATGCGAGGCATATCCGAATGTTACCGGAATCCGAGCCTGTCGTGGACCGCGCGGGCCGCGATTACTATTCACACAGAATGTGAAAATCTTGCCGCGGACGCCGCGCTAACTTCAGGTCGCGAACGCGCATCTCAAGGCTGTGAGGTTGCACCCACCATGAGCATGGCCCAGAACGTCATCACGGATTTCATCGAAAAAAAACTAGCCCAACCCATCGAAGAACAGACGCATGAACATCTTGGCGGAAAAGACCTCGCGAAAGGCATCGTAGCGGGACTGGTGGCAGGTCTGGCTGCGACCGCCGCCAAAACCCTGGCCGAGAGGTTATATCCGCCCCGCACCCACGGCGAGCCCGAACCACCCGAAGTCCTTGCGGAAAAAATTGCTGGGCATCAGCTTGCAGAAACTCAAAAGATGATTGCCAGTGAGACGATCCACTGGGCCTTTGGCGCAGCCACCGGCGCCGCATATGGTGCGTTGACAGAGTTCTATCCCGCCGCAGCCGCGCGGGAAGGCGCCAACTTCGGCATTACCCTGATGGCACTCACCCACGAAGGCGTCCTGCCCGCCATGGGACTCGCAGCCGAACCCGCGAACCAGACCACACGCGAGAAGTCCAGCGAAATGGTCACCCATGTCATCTTCGGCATCGTCGCAGAGGCAGTGCGCCGTTACGTAAGGAAAAGGCTGTAACAGGCTTCCAGACTATTTGAGTGCCGAGACCATCCTGTTCATCGACAAGCCGAAATGTTCCGTGAGGTACTGACACGAGACGCCCGTCAACTGTCGCACCGCAATCGAGTGACTGACGATCTCCTCGTGATCCACCATTGGAACCGCAACAATCACCTCGTCGGACGCATTGCCCGCAAGAATGACCTCCAGTTCCTTTACCCCGCCAAGCAGCATCGACGCTGGCAGCATCGACGCTGGCAGGAAGTACGGCTCCAAATCAAGTCCCACAAGACCCACCGGCGAGTACGCCCACTCCGGATGCGCCCTGACCTCGTCATAAGGTTGCCCCGCTCGCTGCCCATTGCCTCCGATAATGAGTCACCGAATGGGCAGCGCCAGCGCCTTCGGGGAGCGTGCAAAGGCCAACAGTAAGGCACGCAGCGAGACAAAAAGACTACCGCTCACGATCCAGAAGATCCCCACCGTTTGCCAGACGCTACTGGGTCTTCGCAACTCAACCTCTATCAAGCCAACAACCGCTGCGCAGCAATTCAACGCGATAAGACAGCGAAATGTGTACTCAGGAATCGACCGCGCAAGCCGTATCGAGTACACCCCAATCACCACCAGCAGAACATGCCACGTCCCCAGGCACATCAGCGCAACCAGAATGTTGCGCGTCGCTTCACGCATGTACAAAAAACCTGACAGCGTGCCATGCGCACGAAAGTATGGCAACGCGAACAAGCCCACAAATGTGCCGGCAAATAAGACCACATCTCCAATCTGGCAGGCGGTGCCGCTCCACGCTCGCATCACGTGCAGACTCCGCCTTTTACCGTCAGATGAGTCGCGGTTCACTGATTTCGCTTTGTAAAGCTGAGGCAAGGCGATTCCTCCCCCGCGGGTTATGAGCAACTTGTGTGAGCGTGAGACGCCCACTCTGCCTCACAGCATACGTGAACCGCAGAAACACCAGAAGATATGGATCGCCTACTCTACAATCCACACGGTACTATCTCGCTCTAATTGGATCCAGGATTCGCAGCAAGCAAAATGGGGCGCAACAAGCGTATCGGCGTCAGTCCACATAATCGCCTTGCACTCCACTGAATTCAGCGTCGCCAGTCGAGCACAGGCAGCATTTATCAAAACGCGGAGGCTCCTCCACCAGCACGCATGGACTTGATTTTGCTTAGTCGCCGCCATCATGCCGGTAGCGGGTCCGCCTCAGGATCCCGCTGTCGCGTCGAAAGCCTGTCAGCGTCCGCGCGCGCCAACCACGCGTCATTGGCCCAAAGCCGCTCCGCACCCTCGTACCGGCGTGAAAAGTTCGCAATCACGTCAGCCAGTTCCGTATCAATCTGCGAGTTGTAGATCAGCACAACGCGTCGCTTCAACTCCGCCGGCCGCGGATGCGTGCCATGACACAGAACCGGGTATAAGGGCTCGTGCAGCCGTGTGCTTGCGTCTTCACGAAAGCGCGTCAGATCTACACGAACCCCGTCCCGCGTGGCGTAGGGAAGTTCCTCGTAAAACGCACATGGAAGTGATGTGGAGAGCGGAAGCGATGCATCGCGCACGACCCGATGATCTACATGGTGCCCCAGCCCCAGCGGAAGCACCAGAGCCGCAGGCGCGCGCGGACCATCGGCCATCTTGGCCAACGCCTTGCGAATCTTGGGAATCGCGCTATCTTCTGGACTCACCTCCATATCGCAGACGATCGAGCTGTCGCAATGCAGCCGAATCGGCGCATCTTTCAGGTTTAGATCTACCATCGTCGCGCCCGGAACCTGTTTGAGAAACTGTTCGTCCTCACGTCGGCGCATGGCAGAAACATAGGACAGGCGGTCGTTTGTATGCACGCTCTCCGCATCTGAAAACGGCGCGTAAAGGGACCGTGTAAACACGTTGAGGATCGTCACGCGATGCCCCACCGCAAGCCAGTGATGAATCGAAAGCGAAAGAGAAAAAGCAGCGTCGTCGCGATGCGGCGACAGCACAAGAATGTTCAAGATTG
>JAYVZP010000005.1:0-16845 GCA_043783275.1 Rhodanobacteraceae bacterium
TTTCCTCTTTGGCCATGGAGTCCTTTTCTTTCCTTTGTAATGCAGACGACGCTTGTGTAGAGTAAGCGAAACGCCGTCACATTTTGCTGTCCCCGTGAAAGATTCTGTCGAGGACCTTTACCTACCCGCCAGCCGTCCTGCCGCGGCGGAATCTGCCGTTGTATCTCCATCCGCTACTCCAACCTTGGTTCAAAGAAGGTGAGCAATCGATGCGTTTTACCGCGACAAAGCTATTTACCGCTCTAATCTGCACTCTTCTCCTCAGCTTTTCTCCTGTGCAGCTGCACTGTCAGGCCCCCACAGGGTCGACTCTGACTCAGCCCGCCCCCACCCCCACCGTAGCCGCGTCTCAGACGGACCGGATTGCGGCGCTTGAGAAGCAGGTGGCCGACAACACCGCCGCCACGGCTGCCGCACAGATGTCCGGCGACAACGGGTGGATGCTCGTCTCGTCCGCCCTCGTGCTGATGATGAGCGCGCCAGGTCTGGCTCTGTTCTACGGCGGTCTCGTCCGCAAGAAGAATGTGTTGGGGACCATGATGCAGACGTTCGCGATGATCGGCCTTGTGACGGTCCTGTGGGCGCTGGTCACCTACTCACTGGCCTTTGGATCGGGAAGCGCCTTTATCGGCGGCTTTGGCAACACACTGCTGCATGGCGTAGGACTCCTGCCGGACAAGGACTACGCGGCCACAATTCCGCTTCAAACTTTCATGGTCTACCAGTTGATGTTTGCCATCATCACTCCAGCCCTCATCACGGGTGCCTTTGCGGAACGCGTCAAGTTCTCGGCAATGCTCGTCTTCATGGCTCTCTGGGCCATTTTCGTCTACAGCCCCATGGCGCATATGGTCTGGGGCAAAGGTGGCCTGCTCAACGCGACGCTCGGCGGCAAATTTCCCTGCCTGGACTTTGCGGGTGGGACTGTCGTCCACGTGACGTCGGGCGTGTCCGCTCTGGTCATGGCACTGTATCTGGGCAAGCGCATCGGCTACCCCAGGACCGCGATGCCGCCGCACTCGGTCGTTCTCAGCTTTGTGGGTGCCGCGATTCTCTGGGTTGGCTGGTTTGGCTTCAACGCAGGTTCTGCGCTTGGCGCGGGAACGCTCGCGACCTCCGCCTTTGTGGCCACTCACTTCGGCGCCGCTGCTGCAGCCTGTGGTTGGTCGGCGGCAGAGTGGATTCGCAACGGCAAGCCTTCCGCCCTGGGAGCTATCTCGGGCGCCGTAGCAGGATTGGTTGGCATCACCCCGGCTGCCGGATTTGTCACACCCATCTCGGCTCTTTGGATCGGGTTGATCGTTGGCGTCTGTTGCTTCTTCATGGTTGTCATAGTCAAAAACATCTTTGGTTATGACGATTCACTGGATGCGTTCGGCGTACACGGTGCCGGCGGTACGATCGGGGCGGTATTGACCGGGCTGTTTGCAAACTCCGCGATCAATCCGATCTTTGGCGCGGGCAAGGCTACCGGGGCGCTTGAAGGCAATGCACATCAACTTTTGAACCAGTTGACAGGAGTCGGGATAGCGTGGGCCTTGTCGATCGTGGGTACGCTCGTCATACTCGTCGTGGTGGACAAGACGATGGGTCTGCGTGTCTCCGAGGAAGATGAACGGGAAGGCCTTGATATTTCGCAACACGGCGAAGAAGGCTACGACTACGCGCATTGATTTTTGCGTTCATGACAACGACTTGAGCCCGGAAAGGGAAGTGCGATGCAAAAGATTGAGGCAGTAATTCAGCCGTCCAAACTTGATGAAGTCAAGGAAGCGTTGATTGAGATTGGCATCGAAGGAATCACGGTACTTGAGGCCCGAGGCCACGGACGACAGAAGGGCCATACGGAGTTCTACCGTGGCCGGGAGTACGCGGTAGACCTTCTACCCAAGATTAAGCTCGAACTCGTCGTATCAGATGAAGTCGCTGAGCGGGCGATCCAGGCAATCATCACGGCCGCCCGCACCGGCAAGATCGGCGATGGCAAAATCTTTGTCTCGCGCATAGATGAAGCAATCCGAATCCGCAACGACGAACGCGGTGAAATAGCACTCTAGCCCACCGGGGAAGCGAAGACCCAAAGATGAAAGCGGATGACGGTAGCGTTCAAACCGAATCACCCCTGACCCATCGGCGTCGCTACGACGAGCGGATGCAGGACCTTCGTGATGCGTTTCTAGCCACCATGCGACCCGCGGGTGCAGGCCTCGTTGCCGTATCAGCACGTGCTGCGACCGTCGATAACATGGTCCAGGACTTTTGGGCCGAGCTTTCACTGCCCGACCCGATCCTTCACGCGGGAATTTCGGTCGTGGCCGTAGGGGGCTACGGACGCAGCGAACTCTTCCCCTACTCCGACGTCGATTTGATGTTTCTCTTCGACGCCCGCGTCGAAGAGCGTGCCGTTAAAGAGCCGATCCGTCGGCTCAACCAGCTACTTTGGGACTCAGGGCTGCGTGTATCCGCCATGACGCGCGGCCTTGCAGAATGCGACCGCTTTGACCCCGAAAACGTCGAGTTCACCTTGTCATTGCTCGATGCCCGGCACGTCGCAGGCGATGCGGAACTGACAGCACGGTTGCTTGAGAGATCAATCCCACGCCTGCTTGGGCGTGACAACAAGAAGATCGTCGCGCGCCTGCTCGAGGTGACTCAAGGGCGACACGCGAAGTACGGAGACACGCTCTTCCACTTGGAACCAAACATCAAGGAATGCCCAGGCGGCCTGCGTGACGTTCACGTCTGTGAATGGCTGCAGCGTCTCAACGGGCTTACCCACATCGAACGCGAGCCGGATTTTGTCGAGGCGCGAAGCTTCCTTGTCCTGGTCCGGACCTTTCTGCATTTTCGACACGGCCGAGATGACAACATGCTCGACTGGCAGACGCAGAATGAAGCCGCCTTGGCTGCGCTCGGTTCAGCTGAGCTGCAGTCGGATGCAGCTTACTGGATGCGACTCTATTTCCGGCACGCAAGGGTGATCGAGCGCGGTGTAGCGCAGTTGATAGAGGAGGCGCTTCCGCCCAAACCTCCCGCTCGCCGCCCGTTGCTTGCAATGCTCCGCGGAAGCAGTCCGGAGCCCCGGCCAAAGGATTTCGAGATACGCAACAGCCGCATCTTCTTCAGTCCGCTCGTAGCTCCCACGCGTGCCGACCCCGCACTCGAGCCTGAGGTAATGCTGGCGATCTTTGGAACCATGGCCCGAACAGGCGCAAGTCTGTCGCGTGAGGCGGAGAGCCGTATCGAGCAGGCATTGCCGGTTCTCTCCGCGCATCTGGAAGATGGTCCAGCGCTCTGGCTGCACCTGCAGGCCATTTTGACAGGCCCCTTCGCCGGACGCGCATTGCGCGCGATGCATGCTCTGGGCATCCTCGAACTGCTCATCCCGGAGTTCCACGGGATCGACGCTCTCGTGATTCGCGACGCCTACCACCGCTACACGGTCGACGAGCATACCTTCGTCCTGATCGATACCCTGCACGCACTGCGGTCCTCTCAGGACATCATTAAGGCCCCCTCGGTGCCGGACCTGCGCAACGGCAATTTCGCGGGCATCCTGAGAGACCTTCCCCACCCCGCGCTGCTTTTGCTCGCGGCACTGCTCCATGACACCGGCAAAGGCCACGTTACCAGTGGTGGGCATGCGCTGGAGTCCGCGCGAATGGCTCGGAGCGTCGTGCAGCGGCTTGAACTCGATTCTTACGAAGCGGGCCTGGTGCTCGATATCATCCGCAACCACCTGGAAATGTCTGCAGCCCTCCGCCGGGACGTCTTCGACATGGAGACGATCCGCGCCTTTGCCACTCGCGTGCAGACCCCCGAAGCTCTGCGCATGCTCACGCTTTTCACCTACGCAGATATCTGTGCGGTGCATCCTGACGCATTGACGCCCTGGAAGGCCGAAAATCTCTGGAATCTGCATATGGCAACGGCGAATTTCCTTGATCGGAACGTCGACGACGAGCGCATAGCCTTCGCCGAAGAAAACCAGCTTAACGAGATTGTCCAAAGCATCAAGGCAAGGCATCCACGCCGCCTTTCGCCGCAGTTGCATGACGAAATTATCGGTTTTCTGGACGGTTTCCCCCGCCGTTACCTTCAGACACGCACCGCGGACCATATTCGAGCGCACGTCGAGATGGCATCTTGTCTCCCTGCTATAAACGCGGAGGCAGGCGAAACGCACAAGGATGCAATTCAGCTGGATTTTCGCTTTTCCCCCTCGGCCAGCGAATTGACTCTGGTAACCCGCGACCGGCCAATGCTGTTTGCCTCCATGGCGGGCGCATTCGCCGTATGGGGGATGAACATCGTGACTGCGGATGCGTTTTCAAATGCACATGGCGTCGTCGTCGATAGCTTCCGCTTTACCGATACCTTTCGCACCCTGGAACTAAATGAGTCCGAGCGGACGCGCTTCGTGCAAAGCGTACATGACGTAATGTCCGGGGCAGTACCCTTGGAGACGCTGCTGGCCAGTCGCAGAAGGGGAAAGAAAAAGACCCCAAAAGTGCAGGTTGAGACCCGGATCGATTTTGACGACTCCGCGTCGACCCAAAGCACCCTGCTGCAGGTCATCGCGCAGGATAATCCCGGGCTGCTGCGGGCTCTTGCACTTTCCATTGCCGAGGCTCAATGCAACATTGAAGTCGCTCTCATCGACACGGAGGGCGAAATGGCCATCGACGTCTTCTATCTCACGCGTGCGGGTCAGAAGCTCGTATCGAGTGAAGTCTCACTTCTGCGCGGAAAGCTGCTTGAAGCGATCGAAATCAATGCACGATAGAGCCTCTCAAAAGCATAAACACACGTACTTGATGGCCAGCGCCATCTTCCTCGCAGCCAGCGGTTTCCTTACCCTGACCAGGCTGACCGCTGCGCCGCAGAAGGCGGCCAGGTGCCGTCAGGCCACGATCGACGGAGAGTTATCTGCGGGTAAAGGTCTGGCCCAGCCCATCGGTAACGGTCTCGTCCTGTACTTCCAGCCCATTGCCTCCGGTTGGATCCTGCGGGTGCTCCCCCAGGTTGGCCTTCAGGGCGAGCACGACTACGCCGAGCTTGCGACTCCTCCCTATCAATCACTTTCTCCACTTTCCATTTCGACCGATTTCGCCTTCCGGGCCCAGGATGCCGTCGGTTGGAATCCGCGCAGATTCAGGTTTGCAACCACCCAATCCATGTTCAACCGCCTGCAAGAGGCATACTTCAGCTTCGAGCACGCCGGCGCCACTCCCGCAGCCCCCCTCCAGGTAGAGCTTGCCAACCAGATAGCGCAGACATCACAAGGCACGTTGACGATCCTCGATGCGCGTCTCACCCCCGGTACCGCCGACCCATGGCGCGCAGCCGCGACCGTCTCCTCTCACTTGGAGACGACCGCACACACCTTCGTCCAGCCTCCAGATGGAATCGCCACGCCGCTGGGGAAGCTTCTTTGGCTTCGCTTTCGAATATCGCTTGACCTTCCCCCCACGTTCCGGCCCGAAGAAGGTTTGAAACTTATGCCCTATATTTGTGGCACTCGTTAACAACCTGGGGCTGTCACGGTGCATCAATTCAATGATTGGCGCGATACAGGAACAATTTCCCGGCTATGTCCGAAATAGTTTCCGAAAAGGGTCTTATCATTACGCTATGAGTACTCCAACACAATCAACGACAGGCAATGACCGCCCGGCAGACGGTTCCCATCAGCAGGATAGATATCTCTTCGGCACTCTCGATAGTTTTGGCAAGAACCAGGAAAAGCTAAGGGAAGTGAGCTGGGGCCAGGACCAGCCTGAAGGGATTGTGCTGGCATCTCTCGACTCAGCTATCAACTGGGTACGAAAGAACTCTGTATGGCCTATGACGTTTGGTCTTGCCTGCTGTGCGATTGAGATGATGTCCATGGGTGGTTCCAGGTACGACATTGCGCGGTTCGGGGCCGAGGTCTTTCGCCCGTCACCACGTCAGAGCGACCTGATGATCATTGCTGGCCGTGTCTCCCAAAAAATGGCACCCGTCATCCGCCGTCTCTATGAGCAGATGCCAGAGCCAAAATGGGTGATTTCGATGGGTGCCTGCGCCACATCGGGTGGTGTGTTCAACAACTACGCGCTGCTTCAGGGCGTCAACCAGATTATTCCCGTCGACATTTATGTGCCGGGATGCCCGCCGCGTCCAGAGCAGCTTTTGTACGCGATCACGCTCTTACAAGAGAAGATTCAGAGCGAACGAGGATCCATCCGTCGCACTTTGAATTTGAGTTGAATTTGAAGCACTGTATCGTTTTCTGATTGCTCTGAACCAACGTACCGTTCGGGCCACACGGCGCCACGATTACTGGACAGGTACGGCTCAGGATTTCAAGCAGAATTTGGGAGAATCGCTGGTATCTTTCTCTAACGTGGCTAGGTTATTGTTTTTGTGTGGCTACTGCAGTTAACTGCTGTAAACTTTGTTGGACGTTGACAATTTGAAACGAGACGTCCAAATCTCGTTCATTTTTGAAGTTCTATTTTAGCGGAGGAAGTCGAATGGTTTATCGCCCGTTTCGTAGTATTGGCCGGTTCGGACTGGCTGCATGCGCAGTCAGCCTTGGAGTCGCAAGCCTGAGTGCGCAGACTGCACCCAGCACCCCTGCCCCGATGGGGCCTAACCCTTCGCGTGTAGATATTTTCACCGGATACTCCTATTACGGCGCTCACGGCAACGTGAAGCCTGCGAATATCGCCTACTCGTCGATCGACTATGGCGCGATGGGTAGCGCTGCGTACTACTTCAACCGGTACGTTGGTGCTGAAATCAACGTCGGCGCGCATCCGGATGGAAAGAACGACGGCATGTACAGCGCAACGGGCGGTCTTATTGTCCGTGCACCGATGCAGAATTTCACGTTGTTTGCACATGGTCTTGCCGGCGCAGCGCGTCTCGGCGGTCCTAACAGCTCCAATCCGTTCATCTACCACGAGCCTTACCAGACTGGCCCGACTCTCATGGCCGGCGGCGGCATGGACTACGATCTTCCGTTCATCAACCACCTCTTTTCGATACGTCTCTTTGAGGCTGACTACCAGTACATTCACGCAAACTTCGGTCCATCCGTTCCCGTACCGACGGCCGGTGTTCTGGGTGGACGTGCCAACCTCTCTGGTGTAGATCTCAGCACCGGTATCGTGACCCACTTCGGTCACGTGATCCCGCCGCCGCCTGTTACCTACTCTTGCGTAGTTGCGCCCAGCACGGTTTTCCCCGGTGACCCCGTCACCGTGACCGGAACCGCTCTGAACCTGAATCCCAAGAAGACCGTCACCTACGCCTGGACTGCCTCCGGTGGTACCATCGCCGGAACCAACGGTACGGCGAATGTTGACACCAAGGATCTTGCTCCCGGAACCTACACGGTTAAGGGTCATGTCTCCGAAGGCACCAAGCCAGGCCAGATGGCGGATTGCTCCGCTGACTTCATGGTCAAGGCCTTCGAGCCACCGACCATTGGCTGCTCGGCAAATCCGTCCTCGGTCAACCCCGGCGACTCTTCGACGATCACCGCAACCGGTGTGAGCCCGCAGAACCGTCCTCTGACCTACAGCTTCAGCACCTCGGCTGGCACGATCAGTGGCACAACGAACACTGCAACCCTCTCCACCACCGGCGCAGCGCCTGGCACGATTACCGTGACTTGCAACGTCGTTGACGATAAGGGCCAGACCGCTTCGCAGATGACCACCGTTACCGTCAACGCTCCCGCACCCGTGGCAGTGAAGCCGGCAACGACCAGCCTCTGCTCCATCAGCTTCGAGCGCGACACGAAGCGTCCGGCACGCGTCGACAACGAGGGCAAGGCTTGCCTCGATGACCTCGCACTCAACCTGCAGCGCACCACGGACTCCAAACTCGCAGTAGTCGGCAACGCCGCTTCTACTGAGAAGAACGGTCCTAAGCTCGCCGCAGAGCGCGCCGTCAACACCAAGGACTACCTGGTGAAGGAGAAGGGCATTGACGCTTCCCGCGTTATGGTCGGAACCGGAACTCAGGATGCTAAGACCGTATCGAACACCCTCGTACCCGCGGGTGCAGATGTCTCCGGCATTACGATGACCCCAGTGGATGAGAGCGTTGTTGCTCCTCAGGCCCGCAAGGCAGTCGTCAAGGCTCGGAAGCATCACCACAAGAAGTAACTAACTTCTTGTAAGCAACTCACATCGGCTGACTGGGTTTCTTCCCAGTCAGCCTTTGTGTTGTTTCAAGCGTGGTTACGGGCATTGCGTCTAAACTGGAAGAAAGACCACGTTTCAAGGATGGAAAGAATTTGATGGTATGCCGGGTTCGCCTTCGTTCAATTCTGCTTTCAACCGTCATTGTTTGCCTTTGCTGGACGGCACCTTTACAAGCCGTCCCGTGGCTCCCGTTCGGGCCGGACGGCGGAGATGCGCGCAGAATGGCGACCGATCCGCGCGATCATACCCATCTCTATCTTGGAACCGCCAACGGCTGGATCTATGAATCTCATAACGGTGGCGCCCATTGGACCAGGCTAGCCCGCGTAGCAAAACGCGACGATCTCGTACTAGACTCAATCGTCGTCGATTCTCGGGACCCGCGGCATCTCATCGTAGGAGCCTGGGTCATCGATCGTGCGGATGGCGGGTTGTTTGCCAGCACTGACGGTGGAGCCTCCTGGACCAGTCAGGCAGAGATGCGGGGTCAGTCGGTTCGCGCCTTGGCGGCCTCGGTCTCCGATCCAAATATTCTTGTCGCTGGTACCCTTCAGGGCGTTTACCGCTCGCAGGACGGTGGGCTTCGATGGAAACTGATCAGCCCTCGGGATAGTGTTGAAATCCACAACATCGAGTCGGTTGCAATCGACCCGAAGGACCCCAACGTCATTTATGCGGGAACCTGGCATCTCCCCTGGAAGACAACCGATGCAGGGGAAAACTGGGGCAATATCAAGGATGGCATCATCGACGATTCTGATGTTTTCTCAATCATCGTCGATCCCAAGTCCCCCAAGACCGTCTACGCCAGCGCCTGTTCTGGCATTTATAAGAGTGAGAATGCCGGGATGCAGTTCCGCAAAGTCCAGGGAATCCCATCCAGCGCCCGACGTACACGCGTGCTCCTGCAGGATCCGAATCACCAGGACACCATATTCGCCGGAACCACAGAGGGCCTGTTTCGATCGGAAGACGCGGGCAAGTCCTGGAACCGGACAACTGGTCCGGAGATCATCGTCAACGATGTTTCAGTCGATAGCACCGATTCGCGCCATGTCCTCATCGCGACCGACCGCGGAGGTGTGTTGGCCTCAGACGACGGTGGCGACACGTTTCACTCTTCCAACGCCGGTTTTTCAACCCGTCAGATTACGGCACTCAAGCGTGACTTGCAGAGCCCGTCAACCCTCTTTGTCGGCGTCGTCAACGATAAGGAATGGGGCGGCGTCTTCCAGAGCGACAACGGGGGCCTTACCTGGACTCAACGTAGTGAAGGCCTCCAGGGTAGGGATGTCTTTTCGCTCGGCCAGGCTCCCGACGGTACCATGATCGCCGGAACCGCCCACGGTCTCTATCGTCTCGACGCTTTGGCAGCTACATGGAAACGAGTCGATAGTGCCTCAGGGACCGTGTCCGGGGCTTCCCCCGCCCCCATTTCGGCTAAAACTCGTCCCCCTGTTCCAGTCCAGCTGAACCAGTCTGTCAAACCCAATCAGCGGAAAACCACGAGACCGTCGCAGCGACATTCCGCATCCTTGCAGCGTAGGCCTATCGGTTCCAAAGCCGTTCGTCACGGCCAGCCGTCGCTCGTGAAGAAGCAAAGTCACAAACTCATATCCCACAAACTGTTGACTGTTTCGGCAAAGAAAAAGAATTCCCCTGCAAAGAGGCCAGCGACCCGAGCAAAGGTAGAAGCCCTCCCGGTACCAGCCTCTCCACCGGATATCATAGCCTTCGACGGAAGCGTTTATTCCATCGTGACCGTTGGTAACACCCTGCTCGCCACTACCTCCCAGGGACTCCTCTCAAGCTCAGATAATGGAGTCACCTGGTCTTCGACCGGCATCGATAAGAGCGCGGAATGGCGAATCCTTGCGGTCGCAAAGAGGAATGTCGTCTCCTCATCCTTGCACTCAGTCCAGTTCTCAGCTGATGCCGGCGTAACCTGGGCTCCCATAACGTTACCCGGAGACTTCACACAAGTCTCAACCGTCGCGGTTGACCCGGCCGGGGAGATCTGGCTCGGTGGAAGGGAGGGCGCGTTTGTCTCGGCTGACGCCGGCGCGACCTGGGAGCGACCGAAGAATCTCTACTTGAACTCCGTCAACAATATTTACTTCGATGAGTTGACGGACCGCATCATTGTCACGACAGCGGGGTACAGCAGCGTGGTTTTCACGGTGCAGTTGCCCAGCAAACAGGTCACCTACGCCGATACGGGCTGGAGCCTCCGCTTCAGTCGACCGGTCGGCGACCATTTCATCGCGGCAACCTTTTTTGACGGGATGGTATTGCAACCCAGGATGGTTGATTCCCCTGTACACACTCAGAATGCTTCGTCGCAGTCCGCTCAACGCTGAGTGCCTCGATCCCGTATCTCTTCAAATTTGCAGGGAGATCGCGCTAAAATAGAGGTATGAGCAGGTCGAATTTATTCTCCGCTGTCAAGCCGCGCCACTCCTTCCAGACTGATGATGCAGCGCTCTGGCCGATCGCGGAGAAAGTTCAGGCCAGTGAGCGCCTCAGCTTTGAAGACGGGGTCACGCTCTACCGGTCGGGAGACATCCTTGCCGTCGGCTGGCTCGCCAACCTAGTCCGCGAGCGACTCCACGGCGACCTCGCTTACTTCAACGTGAACCGGCACATCAATCCCACCAATGTCTGCGTTGCATCCTGCCGCCTTTGCGCCTTCGGTCGCAAGAAGGGGGAAGCCGGCACCTACACAATGGCGCTTGAAGAAGCCTTCGCAACCGCCGCAACGGGTTACACGGATGCTGTCACGGAGTTTCATATCGTCGGTGGCCTGCACCCAGACCTTCCGTTCGACTACTTCATGGATCTTGTCCGCGGTCTCAAAGAGAGGTTTCCCAAGGTCCACGTCAAGGCTTTCACGATGGTCGAGATCGCCTTCCTGGCCAAGCGCGGCAAGATGACGATTCCGGAAGCGCTCACCCGGATGAAGGAAGCTGGCGTTGACTCAATGCCCGGTGGCGGGGCGGAGATCTTCGCGGATCGCGTCCGACACATCATCTGCGACCACAAAATTGACGGCGGCGAGTGGCTCGACACGGCGCGGCTGGCGCATGGAATGGGATTCCGTTCGAATGCCACAATGCTTTACGGTCATGTTGAAAATGAAGAAGATCGTGTCGACCACCTGGTCAAATTGCGCGAGGTACAGGACGAAACTGGTGGCTTCCAGACGTTCATCCCGCTGTCTTTCCACCCGGATAACACGATGCTGGCGCACATTCCCAAATCCACCGGAATGCTGGACATGCGACAGATCGCGGTCGGCCGCCTGATGCTCGACAACTTCTCCCACATCAAGAGCTACTGGCAGATGGTGACGCCGCAGATGGCCCAGATCTCGCTTCGTTTTGGCGCGGACGATATCGACGGTACTGTCGTAGAGGAGAAGATCTACCACGACGCCGGTGCCACAACTCCCCAGGGAATGCGTCGCGCCGACCTCGTCCGGATGATCACGGAGGCGGGCCGCATTCCGTTCGAGCGCGACACGATGTACCGAGCAGTGACGCGTAGTGAAGATTCCTTCACCGTCTCCGCCTGACCCAGTCATGATGGCATCCTGGCAACTCCGCCTTGGACGCGCAGCGGACGTACCGGCCATGTATGAACTGGACCTCCTTTGCTTCACGGAGCCCTTCACGTTTGACCTCCCATCGATGCGTCGTTTTGCCACACAGAAGAATGCCATCGTCGTGGTAGCTGAGGCTCACGGGAGCCTTGCCGGCTTTGCAATTCTCAACGTGGAAAATATGCTGGGAGCGAAGCTCGCATACGTTACCACTCTGGACGTGCATCCACAACAACGGCGGCTGGGACTTGCATCTCAATTGATGGATGAGGCGGAGCACCTCGCCGAGTCAGCGGGCGCCAGACTGGCCACCCTCCATGTATACGCCGAGAATGAATCTGCGATCGCTTTTTATGAACGGCGTGGCTATCTCCGGGGGAGCCCGGACGTGGATTTTTATGGCCCGGGGATGAGCGCCTGGACCTACACAAAATTGCTGAAATCCAGTGAGAACTACGGGTAAATCAGGGCCCTCGCTCGACGGGCCTTGAAAGAATCCAGCTCCGACTGCCATGATGCAGCGATTGTTCCGGGATCCGTCCCTGCCCTGATGGCTGACAGAATATCTGGATTGGCTACGAGCGTCTTTGCAAGCTCAAGCTTAAAATCCAGGGGGTAGAGACGGTGTAGAGCACTCAATAATTCAATCCCAAACTCCGGTGAATCGAACGCGACGCGATCGGTGATTTCAAACTGAACCCCCGGAATCGTCTGTCCGTGCCCGGGATACTTGTTTGGCGTCTCCGCGACCGTAAGCGTGGTCGGCGTCACCCGGACACCCGCAATGTGACGTGCCTCCAGTGCCTCCGCCAGCGCCTTGGGGTGTGTCATCCACGCTGCGCCAATATGTTCGTACGGTGTCTCTGTCCCTCGTCCCACCGAGATGTTCGTCTGCTCCGTAAGGCCCACTCCGGGGTAGGGAATGGCGGTAGCCAGGCTCCTCATGTTGGGGCTCGGCGGAGTCCACGGAAGCTGGGTCTCGTCGAAGAATTCTCCGCGGCTCCAGTGCTGCATCGGCACAATTGTCAGTGTCGGAACCTCGACTTTGCGGCTGTTCACCTCGCAACTTAACGGCGTTTGACTTTGGTAGTAGCGGGCAAGCTCACCCAGTGTCATACCGTGCCGCACCGGCATCGGCATGTAGTTGACATAGGAATTTCCCCTTGGCTGTGACACCGGACCCTGCACCGCAAGACCCCCGATTGGGTTTGGCCGGTCCAGCACGATCAGCTCAACATTGGTGCAGGCCGTCGCTTCAAGAAAGTAGCCAACGACCGCCTCGTAAGTCCAGAAGCGCACGCCAATATCCTGCAGGTCGACAACAATCGCATCCAGATTCGCAAGCTGTGCCGGTGTCGGACGTTTATCCGAAGGCTTCGGACCATAGAGCGACACCACAGGCAGATGGGTTGCGGTATCCGTTTCAGCGGCGAGCTGCTCTACATCCTGCCTGCCAGAAAGCCCATGTTCAGGCGTAAATAGTGTCGTAAGTTCCAGTGACGGGTCAGCGTGGAGCAAAATGTCGATCGTTCGATTGCGGTTCCGGTCGATCCCCGCCTGATTCGTAAGCAAAGCAAACCGAAGCTTTCCCCCGTGCCGAGCGGCCGCTGTCTTCAACTCAACAAACTGGCTTAGCTCCAGCACGTCGATGCCGGTGAGCGTTGCAGGCACAGCGGCACCCCCCCCAGCCATCGGCGCCTCGTTGATAATCCTGGTTCCGTCAATGCCGAAAGCCTTTGCCACCGCGGTCGAAATCTCACCTCGCAGCGGCGAGATAGGCGGTGCGCCACGCGGGTGAATCGCATTCGAAAGCAGTATGACGTAGGTGTCGCTGGTGGGATCAATCCAGATGCTGGTTCCCGTAAAACCCGTGTGCCCAAAGCTGCCGGGGTGCCCGGTCGTCGTGATCGGAAAAAGCCCGCCGCGTGGCCGCGAAAACGCAGAATTGATGTCCCACCCAAGACCGCGCTCCGCCACCCCTTTGATTGGGTCACCACCCGGCGTAAAGATCGTCGCTGTCAAGGCGGCGGTGACAGGAGCATGCGGGCTGATGGCAAGCTGCAGGGTCGATTGCTTCAGCGGAAACGGCCCCGTATCTCGCAGCAGCTTGTCCAGCAGCGCCTGGCAGAACTTGGAGATGTCCGCAGCGGTTGAAAAGACCCCCGCATGCCCTGCAACCCCACCCATTCGGCGGGTCGTCGGATCGTGCACGCTGCCCCGCAGCAGTCGATCAAAGTCAGGGTTTGCCTCCGCAGTGAGTTCATTGTCGTGGGCAGTCGGCGCCGTCATCGGATCCAGAATGTAGGGGCTCCACGTCCCCGGCAGACACACGATACCGATCCGTCCCACTGGCTTCGGACCCGCAGAAACGGCCGCGCCTGTCTTGATCGCCGGGCCACAAGTCTTATGGAACGCGTGATACCCACTTTGATTCATGCCCAGCGCCAGGAAGATGTGTTGCCTGGCATAAACGTCCAGGGACTGATCGGACAGGCGTTCCACCAGCGCACCCAGCGTAATGAAGTTAATATCGGAGTACTTGAACATCACGCCAGCCGGCCCGGTCGGAACGGCATTCATTGCCCGATGTATACCCTCGGCCCTATCTGGCGCCGCCAGGCCCCAGGCGTCTTTCAGATTCACATCCTCCGGCAGTCCGGAGTAGTGCGTAAGCAACTCGCGGACCGTGATCTTCTCTTTGCCATTTACACCGAACTCAGGAAGATAATTCGCTACCGGCGCGTCGAGCGACACTTTGCCGTCGTCATAAAGCTGAAGAACAGCAATCGTCGTCACCAGCACCTTGGATAGTGAAGCCATGTCGAAGATCGTGTCTTCAGTCATAACTTCCGCAGGCGAAGGCTTGCCATCCAGACCTGGCTCGCCCGCCAGCTTCCGAAGCCCATAAGCCTGTTCAAAGACGACCCTACCCTTGTGCCCCACGACCACGACGGCCCCGGGTATCTTCTTCTGCTCAATTGCCTGGTTGAGCACATTTGAAATCGGTGTAAAGTCCGGTGTCGTGTCCACTTGTGCCGCGGTTTTCAGACAAAACGCGCTCGGAACAATAAACAGAACCACAAGCATCGCCGTCACCTGGCGCAGTCTCTTCTGAGGCGACAACAAACTCACCGCTGACCCAACCGCAAACGTCACCGCGGCACCCAGAATCACATACCAGGTGAACGCAACCTGCGGAATCGTCAGCGGCCCAATGTGACGCAAGGTCGTAACCGTTGGGAGCCACAGCGTGATGTTGAGGACAAAACCGCAGAACATGCCGACGATTGTCCCCCATTGCGTTGCATACTTCGTCAATGTGCCCAACAGAAATACCCCCAATAAGCAGCCGTAAGCAACTGACGCGATTGAAAGTCCCATCTCTACGACGTGTCCCTTTCCGCCCGCCTGAATCGAATAAACCGCAATGCCAAACAGTGCAAAGGCCCAGAAGATCGTTGCCAACCGTGACACGAGCATCCGTTCCTTTGTTTCCGCTTTTGGGCGAATGTCCATGTAGAAGTCGACGACGGTTGTGCTGGCAAGCGAGTTCAGCGCAGCCGAAAGGTTGGACATCGCCGCCGCCAGAATCGCTGCCACCAACAGACCCGCGACCCCGCGCGGCATCTCGTGCACGATGAACGTCGGAAATATCCTGTCGGCGCTGGTAAAGGCCTGCGGGTGTTCCCCGTAAAACACAAACAGCCCAACGCCGATCAACAGAAATAAAGTGAACTGCAGAAAAATTACGACGCCGGAACTCAACAGGGCCAGTCGCGACTCGCGCAGATTGCGCGCCGCAAGCATCCGCTGCACCATCAACTGGTCCGTCCCGTGGGATGCCATCGTCAGGAACGTGCCCCCAAGCACTCCCGCCCAGAACGTGTAAGCCTTTGTCAGGTTGAAGGCAAAGGTTAGCATGTGGAACTTGCCCAGCGGTGCCGCCACCGCGTGGATATGCGACCAGCCCCCGGGCACGTGCGACGACAGCGTAAAGATTGCCACCACCGTTCCTGCAACATACAGCGCCATCTGCACGACATCGGTCCAGATCACGGCGGCCAAGCCCCCCTCAAACGTATACAGAAGCGTCAGCGCGCTGATAATTCCGATCGAAAGCGTATCTCCCGTGCCAATCGCGATCCCCACCACGATCGAGATTGCGAAGACCCGCACTCCCTCCGCCGCCGCACGCGTCAGCAGAAACAGCCCAGCCGTGAGCTTGTGCAGGCCTGACCCAAACCGCCGATCGATCAACTGATACGCTGTCAGCATCTCACCCCGAAAGTAACGCGGCAGAAACAGCATTGCCACCACGATCCGCCCCAGCATGTAGCCGATCACAACCTGTAGAAAGCCGAAGTCTCCCGCATACGCCACGCCCGGTATCGAGATGATCGTCAGCGTGCTCGTCTCCGCCGAAACGATGGAAAGTGCAATCGCCCACCACGGGATCGTGTTATTCGCCAGGAAGTAGTTCTTAAGCGATTTATCCTTTGCCTTGCCCTTTGACCCACGAGAGAACCGAAGGCCGAAAAGTGTGATGGCAACCAGGTAAAGCGCCACAAGCAGGAGGTCGATAGCAGATAAGTGGCTTGGGCTAGTCGGCAAGTCTGGAACTCCTCTGTAAACGCATCTACGCTGTGAGGGTATGATAACGGGCTTGTGCACCATAAGCGTTGCAGGTCGCAAAGAGGGAATCACGAATGGCGTTTTTTGTCGGGCTGGATTCAGGGGGAACCAAGACGGAATGCTGGCTAGGCGATGAGACACGCGTGCTGGGCCGTGCCGTTACAGGCACCGCCAAGCTGACGCGCGTCGGCCAGGATATAGCAACCGAGAGGATGCAGAGTCTTCTCCGAGATGTATCCAGCCGCGCCGGCGTGGATCTCCGCGAAGTGACCCGTACCTGCGTCGGGGTCGCCGGATACTCCATCAAGGAAGTCCGTGACTTGGCCGCACTCGTCGTGGGCCAGATGGTCGGCGGCACGGTAGAAGTCTGTGGCGACGATGAGATCGCCCTGGACGCCGCGTTCCACGAAG
>JAYVZP010000006.1:0-16678 GCA_043783275.1 Rhodanobacteraceae bacterium
CACTTCTCCACACCCCGTATTGTTTGTCAGCCCAGCCTTCGGCGCCGGGTTTCGAAGTTCACTCGGCCACCGCTTCGGTGTAAGAGCTGCGCCCTGTGGCTCTGCATTCAGAACTCGCGTACCGCGCTCTTCGGGTGCTGGACTCCACCCCCTCGCAGGCTCTGGGTCCCTTTCCAAAAACTTCTTCTCTAAGCAACGCGGCTATGCCGCGACTTGGGTGCAGCGCACCATAGAGCCTGTTACGGAACTTAGCTTCAGATGAGGTCGTTTGAGGAGGAGTGGCAGATTTGTCGGATGAGAGTCCGATGAGTTCTGATGAAGGAGCGAATTCGCCTCAAACGGGTGCGAGTGCTTGAGGGAGTCGTGTTGCGCCGAGCACTTTGAGTGTGCGCTTGAGGTTGTAAGCCATGATGGCAATGCTGATCTCGGTGTCAGCGCCCGTCAGCCCTCGTAAAAGCAGACGAGGATGCCCGAAGATGCGGTATTTGATTGTTCCGAAGGAATGCTCGACCATGGTTCGCCGCAGCTTCATCGCCGCTGGGGTGGCACGCGCATTCATGCGGTTCAACGCGTCGTCATCGATGGAACGCGAGACGACTCGCCATGCAGACTTCGTGCAGAGGCTTCAGCTCGGGCAGGCTCTGCAGTCCTTTACTGCGTCTTCATAGCGGATCGTGCGCACCGGCGGGCACATACACCGTTCGAGTAGCCAGTGTCGGCGACGACGTTCAACGTTGCCGGTCTCCCGAGCGCCTGCTATGCGGCCTGGGCCATCGGCAAGAGGCAGCGGTGGTCTGCTGCATCGAGCGTGACAGCATTTGTCGTGATTGAGGCGTGCTCGGCGTCAACGGCGGTCTGCACGTTGTAAGGCGACAAGATGCCTCCTGTTACCCGCATGAAGCCGACCTTCGGCTCTGGACCCTACCCCTTGGATTTAGCCCATGAAATCCGTACTCCCAGGGCACCCTCTCACCTATGCCTGTCTAAACTGGAGTTCCGTAACAGACTCATCGGGGGCTTTGGGATGTGTCCCGATTGACCGGACAAAGGGAGAAACCCATGTAGACCCAACAGACCATCACCCTCTTCGGCACCATCAGTAACTCAGTCGCCAGCCGCATCACTAAGAACGACCGCAGGTACACTGCCTTGGGAGTCGCCTTCATCTCCGGCCGCGATGTTCAGGTCTTTCAGTAAAACGTCGCTGCCTTCGGCAAGCAGGGCTACGTCGCCAAGCAGGTCCAGACAGGTACCCGCACTAAACTAGTCACTCAAGCGCAGTCCCAGTCAGACAACATCGTCGCGCTCACACTCCTCGCCGCAACTTTCGTGCGACCGGTTCGTCTGCGCTCACAAGGTAGTTAAAAAGAGTCCAGCGTATTGTGCAGCAAATCGGAATACGTCCTTGTTTCGCGTGTCGGGAAAGAAATTGAGGAAACTGCGGAAAAGTCTATATCTCCATTCTTCTCAGTGCAGGTGGGTCCTTCGAGGCAATCATTTTGTTACCGAACCTCTGCATCTCTTAGAAAACCAAAACTTCCATCGACGCGAGGGACAAGCCCTGTCATCCGGGTGGTGTGGACGACTTCGTTATTCGGATACCAGAGTGGAATGACAGGCAGGTCGTCCGCAAGAATCTTCTGCACTGCGATCAAATCTGTCCGACGGGTGACCTCCTCCGTAGTGAAAGCGGCGTGAGTCAGCAGCGCGTCGACCTTCGCATTACTGTAGTGACCGCGGTTACCACCTTTTGGGGGAACACGGTCTGAGCCTAGTGCATAACGGAAAATATCCGGGTCTTCGTTACTTCCAATCCAGCGTAAAGCGTACATCTGAAAGCGCCCGGAGGTGACGTCGGAGTAAAAGGTGCCAAACTCACTTGCTCGAAGCGTCAGGGAGATGCCGACCGCGGCCAGTTGCTGCTGAAGAACCAGCGCGAGGAGGCGTGTGGACTCGTCCGTCGACGTCTTCATCTCGAGGTGAAGGCGAACGCCATCCTTGCCGGGCTTGTAACCCGCCTCGTCAAGAAGACGTTGCGCGCGCGACGGCTCATATGCGTATTGCGCTAGGCTTGTCGGCGGAGCGACGGCCCAGTGTGAGGCGGGTAGCAGGGAACTCGCAAGTTGAGCTTTGCCGCGCCAGATCGCATCGATGATCGCTTGGCGGTCCATCGCGCACGCAATGGCCTGGCGCACACGTTTGTCGGCCAGTGGTCCCTGAGCGACGTTGAAGTTCAGATACATCACCGGCGACCCCTCACCTGTCTCCGTTTTCAGATTCGGAGAAGATTGCAAGGCGTGGACGAGGTCGAGTGTGAGCTCATTGCTCGCGATATCCGCCGAGCCTTTTTGCAGTTCAAGCGCCACGGTGACGACGTCGGGTACGACGGCGAATCGAATACGTGGGAGCTTTGGCGGACCGGCCCAGTAGTCCGCATTTCGTTCCAGCACGACCTCTTTGTCCTGGGTTGCGGTTACAAAACGGAAGGGGCCGGACCCGATGGGGTCGCGACCGAAATCCTTACCAGCGCCCTGGGGAACGACCCCGAAGAGTCCATCTGAGAGATTGAACAACAGGGAAGCATCAGGCCGCTTCAGGTGCAGGGCAACAGTCAGGGGCGCGGTCGCTTCGGCATTCAGGACGCTGCCGAAGG
This sequence comes from Rhodanobacteraceae bacterium, assembly GCA_043783275.1. Lineage (GTDB taxonomy): Bacteria > Acidobacteriota > Terriglobia > Terriglobales > Acidobacteriaceae > Edaphobacter. The sequence goes on from JAYVZP010000006.1 coordinate 2,654, forward strand.
CGCCACTTTTACTGGTCGTCAAGCTTCCATCGATGAGTGAGTTGACGGTCCACGCCACGTCGTTTGCACCGAGTGGCCGTCCGTCATGAAAGCGAACGCCGCGGCGGAGTTGAAAGATCCAGGTGAGGGGATCAGGTTGTGACCAGCTTGTGGCGAGCCAAGGTTGCAGTTCGAACCGGTCATCCTTGCGCACAAGGGAGTCGAAGATCAGTCCGCCGATGCGCTCTGACATGGCGTCGGTTCCGTTGCGCAGGTCCAGGCTATTGGGAGTGCTTTGAATCAGCATGACGACAGTGCGGGGATCTTCACCAGCACTGTGACAACCATTGAGTGCGGCTGCAAGGAAGAGCACGAGAGCTGCGGAGGACCGCATGACAAGGACCGGACGTCTCATCCGTAACTGACCTTCCCCAAAATCGCTGGACGGGACGCGCCTGTTGCCGCGGGTACGTTCCCGGAAAGACCGTGCCACGAGAGCCAGGCGAGAAGCGCAAAGGCAACTGCCTCCTTGGACTGCGCACCCACGCCGACGTCATCTGCTGTCAGGACCTTGACGCCGAGAGGGACAAAGACTTCGCGCAGGCGGGTCATCAAAAACGCATTCTTGACGCCGCCTCCAGCCGCGACCAATTCGGTGACCCGCGCAAGGGGCGCTTGTTGGCCCAGATGGGGCCAACAAAAACGCGCATACGCGTCCAGGATAGAGGCAACAGCCAACTCGGCAGCAGTGGCGACCGCGTCCATCTCGGTTCCGCCATCGGAAGCACAAAGCTTCATCATGCGGTTGAGAAATGCGGCGCCGAACTCCTCACGTCCGCACGATTTTGGTGGAGGCGCCGCAAAATATGGCTGCTTCAGCAATTCGCCGAGTACCGTCTTCAGGATATGTCCCCGTGCAGCAACCTTGCCGCCCCGGTCATATTCCTTGTGAAAAGACGCCTGCATCACGCCGTCAATCACCATGTTCGCAGGGCCGGTATCGAATGCGAGGAGACCCTCCAAACCAGCGCCTGCGGGGATTGCGGTGACGTTTGCGATACCGCCAAGATTGAGCAGAACGCGGTTTTTCGTCTGCGACCGGAAGAGGCAGTAGTCAAGCATCGGGACCAGTGGCGCGCCTTGACCTCCAGTAGCTAGATCGGCTGGACGAAAGTCGCTGACGATTGGGATTCTCAACCGATCGGCAGCGACGGCTGGCTCGCCAATCTGCCATGTGGCTCGAACGGGTCGTCCGAGGAATTGCTCTGCGTTGGTCTGGTGATAGATCGTCTGACCGTGCAGTCCGATGAGGACCGGCTTGTGCGCAAACTTTTCGACCGTCTTCTCAATGCAATCCGCGTAGAGTTCACCGAGTCGCCAATGCAAACGGCTCATGTCGGCGACGCTCATCGACGAGGCATCCATAGCGGCGAGTACGGCCTCGCGAACCGGTCGAGGGTAGGCAAAGCCGCAGTGGCCGAGCAGCTTGACTTTAGGCGTTTGCCCTATGCCGGGTGAGATGCGTGTCAGGGCTACGTCGACCCCGTCCGCCGATGTCCCACTCATCACGCCCACGACAATCATTGCCTTTGGCCGCTGATTTACTTTCATGCGCCCTTCATCTCCAGCTTTAGCTCTGCAAGTAGATTCAAGGCTTCGAGTGGAGTCAGCGAATCGACTTCGGCTGCTTCCAGTCGATCCACAATGCGTTGAGATAGCGGCGTGAACATGGTCATCTGCATATTTGTCGCGGGCTCCTGGGCGGTCTCGCGTATCTGCTGCTTCTCTGCGCGCTCATGGACCTTGAGGACCTCGCGCGCGCGCGCTACGACCGCATTTGGCAGGCCGGCGAGTCTTGCAACTTCAATACCGTAGCTCTTGCTCGCTGCGCCTGCTTCCACGCTATGCAGAAAGACGATTCCACCCGCGCTTTCTTTGACCGTTACTCGCACATTACGCAGCTTTGGGAGCCGGTCGGCGAGCAGGGTGAGCTCGTGATAATGCGTGGCAAACAGGCTCCGAGCGCCGATCTGGTCGTGGAGGTGCTCTACCGTCGCCCATGCAAGCGAGAGGCCGTCGTAGGTGGCGGTCCCGCGGCCCATTTCATCCAACAGGACAAGCGAACGGGACGTGGCGGTGTTCAAAATTGCGGCTGTTTCCGTCATCTCGACCATAAAGGTTGAGCGTCCGCGGGCGACGTTGTCACTGGCGCCGATGCGTGTGTAGATGCGGTCCACAAGACCAAGGCGCATGCGCTCCGCCGGCACAAAGCACCCGCATTGCGCCATCACGACCAGCAGCGCGGCCATGCGAAGGTAGGTGCTCTTACCGCCCATGTTCGGGCCGGTCATGAGCAGGATGGATGGGCCAGTGCCACCGTCAAGAAACAGGGAGTTGGGAATAAATCGTCCGGTACCGGATTCCTCCATTCGCCGCTCGACAACGGGGTGGCGCGCGCCAATGAATTCAAGAGTGAGACTCTCGTCAACCATGGGCTGGGTCCAGCCGCGCAGCGCCGCCAGATGCGAGAAGCATGCAAGCAAATCGAGCTCCGCGACGCGTCTGGCGGTGGCTCTCATGCGAGGAGCGCCAGCCAGGAGCTGGGCCCGCATTTCGGCAAAGATGCGGCGCTCAATCTCGAGTGAACGTTCCTGCGCAGTCAGGATCTTCGACTCGTATTCCTTTAGCTCAGGGGTAGTGAAACGCTCGGCGTTCACCAACGTTTGTTTACGCTCGTAGTCAGTCGGAACGGACTTGGCATTAGCCTTGGTCACCTCAAGGTAATAACCAAAGACGGAGTTGTACCGGACTTTGAGCGACGTTATGCCCGTTCGCTGACGCTCGCGTTCTTCAATCGCCACAAGCGCCTGGCGGCCGCTGCGGGAGAGTTCGCGCAGTTCATCCAACTCAGCGTGAATGCCCTGGCGGATGACGCCTCCGTCGTTGAATGTGACGGGCGGCTCGTCGACGACTGTCGCAACGATCAGCTCTTGTAAATCTTCCAACGCGTCCAGATCCCGCACAAGACTCTGCCATCTGCCCGTGGTAAAGAGGCGCGCTGCCTCTCGTAGACCGGGTAGGCAGCCCAGCGTTCCGGCCAGGGCCAGAACCTCTCGTGGGCCGGCGGAGTCCATGGCGACTCGTCCCAGCAGGCGTTCCAGGTCGAGGATGCCAGCCATCGCGCGGCGGACGCCCTCGCGCCGGCGAAGGTCCAGAACCGCCTCACCCACAGCCTCCAACCGGGCTTTGATCTCGGGAAGCTCCATCGCCGGGCGGAGCAACGTCGCCCGCAGAAGGCGCTTACCCATCGGCGTGCAGCAGGCGTCCAGTGTGTAGAGCAATGTCGTTTGAACGGTTTCGCCCGAAAAGAGCGGGTCGACCAGTTCAAGGTTCCGGACGGAGACTGCATCCAGTTCAAGGCAGCCGGAGCGCTCATAAAAACGCACTGATTCGAGGTGCTCTAATGCCCCCTGCTTGGTCTGGCGCAAGTAGTGGACGAGTCCTCCCGCAGCCACTCCTGCAGCCTCGTGCCCGGACAGGCCCAGCCCTTCCAGCGAGTGAATCCGGAATTGCTGGCGAAGCAATGGCAAAGCGTGATCTGGAGTCAGAACCCAGTCTTCAACTGCCGTCTTTGTCCGAATGGATTCCAGGCCCGCAGAGTCCGTTTCCTGTTCCTTCAACTCGCGCTGCCTGGTCCCAAGCCCGAGTCCACCCTGGGAGTAAACGAGTTCAATAGGCCGAATTCGATTCAGTTCATCCACAGCGTTTGACCATGCCTCGATCCCCGTGAACTCCGTGGCGCGGAAATCACCTGTTGAAAGATCGGCAAATGCGATTCCGACAGTGTCTTTCTGCACAACGACACACGCGAGCCAGCAGCTTTCTCCGGCGGCGATACCGTTGTCGACCGCTGTGCCCGGCGTAAGGACGCGGGTAACCTCACGTTTGACGATGCCCTTGACTGTCTTGGGGTCTTCCATCTGCTCGCACAGCGCGATGCGATACCCCTTGCGCAGCAGGCGTTGCAAATATATCTCGGCTGCATGGTAGGGCACGCCGCACATTGGCTGCTTCTTTTCGCGGTCGCGGGCGGTGAGGGTGAGCTGCAATTCTCTGCTTACGGTGATCGCATCTTCGTAAAAAAGCTCGTAGAAATCCCCGATACGGCAAAACATCAGACAGCCGGGATATGCCTCTTTGGCAGCGAAGTACTGCCGCATGACTGGCGTTAGTTGGGCGTCGTTCTCAGTTGATAGAGCCATAGCTAGGAGTCGTCAGAATACCGCACATACCGCACTGTCCGCCCACGTACACTCGGTTGGCAGCATCTAAACCAGTGAGGAGTATCCATGATTCAGATTCCGCTGACCACTGAAGAATTCGCCGCCAAGACACGCTTGCTTGAACAACAGCAGGGAATTGCCCTGACCGGTAGCGAAGGGAAAATCACCAAAATGGGTGTAACCGCCGGATATCAGTATGCCGAAGGGGTCCTCAAAGTAACAATTTTAGATAAGCCTTTCTTTGTCACTACAGAGTACTGCGAAGAGCAGCTTCGCGGCTTCCTTGACGCCCCTGCCACATAGCTGGCGGCGGTATACTGGTAAGAGAGCCAAGTCACCGGCTCACATCACAAATGTCCCTCCTTTGGCTCAGAGTCGCCGTCTTTCTTTATGCCATCGCCGCGCTTGCGGTGTTGCCTGCGGCTTTGTACGACCGGCCCCGGTGGCGGCATGTGGCGTTGCCGGCGACGATTGCGGGGCTGCTATTTCACTTCGTCTCGCTGGCAGAGATGCTCAACGCTGCGCATCACTCGATGCCGGTGGAATCGCACGAGACACAATCCTTGCTCGCCCTGCTGCTTGCGTTGTCCTTCGTCCTGGTGTTCTGGAAATACAAGACACTGGCGCTTGGAATTTTTCTCCTGCCGCTGGCTGCGATCCTCGGCCTGCTACCTGCGTTCCGACCGGGGCTGGAGTCTTCGGGCCTGCCTGGACTACACTCCGGATGGCTCTTCCTTCATATCGCACTGATCTTGGCAGCCTATGCCGCTTTGTTCGTCTCGCTGGTGGCGAGCTTGCTGTACCTCGTGCAGGAGCGTCGCCTGAAGTCGAAGTCGCTGTCCACCGCTAAAATCAAGCTGCCACCGCTCGATACCATCGACCGAATCGCGTTGCGCGCTTTGCTTTTTGGGCTGCCATGCATGACGGCGGGACTTCTGATCGGGTCACTGCTGGCCCAGATCTCTTACGGTGCCACCTACTTTCGCGATCCGAAGATCCTTTTGGCCTTTGCGATGTGGCTTGCTTACGTCGGAATGATTTTTATTCGCCGCCACAGCGGATTGCGTGGGCGGCGTGCCGTGTATCTCTCCAGCTTCGTCTTCGTCGTTATCCTCGCAGTTTGGGTGTCCAACCAGTTTTCGGCGGTTCATCGGTTCCCGAATCCATGAGCGATATCGCGATCAACTCGACGCTGGTCCTCCTCGGCGTCAATCACAACACCGCGCCCATCGAGATTCGCGAGCGACTGGCTATCCCCGCCGCACGCCTTGCAGATGCGACTCGGTCGCTGGTGAGCGCTCCGGGGATTCGCGAGGGATTGATCCTTTCCACTTGCAATCGAGTGGAACTGCTTACCCTGCAGGAAGGGGGAATTCATCCATCCGCTGACCTGCTGCGCTTTTTCCACGAATACTTTTCGGTTCCAGCCGCCATGCTTCGCCCGCACCTCTACGAGTTTCGCGAGCGGGAGGCGGTGCGGCACCTGTTTCGCGTAGCATCTTCGCTGGATTCCATGGTCGTCGGCGAGCCCCAGATTCTGGGCCAGGTGAAAGAGTCGTACAGCATCGCGAGGGAAGTCGGCGCCGTCTCCGGATCGCTCGACCGACTCCTCCAGTCCGCGCTTACGGTCGCGAAGAAGGTCCGTAGCGAGACACAGATTGGATCGTCCTCGGTTTCGATTGCAAGCGTGGCGGTGGATCTTGCACGAAAGATCTTTGGCTCGCTGGCGGGGAAGCAGGTTCTGCTGGTCGGAGCCGGCAAAATGTCTGAACTTGCCGTGCGGCACCTCATTCAGCATGGCGCGACAGATATTTTGATCTCGAACCGCACGTTGGTCCGGGCTGAACGGATTGCCGCCCAGTTCCAAAGCAAGAGCGTGAAGACTGAAGTCATACCCTTTGACACCCTGCTCGCCCAGGCTGACCGAGCGGACATCGTGATCACCTCGACCGGCGCGACGCAACAACTTTTCAGCCAGGCTAACGGGCAGCAATTTATCCAACGACGTCGCGGAAGGCCAATGTTCTTCATCGATATTGCCGTTCCCCGGGACGTTGATCCGCGGATGAATAAGGTCGAAGGCTGCTTCGTTTATGACATCGATGACCTGCAGCAGGTTGCTGCGGCGAACCTTGCCGATCGTGGCCGGGAAGCGAATGCCGCCGAGCAGATCATCAGTCGCGAGGTAGATAGCTACGAACAGCGACTGCGCTCACTTGATGCCGTGCCAGCAATCAAGGCGCTGCAACAGCAGGCTGAAGATCTGCGTCAAGCGGAGCTTTTGCGATTCGCCAAAATGCTCGGCACGATGACGCCCGCACAACAAGATCTCGTCGACACACTGACCCGTGCCCTGACTGCAAAGCTGCTGCATCCGCAACTCATCGCGCTTCGGAAGCCACGCGAGTAGCCGCTTCCCGTATCCTGTAGAAACCATGACGCCCACGACCATTCGTATCGGATCCAGAGGATCACAGCTTGCGCTTTGGCAGGCCAATCACATCGCGGACATTTTGCGCGCAAACGGTCACAAGGTTGAGATAGAGGTGATCCGCACCACCGGCGACAGAATGCAGCAGCCGGGTTTTATCGCGCCCGCCGGGCTCGACGGAAAGGGCATCTTCGTCAAAGAGATCGAGGACGCGCTTGCAGCGGGTCGAATCGACCTCGCAGTCCACTCACTCAAGGACCTCCCCACGACCCTTGATCCGCGCTTCATTCTCGCTGCGATCCCACCCCGTGTCGATGCTCGAGATGCCTTTGTATGTGAGCCATTCTGGGCGCTTCATACGCTGCCGCATGCCGGACGCATCGGCACCACAAGCCCACGTCGCAGGGCTCAATTGTTGGCTTTGCGGCCTGATCTCCAGTTCGTCGAGCTACGAGGAAACATCGATACGCGCCTGCGGAAGTTAGAAGAAGGTCAATGTGACGCGCTGGTCCTTGCGTGTGCCGGCCTGGACCGCATCGGCCGCACCGAATCCGTCCATCAGCGCTTTGATCTTGATGAGCTGACGCCTGCGCCCGGTCAGGGTGCGCTTGCCCTTGAGACGCGCAGCCCGCAGCATCCACTCGACACAGAAGACGCAGCGCGTGATCCGGCAATCTTTGCTGCAATCCTGGAACTTGAACACGCGCCAACGCGTTATGCCACCGACGCTGAAAGAGCTTTTCTCGCGGCTATGGGCGGCGGGTGCGAACTGCCGCTGGGCGCGCATTGTTTCGCGACGGACGGGCTCGGGTCGGCGTGGCGTATCTTCGCGCAGGTGCTGACGAGGGACGGCGAACAGTCAGTTCAAATTGCCATCTACTCCACCACGAGCGAGTCCGCAGAGGATCTCGGACGCCGCACCGCGGAAGCTCTCATTGGAATGGGTGCGCTTGACCTGCTCGAAGGACAGACGGCAACAATCTAAGCGAGACGCGCAACCTGCACCCCAAGAATCGCTGCAAGCGCCTCCACGACGATGTTGTGGTCCTCTCTCTGCGCCAGACCGCTGGCAATGACCGACCCGATGCAGCCAGTCCCGCGAAGCACCAGCGGGAAAGCACCACCGTGCATTGCGTAGTCCATCAGCGAGAGGCCATGACGTTCTTTGATAGTCTTCCCAGTCATTTGCAGCTCTAGCCCGACCGCATACGAGCTCTTCTCGAACAGTTGAACCACATTTCGCTTTCTTCGAATCCAGTTCACCTGCCCAGCGGGAGCCCCATCCGTAGCCGTCATAAAAATAGTTTTACCCGCAACCTGGATCTCGAATGTCATCGCGGCCCCACGCCCCACGGCATCCTGCCTCAGCCTGCAGCCAAGCTCCCACGCGGTCTCAGCCGAAAAGTTTTGAAACACCAGAGCACGTTCCTGAGCCGCGATCGTTGCAAGATCCTGTTCGATACCCATAGTTGAAATCCTCCGTCTGGGCCATAATAGCCGTTCATGCTTTCACGGGATTCAACTTCAGGCATTACCGTCGGAATCGACTTCGGCACCACCAATAGTTCAGTCGCACGGCGCACCTCGACCGGCGTGGCGCTCGTCCAATTCTCCAACAACACTGCAAGTTCGCGGTCCATCTTGTACCTCGAAAAAGCACAAAAGGGAATCCTTTCAAGCTCCGGACCCAAGGCCATCGAGCACTACCTTGAGGCGCATCGCCAGGGCGACCGCCCCGGACGTCTCATCCAATCCCTCAAGTCTTACCTGGCGGCGGCGAGCCTGACCGGCACCGAGGTCTTCGGTCGCAATTACACGCTTCAAGACCTTATCTCTCGCATTCTGCACGATCTCCGGCTACGTGCTGAGTCGCAGTTTGGCGAGCCTATTACCTCCGCGACCGTCGGACGTCCCATCCGGTTTGTCGGTGCCGAAACGTCCGAGGATGAGGAGTTTGCGCTGACAAGACTCAGAGCCGCGTTCCTCCAGGCCGGTTTTGAGCACGTGACCTTTGAACTGGAACCCCTTGCCGCTGCACGCGCCTACCAAGCCACGCTGGATCATGAGGAGACGATCCTCATTGGCGACTTCGGCGGCGGTACCAGCGATTTCTCGCTCCTCACCGTCGGTCCGGAAGGCAAGCGAAAGATTCTTGGCACTGCGGGCCTCGGCTTTGCGGGAGATTCATTCGACGCCCGAATCGTCCGAAAGCTTATCTCCCCGGCACTCGGCTCAGAGACCTTTGCGCGAGGCACCAAGTCCATCCCCGCGGTGCCGGCCTGGATCTACGCCAACCTGGAGCGCTGGCACTACCTTTCGTTCCTGCGCACGCGAAACGTCTTGGAGATTCTGACTTCCGCGGAGAAAAGGGCAGTTGAACCGGACAAGATCCGGTCGCTACGGGCTCTTGTGGACGAAGATCTTGGCTACCAGCTTCATCAGGCAGTCCAGCGCACCAAGCTTGCACTCTCCACTAACGACCGGGCCGAGTTTATCTTTGCCGGACCCGAGGCGGGCACTCTGGAGCTACGGACAAGCGTCACCCGAGAGGAGTTTGAAGGGTGGATCGCTCCCGAACTCGGACAGATTTCAACATCTGTAGACGCCTTGCTGGAGGTCGCAAGAGAATCTTCAGTCAACATCGACCGCGTCTTCCTGACCGGAGGAACAAGCTTTGTCCCGGCCGTTCGACGCATCTTTGAATCGCGCTTCCCGGGCCAGATCGTCGCGGGAGACGAATTCACTTCGGTCGCCCAGGGACTCGCCCTGACACAAGGACCCGCCGCCGTTTAGAATTTGGGATGTTGCCCGCTCTGCTCCATCGACGAATACTTGTGACGCGCCCGCGGGGTCAGGCTTCGGCACTCGCTGACCTGTTGACTTCAGAAGGCGCAGAGGTCATCTCCATCCCGACGATCGAGCTCGCACCCCCTGCTTCGTGGTGCGGTCTGGACGCTGCGCTCGTCTCGCTTAGAAGCTATGACTGGCTTCTCTTTACCAGTGCCAACGCCGTGCATGCCTTCGCCGAGCGTGCAAGGCAACTCAAGCTATCTCCCTACCCAAAGAAGATTGCCGTCATCGGCCCGGCGACCGCAACAGCCGTTCGAAAGGTCGGACTTGCTCTTGATATTGACCTGATGCCAGAACGATACGTCGCTGAATCATTCGCCGAAGCGCTTACCCCTCATGCTCTGGGAGCTTCCATGCTGATTGTGCGCGCCGCCGTGGCGCGTGACACCCTACCTGAAGAACTTGCGACAGCCGGAGCCATCGTGACTATCGCCGAAGCTTATCGAACAATCATTCCCGCCGACTCCGTACAGAGGCTCCAGATTCTCTTCGCTGACGCCAAAGACGCCCCCGATGCCATCACTTTCACAAGTGCGTCTACGGCGCAAAATCTTGTTTCGTTGCTTGAAAGCGCCGCCCTCACGATTCCTGCAAGGACTGTTCTGGCCTCGATTGGTCCCATTACCTCTGATGCGATGCGGATTTTGGGTATTGCTCCGTCTATCGAAGCGCTTCAGGCCACCATCCCAGCCCTCGTTGAAGCACTTGCGATTCACTACCGGGCCTAGTGGGTGGTCCACGTCTTATCGGATGAGTTGCAGAGCGCCTCCAGGGTACACTCCGCACATTTTGGTTTCCGCGCTATGCAAATCTGTCTGCCGTGGTGGATCAGCTCGTGTGAAAATGCGATCCAATGGTCCTGCGGGATGATCTTCATCAAATCCTGCTCAACCTTGACGGGCTCCACCTTGGTCGTGAGCTCAAGCCGCCTTGACAAGCGCAATACGTGAGTGTCAACAACTACTCCCACCGCAATGCCAAACCAGCTTCCAAGAACGACATTGGCCGTCTTTCGAGCCACCCCGGGCAAGCGTAGAAGTTCCTGCATTTTCTGCGGGACTTGGTTGCAAAACTCGGAAACAACCGTCTTTGCCGCCCCTTGAATAGATTTCGCTTTATTGTGATAGAACCCGGTAGTCCGAATAAACCCTTCCAACTCAAGAAGGGAAGCGTTCGACATATCTTTCGGTGTCGGATATGCCTTGAACAGTGCCGGCGTGACGAGGTTCACGCGAACGTCCGTGCATTGAGCGGACAGGATCGTCGCCACAGTAAGCTCCCACGCGTTTCGATGATCCAGCGCGCAGACCACGTTGGGATAAGCCTTGGCGAGCGCACCCAAAATGGCTGCAATGCGCTCGGGTGCCAGGGGTTTCATCGTCTTGCCCGGCTTCTTTGCAGGCGAGACGGGCTTGGCTGCCGCCTTGGTGGCCATCGCTATCCGAGCCGGTCCAGCATATCCATCGGCTGCAGACGCACACAGCTAAAAATGGGCGTGTCCTGCAGCGTGTAAAGGCTGATCTCCGTCTCCCGCAACTGCTGAACGAGGTCGAGGAAATCCTCCGGAAAGTTAGTCTCGAAGGCAACCACAAATTCCTGGTCGTCGATCCCGAACGAGTACGTCGTGTTCAGTTTGACGCGTGGGTACATCAGGCCAATGCGGATATGCTCATCCATCAAGCGCTTGCGCTCAGCTGCGGTCAGCAGGTACCACGGTCGCGTCTTCCAGAACGGGTAGATGAAGATGTACTTCTGGCCACCCGGGCGAATCGCGCCGCGGCCTTCGCCTTCACTCTCATCCGGTCGGTCAATCTGATATTGCGACCGCTTCGTCATTGCCAGGAAGTTGTGGGGCGACGTCAGATAGCCACCAAGCGGTGTTCGCATCAGATCGCTGCGCATGCGGTTCAGTTCTTCAACCGAATAGCCAATGGACCAAACACACATATCCACATCGCCGCGTGTGCCAATCGTCGAATAAGTGATCGACAGGAACTCGCCGGGCTTGTTCCAGCGCGCAAGAACCTCTGCAAACTCAGCTTTGTGACGAGTCTTTTCCTCAGCCGGCAGACGACGCCATTCCGGCATTACCTTGTAGAAGGTGAAGCAAACTATCTGCCGCTTGACCGCGGGAGCGGCCGCCGCATAGGGGCTGACCGGGCGAGCGACGGGAGCAGCGCCAGGGACGGAAACGCCAAAGACGGTGGGCACGCTCTCTGGGGCTGCTGAAAAGCTTTTCTCAATTTCGCTTGATTCCGGAACTGCGGGTATCAAATCTGCCATGATGCGTTGTTTCTCCTGACTCTCCATCCTAGCAAGATGTTCTACACGCGTGCAGCCGATATACTTCACAGGAATGTCAGAAAAGATCATCACTGTACTAGCTGGCTTGATCGTCAGCGTTATTTCTGCGGGTGGCTATCTGGGCGTGGCGATTCTGATGGCGATTGAGTCAGCGTGCATCCCGCTGCCATCCGAGATCATCATGCCCTTTGCCGGATATGCTCTGGCTCACTCACAATGGCAACTCCTGATGCTTGCCACTGCCGGTGCGATAGGCTGCAACCTGGGTTCGATCCCGGCTTATTGGGTTGGCGCGTGGGGCGGACGGCCCATGGTTGAGCGCTTCGGGAGATTTGTGCTGCTCAATTCTCGTGATCTCGAACTGGTTGTGCACTACTTCAACAAATACGGCGCCGTAACCGTTCTGCTGGGACGGCTCCTGCCAGTTGTGCGGACCTTCATCGCGCTTCCCGCCGGCATCGCCCGGATGAACCAGGGTAAGTTCCACCTTTATACCTTTCTCGGATCATGGCCGTGGTGCTACGTGCTCGCACTGGTCGGTATGAAGCTTGGTGACAAGTGGAATACGGATCCCCATTTCAAGTTCATCTTCCACAAATTTCACCTCGGTGTGGAGGTTGTTCTTATTGCCCTCATCGTCTGGTTCGTCAGCTCTCACTGGAAGAACCGCATCCGCTCATCCGATGAAAAGACTGTTGCCTGAACCGACGGTCTACACCTCCAAATGAATCCCGTATTAGAATCGGGAGGTTCGGATCTAACCGAAATACTGCAAGTTAGAAGGGTTCACCAAGAATGTCTACGCCCGGCGCCGTACACAATGAAGCGGCCAGCATCAAGCCTCACACAGGAAAACTCGGTATCATGATTCCCGGAATGGGAGCTGTCGCCACCACTCTCATCGCCGGAGTCGAAGCCATCCGTCGCGGAATGGCTAAGCCCATTGGGTCCATCTCACAGATGGGCACAATCCGTCTGGGCAAACGCACTGAAGGCAATTCGCCTTTGATCAAAGACTTCATCGATATCGCACCGCTCGAAGACCTCGTCTTCACCGGCTGGGATATCTTTGGTGGCAATCTTTATGACGCGGCCCGCACGGCTGAGGTTCTGGATCGCGATACCCTTGAAGCTATCCGGCCCTTTCTTGAGTCAATCGAGCCAATGCCCGCCGTCTTTGATCAGCACTACGTCAAGCGACTTACTGCCAAAAACCAAAAGATTGGCAAGAACAAGTGTGATCTCGCAAATCAGATTCGCAACGACATTGCAGAGTTCAAAACCAAGACCGACCGTCAGGTCATGATCTGGTGCGGTTCGACCGAGATCTTCCTGGAGCAGACGGCGGTGCACCAGACGCTTGAAGCCTTCGAGAAGGGTCTCGTCGACGACGATCCAGGTATCGCGCCATCGATGATGTACGCCTGGGCGGCATTGAAAGAAGGGATTCCGTTCGCAAACGGAGCACCGAACCTGACAGTGGATATCCCGGCCCTGCGTGAACTTTCGCGCAAGATGAATGCCCCTATCTGTGGAAAGGACTTCAAGACGGGCCAGACTTTCATCAAGACCGTTTTGGCGCCAGCCTTCAAAACCCGCATGCTTGGTGTTGCCGGTTGGTACTCCACCAATATCCTTGGTAATCGTGATGGTGAAGTACTCGACGATCCCGAATCCTTCAAGACCAAAGAAGTCTCGAAGCTGGGCGTCTTGGACTATATCTTCCAGCCTGAGTTGCACCCTGACCTGTACAAGGACCTGTACCATAAAGTCCGCATCAACTATTATCCGCCCCGTGGTGATAACAAAGAGGGTTGGGACAACATCGACATCTTTGGCTGGCTGGGCTATCCCATGCAGCTCAAGGTGGACTTCCTTTGCCGCGACTCGATTCTTGCTGCGCCGCTCGCGCTTGACTTGGTCCTTTTCATGGACCTTGCCGCTCGCACGAGCAGCCTGAAGGGCCTCGGCATCCAGGAGTGGCTCAGTTTCTACTTCAAGGATCCCGACCACGCCCCAGAGGTCTACCCGGAGCATGACCTGTTCATTCAATCCATGAAGCTGAAAAATACCCTTCGGCACATCATGGGTGAAGATCTGATCACTCACCTCGGCTTGGAGTACTACGGCCAGTAATTAGTTCAAAGCCAAAGAGTGATGGCGGCTGAGACGTTCTCA
>JAYVZP010000007.1:0-2705 GCA_043783275.1 Rhodanobacteraceae bacterium
GTGATTCCAAGGACGCTTCGCAGGGTCTTCAATCCCAGCGCGGAGGCCGTCTCGACGAGATGGCGTGGACTGTGCAGTAAGCCAAAGTAGCAACAGAAAAATAGGATCGGCGGGAACGTTATTCCTGATAAGAGGATGACACCGAACTCGGCTGCACGTCTGGGATCAGATTTCACCTTCAATAGCATTGCAGATAGCGTGATGACGCCGGCCAGGTAAGCAATACAACGCGACAGCATGACGTAATAGCCAGTCGTTGAACCTGCAAGCATCTGATAGATGACTGCAACATCCTTGCCGTAAAGGACGCACGGTATAGTGAGGATGGTTAGGCCATAACATGCTCGAATCCACAAAGGGCTCTCGCCTCCCAAATCGCTGCCGAAGTGATAAGCCGAGATCACCAGGAAGCCAGCCAATGCGAATCTGGGGCAAGCGATCCAAAGGAGGACCACTAAAGCTGATGCGAGCGAATAGAGCAGGTAGAAGACAAGTTTACTGGAGCCCGGAAAGACAGACTGCGCCACAAGGGGGTCGAGCGCGCCATGAGGCAGGCCAAGGACGATGACAGAGGTGACGAGCACTGTAAGTAGGATCGCTGGATTGGCATGCAAACCTGAGATCACTGCCAGCGCAAGAAGGATTGTAGCGATCAGGAATGCATTGCTGAAGCCGTCCGTCACACTTTTCATCGCGCCCTTTTCAGCGGGACGAAGGGTTGTGTAGCAGTGCTGACGAATTTACCCCAGGGAAGTCCTTTTACGACCGACCAGTAGTCAGTGAGGCTTGGTTGCCCACTGAGGAAGCGCACCAGCGCGTCTGGATCGGATCCCGCAAAAAGACTCCACATTACCTGGTCAGCGATAACGTCGGGTCGCTGCAGGACTCGCAGGAAAAGTTCATCCATCCAATCGAGCAGCCCGTTTTGTCGAGGACCAACCGGTTTTCCGTGGAGCAGGAGGTTGTTGGTGCATTCGTCTGCCCATCGCTGGATATTGTGAAAAGCATAGCCTGTCGCTACACGCATCGAGCCTCCCCTCGCCCCAGCGTGAACAATACGCTTGGTATTTGGCGGTTGCACCCTGGCCATGGGCAAGTCGCCCGACTCACGGCGAATGGGTCGCCAGCTGCAGGCAGCGTGTACGCCGAGCCACGCGGCCAAGCGGGTGTCCAACTCCGCTGGCGTGACCTTTTGCGCGGAAAATCTTGTGTACTCACATAGATAGCGACGACCCGCCACCGGAAGGATATACATGAAGTCGATCAGACCAGGGGCGTCCGATTGGAAGTCCATAAGCATAGGCAGCCTCCGTTCGAATGCACTTTCCGGGCCTTCGATCTGTACAACGAGACCAACAAAACTCTGCCATAGCCAGGGATGCTCGATCTTCACGATTTCGGGCCTGGTGTCGACGACCCACCGGGCCTTTAGCGACTGCCCGTCCGAGAGCTCAATGTCAACCGTCTCAGCGCTTTCATAGATGTTGGTTGCTCGAACACCAAGAAGCAATGAGGTGGACTGGCTGCGATGGATGGCGTGCAAGGCCTTTTCGTAGACCAACCCTGCATTGATCATCTCGTAGGGGAAGATGTCGCTGCTGCGTTGGAGGATTTGTCCCGCCCGGGCTAAGTGCCATCGATTCCACTCGGCAACCTTGCAGTCCTCAAAAAAGTGCGGCTGAAGACGCCATCCGCACCAGGTGCGATCTTCTGTGTAGTGATCGCGCTTCTCCACCAGAGCGACTCGCAGCGAGGACCCCGCATCTGCCAGACGCGCCGCGAGACTGAGTCCAGCGCACCCGCCCCCGAGGATTACGAGATCGAACGTTTGGTTTGAATTCTTCACGCTGTCCCACCAGGAAGCGCTTCAAGCCGATGTTGTGACACGGGGGCAGGTGAAACACTCGAACACCCCTCCACACTGCGTCCACCCATCCATACGCGGAGAGCAATCGATATCCGTTGTCGAGTGGGTACAACGGTGCGGCCTCGCTTCCACTGCAGCTCGCCAGCGCGCAGCCTGAGACCGATCTCGCGGTAGACTGCCGCAGCGACACGAATCGCGCCTCGTGAAGCTCGGGGAATCAGGACAAAGCCCTGGGCAGCACTTGCATAGTAGGCGTCTGCCATCCAGAGAGTGCGGTCGATTTGATTCGAGATATCTGCAATGATAGTGGGATCGCTGGTTGCCACAATCTCGGCGGGGCTGTACGCGCCTCCCCACTCCGCCGGCAGGTACCGGCGCCCATTGATCGCATCTTCGAGTACATCCCGCGCGATGTTGGTCAGCTGCATGGCGATGCCCAGATGCACGGCAGCATCGATTGCTTGCTGGCCCTGGCAACGGAGCAACGGACACATGAGCATCCCCACGGTACCGGCTGCACCGAAGCAGTATCGCACGAGCTGTTCCTGGGTCTCAATCGCGACTTCTCCATGTGCATCCCACATCAGAGTTTCGAGCAGGCAGATGGCGGGTTCAAGGGGAAGTCCATACTCCGCTGCCAGAGCCAGGAAGTCGACAACGACGGGTTTATTCGAAGCGCCGGACCGGAGATCGTGAACGATTGAGGTAAGTGCATCCACACTTGAGGCGGCTACGCTCTCGTCCGCAAGGTCGTCCATTGCTCTGCAAAAGCTATACAGTCTGGAAGCATTGGCAGCAACATCGCGCGGCAAGGTAAGGCTGGCAAGCCAGAATGACT
>JAYVZP010000008.1:0-16392 GCA_043783275.1 Rhodanobacteraceae bacterium
GCGGGTTGGGTCATCCAGAGCATGCGTCCGCTGTTGGGTCCCCACAGGTGGGCGTTGAAGCCTTCAAAGACGGCACGGTGCCCGACGTAGTTGAGCATCTGCGCCTTGCGATCGAAATCCGCGAGGTCGGAGGGTGGGCCGAACTGTTCGTTCATGGCCTGCATGAAGGGTGCGGTGTCACCGTTACCGCCCTGGTGCCAGTCGTGATAGGCCCAGTCGTCGCTGATGGGCCACTGGTCTTCTTTGGGCAGGAAGCTTTGGAAGGCTTCGAGCGTGGGCGGGGAGGGAAGGCCGATCTCCACTGCAAAGCCGAGCGCGAGTGAGGTGAAATACTCTTCAGGCTCTTGATATTTGTATGGGCCACTGTCGTGCAGGTTTACGCGATTTGAGCTGGCGGAGTAGAAGCGGGTTCCGTCGAGCTGGGTGATGAGATCCTCAAGCCCGTGATCGATGGTGGGTGAGGGAACGCCTTCGTTACGACCGCACCAGATGGCGATGGAAGGATGATTCTGCGTGCGTGCGATGGTGTCGTGTGCGTTACGGAGGAACAAAGCGCTATCGTCTGGCTCCAGGTTGTAGTCCTGGGTCGAGTCCCAGAAATCGTTCCACACCAGCAGCCCGTATTCGTCGGCGAGATCGAAGAAGATGTCTTCTGTGTTCTGGCCCATCCAGTTGCGAATGATGTTCAGGTGAGCTTCGCGGTGCAGGCGAAAGAAGGGTTCCAGCCGCTCCCGCGAGACACGCTTGCGCATGTCATCCATGCCCCAGCTTCCACCCTTGCAGGCGATGCGTACACCGTTGACCTTGATGACCAGCGCAGGCTGCACGGCGGTGTCGCTGAGAGTATGGACAGCGGGAGATGTTTCGGCAGCGGGCGTGAGGGAAGCGACCCATCCGAGAGGCGTTTCTCGGATGCCTTCGTGACTTTCGTCGACGAGGCGTTCACCGCGCAGGGCAGCTACGGCGGGGTCAATCTCCACGCGGCGGGCATGCCCGGAGGAATCGAATAGCGAGAGCTCGTAGGTGATTTCGCGGATGCCGAAGCGGGTCTTGAGTACATCGGATGCCTGGCTGCCGATGCGGAAGGTCGTGGTGAGGTGGTAGAGCTCTGGCTTGCCATATCCGTTTGGCCACCAGAGCCGCGGATGATCGATATTGAGTTGAGGGAAGTCGGACGGAGCGAGAGTGATGGTCATTCCGCCGGCTGGGACGTTCACGGTCTTCTTGAGGGTGACGTTCTCGAAAGCGATCTCCAGGACTCCGCGGATCGGCGCGTTGGTTTCATTCTTGAGCGGCACCTGCAGCGTGACGGCCGCGTGGCTGGTATCGGGCAGAGGCACGATGGCGATGACCTTGGGGTTATCGATCCACACCGCGCCTTTGGACGAGAGTGTCACGTCCTGCCAGATACCCATGTTGCGATCGCGAATGGCAGGCATCCAGTCCCACCCTTCGGTCGCAGCGAAGGTGGGTCCGTCCAGCAACTGCAGGCCTCCATTTTCTCCTGCACCTGCTGCCAAAGACTGCTCGTGCGGGATGCCTGGGTGCGGGGGAGGAGAGATGAGTACAGCAAGGGTATTGGACCCGGCATGCAGAAGTCCTGCGACGTCGAAGATAGCGGGCGAGAAGGCACCCTTCATCTCTCCCAATGGCTTCCCGTTGAGCCAGAAGGTGGCATGGTAGTTGATGCCGCGGAACATGAATTCGGGATGCCCCTGCAGAGCTGACCGGGGAGCTCCAAACGTGGTGCGAAACCAGAATTGCTTGTGGCTCAGCGAATCCGGGATGGCCATGTTGTTGAGGCCGAAGTCGGGGTCCGGATAGACGCCACGATCAACCAATGTTGTGAGAACAGTGCCCGGAACCGTGGCCGCGTACCAGGACGAGGCGTCGAAGGAAGATGTGGAGATATGCTCGCCGTCGGCTGAGGTAGAGGCTTGTTCGGCCATCCGCCATCCCTGGCGAAGCGTGAGTGTCGTGGGATCGGACGGGAGTGTTTCTGTGGGCTCTGTGTTGGTTTTAGCGGTCCCTGCCTGGAAGGGCGCCAGGCTGCGCGGCAGGGAGGAGGGATCCTGCGGAGCGGTGTAGCCGGACCACTGGCGTGACTGGACGGGCCATGCTTTTGAGGCGTCCTCATAGGCCAGGGTGTCGAGGTTGAAGGGTGACTGGGCAAGCGATTTCTGATCGTCGGCGGAGAGACCGCGCGCGAGTTGTACAAGCGCCAGTCGGCCACCGAAGTGGTGGAAGCTGCGGTTCGGAAAGGTTACCGGCGCAAGATACAGCGCCGGGCTGGATGGCCCTATCGGCAGCGAACCATGGGCAACTTCCTTGCCGTCCACGAAGAGATGGCTTTCGCTGGACTGGACGGACACGGCAATGGAGTGCCAGGTGCCCGCGCCAATCGCAACCGGGGCGATGAGGGTGTGCTGCTGCCCGGTCCAGAAGAACGGCTTGCCGTCGCGGAGTCCGAGAAAACTTGGGAAGGCTTCTGTGGGTTCACCGAGTCCCGCCAGAAGTGTCGTCGTGCCGCTTTCACCCGGGTTTACCCAGAGCGAGAGCGACCAGGAAGACCCAGCGGCGAAGAGCGGATCGTGGGCGTGCAGGGGCTTGGTCAGGCCGATACCATCGGCGAGGACTCGCGCATTGTAGGGACCGTACGCCGGTGGGGACGTCGCCATTTGAGCAGAGGCGGTCAGGGGCGATGCTGCGCTTGTAGATAAGAGAAGAACGAGGGCCAGAAGATGCGTACGCAGGGGCATGCCGAAATCCTTTTCAGTCTTGACCTGCTCGTGTTGAAGCGTCTGAAGCTTAGTCGCGGCGAGAGGGTAGCTCCTAACGCGGGCGGACTTTTGACACGGCGGTGCGACCGGTGAAGGATATCGTACCCGTCCCGGTCTGTGGGTTATTGCCTTGTGGGAGCAAGTGCGGTGGACTCTCGAACGACTAACTCGGGTTCGAGTTTGATACATTCCGGAAGCTGTTTATCGGGAGAGTTGATGGCGCTGAGGAGTCGCTCGGCTGCGGCACGGCCCATCTCCTGGAGCGGTTGGCGAATTGTGGTCAGGCGCGGAATAAAGAACGCGGCATTGCCCACGTCGTCGAAGCCCAGGACAGAGATCTGGTCGGGCACGCTGAGTCCGTGGTCGATCAAAGCGCGAATCGCGCCCATCGCCGCTGTATCGTTGAAGGCAAAAAGAGCGGTGAAGTCGCGGGTCCTGGCGAGCAGCTTGCGCATCGGCCCATAGCCCAGGTCTGCGGACCATTCCGTACTGTCCAACGTAATCACCAGTTCGGGATCGATGAGGATGGAATAGTTTCGCGCTGCCGCCTGAATTGCTTTCCAACGGTCTTTCGTATCCTGCGACCAACTCTGTCCGACCATGAATGCGATCCGCCTGTGCCCCAGACCTGCAAGATGGGCGATCGCGATGAGGGCGGCGGTGTGGTGGTTCAGCATGATGGTGGGCGGCCCATTGCGGAAATGATGACCCGCGACGGAGACCATCGGCAGCCTGCTTTCTGGAATAGGCGTGTTGAGCAGCAGAATTCCTTCCACATGACGCTCGGCGAGCATGCGCGGGTATTCCTTTAACAGCTTTGGATTCCAGAAGTGGGAGACAGTGAAATAAAAATAACCATTCTCGACCAGACACGCTTCGACGCCAGACATGAGCAGGGTGAAGTAGCCATCGCTGAAATCCGGAGTCATGATGCCGATCGACATGGTTCGACTATTTCTTAGCGAGCGCGCCAGAAGATGGGGATGGTAGTCCATCTCTTCTGCGGTCCTGGTGATGCGGAGTCGAGTTTTTTCAGGAATAGCCTGGGCCGCGGGCGAGTTGCTCAGCACCACGGAGACGGTCGTACGTGACAGCGAAAGGTGCCGCGCGACGTCGAGCAGCGTAGGCCGTTTCTTCTCAGTTGTGAGGGACATGTTCCTTCCTTGCAGGAAGTTCTTTACCAGGCCAATGGTCTATTTTCGACTCCCCAAAGAATAACCGCAGCAGGGCTGATCTGGACTTGTTTATTGCGACTTTCAACAAGACCGGCTTTGAACGGGCTCTCTGCAAGCGGTGCTTGGGATGTGTGCAAGGAATACCGCTGTTGGACGCATCGCCGATCTAATCCGAAATGTGTATGCTGATCAGGAATCTTCATTTGAGAGTCGCACAAGATGCCTGGTAAGCCGTACCGAGTCGCGCCCCGAATCTTCCTGTTCCTGCTCCACCTGACATGCGCAGGAGAGATCATCGCGCAGGCGCACAGCGCAGCACCACCACCACCCCCGCCAAGCGCACGCACACGGGTCTGCAAGAATCGCACGATTCCACAACTGGTCGACGTCACGAAGGCGACAGGGATCACTTTTACTCATCTTGCCGCGCCGGAAAAGAAATACATTGTCGAGTCGATGAGCGGAGGCGTCCTCATCGTCGACTATGACCGCGACGGCTGGCCGGACATGTACTTTACGAACGCGCCCACAGTCGAGATGGCGCTCAAGGGACAGAAAGCCAAAGGTGCGCTCTACCATAACAACCACAACGGCACCTTTACCGACGTAACCGAGAGTGCCGGCCTCAACTCTTCGTGTTTCGGCATGGGTGGTGCTGTTGGAGATTACAACAACGATGGCTGGCCTGATCTTTACTTGACCTGCCTGGGCGGAAACGTGCTGTACCGGAACAACGGAGATGGCACGTTTTCCGATGTGACCGCGCAAGCCGGTGTGGCGGATGGGCGCTGGTCTACCGGCGCTGCCTTTGCAGACTTTGATGGCGACGGCTTCGTCGATCTGATGGTTTCAAACTACGTGGACTTCAAGCTCGATGACCTGCCCGGATTTGGGAAGAGTCCCACATGCCGCTTTCGCGGGATCGACGTGCAGTGTGGGCCGCGAGGTCTGAAAGGCGCGGGTGACTCGCTGTTTCACAATAATGGCGATGGCACATTTACGGATATCTCGAAGGCTGCCGGTGTCGATGATCCGAATGGGTATTACGGGCTTGGTGTGATCTGGTCCGACTTTGGCAACACAGGATCACCCGACATTTTCATAGCGAATGACTCCACGCCCAACTATTTCTATCGCAACCTGGGCAAAGGAAAGTTTAAGGAGTTGGGCCTGGAGTCCGGGACGGCGGTTAGCGGCGATGGCTCCGAGCAAGGGTCGATGGGGGTCGCAGTCGCGGACTATAACCACACCGGCAAGTTCTCCATTTATGTCACCAACTTCGCCGATGAGTTCAACACGCTGTACCGTAACGACGGTGCGTTCAGCTTTACGGACGTGTCTTACGATGCTGGCGTTGCGCTGCCCTCTTTGCCGTATGTCAAGTGGGGCACGGCTTTTGTGGATCTTGGTAACGATGGCTGGCCGGATCTCATCTCCGTCAACGGCCATGTGTATCCACAGGTCGATACGACGCCTTCCGGCGCTCGGTACCGAGAGCCCGCAAACTTGCTGATGAACGAGAAAGATGGAACCTTCTGCGATGCGGGAAGCCTGGCTGGCCCCGCAATACAGGTGCCTCGTGTCAGCCGGGGGCTTGCCACAGCGGACCTGGATAATGATGGAAACGTCGATATTGTCGTTGAGAATCTGGACGGCTCACCGACCATCCTGCATAACAAGGGCACGGTGGGAAACCATTGGGTGAGCTTTGAACTGGGTGGGACGAAGAGTAATCGGCTGGGGATCGGGGCTCGGATTACGATCACGAGCGATGGCATGACACAAATGGACGAAGTCCGCAGCGGCGGCAGCTATCTCTCGCAGAATGACCTTCGCGTGCACTTTGGGCTGGGCAAAGCGCAGAAGATCGATACGGTTGAGATTCGCTGGCCTTCTGGTCATCGAGACACTTTGTCCAATCTGAAACCGGACCAGTTTTATTCCGTTCTGGAAGGCGCCGGCTTGGTGGATCATGCGAAGATTGCGCCTCCCCGAAGGTAGCGGTCCTGCCAGAATGTGTCCTGCAAGACGGATGCGAGCCATTAAGTGAGCTTCGGTCGGCGACAACAACCGAGCTGAATTACTCATCATTCACCTGCGCAATGTTATTTTCTTGACAATCCTCCATGTCGTTGTGAATTATGAGGGGTCCACAAAATTGATCTGTTGCAGAAATTGGCGGAATCGATTCTGTAGGAAAAGCGATGAATGATTTGCGACTGACGAATGCGCGAGTGAACCCACTCGCACATTTCGGCGGGGTCCATGGAAGACTTTCGGAGGAATATGAGAATGACGCTGCGTGTAGGGATAGGAATCGTTTTGATGATGGGTGCGTCCTGGTGCGCCCCCATGCTTGCTCAAAGCACAAATGGAGTTGTAGTTGGCCAGGTTACGGACCCGACAGGAGCGTCGGTACCAGCGGCAGCCATTACGTTGACCAACGTGACGACCGGCGCAACGCGCGAAGCCAAGACAAATGGATCGGGTGAATACAGACTCGACGACATCGCCAATGGAACTTACAAGCTCCAGGTGGTCAGCCCTAACTTCCGGTCTTACGTCGCGAATAACGTCGTCGTCAACGTTGCAAGCACCACGCGAATCGATCCTAAACTCGCAGTGGGTAACGTCTCCGAGGTGGTTGAAGTCTCAGCGGAAGCAATCCAGGTGGAGACCGAAAGCGGAGCCCTTGGCACCGTTGTCGATGGCGTGCAGATCAAGGAACTGCCTTTGAATGGCCGCAGCTTTGTGGAACTAACCCAACTTGGCCCCGGCGTTTCGGGAGCTAACAATTTCGATAGCAAGAACAAGGGACTACAGGGTGGCGTCGACTTCTCGGTTAACGGCAACCCAACGACGAATAACCTTTTCCTGGTCGATGGTGCCAATGACAACGACGTAGGTTCCAACCGTACGATCCTGATCTACCCTTCGATTGAGTCCATTGCAGAGTTCAAGATGCTGACCAACAGCTACGGCCCGGAATATGGCCAAGCCTCTGGAGCCGTTATCAGCATTGCCACTCGCAACGGAACAAACACCTTCCATGGGTCGTTGTTTTACAGCGGTCGCAACGACGCACTGTCTGCCTTCTCCTACTTTGCCAAGCGCAACGCCAATACGGGCCAGCCGCTCAACGGCAAGGACAAGCTGCGCCGCAATGACTATGGCTACTCCATCGGCGGTCCCATCAAGCGCGACAAGCTCTTCTTCTTCTTCAACGAAGAATGGAACCACGAGATCCGCGGCTTTACGCAGAGCGCCTGCGTTGCTACTGCAGCGGAGCGCGCCGGCGACTTCTCCAATCCCGTCGGTAACGATGGCAATGGCAATCCTGTGATGTCCTGCAACGAGCCTCAGCCGACTTTTTCAGCAGCCCTGGCACAACCCGGGAACGCCCACATTCTAAAGGCTGTCGATCCTGCTGGCGCGTTAGTTGCCCAGTACTACACGCTCCCCAACAAACCGCTCAACGTCGGCGGTAATAACTGGTCGCAGTCGCTGCCTTCCTTCCTGAAGTACCGGCAGGAGAACGGTCGCCTCGACTTCCATATCAACGACCGCAACGTCCTGATGGGGCGCTACACCCAGGACACCTGGTCCAATCCTTCCTACAACGGCAACCAGTACTGGGGCGACACCGCTTTCCCGGTCATCAACGCAAGCTGGTCGCAGCCTTCGAAGATGGCCATCGGCCGCTGGACGAGCACGATCTCGAATACGCTTGTCAACGATGCCGAATTTGCCTACTCGAATAACCGCATCAACATTACCTCCGGTGGCACAAACCCTAATTTGCTGAACCAGCTTTCCACGGCCATCCCATCGCTCTATCCGCAGTCGTTGAAGACCTCAGGTGCAGGTACACCCACTGTTTGGGGTGGTCTTGGTAACTACGGAAGCGGGGCTTCGATTTGGTCGATCGCCCCATGGAGCAATACGCTGGATATCTTTAGTTTCCGGGATGATGTCTCCAAGCTTGCGGGCCGTCACTCGTTCAAATTCGGTGCCTCTATGAGTCTGGATGGCAAGAACGAAGACTCAGGTCCAGCCAGCAGCGAACGCCCGACGATTGGTGGATTCGGCGATGGTTCAGTTGATGCTCCCGATGCAACCCATCCCAAAAGCACTGGCGTTCGCACGGGCAACACGCTTGCCAACGCGCTCATCCCCGGGAATCCCTTCTTCATAGCAGAATCATCCACCAACATCCGTGCACAGCTCCGCTGGCAGGACTACGAATTTTACGCAGGCGATATCTGGAGAGTTACACCGCGCGTAGTTGTTTCCTATGGTCTCCGCTACTCACTGCTGCGCAATCCGGTAGCAGCCAACGATATGGCCACGAACTTTCAACCGAGTCTCTACGATCCCAGCAAGCCGGCGTCAGATGCCTGCAATGGTCTTTTGCACGTACCCGGAAAAGACCCCTGTGGGGATGCAAACAAGAAGTTTGGAACCAACTTCAGCTCCGGTGTAGCTGCATCGAACCGCTCGCTCCTCGCAAACAACAATCATCTAATTGCCCCCCGCGTCGGCGTTGCATGGGACGTCTTTGGCACCGGGAAAACCTCTATCCGGCTGGGCTCTGGCGAGTTCTTCCAGCGTGAGCGAGTCTCGCGCTACGTTCTCGAAAACAATGCACCCTTTTCCGTCAGCGTGTCGAACTACTCTCGTGCTCTAGGCGGGGCTACACCTACCTCGCTGACAGGTGCTGGAGCATCGCCATCCGGGGGAATTGATCCTGCTGCGATTCTGCCGACCTCCTGGCAGTGGAATGTCACGGTCGAGCAGGAGCTTGCTCGGAACACGGTGCTTCAGACCAGTTACGTTGGCAATCGTGGCCTGCATCTTACTTCCAGCTACGACATCAACAGCATCAAGCAGGCCAACTGGAGTGCAGCAACATTTGGCGGGGGCAACAACATCAACAGCTTCCGCCCCTTCCACTACAACGGGTTGGCTTATTTCTCGCACAACGGTGATTCGAACTACCACTCGTTACAGGCGCTCTTTCGTACGCAGTTCAAGGCTTTGCGTATGCAGGCTGCTTATACCTGGTCTCACTCGATTGCCGACATCGTTACGGATGACTCGGGTGGTGGTACGGGCTCACAAAGCTTTACCGACTACACGAATCCTCGTCTTGACCGCGGTAACTCAGCCACTAACCGACCGAACATCTTCGTAGCGAACGCCACTTACTTAGCCCCGAAACTCGAAGGCCACGGATTCGTGACTCGCGGTGTTCTCGGTGGGTGGGAGGTGACCGGCATCACGCAAGCTGACTCCGGAAACTCATTCACTATCTTCCAGAATGGAATTGGCGAAAACACGAGTGTCATCGGAGCGACACTGGACCCTGTGACCGGGAAATATGGTCTACCATCCGGTGCGGGCTCGCTCACTGCTCTGTTTCAGACAGGTTTGGTCGGCAATCAGCGCCCACTCAAGGGTCAGGGATGCTCGAGCGGCCAAAGTGGAGACCAGATCATCAATCCGAACGCCGTTACGCTTCTGGGCTATCACCTGGGAACGCTTGATGCCAACACAGCGCCTCGCGGCTACTGCCATGGCCCACGCCTTGTCAGTACAGACTTGTCGCTGGACAAAAACTGGAAAGTCCGTGATCGGGTAACGATCCAATTCCGTATGGATGCGTTCGATCTGCTCAACCATGCGAACTTCCGTCCTGACCTGGGTAATTTTTCAGTGGCGGCTAACGTAAATTGCGGCTCCTCCTTCAGGGGTCCAAACAGCAGCGGCGCACTCGGTACGGTTTACGCACCTTGCAGCGCTACCAACAACGTCGTTACATCAACTACGCCTGGTCAGAACTTCGGAAAATCGACAAGTCTTGTCGGCAATGCCGGCCGTCAACTGCAGTACGGTCTGCACGTCGAGTTCTAAATACCAAGCCGTACCGTCTCAAAAGATCAGCAGGACCGCATCTGGTCCTGCTGATCTTTGCGTAGTAGGCTGTTTCTCAGCAGCATATGACTCCTAAAACAGTGATCCGGCCCCTTGCAATCTCGCTTTATACCGTAGTCTTCGCGCTATTTCTCTCGCGTGTCGTAGAAGCGCAGCCGCCGCGTCGAATCGCGCACACGCCGGCAGGCATCGCAAATAAGAATCCCTCCGCTCAAAAGTTGGCACAACTCCTCGTCACTCAGCAGAGTGCCGTTCAATCGGGCGACCCAGTAGCTATTGACGCAGCCACACGGCCATTGGCGGCCCATCTTCTGGGTGAGATGTCCAAGCTGCAGCTTCTGCAAGGCAAAGCGGCAGACGCTATCGAATCGGATCGCAGTTCGCTCCGATTGGTAACTTCGACGCAGACTCGCCTCGAACTCGCGTCCACTTTGCTGCGTACCGGCCACCAGAACGACGCATTGGACGAAGTGACCATTCTGCTACAGGCCGAACCAGAAAATGCGATTGCCTGGGCGATACGTGGAAGTGCGTTACGGTCGATGGGTAACGAAAAAGAAGCGGTGGAAGCCTTCAGCCACTCGCTGAGACTAAGACCGGATGTAAATGTGGCTTATGCGCTGGCCTCGGCGTTGCTGGCCATTCACGAAAAAGCTAAAGCGGACCGGATCTTCCACCAGATCATTGAAGCATCGGGAAACGCGGCGATCTGGCATGTAGCCGCAGGCGATGCTTATCGCGATGCGATGTACCTGACGGACGCAGTGGAAGAGTTCAAGAAGGCGATCGCAATCGATCCGCACGTGGGCCACGCAGAGTTTTTTCTCGGCTACACCTATCTACAGATGAATGAGTGGGGACCTACATCGCAGAGTTTTGAGCATCTACGCGCTGCCGCTCGTCTTGCGCCGCGAGACTATCTCAGTAACTTCTATCTCGGTGCCATTGAGTCAACTGACGGAAGCGATATTCCCGGCTCTAATCGGCATCTTCATGTGGCTGCGGAAGCCAATCCCAATTCGCCGGAGGTGTGGCTGTATCTGGGGCTCAACGCAGTGCGGCAAAAGAATACGACGGAGGCCAAAACCTATCTGCGCCAGGCGATCACGCTTACAGGGGATGACATCGCGCGCAATAATTACCAGATAAGGCGCGTGTATGCGGTGCTTGGACGCATCCTGATCAGCGAAAGTAATCATGAGGAGGGCGACGCCCTGCTCGCAAAATATAAGAGCACCGAGCATCTTTCCCTTGGCAACAGCGCCGCTACCATTGCCGCAGCCAGCCACGATGGTGCGGGCGCCACGCTCAGCGAGATTCCGGTAGCAAAACTCGCGATACCCGGAATTTCCGCAACCACACCGCTTGAGACCTCTGCAGGCGTCGCAACAAAGAGCCTTCAGGCTCGCGCGTCTGAACCTAGTGCCGCGGAGACGAAGCAGATTGTCGACACAGAGAAGCAATTCAGCCAGCTTCTAGCCAGCAGCTTCAATGACCTTGGCACGGCAGAGGCTCGCCAGGGAAAGTACGAGCAAGCGCTTGCCCATTTCCAGGAAGCGGAGCATTGGGAGCCGCCTACACCCGTGCTTCTTCATAACCTTGGCGTCGCCGCCTTCCGCGTCCAGAACTACGGCGAAAGTGCTCGGGCCCTGTCGCTCTATCTTGCTGCAGAGCAAAGGAGTGGAAGTGCCTCCGCACAGGACGACCGCTCCCGCATGATGCTGGCTATGTCCTTGTTCTCACAGGGACAGTTCAAGGATGCGGATAAGGCCTTTGCGCAGATCCCCGAGCTGACCTTGAATGACTCCCGCGCAGCCTATTCCTGGGCGTATGCGCTCGCCCACACGGGTCAACAACAGCATGCGAATCAGATTGCAGACGCCCTGGCGAAGCAACAGCTGCCGTCCGATGTGCAGAGCCTGGTGTGCCATATTTACATGGACAACGAGAACTACGAGCAGAGCCTCGTCTGTTATCGAGCGGCTTACCAATCGGATCCGGGGCTGAAGCTGGCTCACTACCAGGCGGCAGAGTCGCTCATTCGCCTCGACCGCCCAGGGGATGCCGTGACGGAACTGAGACAGGAACTCGTCCTTACTCCTGATAATCCGGACGTTCAGTACTCGCTTGCATTTGCGCTTCTGCAGAGTTCACACAAGCCTGAAGCGCTGGAGATACTCCTAAGCCTTACCGCGGCGCACCCAGCCCATGCCCAGGCTCAATATCAGCTTGGCAAGATGCTGCTTGAAGAAGGCAAGGCAGCCGAAGCGGTCACGCATCTTGAAGTCGCCGCAACGAATGATACTGGGCAGGATTACATCCACTACCAGCTACAAGCGGCTTATCGCAAAGTGGGCCGGGTTGAAGATGCAGATCGTGAGTTGGGTATCTATCGAGAGATCAAGTCACGCAGCCGAGAAGGTGCATCCGCAAAGCATGCGCCTCCGAGCCAGTAGAACTGAAATGACGGGCTGAACCAGGTTCCTTCAGCCCGTCATACCGCAAAAATCAGCGACGGAGCGAAGCCTTGCTGGTAAGCGGCAGGTCTCGTGAAGACGAGCCAACCGAGACGGTGTATTCCCCTCCGAGCCATTGCCAGTCATCTGCAGTCTCGTTGAATACAGCCAACGCCAGAGGTTCCATTGCCACGGTCACCTTCCGGCTCTCGCCTGGGTTAAGGGGAATGCGCTGCCACCCTGCAAGACGGCGAAAATTCTCTTTTGCCTCTGCCGGAAGCTGCACGTAGACCTCGGCGACTTCACTGCCAGCACGCTGCCCGGTATTTTGCACAGTAAACGTAGCCGTCTTTGCCGCCGCATCTACATGCAGATCCGCATAGCGATAGCTGGTGTAAGAGAGGCCAAAGCCAAAAGGAAACAGCGGCTGCTTGTTCTCTGAGTCAAACCACTTGTAGCCAAAACGCGTGCCTTCCGACAGATCGGCAGGGAAGCTGGTCTTCTGCTGTTCCTTGGTCCAATGCTCCGGCAGACCGCCTTCCCCACGGCTTGCGTCGATACCGAAGATCTGTGGGTGTGGGAGATCGGCTTCCGTCTTCGGAAACGTGATGGGCAGTTTTCCAGAGGGGTTGACCGTGCCAAACAGGAGGTTGGCAATCGCCTGGCCGCCGCCGATGCCGGGATACCACGCTTCCATAATCCCCGCGACCTGGTCAGCCCAAGGCATTGATACCGGATTGCCCGTTACGAGTACGACTACGGTCTTAGGCTGGGCTGCGGCCACTGCACGAATCAGGTCATCCTGCTTGTGCGGCAGCGCCAGGGTGAGGGAGTCGGCACCCTCGCTCATGTACTGATCCGCAAAGACAATCGCCACATCGGACGACCGTGCGAGCGCTGCGGCAGAGGCGAGATCCGTACCGGCATTGAAGATCACCTTCGCGCCCGGAGCATGCTCCTTGATATACCGCAACGGGGACGACGCAAAGTAAACCGCATGGCCCCACCGCGTTGGCTCCGACGGATTGATAGCGTTGCCACCCGGCGCATCCACCTGCGCAGAACCGCCACCGGACATCAGGCCCACGTCAGCATGAGCGCCAATGATTGCGATTGTGCGCAGTTTTCCTGCATCGAGCGGAAGGATGCCACGCTCGTTACGCAGCAGCACAATGCTTTCTTCGGCAATGTGCTGCGAGTCATCCCGTCCGCGGAACGGATCGACCACGCGCCGCGGGGCCGACGGATGATCGATGACACCGGCCGCAAACATGCTGCGGAGTAAACGATGCACCATATCGTCTAGCCGGGCAGGTGGGACGGCACCGCTTTGCACAGCATCCAGAAGAGGTTTGCCGAAGTACTCTTCACCTGGCATCTGCATATCGAGCCCTGCCAGCGCGGCTTTGACAGTGGTGTGCGTGGCTTCCCAGTCGGAGACGACGAAGCCCGGATAATGCCACTTGTCCTTGAGCACATGGTTCAAGAGATAGTCGTTCTCGCACGCCCAGTCGCCATTGATTTTGTTGTACGCGCACATCACGGATGAAGGATGACCGATGCGAATCCCCAACTCGAAGGCAAGTAGATCGCTCTCGCGCATTGCCTTGGGTCCAATCTTTACATCGACGATTGTGCGGCCCGTCTCCTGATCATTCATGGCATAGTGCTTGATGTCGCCCATGATTTGATTCGCTTGCACTCCCTTGATCAAATGGCCCACGGTGACGCCTGCAAGTACAGGGTCTTCCCCTGGGTACTCAAACAAGCGGCCATTGCGTGGGTCGCGCGCCAGGTCTACGCCGCCACCAATCGACTGGTTATAACCCTGGTCGCGCAGTTCGCGGCCGATGACATCTCCGTAAAGCTGGGCTGCATCCGCATCCCATGAAGCTGCGGCACCCAGCACAGACGGAAGCAGAGTCGCATACCGACTCTGCGGTGCTGCCATGCGAACGCCCACTGCGGAGTCCGCCTGCTGGAGGTCAGGAATCCCCAGCCGTGGAATGCCGAGCACTTCGCCTGCACCTCCATTATTACCAGCAGGAACTGGGTCCCCTTCACGTAGCGGTCCCCATCCAATACCGTGTACCAGCTGGATTTTTTCCGGCAGCGTAAGCTCGTGCAACACCATGTCTGCACGCTGATCCGGCGTGAGCCTGGAATCCATCCAAGGTTGATTCTTTTTGGTCGGATGGCTCGTTTGTGCCGACGCGTCAAAGCAACCGACCAATAAGAGACAAATAACAAACTGGCAAAACTTCATGGGTGTTACTCCTTGGAAATAATCTTTCATCAGATATTACTGACGCTGGGAAACAATAACTTCGACGACTGCTTTATCTGTTCCCGTCCATGCCTGTGGACCGGTGTGTGACAGCTTCGCAGATGCGTCCGACCAGTGAAGCTGAGTTAGCTTGAACTCGCCTCTCTCGTAAGCATAAGTATTGCCATCATCGCGGTAGAGATTGAATTGCCCGTCAGCACCGGGATAGATTCGAAGCTTAACAATATCCTGAATTTCATTCGTGCTTTCAACTGGCGAGCCAAGCGGCAGGATAGCCCCCGCTCGAACGAATAGTGGAATCGTATCGATGGGTGCATCAACAACTATGGTCTGGCTGCCGTGGAAGCGTTCGTTGGTCCAGAAGTTGTACCAGTCAGTGCCTGCGGGCAGGTATACCGTTCGACTGATCCGCCCTTGCTCCGTGACGGGTGCAACCAGCAGGGATGGGCCAAACATATACTCATCCCCAATATCTGCGACCTTTGGATCATTGCCAAAGTCCATAAAGAGCCCGCGCATAAAGGGCGCGCCGGTCTCATGCGTTGCATGTGCCAGCGAGTAAATATAGGGCATCAATTGATAGCGCAGGCGCAGGTACTTTACGAGGATCGGCTCAGCCTGCTTGCCATAGGACCAGACTTCATTCTGCGGGCGGCTCCCGTGCGATCGAAAGTTCGGCTGGAAAGCTCCATATTCAAACCAGCGAACGTATAGCTCTGGGTAGTCGTCGTAGTAGCCAATATTCTCGCGAGCGTCGGACGGGTCGAGCAGCGCCGGCCGCTCCGGCTTATGACGCGAAGGCAGATACTGCCAGCCACCAATATCAGTTGACCAATACGGCATTCCCGACGCCACGAAGTTGATCCCCGTACTCACCTGCCGCTTCAACGTGTCCCAATTCCCGGAGATGTCAGACGACCAGAAGATCGTCCCGTTATGTTGCGCTCCAAGATAAGCATCACGTGCCAGGATCAATGCACGTGCACTGAGATCGCGGCGAAAGCCATCATAAAAAGCCGCAGTGTGAAAGAGCGGATAGACATTGAAGAACTGTGTGCCCGGACCTATATGAAAGTAGCTTCCGTTGGGCGGAAGATCGGGCTCCGTCTCATCCGCCCAGAACGCATCAAAACCTTTGGCGACATAATTTTCTTTCACCACGTTCCAATACCAGCGAGCCGCCTCTGGATTGGTCGTATCGATATCCGAGCCAGCCCTGTCATAGGGCAGCCCGTTCGTCGGCGTTCCATCGACAAGCTTTTCGAACCATCCATTTTTCATGACCGTTGCGTAGTAGCGGTCTTCGGGAACGAAGCGTGGCCATACGCTGATCATGGTGTGGAAGTGCAGCGCATGAAGTTGTTTGTTCATCCCCACGGGATCTGGCCACCTGGCCGGGTCCATGTCCATCTCGCCCATCTTTGTGTAGTGAAACCAGTCGATGACGAGATCATCAATGGGGTAACGGCGCTTGCGATATCCCTGTGCAACCGCCATCAACTCGTCTTGCGAGCTATAACGCTGCTTGCATTGGATATAGCCGTAAGCAGATTTGGGAAGCATGGGCGTGTCGCCTGTCAGCGTGCGGTAGCCGGTATAGATTTCGTCGTACGTCTTGCCTGCGATGACAAAGAAGGACACGCGCTGGCCCACGTCTGATGTCCAACGAACCTGGTCGTTGAAGCCAAACGCAACCGTTGTCGCGGAGGGGTTGTCCCACACCAGGCCATAACCTTTATTGGTCACGATGAAGGGAACGC
>JAYVZP010000009.1:0-2652 GCA_043783275.1 Rhodanobacteraceae bacterium
TTACATCGGCTGAAAGCGCACAGGCCCGCAGGAGCAGCAAATGTTAATGGTCACCCTACAAACCGCAGCCGAGCGTGACGCAACGCACGCCGAGTCAAAGGCGCCAGCGACTCCGAAAGACCCACTCGCGGGCATGACCCTGCTTACCGCCGAGGGTCAGCAACCCCGCGCGAAGCAAGCCATCGAGATTACCAGGAACGCCCTGAAGCGCATCCGCATCGCCATGGCGAAGGAAGGTATTTCGCCCTCCGCCGGCGGTCTGCGCGTCGGCATTACGGGCGGGGGCTGCTCCGGTCTTTCGTACAACATCCGGTTCGACACCCAGCCCCGCGAGCGAGACCGTGCGTTCGTCTTTGGCGCAGGGCTTGAGACGGCAAACGATCCTTCGGGTGCCCAGCCGGTGAGGCTCTTCGTAGATCCCAAGAGCTTTATCTATCTTGCCGGTATGGTTCTCGACTTTGAAGAGACGTTGATGCGCCAGGGCTTCAACTTTATCAATCCCAACAGCACCAAGAGTTGTGGCTGCGGGTCGAGTTTCTCGGCATAGCTTTCAGGTTGGAAGACCGAGTCATCTGCGAGCATGGTGAAGACGGGGCAAAGGGGCCTACGCCGCTAATTGCCGACGTCGGGAGTCGTTGGAGATCAAAGCTAGTTTCGAGCGGGGAGACAAACTGGTCCGTGAGGGTATCGTCATCCACCTTGCCGGCCTGAAGGAATTCGGCAACCACCCCGGAGTCGAAGACTCTTTCCGTCCGCATCACCGTCGCAGTCCAGGTATCTTTTCGGGTACATCTTCCCCAAGGGCTGGAAGATTTTTCGGCCCTTCGCCTCCCAAAATTCCCCGGTTTCGATGCCTCATAATTGAAGATGACGCAGCGATAACATGCGCTCGCAGTTCCACGCAAGCACAGGCTTGCTTGTGTTGGATTCAGACTAGCCGGTCAAATCAGGCAGAGCTGGGACGGAGAAAACCATGCACCTTTGGAATGACTACGAAGGCAAGATCATCGCCGAGCATTATCCGCTCAAGAAGTTGCTTCGCCCTGAAGGACGCAGCGCTTTCTTTACAACCTCGACCGAGGAGGGTGGTTCCGAGGTCATTCGGCTCACTGAAACCCTCAACAACGAGAGCGAAACGCTGGAGCGCCTGCGACACGTGACCCAGGTGGACCAAACTAACCTGGTGACGATAAAAAAGTTCGGACAGACCATGTACGAAGGCGTTCCCCTGACCTACGCCCTCATAGAATCCACAGACTCGAGCCTGGCCGAGATCCTGACAGAACGCCCTCTGACGCCCGCAGAGACGACCGAAGTCGCGACCAGCGTCACGGCTGCCCTGCGAACTCTACATGCCAGCGATCTGATTCATGAGCGTGTCGAGCCAGCCAGCGTCGTCGCGTCCGGTGACATCATCAAGCTGCGTAGCGACTGCGTGCGCGAGTGCGTACCCGACCCCGAATTCAACCCCGAAGCCGTGTGCCTGGAACTCAAGCGGCGCGACGTGCATGATCTGGGCGTGCTTCTGCTGCAATGCCTGACGCTTGAAAAGACGCTGTCGCCCACGACCCGCCTGCCCGCACCCTTCAACGTCATCATCCCGCGCGCGTTGGACGGCACGTGGGGCCTCTCGGAGATTGCAGAAGCCCTGATACCGCCTGTTTCGGCACCTCAACGGCCACTCGTCCCGGAGAACGTACTTGCCGGAGCACGCCAGGCAACATCGGCCGCAGCGGTAGCAACCGCGCCCAGACCGGATGTGCCCGAACTGCCCGTCCTCCCCACCCGGAGAGATACGACACCGCAGGTTGAACGTTATGAGGCTGGCGAAAAGCGTCTCCTCTCCGGCCCCATCCTGTGGGTCGCCATCGGCGTCATCGCGCTTGTTTTTTTGCTGCTTGCCGTGCATCTTAGCGGCTCTGGGTCCGTTGCTTCCGCTCCCGCTGCGGTTCCCACCACTGCCGCCAGGAGCGCCGCACCTGCGCCGCTGGTCAGTGCATCAGCAGCCGCCCCCACCAACCGCGCAGTCGACCCCGCAGTCCCCAGCCCTGCCGTGACGCAGGCCGGATGGCACGTCGTAGCTTACACGTACAACCACCAGGAGCAGGCGTGGAAGAGGGCTGCGGACCTCCGCCGCCGTCACTCTTCGCTGCATCCGGAGGTCTTCTCTCCCTCCGGTCAGGCTCCGTGGTTAGTGACGCTGGGCTCGACGATGAGCCAGTCTGACGCCGATGCGACCCTGCGTCTGGCACGTCGGGCGCACCTCCCGCGGGATAGCTACACACGCTTCTACCCGGCAAGCCACTAAAAAGAGGCGAGGGGCGAGGGTCACTATCCTCGCCCCCTGCTATTTTTAGGGACGCGGTACAGGCTTCAACCGGCCCGCACCCTGCGTGGCCAGCATCCAGCCCGGATACTCCGGCGGCAACGCGCTCACCTCATCCAGCTTCTTCATCTCGTCCTCGCTCAGCTTCACTTCAACAGCCGCGAGATTGTCTTCCAGCTGCTCTATCCGCTTTACGCCGATGATGACGCTCGTGACCACCTTCTTCGCCAGCAGCCAAGCCAGCGAGATTCTCGCCTCCGAGCAACCATGCGCCTCGGCGATGGGCTTCATCACATCCAGAATCTTCCATGTGCGTTCCTTGTCGA
>JAYVZP010000010.1:0-138093 GCA_043783275.1 Rhodanobacteraceae bacterium
TCCCCACTCCCCAAATAGCAACTATCTGAATTCAAAAATCGTTGCACTACACTGACAGGCAATCTGGTTCAAGAGATTGGAAAGGCCAAAACGATGACACCGCCGTTCAGTATCCCAAAGTGATTCGGGCGATTGAGATAGAACGTCGCAAACCGCAAAGAAAAAGTTCCTGAAGCCACTCCGGTACGGTAAATGTTCTTTTGCGTCAGCCACTCCGGAAGTGAAATGGGCACGTTGAGTATGGCTTCGCAGAAGCGCTCCGGGTTTGTCAAGAATCGACGTGGATTCGCTACTTCATCGACGGACGCGAGCGACGTAAAAAGTCGGTCGCGGAGGCGATGCGCTCAGGCTCTAGTTGCATGGCAGCACGGTAGGTTATCGAAAAGTTCTCAAAATTCACCGCAATCTTGACGATGTGCTCCAGAGCGATGTTCCGCTCCCCTCGCTCCACCCCAGCAATACAGTTGCGGTGCAAACCTGCTGGCTTTGCGAATTTAAGCCTTCAGTTGAACCCGTCCAGCCGATCTCCGGGGCTTATGGCGTGCGCAACCTCGCCTGTAGTTGCGGGAAGGCTTCTTGTTCTTTGGTATCGAGCTGGTTTGTCCTTTGGTTTGTCATCCTGCAGGAATCTGCTGTTGTCTTTGCCATTGTTTGCTCTCTACACCACAATGGAAAATGCTCTAACTGCAAAAAAACAGCGAAATCGGGACTAGCTCGATCGTGCTGATTGGGCACCGAGGGCATCGCTGGAGTTGAGTGCCAAGAAAGAAGCTGAGTTTAGCGGCTGCTTTTTTTCGCGCGGTTGGCCGTAAACTTTTGTGGTCCGTGCGAAGCTAGTCTTGTGGTCCCCTGAGGGCAGTAGCAACAGGGAGACCGCGTCGCAGTTGAACTGGATGAAGGCGACGGTACGCAGGTTGCGCCAGCGCTTCAGATCCCGTTGAGAAAGCAATTTGGCAAACTAGACAGATCGCGAAAACTTATAGGAGCTGCAAAGGAAAAATGAAATCCAAGAACAATCTTTTCTATGGCCGCTACCTCATTGTGATCGCCGGACTGGGAGGTCTGCTCTACGGCATAGACGTAGGCATCATCTCCGCAGCCCTCCTTTTTATCGGAAAAACGATACCGCTGACCCTTGCGCAGACATCAATCATCGTCTCCGCTGTCCTCGGTGGCAGTATGACGTCTTCGCTCGGCGCGGGCTTTCTGGCCGATTGGCTGGGCCGCAAAGCCATGATGGTATCGAGCGGTGCTTTATTCTTGGCCAGCGTGTTCATCATCGTCTCGTCTCATGATTTTGCGTACCTCTTCGTGGGTCGCCTGCTTCAGGGGATTAGCGGCGGCGTGATCGCAGTAGTCATTCCTTTATTTCTCGCCGAAGTGCTCAGCGCGGAGACCCGGGGTCGCGGTTCGGCAATCTTCCAATTCATGTTGACACTTGGCATTCTGCTGGCCGCCGGAATTGGGTGGCATTACACTCGGCAAGCCTCGCTCGCAGTCGCAGCCGCAAACGGGAATTTAACAGCTATTCTCGCTGCAGAGAATCATGCTTGGAGAGGAATGTTCCTCTCGGTAGCTTATCCAGGAATAGCTTTTTTCGTCGGCTGCTTCTTTCTCAGCGAGACTCCGCGCTGGTTTTTAGAGCGCAATCGCATCTCCGACGCCTTGCAATCATTATGTCGCTCTCTTCCCGAAAATGAGGCTCGGCGACAACTTGAGGTGATGCGAACTATGCCTGATACAGACCTGCGCATCCCCAGAGATAACGACAACTTGCTCCAACGTCGATATATCCTTCCGTTCCTTCTTACCTGCGCGGTTTTAATTTGCAATCAAACAACGGGAATCAATTCAATTTTGGCGTATTTGTCGATCATTCTTAAGCAGGCAGGCCTTGCTGAACAGCACGCTGCGCAGGGAGATTTTGCAGTGAAACTTCTGAATTGCCTGTTCACAATTCTGGCAATTTTTCTAATCGACACCAGAGGCCGGAAGTTCCTACTGACGATCGGCACGGCGGGGATGAGCCTGGCTCTGACCGCTACCGCGATCCTCTTCCACAATCTTCATACTCACGGCCCATCTGAGTCACTAGGCTGGGAGATGTCCATCTGCATGGGGATCTTCATCTCGGCCTTTGCCGTGGGGCCGGGGGTCGTTGTTTGGCTGACGCTTTCCGAACTGATGCCGATCCGGATTCGTTCTGCCGGAATGGGGATTGCACTGGTTCTCAATCAAGGCGCTGGAACCCTGATCGCTGCGGTCTTCCTTCCATTCGTCAGTCGACACGGGTACGGGCTCATGTTCGCAGGCTTGGCAGTTTGTACACTCTTCTACTTTATAGTCGCGGCTTTCTTACTCCCGGAGACAAAAGGCAAGACTTTGGAAGAAATCGAGCATCATTTCGCTCGTCAAACGCCACCAATTACGGCTGCAAAATAGTCGGAAGTGGACCGTACGCACGATAAAACTCAACTTGCCTTGGGGCTAACACGATGCCCCTGCACTCTCGTCCACAAACCTCGCTCAGACCATGATTCGTGAAATTTATGAACAGCCCGATGCCTTGCAAAAGACGCCTGGTCGGCATGTAACAGGCGGCTCCTTTCGTTCCGACTGATGCGACGTGATTCGCACTTGGCTCTCTCAGGCAGCAGAAATCATGATTGCGGCGAGCCGTTCAAGTCGACACGCGGGCTTCCCTGCCGAAGTGCTCATCGACGGCTTGAGCAGAACCCCTGTTGATGTCGAATACGTGTATCGTCCTGTCTTTGACAACAAGCGTGTCGCGACAATGGGTATTTCCCAATCCGGCGAGACATCCGACACTTTGGCGGCACTTCGTAAGGCCAATCTGGGCATTCGCACTATCGCCATGACCGATGCGCCCTTGTCGAGCATGGCGCGTGAAGCCTCAGGTCCAGCCAGTTCGCTTGCATGATCCTGAGCTAAAGCCTCCTGGGATCTGCCGCGCCTGGTCTATTTGCAAGCCGTCATATTCTTTCCGCCCGCAATAGTAGGTCTGTTCTGTGATCCCATTTTCCGGCGAGCACCTACGTCGCCTTGCCCTTCGCGACCGCCACCTCAATCTGCGGCAGCAGCGTCACGATCTGCTCAGGTGTATGAATCCAGCCCTTAGCCATCTCCCGCTCCTTTTCCTGCAGTCTCTTACATAAGAACTGGTAGAAAGAAGACCGGGCACTCTACGTGCTGGC
Source organism: Rhodanobacteraceae bacterium (assembly GCA_043783275.1). Classification (GTDB taxonomy): domain Bacteria; phylum Acidobacteriota; class Terriglobia; order Terriglobales; family Acidobacteriaceae; genus Edaphobacter. The sequence goes on from JAYVZP010000010.1 coordinate 3,216, forward strand.
TCCCGCTACTCATCAATTTAGAAGCAATCGCTTCAGTGTCTTTTCAGCGACGCGCCTTGTATCCGATTGCTCAGAAAGCGGCGAGCCGAGGTGGAAGACTCAGGTGTGTGGCGCAAGACGCGCACAACAGGCCTTGATCGTGAAGCAATCTCACTTGCTGACGCAGTGATTTCCAACTGCCTCAAGCTGGTTTGGATATCCGTAGTTCAACAAAGTCTCAATCTAATTTCCGGGAGAAAAGACATGTCCAGCATGAACTCAGTTGTTTCCATTTACGACACACACGAACAGGCGGAAGCGGCGATCAAGGAACTGCAGGAGGCGGGTGTCGATATGAAGAGCCTCTCGATCGCAAGCAAGGACACCCATACGGATGAACACGTTGTCGGATACTACAACGCAGGCGACCGCATGCAGTACTGGGGCAAGACGGGAGCCTTTTGGGGCGGATTCTGGGGTCTACTCTTCGGATCGGCAATGTTTGCGATTCCGGGCATTGGGCCCATCCTCGTGGCGGGTCCGCTTGTTGCCTGGATCGTGGCTGGGTTGGAAGGCGCAGTCGTAGTGGGTGGCCTTAGCGCAGTTGGAGCGGGGCTTTTCAGCATCGGCATTCCCAAAGACAGTGTTGTGAAATACGATGTCGCACTTAAAACCGACAAGTTTCTTCTGGTCGTCCATGGCACACCTGATGCGGTAGACAAGGCCAGAAAGATCATCGAACATACCGAGCACAGTTCGTACGAGATCCATAGTGACACAGCCTTCGCCGAAAAAACGTAAGCCCCGCAAGGTTGCGGCTGCAAACTCGAAGATGCACCTGCATTACCCGCTGAGGACAGGTTCGCACAAAGAGGACAGTGCCTTATCAGTCGGTTGACTTGCTAGTTTCTCGGCATACTCAGACGATCACCGCCCAGCTTTATCTTGGCCGCACCAATAAGTTCGCTCGCAGTCGAACGCCTAAGCCAGTAGAGTTGCGTCTGCATTCGCATATAGAAGAAAAAGCGATCTTAAGATGAGGTCATCACATGGAACTGGGAATGATCGGGCTTGGCAGAATGGGCACCAACATGGTGCTTCGCCTGCAACGGGCTGGCCATCACTGCGTTGTTTACGACATCGATCAGGATGCCGTTCAGGCGCTTGCGAAAGAGGGTGCGACCGGAGCTTCCTCCATCAGGGACTTTGCCCAGCAACTGAAAGATCCACGCGCTATCTGGATGATGGTTCCCGCAGCCGTAGTCGATCCAACACTGAAGTCCCTCGTTCCATATCTTAAGCCGAATGATGTGGTCATTGATGGCGGTAATTCCTACTATCACGACGATATACGCCGGGCCGCAGAGCTAAAGCCAAAGGGAATCCACTACATCGACGCCGGTACCAGCGGCGGCGTGTGGGGTTCGGAGCGAGGCTATTGCCTCATGATCGGCGGCGATGATGACGTTGTTCATCGCTGCGAGCCTATCTTCGCCGCTTTGGCTCCGGGGATCGAGGAAGCGCCCCGCACCCCTGGCCGCGAGAAGGTCGGAGGAACTGCCGAACATGGCTACCTGCATTGCGGCCCAAGCGGCGCAGGTCACTTTGTGAAGATGGTCCACAACGGCATCGAATACGGAATCATGGCATCGTACGCCGAAGGGTTGAACATCCTTCGCCACGCTAATGTGGGTAAGCAGAAGAGCGCCGTTAACGCGGAGACCACGCCTTTGCGCGATCCGGAGCATTACGTCTACGACCTCAATCTCGCTGACATTTCCGAGGTCTGGCGGCGTGGAAGCGTCATCTCTTCCTGGCTTTTGGATCTGGCGGCCGCTTCGCTCTTACAAAGCCCCGATCTTGCCAAGTTTCAGGGCAAGGTCTCAGATTCAGGCGAAGGACGTTGGACAATCAAGGCCGCGATCGACGAATCGGTACCGGCACCGGTCCTGAGCGCCGCTCTCTTCGAACGCTTCAGTTCCCGCGGTGAGGACGACTTTGCCGAAAAGCTGCTTTCGGCTCTACGTTATCAATTCGGCGGGCATAAAGAAAAGTCATCCGCAAGTGGGGACGGCGACTAATGGCTGCCTCACGAGCGGACGCATTGGTACTCTTCGGGGTAACCGGAGACCTCGCACACAAAATGATCTTTCCCTCGCTGTATGCAATGGCTAAGCGCGGCACACTTGTCGTTCCCGTGATCGGCGTCGCACTTCCGAAGTGGAGCCAAGAACGGTTGCACAAACGAGTGACGGACAGCATCATGCACTCAGGAGGAATCGACAACCAGCGCGCATTCCAGCACCTACTGTCCCTCCTGACGTACGTAAGTGGGGACTACCAGTCTCCGGATACTTTCGCCAAAATCAAAGCTAAATTGGGCAAATCTCGACGGCCAGCCCATTATCTGGCGATCCCTCCCTCGCTTTTCGAGACGGTGATCGAAAATCTTGGTACCTCCGGGCTGGCGAAGAACGCTCGCGTCATCGTAGAAAAGCCCTTCGGACGTGACCTCGCCTCCGCACGCCAGCTCAACCAGATTGCTCATTCGGTGTTTCCAGAAGACTCCATCTTTCGCATCGATCACTTCCTTGGCAAGGAAGCGATTATGAACATTCTGTACTTCCGCTTCGCTAACACCTTTTTGGAGCCGATCTGGAACAGGAACTATATTGCCGGCGTTCAAATTACGCTCGCCGAGACGTTCGGCGTCGGCAAGCGAGGCAAGTTTTATGAAACCGCTGGCTGTTTGCGCGATGTAATTCAGAATCACCTGTTTCAGATCGTTGCTCTGCTTGCCATGGAGCCCCCGACTGACAGAAACTTCGGAGCGGTGCACGCCGAACAAGCTAAAGTGTTTCAAGGCATGCGCCCACTTTCGTCCGACGACCTGGTGCGTGGCCAATATGTGGGTTACCGCAACGAGCCGGACGTGGCAAAGACCTCCGATGTAGAGACCTTTTGCGCCTTGCGGCTGTTCATCGACTCGTGGCGCTGGGACGGGGTGCCATGGTATTTGCGATCCGGAAAATACCTGCCGATAACCGAGACCGAGGTTCTGGTCGAGTTTAAACCTCCCCCTCAAAGACTCTTCGAAGACTCCGTTCCAACCAGCGGTCCGGGGAACTATTTGCGTTTCCGCATTTCTCCTGACTCCGATATCGCCCTTGCGGCTCGAGTCAAGCTCGCTGGAAGCAATTTCGTAGGGGTTCAGAAAGAGCTCCATCTACGCGAAGAGCAGCCAGACGAGGAGACACCCTACGAGCGACTTTTAGGGGACGCTCTGGCCGGCGATGGCGCACTCTTCATCCGCGAAGATGCGGTTGAGTTCGCTTGGGAGGTTGTCGATCCGATTCTCAAAAAGCATCAAAAGGTGCGTCCCTACAAACGTCGCACGTGGGGCCCTGGCGAGGCCGACAGATTAATTACTCCCCATGGCAAATGGCATAACCCAGGGACCAAAAAAATATCCCAAACTCAACTTCCCTGATGGCACCACCAGAGGCAACGCTATCATCGGGCGATTGCATTCGAACTTGACTGCGGCTACCTGCGCGGTACCAGCGACAGATCGACGCTCCCTATGTAAACGGCTATGGCGAAGAATATGAAACAGACGCCGACCCAGAAACGCCAATCTCGATGAGCGCGTTTCCAATACGGAACGAAACGCTTGTGATCCGATGTGTCACTTGGACTTTCTTGCGGGTGATGATGATGCTTATTTTCATTCATTTGTTAGTTACCTATGAAACTAAGATGCTGTAGCCATTTCGAATTGCCCACTCAAGTGGGTTGATCTTGCTGACTTATTTTTTAGGACGCGGACCGCAGTTCAGCTTAGCTTACGGTGGGATTGAAGCCGACCAATGGAAAGTCAGGCTTATCTGATGACAGTTACGCCCAGCGCGTTATGACTCGCGCGGCAGGTAGTCAGTGAAATATTGAAAGAACGTCAATCAAGACTGCCCTTGCACTCTGCAAGGGCAGTCTTGATTCCATCTTTAGTGCATCCGCTTATCCGGCGTTCTGATGAAGCACCCGGTAGCCTTCACCGCCGCCCGACCACACCAGCAGCAGAATCTCCTTGTCGCTGGGGACAGACTTCACGCTGCTGACAACGGAGCTTGCTGAGTCCGTGGTGTGGCGGTTGACTTCCACAATGACATCCCCAGGCTGCAGACCTGCATCCTCCGCAGGGCTCCCCGGCCGGACGGAGGCAATGGCCGCGCCCTTTACGTTTTCCGGCAGGTGCAGCTGCTGACGGACATCCGGCGTCAGATCCGCCATGCCAAGGCCTAGTTTCCCTTCGCTCTGGCCATTGACCTTGCCATCGTTCGCCACTACCTGCTCGGCGTTTTTGTTGTATTCGCCCAGCGTCACGGTGACCGTCTGCGGCGTGCCGTCGCGCAGGATACCTAGTTGAATGTGCGTACCGGGAGTGAGTTGCGCAACATCAAGTTGGAGGGCACCGCCGTTATCGATCATGTTGCCGTTCAGCCGTTCGATGACATCGCCTGACTTCAGCCCAGCGTTTGCGGCGGGCGATCCTGGCATAACCTGCGCAACGATCGCGCCAGATGCGTCCTTCAATTTGAAGAACTGCGCATTCTCCGGTGTGACATCATTCATGCTCACACCCATGTAGCCGTGGTGGACGGCTCCGGTGGCGATGATCTGGTTGGCGATAGCCTTGGCGGTCGCTGCAGGAATGGCAAAGCTTGCACCCGCGAACTGGCCGCTATTGGTGGCGATCATCTGGTTGATGCCGACAAGTTCCCCGTGGACGTTGACGAGAGGACCGCCACTGTTACCGGGGTTGACTGCCGCATCGGTCTGGATCAGGCCACCAGGAGTTCTCGCGTCAGTGGAAAAGGGTGCGGCGCGGTTCACAGCGCTCACAATGCCGCGCGTGACCGAGAAACGCAGCACGCCGAAAGGGCTGCCGAACGCCAGTACGGTCTGGCCGGGTTGCAGCTTGCTGGAGTCGCCCCAGGAGATGGCAGGCAGATCGTGCGCATCGACTTTGATGATGGCGATGTCCGTCAGCTTGTCGGTGCCAATGACCTTGCCATTGAGCACGCGGCGATCATGCAGCGTGACCTTGATCTGGGTGGCACCGCTGACGACGTGGTTATTGGTGACAATGTATCCGTCGGGCGAGATGATGACGCCCGAGCCGATGCCATGGCGAAGCTCCTCCTGCTGCGGCTGAATCCGGCGTCCGTAGAACTGCTGCAGCTGCGGCGGAAGGTCCTGCTGGCCCATGCCCTCTTGTTGGTCCTTGTCGGCGCGGGTCTGGCCTTCTTCCGCCTCGTCGTCGCCCTTGCTGGTCACTGCCACGTTGACCACTGCTGGCGTAACGCGGGCCGCGAGAGTCTCCATGTCGTGATCGAGAGCGGTAAGAGATGCGACACTGCTGTCGTCCAACGGAGCGGCTGTGACTGCACCAGCGTGAACGCCCGTACCGTGGACCAGCATGGCTGTGCTGAGGATCGCAACGGCAGCCAGGCTGGAGGGGAGAGCGAAACGGCGAATGTTGCGGGCATTAACTAATGAATTAGTTGCAAGAGGCATGACAATTACTCCGGGTGAGATCTTGGTGAACTTACATTTGAAGGACGAGCCAGCCATTCGTAACGGGCACGGCAATATAGTGCGAGGAAAATTCAGCGGTGACAAAGCGAATCGTTGATCCCCCGTAGTAGATCCGTAGATCATCATTGCGTCGACGCGAGTGGACCGACTCATCTGCAGAGGTCCGAACCATATGCGCGGGCTGCGACCAGTTGCGCGGGGCTGCAAACGTCGCCCTCCCTGCGGCCACCGTCCTGCGCTTTGCGTGCTTTTCAGGTGTTTGCTTATTCGGCTTCACGATGAACGAAGCTGGCACCGCACGAACATGCTGGGGTATGCGGTCTCCGATGGTTGCGTCATGCTCGGTTGCTTCAGCTGCCATCGCGGCCAATTGCGGAGCAGCTGCAACACGGATGAACAAGGGTGCCCGCGCAAGTCCAACAGCGCCTGCCAGCAGCGCAGCAGCAGTGACACATGCAGCCAGCCGCGATTGCTGTTGTGTCCATGGGGCAGGCCGCGTCAGCAGAGCCTGCACGCGCTGCACCAACTCCGACCGTCTGCCCCACGCAGCCATCGCCAGCGCAAGACGTGCGTGCTGCATCCGCTGCTCGGCAAGCCGAGTCAGGCATGTCGCATAAGCAATGGGCTTCGCCGTTGACGCGACAACCGCAGCATCACACGCAAGCTCACGCTGCATCGCAATGCGGCGATCCAGCCACACCAACGCGAGGTTCAGTGGAGACAGCACTAGCCCAATCTGCAGCAGCAAGTTCATCCAGTCGTCGTAGCGGCGTAGATGCTCACATTCATGAAGTGCAATCTGAAGCAAGTTCTCCTGCGTCAGCATCGGAGCCATCCAGTCAGGCAGTAGCAGACGCGGTTCGCGGAAACCAATGATCGTAGGCGAATCAACATCGGCCGAGACACACAGCAACGCTCGCCGGTCACCCGCTTTGAATCCCTCCAACCCCTCCAGAACTACAGGAACAGACTGTTCCCGAACTACGCGCAGCCGACGCCATGCCAGAAATAATCCCGTAGCCCTCACGCAGGAGAGAGCAAACCAAGCACTTGCAATGGCAGCAGCAAACCATGGCGCAACGCGTAGAGCGTGCCCGCCCCCCGAACCAGCGCCGAAGCGAATCCACGGCAACACCGCCGTCATAACAAAGATTGCGACGAGAAGCACGTGCCTCAGACTGGCTGACGCACGCGGCATCAGCTTCATCAAGGCAGCCGCCATCAGTCCAAACGAGGCACCCTGCCACAGCCCGGCGATGCAGGCAGCGGTCAACCGGCTATAAAGTTCAACGATCATGGCATGGGGAATCGGCATCAGCTCTCACTCTCCCCAGCTCCGGATTTCTGAGTGGCTTTCGCATGTGCAATGGCTTTTTTCAGGCGTTCCAGCTCGTCGCTGCTCAAATCGCCCTCGTCCAGCAGCATCAGCATCAGTCGCTCGCGGCTGTCACCAAAAAATCGGCTCATCACGTGGCGAACCTCGTGCTGCTGCGCGTCCTGCTCAGCTATGACGGCGGTGTAAATGAATGCCCGCCCTTCTTGCCGGTGGTCGACATAACCCTTTGCTTCCAAAATACGAATCGTCGTAAGGACGGAGTTGTAGGCCAGTCGACCAGCCTTCGGCATAGCCGAAACCAAGTCCTGCACCGAGCATTCACCGCAACGCCAAAGCAGGCGCATTAGCCTTAGTTCAGCCTCAGTCAACGTATTGGAGCGGCGTGGCGGCATTCTCGTCTGTAACAGTAGACGAACAACTAACGAATTAGTTAGTTGTTTACGTCCGTGCTCAAACTGAGGGTGTTGACATTAAACAAAGCGCTGAGCACCGCAGATCTTGCCACAGTGCGGCTTCGTTGATCACATCGGTCTGGCCCTGTCGGCCGTGCAGCAGTTTAAACAGGTTCAACCATTCGTCCAGCAACCCTCCCCTCCCCGTCTGACATCGACCAGTCTCCAACTTTCCTGATTGTTGCTGAAGCTGCAACTCAGAACGCCGGAAGGCTCATATGCCTGAAAAACGTCGGGTTTCCTCGTGCACCCTAAGGTTTGTTCCCGTGCTGGAGGTTCAGCCCCCCAACTGCTCCAGAATGACGGCATACTCCACTGTGCCGAGAGTTCAGACCTGGACCGTGAGTGCCTTGCGCGCCTCCCGCAGAATCTCCCCCGCCTCCTTGCACACGTAGAGACCTATTCCCGCTCCAACCAGCGCATCCAGGACGTTCAATCGTGTCAATGAAATCACAACAGCCGAAATAATGACGGCGACGTTCGCGATCACATCTGCGCGCGTGAAGATCCATGTCGCCTCATGTGAACGGCTCGACGACGAAACTTGCCCAGTTGGTAGAGCACCGTCGAATTGACGGCCAGGGAGAGAATGGCGACAGTCAGCATGATGCCGGTCTGTGGGGAGGTCTGGAGGAGAACCCGATAGATTGCCTCTCCGAGAACCCCGATTCCCAACATAAGAAGCATCACTCCGCTCACCGTCGCCGCTCGAGCCTTGAACAAGCCTCCCCTCCGGATCGCAATGAGCGCGATGCCGTAAGCACCCGCGTCGGCCAGCATGTCGAGTGAATCGGCAATCAATCCGGTAGACTTCGCAAGTACACCGGCAATGATGCCGACGACGAACATAGTGGCATTGAGCGATAGTGCGATCGTCAGCACACGTCGTTCTCCACCCTGGTCAGCGTCAGTCATTCAACCATCACACTTTCTACAAACCTACTTGGAATAAGTCCCATCCTTCGTCGTGTGGAGCTGTCCTTTGCGCAACGCACGCTCTTTCATCATGACGAAGAAGACCGGCACGAGGATCAAGACGTGGATGGTTGAGGTAATCATGCCGCCCACGATGGGAGCTGCTATCGGCTTCATCACATCGGAGCCGATGCCGGACTCCCATAAAATTGGGGCCAGGCTGGCGAGGACGGCGATCACTGTCATCAGCTTCGGGCGCAGTCGTTTAACCGCCCCTTCCATAATCGCCGCTTCGACATCCGCATTCGTGTGGACTTGACCGAGCATCAACCTCCGCTCAAGTGCCTCATGGAGATAGACCACCATGACAACACCCGTTTCGACCGCAATGCCGAAGAGTGCGATGTAGCCTACCCAGACCGCAACGCTGAAGTTGTATCCAAGCAGCCATTGCAGTAGCAGGCCTCCGGTCATGGCGTAAATCGTCGGCACTATCAGCACAACCGCTTCGGTCACTGAATGCAAGAGCATGTACAGCAGCAGGAAGATCATGAAGAAGACGATAGGCAGGATGAGCTTGAGCCGCTGCTTCGCCCTCAGCTCAAATTCATATTCGCCCGACCATTTGTATCCGTAGCCTGCCGGAATTGAAACTTGACTTTGCAGCTTCCGCGTCGCTTCTTCCACAAAGCCGCCGTAATTGGTGCTCTTCAGGTCAATGTAGACATACCCGGTGAGCTGGCCGTCTTCATCGCGGATCATCGCGGGACCATGAGAAAACGATACCTTGGCAACCTGCCCCAGAGGAATTTGCGCTCCCGAGGGAGTTGCTATTAATACGCTACGCATCCGTTCCACACTATCTCGGAAGTCTTGCGAGTAGCGCACGTTGATAGGATACCGTTCACGCCCCTCAATATTTTCTGCGATGTTCTGGCCACCGATACCGGAAGAGACTGAGGTTTGAACTTCCGCCACGCTAAGACCGTAGCGGGCAGCTTCCGTCCGGTTGACCTCCACGTTCACATAGAAGCCCTGCGAGATGCGCTCCGCAAAGATCGACCTCACTTGCGGCATCGACGACAAGACAGTCTGCATCTTCGCCGCAAGCTGCTCTATACCGTCTACATTCGGACCTTGCACCTTGAGGCCCAGCGGCGTCTTGATACCCGTGAGTTCCATGTCCAATCGGTTTTCAACTGGACTCGTCCACGTGTTCGCCAAACCCGGAAACTGAACCTTTTCATCCATTTCCTGGATGAGCTTGGCATAAGTCATTCCGGGCCGCCATTGCTCGCGCGGTTTGAGCATCAGTGTTGTGTCGTACATATCAAGCGGCGCGTTGTCTGTTGCGCTATCGGAGCGCCCCACCGTGCCGAAGACGCTCTCCACTTCGGGAATCATTCGAAGGATGGCATCCTGCTTTTGTAGGACCGATTTGGCCTGCTCAATTGCGATTCCCGGAAGTGAAGTCGGCATGTAGAGCGCGGACCCTTCAAAGAGAGGAGGCATGAACTGACTGCCGAGCTTGAACGCAATCGGCAGCGTTGCCATCAGAAAGATCAGGTTGAGAGCGATCGTCAGCTTTCGGTACTTCAAGCAGAAGCGAAGGATGGGGAGGTATATCGCTTGAGTGATGCGCGAGATCGGATTCGCACTCTCCGGCTTCAGCCGTCCCCGGATCAGCATCACCATCAGGACCGGAACCAGCGTAATGGCAATGATCGAAGAGGAGCCCACAGCAAGCGTCTTCGTCCAGGCGAGAGGCCGGAACATTCGTCCTTCTTGCGCTTCGAGCAGAAATACCGGCAGGAACGATACGACGATGATGAGCAGTGAGAAGAACAGCGCGGGCCCAACCTGCTTTGCAGCGTTGATAAGAATCTCTCGCCTCTCCGGTTCGGAGACGGGAGTTGGATCGGACTCCTGCCGCTCTGAAAGATGCCGGTAGCCGTTCTCCACCATCACAATCGCTGCATCGACAAGCACGCCAACGGCAAGCGCGATGCCGCCGAGAGACATGATGTTCGAGGTTAGACCCAAAAAGTAGATCGGGATAAAAGAGATGAGAACCGCAATCGGCAAAGCAAGTATTGCGATGAGCGCCGAGCGGAAATGGAACAGGAAGACAATGATGACGAGGCTGACAATGATCGCCTCTTCCAGCAAGTCGCGTTGCAAGGTGATTATCGAATCGTTGATAAGGCCGGAGCGGTCATAGCCCGCGACAATCTGCACACCAGCAGGAAGAGACGGAGCGAGATCCCGGAGCTTCTGCTTGACGCCTTCGATAACACTCAGAGCGTTCATCCCCTGGCGCATGACGACAATGCCGCCGACTGTCTCCCCTTCTCCGTTCCACTCCGCAACACCTTCTCGAATATCTGGCCCGAAGGCGACGCTTCCCAGATCGCGCAGTAATACCGGAGTTCCGTTCTTGCTGCCTACCGCTATCGACTCAAGATCGTTCAACGACTTCAAATAGCCGAGCCCGCGAATCATGTACTGCGCTCCGCTGAGATCGAGAACCCTTCCGCCAACTTCGTTCGTGCTCGCCTTTACGCGGTCAATGACTGTCGACAAGGGGATGTTGTATGCCAGCAGCTTATTCGGATCGAGCCTTATCTGGTACTGGCGGACATAGCCACCAATGCTTGCAACCTCTGATACACCGGGCACTGTCTCCAACGCATAGCGGAGATGCCAGTCCTGAAGCGTCCGCAGATCGGCGAGGTTGTGCTTTCCACTCTTATCGACGATAGCGTATTCAAAGACCCAGCCTGCGCCGGTCGCGTCCGGCCCAATGGCGGGATGAACTTCGGCGGGCAGACGACCACCGATTTGCTGGAGATATTCGACCACGCGGGAACGCGCCCAGTAGAGGTCTGTGCCGTCTTCAAAGACAACGTACACATACGAGTCGCCAAACATGGTTTGAGCGCGAACAGCCTTCACATGAGGGGCCGCAAGCAGGCTCGTTACGATGGGGTAAGTGACCTGGTCTTCAATGATGTCAGGCGGTTGGCCTGTCCAGCTTGTATGCACGATGACCTGCACATCGGAGATATCAGGCAGCGCATCGAGAGGAACATGCTTTAGCGACCAGATACCGGCAAGGGTCAGCAGCAGGACGCCGGTAAAGACGAGGAAGCGGTTTCGACCGCAGAGATCAATGATTCTGGAGAGCATCTCACATCCCCCCTTCGGCGTTGACCCGCAACTGCTTTGTGCCGATAGTCTGTCCGTTCTGCTTTACAGTGATCGTCACCTGCCATGTGCCACCGGACTCCAACACACCCATTCCTTCATACAGGCCAGGACTCTTCGCCGAAAGCTGCGAAGTTGTGTTCATAGCTCCCATCCCCATCGCCGGCATTGCTGCCATGAAGAAAGTGACTGTCACCTCCGCACCAGCATAGGGCTGCCCGTTCGCACCGTTCAGCTTAACGCGGAAGAGATTCGACCCTTTGTGTGCAGGGTTCGGATCGGTGGTGAAGTCAATCGCAATGGTTGGCTGCAGTCCTTCCGGCTTCACAGCGGTTTGCTGACCGGCCCCCGGAGCCGGAGGCGTGTAGGAGCCTGCGGCTGCCTGGAGTTGACTCTCGGAATCGAGAAGGAAATTGGCTGAGGTGACAATCTGCTGATGTGCAAGGAGCCCCTTCAGGACAACGAAATCTTCGCCCACGCGGGCACCAAGGCTGACATCCTTTGGCTCTATGCTTCCGTTGCCATGGTCAATGAAAACCACTTGACGAATACCGGTTTGAAATACCGCCGAGGCAGGAACAGTGAGTTGCCGTCCCAGCCCAGACTTAAGATCGACGTTCACGTACATTCCCGGCTTGAGAACGACGCCCGGATTGTTGACCGCCAAGCGCACCTTGACGGTGCGAGTCGTCATATCGACTTGCGGCAGGATCTCTTCGACGCGACCCTGAAAAATACGCCCAGGGTAAGCATCAACGGTGATGGATGAGCTGTCCCCACGCTTTACCCGTCCCACGTCATTTTGGAACACTTGTGCGTTGACCCAGACCCGCGATAGATCGGCGAGTGCGTACAGCTTCGTCGCCGGTTCAACGTACATATTGGGAAGCGCGTTGCGCTCCATAATGTAACCCGAAACCGGCGAGTTGATGGATAGCTCAGAGATCGCTTTGCCCGATTCCTCGAGCTTCACTACCTCGCTGTTTGGAATGTTCCATTGGCGAAGCCGATGCTCTGCCGCCGATGTGAGAGACGATGCTCCAGTGGCAACCCCATCTACTGAGCTTCCACTGAGAGAAATCTGATTCCGTCTTGCAAGCAGATACTCTTCCTGTGTTGCGACAAGCTCAGGACTATAAATCGTGAAGAGAGGATCGCCCTTGCGTACATATTGATATGTCGCATTGGCAAATACTTTGCGGATATATCCGGAGAATTGAACCTGCACGGAGGATTGAAGTCGCTCGTCCACATCAACAGTTCCGGTAGTCCGAATCTCATCATTCAGTTCCTTATACTCGACGGTGCCAGTCTTGACTCCAATGCTGTTCATCTGCTCGTTTGTCAATTGAATTGGCACCAGGGGAGCTTCCATCTTGTTAGCAGTCATCGGTGCATCTTTTATCGGCTCTTCTTTCGGCCCGGATGCGATGGGTTGAACGCCATTCGAGACAACCTCTGCATGTTTCACAATGTGGGTGCGGTAGACATACACCGCCGCGACAACTGCGAAGAGCAGAAGCCAGAACAGCGAGGTGCGGACGATGTATCTGTTCATCGCAGTTGCGCTCCTGTCAGGGTTTCGAGACGTGCCAACGCCGTTTCGTGGTCGAGCAGCGCTTGTTGGTAGTCGTGCTCAAAAGTCAGTTCGTCGAGCAGAGAAGAGAGCACGGGAGCGAAGGCTTGCTTGCCCGACTGGTAACTCGTTTGCTCGGAGCGAAACACGGCCTGTCCTTGCGGCAGAAGTCCATCCGTGTACTCCTTTAGGAGCTCTTCCGTATTGGTCACAGCGATATACTCTTTTTGAACCTCTGCGAGTTGCTGCTGCACCTGTGAATCGAGTTCCTGCTTCGAGCGTTCTAGCGATTCGGCAGCCTCCGCCACGCCTGCTTCAACTCGCTTGCGCCGCGGCAACCGCATACTGACGGTGAGCATGTAGTAGTCGCGATAGCCGCCGCCAGTCTGCTGGAACATATAACCGACGTTGAAGTCAGGCTTGCCCTCCTGCTGTGCGGACTTCAGTTGGGCATCCTGCTTATGGACCCCCGCAATCTGCACAAAAACGGTGGGATTGTGCGTCTTGACGAGGGCTTGCAGATCCTCTGCGGGTCGGTGGAACGAAGTCAAAGAAAGTGGCGCGGGAACTATGTCCGGCGAAGACTGGGAACGATGCAGAAGCTCCTTGAGGCTGGTTTGGAGTTGCCCCATCTCCTGATGGTTCAGCGTGACTTCCCGCAGGATCTTCGTGTGCTCGATCTGCGCTTTGAGCACCTCTGCCTGACTGCCTTGACCGAGGCTGTACCGAGACAATTCCGTCTCGATCAGCGGCTTCAAAACGGCATTGTTTCGTCCAAGGATCGAAAGCGTCGCATCCAGATAGCCCAACCTGAGATACAGAAGCTTCACCTGCTCAGTGATCGAGGAACGTAGCAGGTCTGCCTGGGTCTGCTGTATATCCGCCTCCTGGTTTGCTACGTCACCCTTAAGTCGAAGCTTCCCGGCAAAAGGTAGTTCCTGCGAGGCACCGAAACCGATGTAGGCAAAGTCGCTGTTGCTGAAACCTGCAAATGGCTTGGGACTGCCGACGCTGAATGACTGAACCGTAAACTGCGGATCGGGCAGAGTTGTGACCTGTTGGGCAACGTGGGACGCTGCCTTCCACGCGTGGTCTGCGGCGGAAATTTGGGAATTGCTAGATTGTGCTTCTGAAACCAACGTGGCAAGTGGTGTCGGCATGCCGGGCATCTCCTGCGCATGTGCAGAGATTCCGGTAGACATAACCATTGCGGCGGTCCAATACAAGGCCACCTTCATAGAAAAACTCCTGTCTCGAATGCAGTTCAGATATGAGCGCCGAAGAAGGCACACTCGAAATCGTCAGCGAGAGAGGAGTGGACTAGATTCTGAGGACGGCAATGCAGGAAGGCGGAGGCTTTGGCGGTGAGTGTTCCGGGCTTTGTACCCAACCCACAATCGCGTCTTGCGGATTGATGAGATCGAACGAAGCAGCAACGAGAACAGCAAACATCAGTGGATGAACGGTTACGGTATCCGTCTTGAGTGCCGCTTCGCCTACCGTTTTCGGAGTTTCTTTGCAACAGTCGTGCGAAGCGGGCATATCCATCATTTGGCCGCAGTCATTCTTCATCATGCGGCAACAAGCACGCTCTTCGAAGGTCATCTCCGCATTTGGAGCCATGCACGCCATCGCCGGGGCCACGCAGCACAACAGCAACAGCAGAATTGCTCCGAACTGACGCAGGAATGTCATTGCTTCTAGGATACGCGTACCGTTTTATTGGTTGCAACGTGCGATTACCAGGTCACATTCATGTACTGCAGAATGAGCGAGTTGACCGCAACCCTATAAAACTTGTCCGCCAAAGCGCGAGTCGTGAAAAAACACCAAGGGTGATGGTATTGGCAGAGGTATACCTACTTGTCGGCAAGCTGGATAGCAGGAAGAGCGCGTCGGCTCTACTCGATGCATCAGCAGATCTTCGAAACGCCAAGCCCGTCCCGATGGATGAGTACACGGCGAAAAGAATTGCACATGTGGCGTCGCTCAAGTCCACGTTCGATGCCGAAAGACTGGGTTTCGGGGGTCCGTCCGTGAGGGCAAAACAACCCTCTTAGCCCGATACCCTCTTGAATCGGGATATCAAGTCAATTGCTCGAGAGATCGCCCTTCACAAGATCGTCGGTTCGCGCAGGTCTTGTCCTTACTCCGGCACATCGCTTAGAAGCGAATGGGTAAGATGTGAAGACAGCCAGAAGCTTTTCGAGACACGCGAACACCAGAATGAAGCTTGATATGTACCCGCGTGCAGTCACGTCGCGTAACCGAGCGGTGGAGAGCGAGATTGTCGGAGGAAGGTGCTAGATGCGAGCCGAAATCGAATAAAACTGAAATTTCTTTGGAGACTGACAGGTCGGTCCAATCCTGAACAGAACCAAACTTGCGTGTCACTCAGGTCCCATTCATTCCGCAGGCCTTTTGGAATGGATGGCGGGGACGACGGGGCTCGAACCCGCGACCTCTGCCGTGACAGGGCAGCGCTCTAACCAACTGAGCTACGTCCCCAGATTGCTTCGCAGCAACCGGATACGACCTTAGGAAGAAGCATTTAGAAAACGCTCACTTCCACTGGACTTCACAATACAAAGCGGCGGACGTTCACCACTGCTTCGATGACTGAAGTCTATCAGATTGCCGAGGGTGAAGCGAATGGGGTGCACTTACACAGATTTGGCGGACATGCCCAGGACCAGCCGTCCGCGGTTCCTGAGCTTGGTGCCACCGTAAACCAATCCATGACAGGGCACCAAAATCAATGTTGCAACCTCAACATCGAAGGTGGGACCTGTCGAAACTGCATCGTCTAAACTACGTTTCCGTCCTGATGAGAAGCAAAGTTTTTCGCTAACGCAATAAACAAACGTGAGCGCGGACACCCAGGCAAAACGCCTTCGACAACCGCGGGCAAGAGCGCATCGTCGCCTTAAGATTTTCTTCATCCGATCTAAATGCCAGTCGTGTCGCTTCACTATTTACGTTCCCAGAGGGAGCAACGGCTACTGATACTCCGAACGCGAGCGCGAGGGCCCCGTTCCAATTCGCGGTAGGGTCATCAGCAAGCGAAGCAGATCGCTTTGACGCCTCGTGCCTGTTTTCTGAAGTAATACTTTCAGTTGACTCCGAACCGTACTCAAAGAAACACCTCTTAGAAGGGCGACCTCGTCGCTTGTATACCCGGTTAGATATGCGTTCGCTACTTCGGTTTCCGCGTGCGTTAACCCGTATAGCCCTTTCAACACTGAATCTGAATAACAGATTTGCGCATCAGGATCCGTCATCAGCACCATCATCGCGTTTGTCTCGACCGCCAGCTCACTTGTAGCAATCGGCATGGCAATGACGTGGAGCGGACGACCTGAGCCGTCGCGTCGGTGTAGCCGCATAGCACCTCCCCTGGCTAGCCTCGGATCGCCGCGCTTAGGCTGCAAAAGAGCCTGCAGCTGCGCATCGTCCAAGCGCTCGGACGCACAAAGCCTACCTTTGCGGATCTCCACACCAACCGATGCTGCCAGAACGTCCCGTGCCGGCTGATTGAAGTGCAGTACCCTTCCCTGATGCGTCACCAGGAAAGCCGCCGACCACGTTCGGTCAAGCAGGGTCTGCACACTTTGCGCAAGACGTTCCGAGTTGCGCAGTCTCTGACGCACATCCAGCGCAATCTGGACATGGGGCATCAGGTCGCGAAGAAATTCGCGTTTCTCCTCATCCATTCGGCCCTGCTTGGGACCTCGCCAGACGCTAACCGCTTCCATGCGCCGGAGGGTAGCGGACATGGACATGATTGTCAGATATCGCAGGCCAGATGGCTCAAGAACCGTCTTGTAAAACGCGGATTGCAGCAAATCCGCGTCCGAAACCAGCTCATCGCCATCGATAATTCCCAGGCGCGTCGACTGCAGAACAGCCAGCCGAAAAGGATCCGTGTTGCAGTAGCTCTTGTTGTAAAGCCGTTGGGCGTCCGCCATATCCCCGCTGCCGCCATGACCTATGACCTGGGTTCCAAGGTTGCTGCTAGTGCAGACAACAAAACCATGGACAGAATCCGTGAATGTGCAGACCTGCTGCAGGAATCGCTCCCAATGTGCGGGATCAAGAGGAGTCGAGTGGAGCGTCGCCAGGAGCTCCGAATACGCACGCGCAGTAACCATAGTCAATTCACCAGAGGATGGATTGGAGAGCAGTGATTGATCAAAAAACACGAGCCTCAAGACAAAAAAACAGACGAAAGAAACACGCATTCCCAGTTGGAGCAGAAGTTCTAAACTGCGCAGATCATCTTCGGTGAAATGCTCGGCTTTGACAGTTGAGGAATCATTCGTAAATAAATTCAGTTTGTTTTCAAATTTCTGTCTTCGCTCTAAAGGGGATATCGATTTTTTTGAAATCTTCCCTTTTCCGGGTAAGAACTCTGCCAAACGTCCTAAAGGGCTACACGCATTTGCACGACGGCCGTCCCTGACCTAGACTGGTGATGGCTGCAACACACGCCGGGCTGTTAGCTCAGTTGGTTAGAGCGCCTGCCTTACAAGCAGGATGTCGGGGGTTCGAGTCCCTCACGGCCCACCAAAAACTCTTGATCTGCGCGCTGCATCCGCGCCTCCCACCCTTCGCCACCCCG
Source organism: Rhodanobacteraceae bacterium (assembly GCA_043783275.1). Lineage (GTDB taxonomy): Bacteria > Acidobacteriota > Terriglobia > Terriglobales > Acidobacteriaceae > Edaphobacter. The sequence continues at coordinate 20,900 of JAYVZP010000010.1, forward strand.
CCGCCAGTTCTAAGACCGCACCTTGCGTAGATCAGCTGCCTGCGACCTGGGATGCTTCTACAATCGTGCAGTGTCTTCCCGCCTCATCATCAACGCCGACGACTTCGGCCTGACCCCTGGCATCAATCGCGCCATACTGCAGCTCCATCGTGCAGGCGTACTCTCTTCCGCGACCCTCATGGCAAATGGTCCAGCGTTCGCAGAAGCCGTTGCTCTCTCCAGCGCGGCTCCAAAACTCGGCGTAGGCTGCCATCTCGTCCTTGTCGACGGAACGCCTGTCTCTCCACCGGAGACCATCCCAACGCTTCTCGGCCCCGACGGCAGATCCTTCCGTCCCGCCCTGCTCGATTTCGTGCGGGCGGTCCTGAGCCATAAAATCTCCGCTGTCGAGTTGGCACGCGAGGCTCAGGCCCAGATCCAGAAGCTCCAGCAAGCCGGCATCGAAGTTACCCATATCGACACGCACAAGCACGTTCATATCTTCCCTTTTGTAACGGGCGTCGTTGCAGATTCCGCAGCGCGCTGCGGCGTGGGAGCGCTTCGCAACCCATTCGAGCCTGCATGGTCGTCCAGACTCGCCCAAGCTCCGCTGCTTCGCCGCATGCAGATGATCAGCCTCAATCGGTTCCAACCCGCCTTCAACTCAGTCACGCTGGAAATCAAGAAGAAAGCACTCATCCCCGTCGGAACTATAGGAATTGCCGCTACCGGTACACTGACGGCCGAAATCCTGGGTAGGACCCTCAACGCTCTCCCATCCTCCGGCACCTACGAGCTTTGCTGCCATCCCGGCCATCTGGACGCGGCGTTGGACGACCAGAAGACTCGTCTCCGAGCCTCCCGCGAGATCGAATATCAAGCGCTCCTTCAGGTCATTCCGAAGATTCTTCGAACCCCCGGAGGCCCTCAACTCATCCACTACGGGAACCTTGGCATCCCCGGCCTCCATCGCGTCTCCGGCTAACGCACCGCCAATACCGGATAAGAAAAGGTCCAATGACTCCCGAAACGCAACCCGAACCCAAAGACGACCGGCGCCTCAAAATTGGTATCACCTGCTACCCCACTTACGGCGGCTCCGGAGTCGTAGCAACCGAGCTCGGCATTGAGTTGGCCGCGCGCGGACATGAGGTTCACTTCATCACTTCTTCCCCGCCCTTCCGCCTCACCGGACGCGAGGTCAACATCCATTTCCACCAGGTCGAGCTATTCCACTACCCCCTCTTCGAGCATCCGCCGTACGACCTCGCCCTCGCTACCCGCATGGCGGAGGTAGCAGAGTGGAACGGCCTTGACCTGCTGCACGTTCATTACGCCATCCCACACTCCGTCTCGGCCTACCTCGCCAAGCAGATGCTCGCTACCCGCGGCATCACTCTGCCATTCATTACTACGCTGCATGGCACCGATATCACCCTCGTCGGCCTCGACCGCTCCTACCTGCCGATTACAAAGTTCGGGATCGAGCAATCCGACGGTGTTACTGCTATCTCGTCCTATCTGCGCGACCGCACTTACGATGCCTTCAAGATCGATACACCCATCGAGGTAATCCGCAACTTCGTCAACTGTGACGTCTACGTCGCTCGGCCCGACCTGATCGCAGAGATGCGCCCTCGCTTCGCAGCCCCCGAGGAGATGCTTCTCGTCCATCTCTCCAACTTCCGCCCCGTAAAGCGCATCACCGATGTCGTAGAGACCTTCGCCCGTGTCGCAAATGTCGTTCCTTCACGCCTTATGCTCATCGGGGACGGCCCGGACCGCAGCGCAGCCGAGTATCTCGCACGTAAACGCGGCGTACAGGATCGCATTCACTTCCTGGGCAAGCAGGACAACGTCAACGAACTCCTCCCCCTCGCGGACCTCATGCTGATGCCCTCCGAGATGGAGTCCTTCGGCCTGGCCGCGCTTGAAGCCATGGCCTGCGGCGTCCCTGCAATCGCAACCCGCGTTGGTGGCGTACCCGAGCTTATTGAGGACAACGTCAACGGCATCCTCTGCGAGGTCGGCGACGTCGAAGCCATGTCCCGCGCCGCGATCGCGCTACTTACAAATTCCGCACGTCGCGAAGCGATGCGGACCGCTGCCCGAAAGACCGCGCAGGACCACTTCTGCGCTTACACCATCATCGGCCTGTATGAGGACTACTACCGCCGCATCCTTGCAAACTCGCGAGTCAGATAGTCAGCTCAACAAGAACCGCATGCAGCGCAACGACTTCGTCCAAAGCAACATGTACCAGCGCACACTACTCTGCCTAGATTGCCCCCAGGTCCACTCCGACACGCTATCTCTGCTGCCGCTCGCGGGCAACAAACTCTGCCTCTCCTGCCACGACGCACCTACTCCTTCAGGCCTCCGCAGCATCGTCGCCAGGCACACGCACCATTCTTAAGGCGGCACCGGCAGCCAATGCGTCGCGTGCCACATTCCATAGATCGGAACCACTACAAAAACAATTTCGTCTCGTCCCACATCTTCAACTTCATTTCACCGCTGGTCACCGAGCAGTCCGGCATCCCCAACCACTGCACGTCCTGCCACACGGGTAAATCCACCGCTTGGGCCCGCAAGGAACTCAGAACCTGGACCAATACCTCTCCTTGGCGAGTAGGCAAGTAACCCTCACTCGCCGGGGATCCGACCCTCTGCCACGCTCCAGTGTTCGAGCAGCCAATGCAGCACCGTGCTACCGCACAGCCAGGCCGACTCCAGCGCAACCCGTGTCCCGATGTACGGGGCCGTCACCGATTCCACCGCCGTATGGCCGGGTCTGGGCATGGAAAAGTTGCTGCCCGCACGCAGAATCATCACTCGCTGTGGATCGACCTTCTTCATCCGTCCTAGTCTTTCAACCGCCTCAAGATAGCCCGAATCCTCCATCGCCGTCATCACGAATCGTCCCTTGCCCCCCGACCAGAGCTTTACCCAATCCTCCGCGAAGCCGGTCATGGTTGCGCCATGCCAGTAGGTATCGCCAGCCATGACATCCCCTCTCAGTACAAAGGGAGGCCGCTGTGCATTCGGGAAGCCGACAAATCCTTCCCGAAATTTCGCGACAGTCGTGTCATCACCCAGCTTCAAATCCCGCGTCTGCTCAAAAGCCCACGCAGAAAGTTTGCTATTCAGCACGTATAAATTCGACCGCATAATCCCCGGCTTGGGAGCCTCCGCAGGTTTCGGAGCGGTCGATCCAATCGGGAAGAATCCATAGGGCCAATCCGCGGGTGCATCCTTCGGGTCGATCTCCCGCGCCACGTCTCCCACAACATAGTTCGTCCACGCCGCAGAGCCGACGGAAGCCTCGCGCGGATCAACGCCCGCAATGCCGTTCACCAGGATGTAGGCATGCGTCAGGTCAAATCGCGGATCCAGCCCCAGCGCCATCATCGAGGCCGTCGCATTTACCAGGGTCGTTCCGCTCACCATTCCTAAAACGGTGTGCTCCTTGTTCGTCCGCAGCGGATGGATTCCGCCGGGAAACTCAATGACCTCATCCAGATGCTCACGCTCCACCCAAAATTGAAACTCTCCCGGCGTATCCCCCGAGTCCGCCCCAAACTCAAATGTCGTGACTACGACCGCTCGCACAGGCCACGTCTTTGCCTGAGCCTCCGCCGCCCCTGCTTTCAGGAACATTGCAAAAAAAAGAATTGTAAAAGCACGCATTGAGCGCTCCCATGTTCGAGTTCAGATCAAGTCTGTGTCGTATCTCAGAATACTAACCAGTAAACTATGGGTGTTCTCACCAATTCATCCTTCAAGGCACCCATGTCCACGATTCGCGCCCGCCTGGAAAGGCACTTCGAATTCCGCGCCCACGCTACCACCTGGCGTACGGAAACGCTCGCTGGCGTTACCACCTTCATCACAATGGCTTACATCATCTTCGTCAACCCCGCCATCCTGCACCAGACCGGAATGCCCCTCGCCTCCGTCACCATTGCCACTTGCCTGTGCGCCGGCCTCGGCTCAATCCTCATGGGCGCACTCGCAAACTACCCCCTCGCCCTGGCGCCTGGAATGGGCCTCAACGCTTACTTCACCTTTACGGTCGTCAAGACCATGGGCGTACCCTGGCAGACCGCCCTTGGCGCAGTCTTCCTCTCCGGCATCTGTTTCCTGCTGCTCACGTTTACCGGTATCCGTCAGCAACTCCTCGCGGCGATCCCCTACCAGCTCCACGCCGCCGTCGCCGCCGGTATCGGTCTCTTCATCGCCTTCATCGGCCTACGCGAGTCCGGCATCGTTGTCGCCAACCCTGCCACAACCGTGACATTGGGAAATCTCCGCGTACCTGCCACGGCCTTGGCCCTCTTCGGCATCCTCCTGATAGCGGTCCTCTCTGCACTCCGTGTTCGCGCCGCGATGCTCCTCGGGGTCCTCGGCACCACCGCTCTGGGAATCGCCCTCCACCAGGTCCACTGGGTCCCAACACCGCTCGTCCTGTCCGACCTCCGCCTCACAGCCTTCCACCTCGACATTCGCGGGGCTCTCCACATCGGCGTCTTCGAGATTGTCTTCATCTTCCTTTTCGTCGATCTCTTCGACAACATCGGCACATTGGTCGCCGTCACCGAGCGCGCCGGCCTTATCCGTCCCGACCACACCATCCCCCGCCTCAACCGCATTTTCTTCGCGGACGCCACTGCCACCGTGCTCGGCTCTCTCGCTGGCACCAGCACCGTCACCAGCTACATCGAGTCCTCAGCCGGAGTAGCCGCCGGCGGCCGTACCGGCGTCACCGCCATCGTTACCGGCATCCTCTTCCTGGTGGCCCTGTTCGTTGCCCCGCTCTTCGGCGCGATCCCCGCCTTCGCTACCGCACCCGCCCTTATCCTCGTCGGAGCCCTTATGATCGGCGGCATCGGCAAGATCGACTGGGACGAGCCCCGCATCGCCATCCCTGCTTTCCTCACCATCATCACCATCCCGCTGACGTACTCGATCGCCACCGGCCTTAGTCTGGGCCTGCTTACCTACGCGCTCCTTGAAGTCCTGACCGGCCGCGCCAACCGCCGCCACTGGATGCTCTACGTCCTGGCTGGCCTCTTTCTTCTTCGCTTCGCGTTCCTGGCGCAACCTTGAAGCTGACAGCTTCAGAAGCATCCCGCCCTAGCTATCGCTCCGCTGCACCCCAAACCTGCCCCCACCCCCACCTTCCATCACCGGCATCTTCAGCACAATTTTGGTCCCGCGCCCAGGACGACTTTCAATCTCCACCTCGGCAGCATCGCCATATAGAACCTTCATCCGCTCCCGCACATTCTTCATCCCGATGCCCGTCCCCGGCCGTACGATTAGCCCCGCCGGGGCCCTTCCCGGCTCCATCCCCACCCCGTCGTCTTCAACTTCAACCTGCAGCAGCCCCTCCTGCGTAATCCGACTTCGCAGCGTCACCGTTCCCCCGTCAATGCGCGGCTCCAGCCCATGCTTGATCGAGTTCTCCAACAACGGCTGCAGCAACATACTGGGCACCACCACGGCCAGCGTCTCTGCCGCTATCTCCTTCACGATGCGCAGCTTCTCTCCAAACCGCACCTGCTCGATATCGAGGTAATCATCCGTAAATGCAAGCTCCTCAGCAAACGGCACAAACGCCTCGCGATCCTTTAGCAGCACCCGCAGAATGTTCGCCAGCTTCACAATCATCTCTCTTGCCAGTTCCGGCTTCGACCGCACCAGCGACGTAATCGAATTCAGGGTATTGAACAGAAAATGAGGATTGATTTGCCGCTGCAGTGCATCGAGCCTCGCCTCCAGCAGCAGCCTGCTCTGCTCTTCCAGCTTCCGCTCAATCCGTATCTGATTCCATATTTTAAGCGGAATCCCCACTACCACCGGCGCACAGAAACAGATCGCCATCTCAACCCACCAATTGTCGGAATGGAGATCAAAAAATCGCCGTGGATAAAGTCGCGAGAGCTCACTCGTCCCAAACGCCATCGCCGTAATCAACATCAGCAGCAAGATCTGCCGGTCCAGACGCGGCCGCTTCAAATTTCGCGTGACCCAGCGATAGACGCTCAAATCGATCAGCGGCGAAAACGACCAGACCTCCTCCGCCTCAGCAAACCGTCCAAACGCTCCCGCAATCGCCGCCACCGCCAAATACACCGGCAGTGCCCAGTACTCGCCGTGCCATACCGCCGGTAACGCCAGGGCTGCTGCCCCTGCCATAGCCGACACCGGCCCCACCAGGATGCCCAAAAGAATCGCCGTCTCCAGCGAGAGGTCCGCCGCCAGAAAATTCGGCACCCTCACCCGAATCCACACCCCTAACGTCAACGGAACGCAAATAAACGCCACCAACTGCGCTGTCTGCTTGAAAGTCCTGTGCGGCAACAGCAGCAAATTGCGGAACGTCTTCGACCGCGCCAGCGAACTCGACACCGCCGCTGCAACTCCCAGCTCAACCAGCAGCGTAATCAAAATGAGCGACGTCGTAACCGGCTTCACCCCCCTACTCTATCGCGCTGGCCCGCATGGCCTCGATTCCACCCCACGCAACCACTAAATCTGGTCCCCATCTGTACATTCAACCCTCCGTATAATCGGTCTCATGCCGTTTACTTCTTTACGCCAACTCGCGGATGCAGATTTCCCCACCCGCTGGGGACATTTCCGCATCCTCGGGTTCGAGGGCGTCGTAGATAACCCCACACCTTGCAACGCCGCGCTGCCGCCCCCCACCACGCGCACAGAATCTGCAGTCGCCCTCATCATGGGCGACCTTGCACCCATGCAGGACGGTACCGTTCCACCCATAATGCGGATCCACTCGCAGTGCCTGACCGGAGACGTCTTCCACTCGCTGCGTTGCGACTGCCGCCAGCAGCTCGAGCTCGCCCTGGCCGCCATCTCAACCGCAGGCGCCGGCATCCTTCTCTATGAGGACCAGGAAGGCCGCGGCATCGGGCTCATGGCAAAGCTCCAGGCCTACGAGTTGCAGGATCAGGGCCGTGACACTATCGAAGCCAACCTCGAACTGGGCTACGCTGCCGACTGCCGCCACTTTGAACTCCCCGCCGAGATCCTGAAGCTCCTCAAAATTCCCGCTGTCCGCCTCATCACCAACAATCCCGCCAAGGTCGACGCACTGGAGTCCGCCGGTATCAAGGTCGTCGAGCGCATCAACGCCGACGTAGCCTTTGAGCCCACCAACGCCTTTTACCTGCAAACCAAACGCGACAAGATGGGCCACCTCGTAGGCTGACAAATCAGATGTACCACCTCACACGACAGGACGATCCTCTCGCCTTTCGTTATCGGTCTGGCACAAATCCTACAACGTTCATCGCCTTCGATACCTCGGGGTTTTTCGCAAACGTATCCCACACAAAGCTGCTCCGCAGATTCTCCGCCATCAGCACGCTGATTCCCAGATCGATCCCCAATACATCCGGGTCATACCAGCCCACATCCGGATGCAACGCATCGCAGAATCCATACCGGCCCCAAGACCTCGGATATTTTTCGCGCAAGCTCATCATGACGCGCAGGCAGTCCGCCGGCAGAAACGCGACGGAACCTGCCGCCGCGCAAGGCACCACCGTCCCATCCACCTTACCCATCAACGGAGGCCCACCCCAGGCCTTGTAACCAAGTTTCGTGTCGGAAGCCGTGACCCCCCAATAGTCTTCGCTGTAGGGTGCCCCCCGGTCGATACAGAACGCCTTGTGCGCGCGCGTCGCAAGGATCGAGTTCGCAAAATAATCCGTGTAGCGGTCATGCCGTCCGCGGAAATCGAACCACGCATGTGAGTACTGGTGGGTGAACAGCGGCGCAAGATCAGAGATGTAGTGAAACCCCGCGTAGTTCACATACGGCCGCGCGAATGCAATCCACGTCTTCGGATCAGCAGGAAACGTGGGCGACCCAATCCCCAGTAGATAAATCATCATCAGCTCGGAATACGTGCTCCACCTGGCGTTCAAAAAGCCTGACTCAGGCATCCAGCCCATCGAATAAATCAAGCCGCCATCCAGCATCCACTGCCAGTCCACGCGCTCATAAATCAACGTCGCCAGATCGCGAATCTCACTTTCGATGCCCGCCCCGGTAAAGTGCGCCCGTGCCGTCAGCACACCGCAAAGCAGAATCGCCGTGTCGACCGACGACACTTCGCAGTTCCACTTCCGCGCGCCCGTCTCGATATCGTTGAAGTGGAAGAAGAATCCATGCTCATGCGCCAACCTATGCGCGTGATAATCCAGCGTCGCATGCACCCGCGAACGAATCTCCCCCGGCAGCAAATACCCGCGTTTGTCCGCGATGCACAACGCGGTCAACCCAAAACCGGTCGCTGCGGTGCTTGTTACCCGTCTCGATTCCCTGCTGCCTTCATTCATCGCCCGGTCACGAACCTGCCCGGTCTTCGCGCTCGCCTGCTCCCAGAAGTAGCGAATACCGCGCCGTTCCAGGTCATTTAGAAACGCGTCCTGCTCCGACGTCAAAATCGCCGGAACAACCTGTGCTTCCAAACCGCCTTTCCCCACCACACCAGCAGCAGAAGCGCCTGCGAGCAGGCCCAGGGCCTGACGCCTGCTCAGCAATGTCATCAACGAATCTCCATCACCACAAGGCCATGTGTCGGAACATCCACTTGCAGTTTGCCATCATGGAAGCTTGCCGCTTCCGCCGGCGCAGCTCTGCCTGCAATCCTCAACTGAAGAATCTGTTCCCGGCTCGGAGTCGCTGGCCGGCCCATCGCGTCGTAGGCCTTCAGTACGTTGCCATGCGCATCATCGACCCGCACCATCGCCACCTTTGAGCTTTTGCTCATTCCAGTCAGCGTCAGATTGAAGTGCTTCACCGGCCCAGGCGCACCCGGTGCCGTGTACTTCGGCTGGATGTCCTTACCCACGCCATCTGGAGCCGCATAGTTCCAAAACGCCACCACGACCGCCCCATCCTTGCGCTTCGTAATCAAAGCGCTGTCGGAATCGCTGGCAAGACGCTTGTCGCCAAGCTTGTGCAGCGCCGCAAAGACGTTCAGCGAGGCCTTCGGAATCCCATCTTCCGCGATCAATCCAAACCCACCATAAAACGGCGTCCGCGTAACTCCCTGTTCTTCGAACACATCCGAAAATGACCAATACGCCATCGACTCCGTAAGCCCATCGCAAAGCCGAATCGTATTCGCAAGCCATGGCCCCATATACGTTGAATCGGTCACGTTCGGCTCGTTTGCATAGCTCGCGTTGTACTCGCTGAAGATCAGTGGCAGCTTTGGAAACGCAGACTGCGCAATCTCCTCATGGACTTTTTTGACTGACCTCGCCACCATCTGGTCGCGAGGAATCTGCTCTTCCGTTTTGAACACATCTTTCGCCGTATCGTTTGCATAGACATGCGTCGAGACGAAGTCAATCGGCACCTTTTCCTGCTTCACGTGCTCCAGAAATGGCGTCACCCATGCCGCCTGCGCAGTAGAAGGCCCGCCCACTAGCAGTTGTGGCGAGACTGACTTTAGCGCCCGCACGGTGTGATCGTAAAGCTTGAAGTAAGTAGACTGCTTCGGGTCACCGCCCCAGAAGTCCAGGTTCGGCTCATTCCATACTTCGAACTTCCAGGTCGCCACCTCGCTGATGCCATAGCGCGCAATCAAATGCTGTGCGAACGCACGAATCATACCGTCCCAAAGCACGTAATCCTTCGGCGGCGACACATTCGGCTGATACCAGAAAGGATGTAGCGCCGCAGGATCGGAAGCCATCTTCTTCGGCATGAAACTCAACTCGACAAACGGACGCACATGATGCGCGAGTAGACCATCGTAGATCTGGTCGACATAGGAAAAGTTATAGACGCTTGCCTCATTGGTTGCCACCGCGGCCTGCCCTGGATTCTTCGTACTCCGATCCGGATCGTATAGCCCAACCTCGTCGTTGAAGATCCCATGAAACCGCACCGACTCAAAGTCAGTAGCGCCATGCACTGTGTCCAGATCCTTACGGTAGTCGGCACGCAGCGCCAGGATTGCACGGCCAGACCCAAACGTCTTCTCCCAGAAATGCGGGAATGGAGTCTCCGCCGCATGCGTATCGATCGAGAGATTTACAGCCTGCGGGGCCTGGGCAACGCCGCTCGTCGTCAACGCTGCAAACGCGGTCATGCTTGCAATGAATGCTGTAAAACAGCGAAATTTCAAATTCATCTTCTTACTCCAATGCAGAAAAGCAAAAGAAAATGGAAGAGGGAGTGACAACCCCTTCCCCAGATTCCAGGCAGTTTCACTTAAAAATTCAGACGCACCAGGAATTCAACGACCCGACCAGCGTCTGCGCCGCCGGACTTGCCGAAGTTGGTGTCCTGAATGTTGGTGCCGAAAGCCTCATTCGTAATCGGCTGAAGCTGCAGCAGGTTGAAGGCATTGAACAAGCTTGCCTGGAAGCGAAGCGTCGCGGTGTGTCCGAGACCCTCGAACTGCGCCTGCTTCGCCAGGCTCAAGTCCACGTCGCGATAGCAAGGTCCAGCAAGACTATTACGCGCCACGGCTGGGGTGTAAGGCTGTCCCGGCGCAGGCTGAGCAATGCTGTAGTAGTTGATGCCGCCTTGAGTCCCACCCGCGCCACGATTGGCGAAGTTGGAGCCGGTTTTGAACGCGCTGTTACTACAGCTGCGTCCAATCTGGGATTGCGTCGCTCCGGGAGCATATGCGATCGGCCGAATCAACCCGACATTTTGCGAGCCGGGAATGAAGGCTACACCGTTGTTTGTGACCGGCGTCCAATTGAAACCGGAATGGAATGTTGCAATGCTGTTCACCTGGTAGCCATTGGCCAACAAATCCAGAAGGGTGTGGCCCGTGTGGACCTTGGGCGAGGTGTACAACACCGTGCCCGTTATCCGGTTACGAGTGTCGAAGTCCGACGACCCATACTCGCTCCGGTTGTTTGCAGGGTTGGTCTGGTTTGCTGACCCATCAGAAAAATCGCCATTCGTCACCTCATCCAGACCTTTGGAGAAGGTATACGTGGTGTCAAGCTGCAAGCCATGTGCAAGCCGCTTGGCCACCCGTACGTTCAACGCGTTGTAATTCTGGTTAGAATCTGTGCGCGCGAAGAAGGCTGCAGTCACTGGTGAATTCAGCGTTCCCACAGAGGTGGGATACAAGAACTGTTGATTGACAAGCCGCGCATAGTGACGACCCATGCTCCCCGCGTACCCTACCGTCAACGTAATGCTGTGCGACATCAAAGTTTCAGTCTCAAGCGAGTACAGATAACTCACAGGATTCCTGATCTTGCCACCGGTTCCATAAATCTCGATCGTCGGTCCGGGTACCGGTACCTGCGGCGTACTGCCGATTCCAAGTGGAAAGCCTGCCGCGTTTAATCCCGTGGCAAACGCAGGATTGACTGGGTAGCTATTCGGATTGCTGCTGGTTCCCTTCACGTACTTGATCACTCCACCATCAAACGGTGTGCTGAAGTCCTGTTTGTTTGTACCGCAGCATACGCCAAAGTTTACGATGCCCGGCCCATTCTCCAAAGCATTCTCGAAGAGCGATAAATCCAGATGGTTGTACGCGACGGCGAACCCGCCACGCAAGACAACCCTGCTTTCAAAGTAAGTTGGGTTCCACGCAAAGGACAGCTTGGGCGCATAGTGGCCGTAGTCAGTGTTGTAAAGATTGTCCACTGGATTGAGGGTCAGGCCGACAAGTTCGGATCCAGGAGTAGTTCCCAGTGAAGGCTGAAACGTCTTCGCACCCTTATTGTGATACGGCGTGAAGATTTCATAGCGGAAGCCAGCGTTGAAAGCCAACGTCGGCGTTACTTTCCAGTCGTGTTGTACGAAACCGTAGAAAGTCTGTGAGCGATAGTAACGCTGTGTGTTCGCCGTCCCACCCGTAAGCGGATTGACAGTCTGTGACTCGAAGAACGGAGCATCGTTCGCCAGATTCCAGAGACCGCGAAAAGAGAAATTTGGACGCGCCTGACCGCTAAGGTTGCTGTTGTCCTGCTCCCAGCGAACGCCACCGCCAACCTTGAGTGTGTGCGCGCCAAAGCTGTGCGTCACCTGGTCACTCACCTCAATCGTGTTTTGCGCCAGAACAGCACCCGTCGTCGGACCCGCTGTCACACCAAAGTCCAGATTGTTGAAAGGCAGATCCTCGGCATAGGTGTATGGAATGCCAAGATTGACACTGCCAAAGTCCTGCGGGCCGTTATCGTGGAAGCGTGTTCCATTAGCCCGCAATTCATTCAGCCACGTAGAAGAAAAGGTGTGAATGTAGAGCACAGTCGCAGCCGAGTTCAACGGTTTGAACGGCACGTCCCCCTGCGGACGCGAGGTCCCCTCCGTACTGGAGTAGCCATCCAGCTTGGTAAAGTAGACGCTGCCTGCAAGTAAATCTTTCTTGGTTAAATTCAGGTCCACACGCCCGTTGTACTGGTTCCCGCGGGAGTGCTGCGGGACCGTAAGTTGCACCTGCTGGACATCCGGAATACCGTCCAGACCACCTCCCACAAAACCCCCGCCTACCTTCGTCGCAGGTCCCGGGGATGCCGCCGTACCATTGCTGAAATATGCCAGATACTGTCCAAGCTGGGACGCGCCGCCCGGCGTCAGCGACCCAACATCCAGTCCACCGGCCACCACCTGACAGTACGGTCCACTCTGAGCCGTCTGCGTCACGACCGGCCCCTGCCCGTTGACCTGCGTAGGGACATACCTGCCCTGATTGTTCGCGTAGCCGGAGCAGTCGCTCGCCACCACAGTCCGGATGCGAGGAACAGCCAAGGGATCTGCGAACGTCCCAGCCGTCAATCCACCGGGGCGATTTGCGATCACAGCGGCGCGATACTGCGCGGTGTCAACATAAGCGTTCGAGACCGTGTTGTTTACCTGGCTGTACCCCTGGAATGACCCAAACAGGAAGATCTTGTCCTTGATAATCGGACCGCCCAACGAAGCCGCGTAATTGCGCTGTTTGATCGCAACGCGCACAGGCTTCGACCCGATCGCCGGCCCGCCATAACGATTGAACGCGTTCAGCCCCGGCTCGTCATAAAGAAACAGGAGCGACCCGTGCAAGTCGTTGGTTCCACTCTTCGTAACGACTTTGATCTGTGCACCCGAGTTGCGACCGTCCGCCGCGTCAAAAGAAGTGGAGATCACATTGATACTTGAAATAGACTCCTGATTCGGAGTTACCACTGCCGCGCCGCCTCGGCCCAGCGAGTTCACGCTGACGCCGTCGATCGTGTAGTTGTTATCCGCAATGCGCTGGCCGTCTGCGGAGATCTGGACCTGGTTCTCCGTCTGAAAGATGCCAGAGTTCGAGCCACCCGGTCCAACGGAATTCGGCAGAAACACCGCACCGCCGCCGCCTCCACGTGCACCATCCCCTGTGATACCCGGAGCGATCCGAAGCAACTCGTAAGGATCTGATCCGACAATCGGCAACCGCTGAATTTCATCGCTAGAAATAGTGCGCTGCACGTTCGCATCGCTTGTTTGCAGAACCGCAACATCATCCGCAGTGACAGTTACGGTCTCTGAGTTGCCCCCGGCCGCTAGTTTGACATCAACATTCCGTGGAGTCTCGGCCGCAACCTCAACATCGCTGAACGTGCTTGTTTTGAACCCGTCGGCTGTGATGACAAGACGATAATGTGCGGGCGGCAATTCGCCGAATTGGAAGAACCCCTCAGACGACGCCGTCGCAGTCTTTGTCTGCTGCGTTCCAAGATTTGTGATCGTGACCGTCGCGCCGGGGACGGTTGCGCCAGATGGATCCTGAACCGTGCCGGTTACCTTTGCGTTAAACTGGGCGTGGGCTGTTGTCGCCAAACCTAAGCCTAGAACCACTGCCGAGAGCGCAAAACGCGCCTTCCTGTCTTTCAGCATCTTGTCCATAAACTGCCTCCAAAATTGTGCGCTGCAAATCCGGCCCTGCCAGTTTTGCTGGCGGTCGACTTTTGCTGCGCATTTGTCGTAGGCAAGCGATTGAACAAAACGCGTAAGCACAATAAATGCCAACACCGATTCAAGCGGCCTACGTTACTGCCCTTACTCTCTGTGTGATGCGGTTTGGTTGGCTGACACGTTCGAAATATTCAGAACTATCTTGGCGGTCGTAATCGCTTGCCCCAGATGACGCTGCGTGTGCTCCGCGCAATGCACGAGCAAGCCCCCTACAGTGGACGGCAACTGCGCCCGGCCCACCCCGCGAGCCTCTTCATAACTCCCTGGAGAGATCTGGCCGATGCGTCGAGCAGCCGCCTCCAACCCCGCTCGAAACTCCTCCAGCACTGCCGCCGCAGACCCGGTTGCCTCCATCTCCGTGCCCAATTGCGACATCTGCTCCTCCGACAACGATCCATCCTCGGCATATGTCAGCAGCCGATCCAGACTCCGCGCCATGTGCCTCAGGTGAAACGCAACCGATGCCACGCCAAACGGCCGCTTATGGATCGCCGCATCACTCAACGCCTCGCACCAACGTTCGACATCTTCTCCACCCAGTTCCAGCGCATGCAGTACCTGGCGCCGCACCGCATCGACCTCCGTCAACGTCCCCCGCAGCCATGGTTCAACCATCTAGAGCCCTTTCTGCCGCCGAAACCGTTCGACAACTTTCCCCACATCTTCATGCCGGCCATCCACCGCGTCGTTCATCGCCTGCATCTCTCCAGCCGAGACCTTCCCCGCCAGCTTATCCATTGCCACCTGCATCTCCGGATGCCACCGCAGCGAGTCCTCACGGATCAGCGGCACCGCCTCATACGGAGGAAAGTAGTGCCGATCATCCTCCAGCACCTTCAATCCCAGAGCCCGTATCGGTCCATCGGTAGAGTTTCCCGCAACGATATCCACCTGCCCCGCCCCAAGCGCCCGATAGAGCAACCCCAGGTCCATCACCCGCGGCGCGCCGAACCGCAGCCCATACGTCTTCTCCAGTCCATCCAACCCATCCGGCCTTGCCTGAAACTCGTACCCCACCCCCAGCCTCCACCCCGCTCCATCCGGGTGCCCCACATCTCGCTTTTGAGATGTGGGACTGGGATCGACACGTCCAACGTCACTGATCTTCACCAACCCCAACCTCGTGGCATCGTTCCCCCGCACCACCATTGCAAAAGTGTCCTCAAACCCCAACCCACGCTCGACCTTCACCCTGTACCGTTTCTCGTACAGATCGCTCACGATAGCAAATACCGAGGCCGCATCCTTCACCGGCGGCAGCGGCTGCTTCAGGATTGCCGTCAACGCCGTACCCGAATACTCCACATACCCATCGATACGGCCTGTCACCAGCGCCTGGTGGCACAGATAACTCCCCGCCAAATAAAAGCGCCGCTCAACCCGCTGCGGCTTACCCTCTCCCTGAAACACCGCCTCAATCTCCTGCGCCAGCAACTCCCCCAGCACCACCTGCTCGGTAAAGTTCTTCGCCCCAATTACAATCCTTGATCCCTTCGGCGGCGCACAAGCACTCAAACCCATTAAGAGCGCCAAGCTGCTCACGCACCCAGAGAAAACTTTCAGCTTGCAGCGACCGAGCCGATAACTCACGGTGCAATCCTAGTCCCAAACCACGTCATCGCCGCACCGCCACCCGATTCTCCACCCACCCCAGCACCCCATCCGCCGCCAACGCCAGCAGCGCCGCAGGAATCGCCCCAGCCAGGACAAGTCCATTATCGACCGAAGCCACCCCACGAAAAATCAGCTCCCCCAGCCCCCCGGCCCCAATCGCCGCAGCGATCGTCGCCACCCCCACGCACGTCACCGTCGCCGTCCGCAGTCCCGCTAGAATCACACTCGCACCCAGCGGCAGTTCCACCTTCCAAAGCCGCTGCCCGTCCGTCATCCCCATCGCCTGCGCCACGTCTATCAATGCCGGATCGATGCTCCGAATCCCCGCATACGTATTGCGCACGATAGGAAGCAGGGCGTAGCCGGTCAACGCCAGGATCGCAAGCCTCGCCGCATTCTCGCCGAGCCATGGCACTGGCAGCAGCAGCCCAAACAGCGCCAGGCTTGGAATCACCTGGATCACGTTCGTAACCGCAATCACCGGCCTCGCCAGCCGCTCGTTCCGAGTCAACATAATTCCCAGCGGCAACCCAATGGCCGTCGCCAGCAGCATCGCAAACAATGTCAGCCACAGATGCTCGAAAGTAAGCCGCCCAATCTCCGCGCTATGAAGTTTAAGAAAACCCATCATGCCGCACCGCCCCGATGCACGGCAGCGACATACTGCCGCACGTAATCCACCTGCGACTGCATAACCTCATGCGAAGGCAAATCCGCCGCAATCACACCTCCATCAAGAAAGACCACGCGGGTAGCAAGATACAAGGCCTCATCCAGATCATGTGTCACCAGCAACACCGTCTTGCGAACCCGCGCCAGGAGACCCTTGAGCATCTCCTGCATCTCCCCCCGCGTCATCGGATCGAGTGCACCAAACGGCTCATCCATCAACAACACACCCGGATCGCCCGCCAACGCTCGTGCAAGTCCCGCTCGCTGCCGTTGTCCGCCGCTCAACTGCCACGGATATCGCCCCGCCAACGACGGTTCCAACCCAGCCAGCGCCAAGACCTCCGCCACCCGGCGCGCGCGTTCACTCTGCCTTTCAAGCTCCAACGCAAGCCCTACATTCCGCTCCACTGTCCAATGCGGAAACAGCCCGGACTCCTGGATGACGTACCCAATCCCCCGTCGCAACTCCAGCATGTCCCATTCAGACGTGGTCTTCCCGGCAACCGTAATACTCCCGGAAGAAGGCATGACAAGCCCATTCACCATCCGCATCAACGTGGTCTTGCCGCTGCCGCTCCGACCCAGCAGCGCCGTCGTCGTTCCCGGCTCCAGACTTAGCGAAACATCCTGCAGCAAAGTCCGCACGCCAGACGTACCAGCGGCCAGCGCATAGCTCACCTTCGCGAACTGCACACTGGCCTCGGTCACTCAAAACCTCATTCACACAAAGCCCTGCGCCCCACCCTCGAGAGGCCAGGGCAGGGTCTAAACCGCCGGATCGCCATCGCTCATAACCGCCGAAGCATCCCCTTCAGGCGGCGCCGCAGGCTCTCCGGCAGCCCCCTTCACCCGAACCACCGTAATCTTGTCGAAACCTTCCTTGAAGGCCGGTGGACGCAACCGCTCCGCCATCTTGTGCATGACCTCGTCCGTCACCTGCCGGTCGCGTTTGGAGTTGCGCTCCAGGCACACAGCCAGCGGCACATCGAAGAACACCGCCTGCACCTCGTACCCAAAGCTCTTCGCCATCTTGATCCACTGGCGTCGCTCATGCGGGCTCAGGTTCGTCGCATCCACGTAATTCCATGGCATCTTTGCGATCAACCGCGCGCGCAGCAAGCTCCGCAGCGTCGAGAAAACCAATCCCTGGTACCGCTGATCCGTAATGTCGTCAAACAGAATCGTCCGCAGCATGTCGCTCGAAAGCGGCGAAACGCCCCGGCGTTTGTACCAGGTCGTCTTGCCCGAACCCGGTAGCCCAATCGTCAGCACAACGTATCCGCGCGGGCTCTTCGCCGCCGTCTGCTCCGCCGGCGGGGTCGCCAACGACTCAGGCTGCGTCTCCACAACCATCTTTTCGCCTTCAGAGGCGGGCGCAAAGTCCTGGCTCATCGGTGGAAATTCTTCCGGTGCGGAAGGCTGCTCCTGCGCCTCATCTCGTTCAAGTCGAAGCATCTCTACCGGTACTTCGCTCGTCTTCGAGATCTCAGGTTGCTTCGAAGTCTCAGCTTGTACCT
This sequence comes from Rhodanobacteraceae bacterium, assembly GCA_043783275.1. Lineage (GTDB taxonomy): Bacteria > Acidobacteriota > Terriglobia > Terriglobales > Acidobacteriaceae > Edaphobacter. Next base: position 38,641 of record JAYVZP010000010.1, read on the forward strand.
CCCGGACAATCGGATCCGGGTAGTTCGGACGCAGTGGCGCAAGTTGTCCTGCAGGAAGCTCCTGGCCGCTCTTTCCGGTCGATTCCGACTCGTTGGGCCCACGTCTAGTACGTCTTCTCATCTTTTCAAGTATCCAATCGCGCATCTCGCGCATTCTCTCTCTGCCAGCCTGCGCTACAGAAGCGGCAGGCGCTCGAAATCGTGGCTCGGCACGGTGTTTTGCGTCCAACTACTAGACACGCTTGTAACACACCCCCCACCCTCTCGCAAACCTGCTCGCCGAGTAAAACCCTTTCCTCATTGCGCCCCCCAACTCCATTTGGTAGCCTCCGTGTTGGGAACACTCCCGCACGTCAAGTCAGAATCTTCGCAACATACCTTGAGGAGCAAGCTCACATGGCAGTCAAAGTAGGTATCAACGGTTTCGGCCGCATCGGACGTAATGTCTTCCGCACCGCCCTCGGCAATCCCGAGATTGAATTCGTCGCCGTCAATGACCTCACCACGCCCGCCACGCTCGCTCACCTCCTCAAGTACGACTCCATCCTCGGCAACCTGAAGAACGAAATCGCTCACACCGAAGATTCCCTCGTCGTCGACGGCAAAAAAATCAAGGTCTTCGCTGAGCGCGATCCCTCTAAGCTCGATTGGGCCTCCGTAGGCGCGCAGATCGTCGTTGAATCCACTGGCTTCTTCACCGACGCCACCAAGGCCAAAGCCCACCTCGGCACAACGGTTAAGAAAGTCATTATCTCCGCACCCGCCACCCACGAGGACATCACCCTCGTCCTCGGCGTCAATGACTCCAAGTACGACGCCGCCACGCACAACGTCATCTCTAACGCCTCCTGCACCACCAACTGCCTCGCGCCCGTCGTTCACGTCCTGCACAACACCTTCGGCATCGCGTCTGGCATCATGACGACAATCCACAGCTACACCAACGACCAGGTTATCCTTGACACCCCGCACAAGGATCTCCGCCGCGCCCGCGCCGCTGCTCTTTCCATGATCCCAAGCTCCACCGGCGCCGCCAAGGCCCTCAAGCTCGTCATCCCGGAGATGGACGGCAAGCTGGACGGTTTCGCCATCCGCGTACCGACCCCCAACGTCTCCGTCGTCGACCTCACCTTCGTCTCCGAGAAGCCGATTACCGTGGCCAGCATCAACGAAGCGCTCAAGAATGCCTCGGAAGGCGAACTCAAGGGCATCCTCGGCTTCACCACCGAAGAGCTTGTCAGCTCCGACTTCAAGGGCAACCCACTCTCCTCCATCGTGGACTCGCTCCTCACCAAGGTAGTCGGCGGTAATACCGGCAAGGTCATCTCCTGGTACGACAACGAGTGGGGCTACTCCAGCCGCGTCAAGGACCTGATCCTTTTCCTCGTCAAAAAGGGCTTGTAACAGTTTCGTGCGCACCGGAGTGAGCCCATGACCACGTTGTTCTCGTCTTTCGATAAGTCAGAATCCGCTGTTCTGGGGCTCCCCCGCCGTTGTCTACGCGTTGCGACAATTGTTGCCAACTGCTGGACCCTTTGTGGATCATTTCTCATATTCATTGGGCCGGATACCCCACCTCCACTCCACGAGCGATTGCGGATCTTTGCCATCGGAGCAATTCTGATTGCAACCGCAATGTTTTCGCTCATCCTCCCGCTCCACTTCATCCTGAAAGCCGACGAAAAGCAGTAATTGCGTTGATAGAATCCAGAAGGCGAGTGAGTTGGAAACCATTGCGCAGAAATTCCAATCCTCCGATGAAATAAAGCGCGAGGAATATCGCTCTTGGGAGTGCGTCGCGCCAGACGCCGGCCATCAGATGAGCGTAGAGAGGTATCGTGCCGATGGTTGTTTCTTCGATGGACTGAACTTGGAAGAACTGCTGTTCGCTGTAACCCAAAACACGTTAGATATGTCATCATCGGCGGATATAAAGTCTTCATACACGGGCAGCCACGCATGACCAAACACCTCACCGTCTTTACAGAACTCAGCGCTAGGAATGCTTGCATCGCCTACAAACCTCGCGCAGACTTCGGAACTCCGCTCGAAATATCTTCGATCGACGACTTCTCCGATGCAAAAACGGTAATTCGACTAGACGTACCTCCCATCTGCTTTGAGGTGATCCAGAAGACCGACGGCGTAAATTCCCGGATTGTCAATCAAAGTAGCGTCCACCTTTATCGAAGGAGACTTACCCACACGCTATATCTCCGCTACAGTCTGTACCATGCGTCAACGCGCATCCGGTCGGCCTCAAGATCTGGCCGATGTAGACGCCGTTCGCAAGCATCAACGAGCGACCCAAAGGAGTTCCAAATCATGATAGAGCGCCAAAATATCCCCGGCACCTCCCCCTACGAACCCGTCATCGGCTTTTCCCGAGCCGTCCGCGTCGGCCGTCACGTCATGGTCTCCGGAACCGGACCCGTGGGCTGCGACGACGCCGACATAGCCGGTCAGACAGACCAGTGCCTCACCATCATCGCCGGCGTTCTCAAAGAGGCCGGCACGTCGTTCGAGCACGTCGTCCGCACCCGCATCTATCTCACCGACGTCAACGACTGGGAGGCCATCAGCCGCGTCCACGGCAAGTTTTTCTCGCTCATCAAGCCAGCCAGCACCATGGTCGTCGTGAAAGCCCTCATCAACCCAACCTGGAAGATCGAAATCGAAGCCGACGCCCTCATTCCTGAGTAGCTCGATTCACTCTAATATCAGTGTCATCGGTGAAAATCGGTGCTAAGCCCTTCATCCGAACAGCCAAGGAACCCGATGCTCAAGCTCTCCATCCGCGATCTCGACCTCACCGACAAGTGCGTGCTTATCCGCGTCGACTTCAACGTTCCCCTCTCCAAAGACAATGGCGAAGGCATCGGTATCCTGGACGACACCCGCATCCGCGAGACAGTTCCCACCATCGAGTACGCCCTCCGGCGCAAGGCCCGCGTCATCCTCTGCTCACACCTCGGTCGCCCCAAAGGCAAGGTTGTGCCCGCCATGAGCCTGCGCCCCGTCGTGGACCGCCTCCGCGAGCTTCTCGACCAGGTCCTCACCGAGGATCAGAACGTGGCCTTCGCCCCGGACTGCGTCGGCGAGATTGCCCAGGAACTTGTCGCCGGCCTCGAACCCGGCCAGACCCTCCTGCTCGAAAACCTCCGCTTCCATCCCGAAGAAGAGACCAACGATCCTGCCTTCGCCAAACGACTTGCCAACCTCTGCGATATCTTCGTCAACGACGCCTTCGGCTCCGCCCACCGTGCCCACGCCTCGACTGAAGGCATCACCCACTTCGTCCGCCAGTCCGCCGCCGGCCTCCTCATGGAGTCCGAGCTTAACCATCTCGGCAAGGCACTGACCCAGCCCGACAAGCCCTTCGTCGCCATCATAGGCGGCGCTAAAGTCTCGGACAAAATCAATGTCATTGAGTCGCTCATGGACAAGGCCGACGCCATCCTCATCGGCGGCGGCATGGCCTACACCTTCCTTCGCGCCCAGGGCCAGCAGACCGGCAAATCGCTCGTAGAAGAAGACAAAATCGACGTCGCTAAAGCCGCACTCGCCAAGGCCAAATCCAGGGGCGTCAAGCTCTTGCTCCCCATCGACCACGTCCTCGCCGATCGCTTCGACGCCCGCGCCAAAGTGACGCACTTTGAGGGCCACGGCCCCTTCCCCGAGGACCTCATGGCTCTTGATATCGGACCCAAAACCGTCGCCCTCTTCCGTGCGGAGATAGCCGGTGCCATGACCGTCCTGTGGAACGGACCCATGGGGGTCTTCGAGTTCCCCGCCTTCGCAACCGGAACCAACGCCATCGCCAAAGCCGTCGCTGCCAATGCCGACGCCACCACTATCGTCGGAGGTGGAGATTCCGTCTCAGCCATCCACAAGTCAGGTTTCGCCGACAGGATTACCCACATCTCCACCGGTGGCGGAGCGTCACTCGAATTCCTCGAAGGCAAAGTCCTTCCCGGCGTCCAGGCCCTCACGGACAAGTCCTAACTTCTTTTCCCAGACTGTCGCGCAGATGGCATACTGAAACACCAATGCGCAAACCTCTGATCGCCGCCAACTGGAAGATGTACAAAACCCCAAAAGAGTCCTTAGCATTCCTTGAAAAATTTCTCCCCATGATGCATGGACATGAACGTGACGAGATCGTCCTCTTCCCCACCATGTCTTCTCTCGGCTACGTCCTCGACGCCACAGAGGGCACCAACGTCAAAGCCGGCGCCCAGACGATGCATTGGATGAACGAAGGCCCATACACCGGCCAGACCTCACCCACGATGCTCGCCAGCATCCATTGCACCCACGTCCTGCTAGGCCACTCAGAGCGCCGCATCTACGCGCATGAGACCGACGACATGGTGAACTGGAAGCTCAAGGCCGCCATCGCGCATAACATCACACCTGTCGTCTGTGTCGGCGAGACACTCGACAAGCGGCAGTCCGGACTTATGGAAGCGGTCCTCCGCTGGCAGATCGCCTGCGCGCTCAACGGCGTCGAAACCGAGGGATCGCAGAACCTCACCATCGCCTACGAGCCTATCTGGGCCATCGGCACCGGCAGCACCGCCAGTCCCACCCAGGTCCAGGAAGCCCACAAAATTATTCGCCGGGAAGTCGCAGATCGCCTTGGCGAAGAACGGGCCGAAGGAACGCGAATCTTGTATGGCGGCTCCGTAAAGCCGGAAAATACCGCCAACCTGATGGCTCAACCGGATATCGATGGCGCACTCGTCGGCGGCGCCAGCCTTGATCCCGAAACCTTCTGCCGCATCATCAAGTACAAGCTCTAGCGGACGACCCCAGCCTGATCTATCGGCCAGTAAACAAACGCTGCCTTGCCATAGATCAGGCCGCGCTCCACTGGCCCAAAGTCACGGCTGTCGCTCGAAATAGACCGGTGATCTCCCATCACAAAATACTCGTTGGCCGGAACCGTCATCTCCGGCAGCGAGCGATCGTCTGAAAAACGCAGCGGCACATAAGGTTCCGTGACGTTCTTCCCGTTGACCAGAACCTGTCCGTGGTCGATGCGAATGGCGTCTTTCGGCAGCGCGATAACCCGCTTGATGTAACTCTTCGTCTGGTCTCGCGGATACTCGAAGACCACCACATCTCCACGGTGAATCTCCCCGACACGAAACGCCATCTTGTTGATAAAGAGTCTGTCCTGATCCTCCAGTACCGGCAGCATCGAAGTTCCTTCCACCCGCACGGGCTGGTAAAGGAAGATGATGATGAACGCGGAAACTCCGATCGAAAGCACCAGGTCGCGAACCCAGGACCGCAGGGGACCACGGTTTGCTGGCGGTTTTATCGAGGATGTTGGCAATGGTTCCAAAGGCGTTGTCATCATTGTGATCGAAAAAGTTATGGGTGAAACGTAAGCATATCGGTGTGCCTAGGATGCGTCTTCGCTCCATGTTAGACGCATACTTCCACAGAACGCATAGCGGCCACACAACATCAGACCGATTTCGACCGAATAGCCGCTGAATTGCTGCGTTTGAACCCACGCAATCAGTCCATCACCTATTTCTGTCCAATCCTGTGCCTACAGGCTTATTATCGAGGTGTGGAGAAGAACTAATACTATGGCCACCCTCACCATGATCGAGCAAGCGCCCCCCGAACTTCCAGAAAAGTCCGCTGCAAACCGCGGCACTCGCGATCTGTCTACGCTGACAACTGAAAGTCAGAACTCTGCCTCCCAGGGACTCGATACCAAGAGTGCCCTCGAGATCGCGAGAATCATTAACCATGAAGACGCCAAGGTTGCCGCAGCCGTCAAGAAAGCCCTCCCTGAGATCGCCATCGTCATCGATACGGTCGCCCGCTCGCTGCGAGACGGTGGCCGCCTGATCTACGTCGGCGCCGGCTCCAGCGGACGAATTTCGTCGCTAGACGCCAGCGAGTGCCCTCCCACCTTCTCGACCGCCCCGTCCCAGGTCCAATACATCATGGCTGGTGGCCCGAAGGCCCTCGCCAGCGCCTCTGACGTCAACGAAGACTCGCCCGAGATTGGCCAGCGCGACATCGCCCGCCGCCGACCCACCCGCAAAGACATTGTGATCGGTGTCTCCGCCAGCGGCCGCACCCCCTACGTTGTCGGCGCCGTAGAATACGCACGCGCCCGTGGCGCCAAGACCGCCTGTGTCACCTGCAATGAGAACACCCCGCTAGCCGACGCCTCCGACACCACCATCATCGCCGAGGTCGGCCCGGAAGTAGTCTCCGGATCCACCCGCATGAAAGCCTCCACCGCTCAGAAGATGATCCTCAACATGATCACCACCGGAGCCATGACCCGTCTCGGCTATGTGTATGACAACCACATGGTCAACGTGCACATGAAAAACGCCAAGCTCGTCGAGCGCGGCATCCGCGTCCTCATGCAGCTTTGCGAGATCGACCGCGACATCGCTATCCGGACCATCAAATCCGCAGGCAAGTCGATCCCCATTGCCGTCGTCATGCTCAAAGCCAACGTCGACAAAATGGAAGCCGTCCGCCGCCTCGCAAAGTCCGACGGCAATGTGCGCCTCGCCATCGACGACTCCCGCCTCGAACTTTAGCTCACCGCGGCTCTCCAAACGGCCAAATGTCATCACGAAACGCCTCTGCCCAACCCGGCAGGGGCTTTTTTTTCTTGCCAGGCATCCACCGTCCCACGTCCCTTCCCGTCGCCACGTCCACCAGCACACAGGCGGGCGCCAGGTTTCCGTGCACAGTATCGGTGAAGTAAGCCACCTGCGTCCCACCGTTCCGAAACTGCCAGCGGCCGATAAGCATGCCATTCCCGACTCGCCGCAGGACATGGCCGTCGCGCCACAGCACCAGCGTCAGCGGGATGGGGTAGCTTGTGCAGCAGTTGGGAAATTCTGCCAGCCAGCCAGCCGTGCGACCGTCAACGGCAATCAGCGGTGTGTCGAAACTCACCTGCCCCGTCTCGTTGGGCACAATCCATTCCCGCCCAGACCGTTCCACGACGAGAGCCCGCCCCTCGCTATCGGCGGATACAGTCATCACGCCTTGGCGTTGCCCTTGACTCTGCGCTGCGCAAATAATCCGGCTGCCACTGACCATCAGGGATGTCAGCAGGAGCAGCATCGCTGCTATCTTTCGGCCTCGCCACATAATGCGATGATCGTAGCACTCGGGCCATCTTCGACTCGTTCTTTTTCGAGTAACAGATCGCCGGCACCGCAGACAGGACCTCCAAGCCAACACCGACGAAAAAAGGACCGTGCACGAGCTACACCATGCCGCAGTCTGCCCCCCCCCAGCATGTGCAGCTAGCCGCCATGAAGGCAAAGCACCACCAGCACGGCGAGCACGCCCCATAACCTGAAGCCGAGACCTGGGTGCCTAGGCCGCTACCTAGTATCAACTTCGCCACCAATACTCACAGCCATCGTCCGTAAACTAGAAAGATGGACAAGTTTGTAGTACGCGGCGGCAATCCCCTTCTCGGCACAATCAAAGTTTCCGGAGCCAAGAACTCCGCCCTTCCCTGCATGGCCGCCGCCATCCTCACTGAAGACGAAGTCATCCTGGAAAACATCCCCCAGGTTCAGGACATCGAGACCGAGCGCAAGCTCCTCGTCTCCATGGGCGCAGAAGTCCAACTCGGCTACGGCCGCGCCCAGCACCGCACCCACATCAAGTGCGCAGTCCTGTCAGACCCCGTCGCCAAGTACGAGATTGTCAAAACCATGCGCGCCAGTTCCCTCGTGCTCGGCCCGCTCGTCGCCCGCACCGGTATCGCACGGGTTGCCATACCCGGCGGATGCGCCATCGGCGGCCGCCCCATCGACCTCCACCTCAAGGCGCTCGAAGCCATGGGCGCCACCATCACCCAGGACCACGGCTACCTCGAAGCCAAAACCAACCGTCTCCACGGAGCGCACATCGTCTTCGACAAGATCACCGTCACCGGCACGGAGGACATCCTCATGGCCGCCACCCTCGCCGAAGGCGAAACGGTCCTCGAAAACTGTGCCCGCGAGCCAGAAGTGACCGACCTCGCGGCTCTCCTTCAGGCCATGGGCGCCAGGATTGAAGGCGCAGGCACCTCCACCATCAGGATTCAGGGCGTCAGCAAGCTCCACGGCGCACGCCACCGCATCAACCCCGATCGCATAGAAGCTGGCACCTTCCTCCTCGCCGGCGCCATCACCGGCGGCGACCTCAATGTCGACTGCTGCGACCCCACCCACCTCGGCTCCCTCATCTCCAAGCTCGAGCAGTGCGGCGTCCGCATCGATGTAGGCAAGGACAACATCCGCGTCCGGTCGGGCGGCCAGCTCAGAGCTGCCGATATTTCCACCGAAGAGTATCCGGGCTTCCCCACCGACATGCAGGCCCAGTTCATGGCGCTTGCAACCCAGGCCGAAGGCACTTCCACAATTACTGAAAACATCTTCGAAAACCGATTCATGCACGTACAGGAACTCAATCGCATGGGCGCCAACATCACCGTGCAGGGCCGTACCGCAACCGTCCGCGGCAACACCCCGCTCCAGTCGGCCGCTGTCATGTGCTCGGATCTCCGCGCCTCTGCCTCCCTTGTCCTTGCCGCCCTCGTCGCCGACGGCGAAACCATCCTCGACCGCGTGTACCACATGGACCGTGGCTACGAGCGTATCGAAGAGAAGCTCCGCGGGGTAGGCGCCCAGATCCGCCGCATGGGCGACGTCTTCGGCAAACGCTAACCAGTCCACAAATCCGGGTGCCTCCAGGTCTCGCTCTTGAGACCTGGGTTCCAACTCCCGCGACAGACTCACGCATATCGCCGATCACCGATTCGGCCCCCCGCACTTCGACACCCTCACCACCCGCGAAGCCGGCCTCCACCTCTGCCCAGCTCTCAATGGTCGCCATCGGCTTCACCGGCCCATCCGTCCTCCTCGCCTACGCGATCGGTGCCGCCATCGCCCTCCTCCTGATGGGCTGCCTCGCTGAAATGACTGTTGCCCACCCCACCTCCGGCAGCTTCGGCGCCTGGGCCGAGTTCTACTTCAGCCCTCTCGCCGTCCTCCTCGCCCGCTAAGCCTACTGGTCTGCCGTCGTCTTCGCCCTCGGCCCCGAGGGTCTCAGCCGTAAGTATCTACATGCGCTACTGGTTCCCCACCGTCCCTGGCTGGACCTGGATTCTCGGCATCACCCTCATCCTCGTTGCCGGCGCATGGATCGCCGTCATCGTCGCTCTTTTCAGCTTTTTTCATTGAGATGATCGCCGTAGCCGCCGCCGAAGCCCGGCCCCCCAGCAAGCCAGCACCCGAGTCCTCCGCGCCACCTTTCCCCGCCTCCTGATCCCTGCCCACCGCCTCCGCCGCCCAAACTTGTCATCCTGAACGAAACCGACGGACCTGCATTTCTTCCTTGCACTTGCCCTTTACAGTCGCCTGAAACCTATTTATCGCAAAAATCAAGAACTCCAGTTCAACCCTTAAGCCCATCGATAAGACAAACCATGACCGCTCAAACCGACCCTCTCCTCCACTGGCGCGACGAATTCCCCATGCTCATCCACACCACCTACCTCATCTCCTACTCCCTGGCCCCCAATGCCTCGCCGCGTCCAAACCGCGCGCGCCAAGTATGCCAGCAAGTGGGCCACTCTAGGCATCCGGGCGTGGGAGGAAGGCCGGTGGGAGATGCCCATCACCTGCGGAAACCGGAGCTGGCTTCCTCTATGTCCGGCCAGACCTCGACTGGGCACTGGAACCCATCGCGACCCACTGGGCCGCCGCCCACGCGCAACCCTTCGCCTTCGCCCCGACCCCATCCGGGTACGCACCCAACATCAAACGCTACCTCAACGGCACCGCCAACGCCCTATACATGCACCCCGCGCGCAGCAGCTACAAGATCGTCAGCCAGATTGGTGTCCCTGCCATTCGCGTCAGGTTCATCCGCCAGATCTTCATCGACTTCCGCCCTGGAGCCGGCGTTCCCATCGCACCCCACTTCTACCCGGCCGACCACAAACTCGACCACGCCATCCACGAACTCAAGTCGATCCTGCAATCCTGACCTCAGCCACTATGCCGGCCCCTCCCCCGGGTCTCGCATCTGAGATCGGAGTCTCAACCCGACCATCCCTTCTAAGATCTTCTGCTCCCCGACCCCGGCCTCCTGAATCATTATGGCGATCCCACGCATTTACAGCCCTCAGTGTTTCTATCCATCCATTTTCGCCTGCGGGACAGCTAATCTTGGTCTACGCTTTGCCACACAACAATGTTGCGCCTGTCCCTTCCGCGCCGCCAACTACCCTTGCCGACCTACGAATAAGCTGGGAATGACGAAAGAATTAGACCTTTATACGCTTAGTCCCGATCCCAGACAGATCAGACATACACCGATCCGACCCTGGTCCTACTCATTGGAAGCCTTGAGAACTTACTTAGCAAGTGGGAGAAGCATGCCGAAGCTCGCAACTAAAACCAGGACCTTTGCAGATCTCATCCAGCCTCACCATCCCACGGCTAAAGAAATAAGTTCCCGCCGTTGGATATACGTCCCTTACGACCGATTTACCGATCGAACCGGACCCCTCACCGAGCAGCGCCCGGAAAAAACCGGCATCGTCATCGTTGAATCCATCGCCAGAGGCCTGCGCCGTCCGTACCACAAGAAGAAACTTGTCGTCCTCATCAGCAATATGCGCCACTTCGCGTTAGAGCAAGCTGCAAAAGGCGTCAAGGTTGTCTATCACCTCTCGCCCGACGACCACGGACAAGCTCTTCTGCACCTCCAGCAGGCCCACAACCTACCCATCCTGACGGTGATGTCCCCCGCCGAGCGCGAACTCCGTCTCGAGTTGGCGCAGGCTCAACAGGACGGCCTCAAGTTGGAAATCGTTGACGACACTACCTGGACCAGCACGACTGAGGACTTCACCGACACCTTCGGCCCTTACAAGCACGGCAAGTCCTACGTTATGGACCGCTTCTACCGCCGCATGCGCCAGAAGACCAACGTCCTGATGCAGAACGCCAAGCCTATCGGCGGCCAGTACTCCTATGACGCGGACAACCGCAAGCCCTACAAGGGCCAGGTCCCGATCCCTGTCCCTCCAACCTTTCCGCCGGACGCCATCACCCTGGAGGTTATCGCCTTCGTTGAGAAGACTTACGGCCACCACTTCGGCACCATGGACGGCTTTGACCTGCCCTGCACCCAAACGGATTGCGATGCCATGTGGCAGTTTGCCCTGGCGGAATTGCTCCCCACCTTCGGTCCCTATGAAGACGCTATGCGCGATGACGAGCTGCAGCTCTTCCATAGCAAGACTTCCGTCATCCTGAATCTTGGCCGCATTCTTCCAATCGACCTGATTCGTGACGTAGAGAAAGCCGCCGACGCCGGCACTATCCCCCTCGCCAGCGCGGAAGGGTTCATCCGCCAACTCCTTGGCTGGCGCGAGTTTATGCGCCACCTGCACGAGCAGACAGACGGCTACCGTCTCCTGCGCGGCCATATTCCAGATGAAGTCCGACGACCAGTCACAAAATCGACCGCTGCGAGCCGCGCTACTGATGTCTCGACGGACGCCGCTACCCCCTCAGCCCTGGGGGCATCGCTCCCCCTGCCCGCCGCTTACTGGGGCGTCCCCTCAGGCCTGCACTGCCTGGATACGGTCGCCAAACAAGTCGTGCAGGAGGGCTGGAGCCACCACATTCTCAGACTCATGGTTCTCTCAAACCTCGCCACGCTCTGCGGTTTCTCGCCCAGAGAACTCACTGACTGGTTCTGGTTCGCTTACATCGACGCCTATGACTGGGTCATCGAAACCAACGTTTTGGGAATGGCCACCTATGCAGACGGCGGTTTGACAGCCACCAAGCCCTACGTCTCCGGAGCCGCGTACATCAATCGCATGTCCAACTATTGCGGGCACTGCCAGTATGATCCCAAAAAATCGACCGGCCCTGACTCCTGCCCCTTTACCTCGCTTTACTGGAATTTTCTAGAGCGCAATGAAAACGTCCTCGGTAAAAACTTTCGCCTGCAAATGCCCTACAACACATTGCACAAGAAGAAACCCGAGGAACTCGTTCAACTACGCGCCCGAGCCGAAGAGGCCATCACGCATCTGCAATCGTTCAAGCGCCCGGAGTACTAAGCATCTCCGGGTGCTGGAACTATTTCTTCGCGCCGGCAAAGGGATTCGAGGCAACGGGAATGCCGTCCAACCCAGCCTGGAACACAATCAGGTTCTTCAACGTCTCATAGGGAATGTTCGTCAACGGAAGCAGACGACCGTTAACCGCCAGCATCGGCGTCTGATCGATACCAAGATCTGTCGCAAGCTTCGTGGATGCGTCAACCAGTTCCTTGGCCGCCGGCGAAGAAGCGCAAACAGCCATCGCCTCCGGGTCCATCCCTGCTTTGGTCACAGCGTTCTTTAGCGTCTGCTCGCCGTCATCCTGCGTCAGCGCGCCCTGCGTGTCGTAAACGGCCTGGGAGTAGGTGAAAAAGGCATCGCTATTCTTCTGTGCAATACATGCCCCGTACGCAGCCGCCCGGAAGGCCAACGGATGAATCTCTACCAGTGGAAAATTCTCGTACACGATACGGGCCTTGGGGAACTCTGCCGCCAGTTTGGTCATAATGGCCTGTGCATCCTTGCAATGTGGGCACTGCAGGTCTGCAAACTCGACAAAGAGTAAATCTTTCGATGTTGCGCCGTGCGACGGGCCATCGGCGCGAGCCTTCAGGATGGCTCGGTTTTCGGCAAACGGATCTGCTCCAAAATTCTGCACGCCGGTCGAATCTGCAAGGAGATGCTTGCCATCGGGCAACACGTAAAACGATGCGGTCTGAATCTTGGCATTCGGCGTGCGCTCGGACACCAGCGCGGTAACCTTCGTCACGCCCGGTGCAGGTGTCTTCTGGATAGCAACGACCCGCCAGATGCGGTTCGCGTCATAGCCAATCATCGCGCGCAGGTAGCTGTCCACTGCTGCCGGTGTGGGTGTATCCGAGGTGAAGTTCTTAGGATTTACGGGGGGAAACGGGTCAGGCCGCGTAGCTGGATCGAGCGACTGTAGCTGCAAAGGCGCAGGCTTCTGCGCGGGGGCCGTCTTGAGTGCAGGCGCGGCCTGGGTCTTCTGCCCAGCCGGAACCGGAGCGTTAGGCGGTGTCACCTGTGCAAGGCTCATGCCGGTCAATCCCAGAACCGCTACTCCAACCGCAACGTGAAATACCTTCGTAAAACTTGCCAAACTGTCCATCCTTCTGCCGTGCAACGGCCGTAACGCTACCTCTACTGCAAGAATCAAACCTGATACTTCACCGCAATCGGGAAACGCCTTCCCGTTCCGAACGATTTACGCGTTACTTTCAGCACCGGCGCGGCCTGCTGGCGCTTATATTCGCTGCGCTCCACGAGCTTTAGCACCTGCCGCACCAGCGCAACGTCCACCTTCTGATCCCGGGCAATCTGTTCCGCAGAACAGTATCGCTCCACATACGCTTCGAGGATGGGGTCCAGAACCTCGTACATTGGCAGCGAGTCAGTGTCCTTCTGTTCCGGCCGCAACTCCGCGCTCGGCGCCTTCGCTATCGTAGCTTGTGGAATGATCTCGCGCTCGCGGTTGACGTAGCGACTCAGTTCATACACACGCGTCTTCATCACATCGCCGATAACCGCGAGCGCCCCCACCATGTCGCCGTAAAGCGTGCTGTAGCCGACGCTCATCTCGCTCTTGTTGCCAGTGGTCAATACCAGCGCGCCAAACTTGTTTGAGATCGCCATCAGCAATAGCCCACGCAGACGCGACTGCAGATTCTCTTCCGCCAATCCAAAGGCTGTGCCGTGAAAGAGCGGGTCCAGAGTTCGCATCAGCGCCTCGAAGTCATCACGAATCGGCAGCATCTCAAAGCGAACTCCAAGCCTCTGGGCGAGGTCGCGCGCGTCATCCTTCGATCCCTCGGAGGAATAACCACTTGGCATGCCGATACCCATTACGTTATCCGCGCCCAGCGCTTCCACCGCAATCGCCGCAACTAGCGCGGAGTCAATGCCGCCGCTGAGGCCAACGAGAGCTTTCGAGAAGCCGCACTTGCGCACGTAATCCCGGGTGCCGAGAACCAGGGCATCCCACGTAGCTTTGACTTCAAAGTCATTGCTTGCGGTAAAAATCTCCTCGTCGCACGATACCTCGAATCTGACCTCTTCAGATCTTATCGCGCGGCCATGAGTGGATGTGTCGAAGATGACGAGGTCTTCAGCAAACGACGCGGCCTGCGCCACCACAGCGCCATCCGGCCCTACGGCCAGCGAGCTTCCGTCGAAGATGAGACTGTCATTGCCGCCGACCTGATTGGTCATGGCCACAAAAGCCTTGTGGCGCTTCGCAAGGGCTCCTAGCATCTGTTCGCGAACGCTGCGCTTGCCCTGCCAAAAAGGCGATGCAGAGATGTTCACAATGACGCGCTGCTGCTCCTTGACCTCGGCCTCATGCGTGTCCCAGGCCTCCATCAGGCGTTCGACGGGGTCGACAGCGTATTTGCGCCGCGGCCAGAATCCCTTGTCATTCCATGCATCCTCACACACCGTAATCGCAAGGGGTTCGGGGCCTTGTGCGGTCTGAATAGTAACCAGCGTTTGCGCCAAAGCAGGCTCAAAGTATCGCTGTTCGTCGAAGACGTCATAGAAAGGCAGCAGCATCTTTCCCTGCACTGCTTTGACCTCCCCACCGGCCATCAGCACGGCTACGTTGCGAATGGACTTGCCCTCGCGTGTTTCTTCCACGGGGATGACGCCGCCGCACAGTATCGCGGGACGCCCGGGCGACTTCGTCCAGGCACAGACTTCCTGCAGAGCCTCGCCGGCGCGGTCCACGAATGCTTTTTTCTCAAGCAGATCAGCCGGCCAATAGCCGCAGACAGCAAGCTCCGGAAAGACCACCAGATCCGCGTCGAGTGCGCTCGCGCGCTCGGCAAATGCCAGTATTTTGGCGACATTGCCCACAAAATCTCCAACGGTCGGGTCAATTTGAGCGAGTGCGATCTTCACTTCCTTAGTCTACCAACGAGCGACAAAAAACGGGCACCCTGGGGAACCCGCTTTTGCATTGTCATGCTGGCGCATTGATGTGATGGCTCTCAGGAGCCGGTGCCGCTGAAGACGACTGCTACGGTGCGAGCGAGAATCTTCAGATCGAGCCAGAAACTCCAGTTTTCCACGTACGCCGTATCGAGCGAGATATAGCTGTCGAAGGACGGATCCTGACGCGCTTCCACCTGCCACAGGCCCGTGATTCCGGGTAACACGTCCAGACGACGCAGATGAGACAGCTCGTACTGTTCGACCTCGGACGCGATTGGAGGTCGCGGTCCGACGAGACTCATGTCGCCGCGAACAACGTTATAGAACTGCGGCAGTTCGTCGAGCGAGTATTTGCGCAGAACCCGGCCAATCTTGGTAATGCGCGGGTCGTCGACGATCTTGAAGAGGACGCCTTCGCGCTCGTTCATGTGGGCGAGGTCGGCCTTCAGCAGGTCCGCGTCCGGCACCATGGTACGAAACTTGTAGCAGTCAAAGGTGCGCCCCTTGCGCCCAATGCGGGCTGCTTTGTAGAAGACAGCACCTTTGGAGCCGAACTTGACGGCGATTGCGATCGCCAGAAGCACAGGAGAAAGCACCAGCAGGGCTAGGGTCGAGAGAGTAATGTCCAGCGCGCGCTTCATCAGGAACGACCCGATCGGGAAGTCACGGCGGTGCAACGGAATCGTCGGGAACTGGCCAATGTACTCGACCGGCGCGTTCCATGCCAGGCCATCGTAGAGGTCCGGAACCACACGGACGTCGATCCCCGCAGCGCGCGCTTCTTGTACCAGCGCAATTACGAGCTTCTTTTCAGCGGGAACAGATAAAAAGATTTCATCCACGAAGAGGGACCGGGCCAGCGTCAGAGTGTTGCGTACGTCACCGATCACATCGGCATCGCCTGATTCGGCCTCACGTTCCGTCAGCGCGACAAATCCTTTGAAGCGGAAGCCCAGGTGCCGAAGCGATTCAAGGTGGTTGCGGAGGGCGTGGCCGACTCGTCCAGCGCCGACGATCAATACATTGCGAGTCTCAAGGCCTTTGCGATAACGGCTATATTCCATATGGCGCCAGATCGCACGCCGAACAGAGAGCAATGCCGCCGTAATCCCTACGAGCGCTACCACCACCATGCGCGAAACCAGGACACCCTGCGTCATGTACAGGGCCCCGCAAAGCAGCAGGCCCGCAGTCAGCGTAGCTTGAACCGTAACGCGTTGTTCATGAAGTCCGCTGCGATTTTGGATTGGGCCGTAGAGACCGTAAGAACGCGTAATGAAAATTAGAGTTAGTCCGTACCAAAGGAGATACAGCGCCCAGACGCGAGGCGTGCTCCGCAGGATAAGGGGGATGAAAGAGAATGAAGCATGTCCAAAAGGGGTCGAAAACCGGATGCGGAGAGCTATGATAGCGGCGACAAAAACCGTTAACATATCGAGCGAAGACCACACCAGCCCAGTCACGGATGGGCGCTGAAACCAACCGCGCCGTGTGGAATTCGCTCGTCCACTTGCGCTGCGCCTTCCGGAGACAATGACTTGTTGGAGATAATCCGGTGTAGCCATCTGCGAACGTCCTTCAGGAACCTTACTTTCGTCTGTAACCCGTGTCCGGTAATGCACATTCGGCTGGTTGCCGGCACGTCGATCCACTAAAGGGTTAGCTGCCATGAGTTTTATTACCTCTTGGTAAGCTGAGATCCTCGCATCGCATCAACGGGCTTGCCAATACCACAATGGGGGCAGAAAGCGGTGCGGCGTAAGCTAAACGCTAGCATACGTTGCCTTACAAGCGCTTACAAATCTCCTCAATCAATGGTTACTACGATGCAGAATTGCCCTGTCGTGGCAAAACCAGTTGATCAAGGGTAAGGAATTCCTGCAATATAGGGTCGTCACTGCGCTCCATCTCCTCCATCGTTCCAAAAAACCGCACGTCTCCATCGTGAAGGAAGACAACACGGTCCGCTAACTTCTTCGCAAAACGCATGTCGTGCGTGACGACGATACTAGTGAGATGAAGCTGTTGCTTCAAGCGTTCGATCAAATTTCCTAAAAGATGCGCCATCAGCGGATCGACCATCGTTGTCGGTTCGTCATAAAGCACCGCTTCCGGCTGGCAAGCCAGCGCACGGGCAATGGCGACTGAACGTTTCATACCTGTGGAAAGATCGCTGGGGAGAAGATTTTCCATACCGGCCACGCCAACCATCTCAAGCAGGCCCTTGACCACCTGCATCATCTGATCTTCTTCCATGTCATTGCGTTCACGGAGTGGAAAGGCGACATTTTCTCCGACCGTGATGGAGTCAAAAAGAGCCCCATTTTGAAAGACCATGGTCACTTTGCGGCGGATAGCCTGTAACTGCTTTTCGTTGAACCGGGTAATGTCTTCACCCGCTACCATTACCTTGCCGGAGTCGGGCTTGAGGAAGCCAAGCAGCATCTGCAGCGAGACGGACTTGCCCACTCCGCTTCGACCCAGAATGCAAAGCGTCTCGCCAGGGTTGACGTAGAAGCTGACTTCTTTCAAGACAACAAAGCTGCCAAAGGATTTGGAGACCTTTTCAAAGGAGATGTACGCCCCGGGCTGATTGTGTTTGTCGCCCGGAATTTCGTCGATCGCCGCTTCATTCTGCGCGGCGGCCTTATCCATGAAGTCGCCGACAGCCGTTGCCACGTCTGCCGAAACATTCGACCTCACCAAAAATTCCGCATCCGGCTCTTGCGCGGGCTGGTCCTTCTCTACTTTGCTATCCGGAAGGATCTTTCCGTCTTGCCCATTGCCATTAGACATCTATCGCCCTTCAGTACAAGCTCTTAGCCTATTCGATGCGAATTCCGGGACATCGGCCTAAGTATCGAGCACGTTGACGAACTGCGCGACATTTGCAAAATCTTCCGGAGTATTCAGGTTCGCAAACCAGAGATTGCGGTGGCACTCTTGAGCTTTCGTGAGTACCTGCCAACCTGTCCCGGTTGCATGCAGATCGCATTCCGCTCCCCATGACCATCTTCGCAGGACAGCGGCTGGATTGAGATCGCGGTCGGCGGCTATCCTCGCGGCCCCAAGATGCAACGCGGAGCCGAGCTTAAACTCACCACGGGCCAAGGCGGTCTGCAGATATGGCGCCATATCTCGATGGATCATCAGCAGCGCGGGCTGGGGTATGCCCCCTTCTTCGAACATCGCGATACGGGTGCCCTTGGCTTGTCCATCCGCGAGAGTAGCTATGCACCAGGTTTTGAGCAGAAGTGTCGGGAGGAAGGGGACGTCGACCGGGAGAATCAGGTTCCAGTCGTGTGGAGAGTGGCCCAGCGCGGCTTCCATACCACTCATGGGACCGCATCCAGGGTGCAGGTCGGGGACCGTCGGCGCAAACCCGCCGAGGACTTCGTTGTTCGTCAGAATCGAAACATCCGCGCAAAAGCGGCGAAGCTTTTCAACAGCATGGGCGAGCAACGGCCTTCCGGCCAGCTCCAGCAGAGACTTCTCCTGCCCCATCCTTGAACTCAGCCCGCCGGCGAGAACATATCCGCCGACGGGAAGCCGCGGGCTGATCAAGCACCCCCCACAAGTCCCATCCACCGCACGATCGACTCGATTCCTCTATGGAAGTTACTGAGGTTGAACTTCTCATTTGGTGCGTGGAGATTATCGTCCGGCAAACCGAAGCCCATCATCAACGTGGGGATGCCGAGCACGCGGACGAAGTCGCCGACGATAGGAATGGAACCGCCGCCCCGCACGAAAACCGTCTCCTTCCCGAAGACAGTCTTCATGGCATCGTTGGCCATGCCGACATATTTGTTATCCGTCGAGACGACGATGGGGTCGCCGGCGTGGATGAGTCTCACCTCCAGCGTGCAGCCCCTGGGGGTCAGGGATTCGACAAACGCTTTGTATTGCGCGAAGCTTTCGGCGGGAGTCATATCGGGCACCAAGCGCATGCTGACCTTGGCCACGGCCTTGGCCGGGATCACGGTCTTGGCACCGGCGCCGATAAAGCCCCCGGGCATCCCGTGGACGTCCATTGTCGGTCGGATCCAGGTCCGCTCCAAAGCCGAGTAGCCGGGCTCTCCGGTGAGCGCAACGCTTCCCACCTCGGACTTGCGGAACTCCTCTTCGTCAAAGGGCAGAGCCTTCCAGGCCTTGATCTCGGCGTCGGTGGGCTTCTGGACTTTGTCGTAAAAGCCTGGAATCAGGATCTTGCCCTCTTCGTCTTTCAGCTTGGCGATGATCTGGGCGAGCGCGACGAACGGATTGGGAACGGCACCGCCGTACATGCCGGAGTGGAGATCGGTGCGGGCTCCGTGAACTTCGATCTCGGTGTAGATCATGCCACGCAGGCCGACGCATAGCGTGGGGGTGTTCGGCGCGAACATCTCAGTGTCCGAGACCAATGCGACATCCGCCTTCAGTTGCTCGCCATGCTCACGCACCAAGGCTGCGATGCCCTCTCCGCCGACCTCTTCTTCGCCTTCAATAATGACCCGCACGTTGATGGGCAGCGTGCCGCCACCCGCCACCATCAGGGATTCCAACGCTTTCACGTGCATCCACATCTGGCCCTTGTCGTCGACCGCGCCGCGAGCGAAGATGTTGCCATCGCGAATCTCCGGCTCAAAGGGCGGCGACTTCCATTCGTCGAGCGGCTCGGCGGGCTGCACGTCGTAGTGGCCGTAGCACAGGACCGTGGGCTTGCCGGGAATATTGAGCCAGTCCGCATACACAAGCGGATGGCCCTGACGATTGGGTTCAGAGGTCTCGATAAGCTGCACATTTTGCATGCCGATGCGCTTCAATTCATCCACTACAAACTGAGCCGCCCTGCGCACGTCGCCGACGCGTTCCGGATCCGTCGAGATGGACGGAATACGCAGCAGCGCCTTCAACTCTTCAACAAACCGATCCTCATTGTCCTTCGCAAACGCCACTGCCGCAGTCAAAGCCATCGAATCCTCCAGATACTGGTGCTACTTGATAGTGAGATTTACCGGCCCTTGGGCTGGCCGCCGTTATTCCATGACGGCTTGAAGTCGCTCATCGCGAGCCAGCGGACGGGCTCCACAAGCGACTGGATTGCGCTGGTCATAAAGTCGAAGTTCAGATGCGCCAGATCATCGTTGGGCTTGTGATAAGTCGGGGGCGTTCCCCAGCCTGCGGCGGTATGTGCGACGACTCCCTTCAGGGCCAGCGAGTAGTTATCACTGCGCTCGAAGAAGTGCTGCTCAGGATAAGGGTCGGGACCAAGCAGAGCGCCATGTTCCTTCAATACCGGACCCAGGTTCGACCGCTCCCAGCCGGTCAGCAGAAGCACCCCCTTGGGCATCCTCGGGTCCTGGGTGCCAATCATCTCGAACTCGAGATTCGTCACAAGGGATGCAAGCGGTACGGGCGGATGCTCACCAAAGTACGTCGAACCGAGTGCCCCCGCCTCCTCGCTACCGTAGCAGACAAACAATACTCCGCGTTTCAGCTTTGGCCCGTTGGCGAGCGCGTGTGCAAGCTCCAACACGGCGGTCGTGCCGGCTGCGTCATCATTCGCGCCGTTGTAAATTGAGTCGCCATCGACCGGCGCGCCAACGCCCAGGTGATCGAGGTGAGCGGTCAGCAGAATTGTGCCGCTCGCAGGATCTGTTCCAGGCAGGTATCCGATGGCATTGAAGGTCCTGCGTGGTGTCGTAACGGGCTGCACGTGTACGGCGAGCGATGCAGTCTCGACATCTTTTGCCGCCGCAAGCTTGCTCTGCGCTGACGCGCGGATGACGACTATCGTGATCAAACCGGGCCGTACCTCGCCCTTCAATCCCATGGGCGTCATCGTCTTGCCGCCAAACATCGTCCAGGTGCCCTTGGTGGACGCATCCTCCGGCACAATCAGCATCGCCGCACCACTTCTGCGGAAGTTATTCAACTCCTGCATGGCGACCTTGCCCGCAGGCACCTTCACCACCACGACCTGGCCTCGTAGTTCCCCCTGCGGTACGGGCTTCTCAGCGGCAACCACCTTCAGTGACCCGGCCTCATCCTTGGCCATGCTCATCAAAAGCGTGAAATCCTGGTCCTCACGCAAGACAGTTGCACCCAGCGTCAAGGTCGCCTTGCCATCCAGAGTCGGCTTTTCAATCTCCGCGCTTTGCAGATAACCAGCCATACCGGGTGCAGGTTTCAGGCCATAGCTGATGAATCGGCTGGCAACGTAGGTTGCGGCGATCTCTTCGTCACGCGTCGCACTTCCCCGCCCAGCCATCACGTCGCTGGCCAGAAACTCCTCATGTGCGCGGACCCATTCCGGCTTGACCGTCCACGCCGCTTGCTGTGCGAACAAGGGCATAATGCATGCTGCCAACGCGGTGGCCGCGACATAGAAACTTTTGCAAAGTCTCGTCATTCTTCTCCCGAACTTCCATTCCACACTCGCCGAGCCTACACGACGGCTGGACCCTAAACAAACGTCACAGTACCTGCGTTGCGGACGGCATTGAAATTTCACAGATGATAGAGCGCCGCACGCGCAGCTTCCTCCTCTTGGCCGCAATCCTGCCGGGCTGGGGCGACCACTTCGACACCCCCCGCATCATCGCCGCAAATCACTCGGTGGCTGGCCGAAGCTCGCGCACCTATATCAACGAAAGACGCTGTGCCACTGTTCTGGCTCAACTCAAAAAAGAGCTTACATTCTGCTCCAGATGAGCCGCCTTCGGCTGCGCACCTCGCAAAGGGAATCTGCGTCTCGCATGGAAGACCTCAGAATCCTTCGCAGAGTACACAACTAACTAACTAACCGGCTCAAACCCCGCTTACTGCAACGATGGGCACACTCCGCTGCCGCATCCGATAAAACGTCCAACCTAAAACGTTAACCAGCAACGTCGTGCCTGCGATTTTAGCGGCAAACGCCATCGGATTCACCACGTCGATAAACGGATAAATAGCCACGACAGCGGCAAAGAGGCTCGTCAGTAGGCCAGCCATGGAAGTAATTTTCAGCCATCCCGGCAGGCGGCTACGCATCGCCTTCAGCCCGACCAACGGGATCGCAAACATCGCCATATAAGCCATCAGATAAAGCTGGTTCGAAGCGTTGTTCAGCACCTGGAACGCCTCCTGCGCCTTGACCCCCAGGCTCCCCAGAAGAACCAGCCCAAGAATGACCGCAGCCGAGACGTAAACGGAGTTCACAGGGGTTCGCCAGCGCGGATGCAACCTTGCAAACCACGCCGGAATCAGGTGGTCCCAGCCCGCTGTCATAGGGAGGCGCGTGAGGCCAGTGAACAGGAACGAGCAAGCTCCGATCAACCGGATCTGCAACAGCAGAATGACGGCCATCGCGACCCAGTTGACCCAGCCGACGTTGCCAACCGCAAGGCGAATCGTCTGCGGGATCGGAGCGATAAAGTCGATACCGAGTTTGGGATGCAGCTTCGCGAAGCTGAGCACGGAAGAGGTGCCGAGCACCATCATGCCGCAGATAATCGGCGATGCGATCCACACGCTGCGCGCAATATTACGCACTGCGTTCTTGCTCTCACCGGCCAGGATGGCGATGTACTCAAGCCCGCTGAGCGCGAACGCAATCTGCCCCATCAGGGCGAGCGAGCGCAGATTCAGTCCCGGTAACCGCATCCGCACGGGCATGTATTCCAAGTGGACGCCATGGAACACAGCCCAAAGCGGCAGCACAATCAGCACGGCGAAGACCACGAGCATCGCGACACCGCTGATGTTGTGGATCCACTTGCCCACGCCCAGGCCGCGCACAGACGACCATGTCAATCCTCCCAGGATCACGGCGACAAGGCCCACCACCGCCACATGGTTCTCCGGCAGGCCGGCGGCTCTTGGTCCGATCATGTATGCAATTTCGCTCGGAATCTGGAACAGGATCGTCGCCGTGGACGTCATTGCATACGCCCACACGTTCCACGCGACCATAAAGCCGAAGCCACTGCCGAACGCCGCTTTAGCCCAGACATAAAGGCCACCCTCTTCGGGCATCTCGCGCCCCAGGCACACGACACTTGCGGCCATTGGAAGGTAAAAGAGGATCATCACCGCGACCCACACCAGCGTCTGCGCATCGCCCAGGCCAGCGGCGATCCCGACCCACGCACTGCCTACAACGGTCAGGATCTGCGACAGCACCAGATCGGTGAGGCCGAGTTCCCGCCGCAACCCATGATTCACTGCAACCTTCGCCATGCCGCATCTTCGCACAGTTACCGCGCGATGAATGCCTGACCCGCTGAGAGTTTCTTCGAGCCATCCTTCGGCGCGAGGCCAGTAATCCGCTCGGTACGTGCGGCGTTTGGATACCAGAGGATGCGGATAGCAGTGGGTGCCGAGTTCAGACCCCTTTCGCGGCTGTTTGAGATGCAGTTACGCTCGGCGTCCGTGCGGCCGGGTTGCGGGTGCCACGTCAGGTCGGCGCCCGAGCGAATGCAGAAGGACAGACCGGGTCGATCACCGATGAGCACAACCTCTAAGGACGCTCAGCGCTCCTGCAAGGCAGCGTCATAGGCGGCCCGGGCGATGCGCGCAATCACCTTGTCGCGTGTCGCGTCGTCGGCGGTCGAATCGGTCAGGAACACCGCGATGGCAAACTGGCGACCATCGGGCAGGCTGATGAGCCCGATGTCGTTGGTCGCATGGGCCAGGCCGGCATCCACGTCGGAAGTACCAGACTTGTGCGCAACGATGACCCCCTTGGGCAGATCGCACTGAATCCGAGCCGGGCGGACCAACGGGTGCATCCAGTCCAGCAACTGCGCGGTATGCTCCGGCGTCAGCGGTGACCTGTCGGCGATCAGGCGCAGCAACTTGACCGCGCTGGCTGGCTCAAACCAGTTCCGGTACTGAGCCCCGACCTCCGCGTGCAGGCCTCTCTCTGAATCCTCCAGATGAAACCCCGCAGCTCCCAGCGAAACCATATAAGCCTGGACCACCGGCGCACCACCCACGACGCGAAGCAGAACATCGGACGCCGTGTTGTCACTCAGCGAGACGGATGCCTGCAACAACTCGCGCAGCGGCACGTCCACACCCCCGTCCGGATATTTAGTCTGCAACGGACTATAAACAGGAGGTGGAATTCGGTCTTCAGGCAGGAAACGGATGAGCTGGTCCAGCTTGAACCTGCCCTGCTCAACCTGGTGCAAGACCATCATGGCAAGTGGAAGCTTGAAGACAGACTGCATCGGCGGGTGCGCCGTGGGGTTCAGATCACAATTCAAGGCCGAGTGAGGCAGCGCACACGAGACCGAAACCCTGCCGTGCGCATCTTCCGCGATAGTACGAACCTGTTGCCGAAGAGTATCTTGGCCGAAAGCCGATGTGGCAAGAAGTGTCATCAAAACGACGAAGCGCATGCCCGAAGTTTAGCAAGCGCAACGCTTTCGATAACGCTTTTCCGCGCCCTGCGTTATTCTTTTAGTAGCAGACCCCATGAAAATCATTCCCATTCATTGGCTCCTCCTCGTATGCTTCCTCGCGACGCCCCTCTCCCATGGGCAAGCGACTGAAGCCGTGGCGATGTCGCCGCACGAGATTGCGAGAGCTTTTGCCAACTGGACCGGCACGCCGCAACTGGTTCGCCGCGAAAGCGTACAGGCTAAAGTTCGCAAGACATTTCCAGGCAATGTGCCGTCGCAAAACGACCTCACAGCCGCCCTTGCTATACCCGATTGCACCTCCCTTCCCCCGCGTCCATCTGAGACGCCCACTGCGCAGCCCGCCGGTCCCTGACCCCTCGCGCACGGCCCCGCCGCCCGCTAATTCCCCGCGAAATTCGCGTAAACTAAGTATTGGGCAAGACCGCGTCCCCCTGGACGCACCTCCCCCCGCACGCAAGTCAGGAAATCTTCGTGATTAACTCCGTAATCGCCAAAGTCTTCGGCACAGCGAACGACCGCGCCATCAAGCGCCTGCTGCCCATCGTCACGCAGGTCAACGCACTTGAAGCACAGATTCAAACCCTCACCGACGAAGAGCTCTTAGCCAAAACCGGCGAGTTCCGAGCCCGCATCGCCAAGGCCATTGAGGGCATTGACCCAAAGGAACAGGCAGACGAGCTCCGCGCTGCTGAAAAAGCCGGACTCGACGAGATCATGCCAGAGGCCTTCGCCGTCGTCCGCGAGGCCGGCAAACGCGTCGTCGGCATGCGCCACTTCGACGTCCAGATCATCGGCGGCGCCATCCTACACCAGGGTAAGATTGCCGAGATGAAGACCGGCGAAGGCAAAACCCTCGTCGCCACGCTGCCTGCATACCTGAACGCCCTCGCTGGCCGCGGCGTCCACGTCGTCACCGTCAACGACTATCTCGCCAAGCGCGACGCCGAGTGGATGGGCAAAATCTACGGCTTCCTCGGCCTCTCCGTCGGCGTCATCGTCCACGACCTGAGCGACGAGCAACGACGCGAGGCCTACGCCTCCGACATCACCTACGGCACCAACAACGAGTTCGGCTTCGACTACCTGCGTGACAACATGAAGTTCGAACTAACCGACATGGTCCAGCGCAGCCACTATTTCTGCGTCGTGGACGAAGTCGACTCCATCCTCATCGACGAAGCCCGCACCCCGCTCATCATCTCCGGCCCCACCGAACAGACCACCGACAAGTACGCCCGCGTCGACCTCATCATCCCCAACCTGGAACTTGGCGAGCTGACCGAGACCCTCGACAACAAAACCTACACCGGCGACTTCGTTATCGACGAAAAGGCCCGCGCTATCACTGTCACCGACGAGGGTTGGGAGAAGATCGAAGGCCTGCTCGGCATCGGAAACATCGCGGACCCCGAAAACTGGGACCTCAAGCACCACACCGAGACCGCCATCAAGGCGCACTACCTCTACAAAAAAGACGTCGAGTACGTCGTCAAAAACGGCGAAGTCATCATCGTCGACGAATTCACGGGTCGCCTGATGCCGGGCCGCCGCTGGTCCGATGGCCTTCACCAGGCCGTTGAAGCCAAGGAAGGCGTCGCCATCCGCAAGGAAGACCAGACGCTCGCCACCATCACCTTCCAGAACTACTTCCGCCTGTACAAAAAGCTCTCCGGCATGACCGGAACGGCTGAGACGGAGGCCGCCGAGTTCGACAAGATCTATAAGCTGGATATCGTTGTCACGCCCACCAACCGCAAGATGCAGCGCCTCGAAAACGCCGACGTCGTCTACCGCACGGTGCAGGAAAAGTACTTCGCCGTAGCTGATGAGATTGCCCGTCTGCACGCCGAAAAGCAGCCTGTCCTTGTCGGCACCACGAGCATCGAAAAATCCGAACTCCTGTCCGACATCCTGAAGCGCAAGGGTGTCCGACACGTCGTCCTGAACGCCAAGTTCCATGAAAAGGAGGCCGAGATCGTCGCGCAGGCCGGACGCCTGGGCATGGTCACGATCGCTACCAACATGGCCGGCCGTGGAACCGACATCCTCCTCGGCGGGAACCCGGACTTCATGGCTCGTCAGGATCTCGTCCGTAAGAATCAGGCTCGCGCCGTCTCTGCAGCCGAGGGCGCAATCCAGCCGACAGCCGGCCCCGGCATGTTCCGCTTCTACTACAACTCGCAGGAGTTCGAGTGCACGGATGATGCCTGGCAAGCCGCCGTCGCAGCGCATGAATCCGACGCTAAAGCCGAGCACGAACAGGTCATCGCCGCGGGTGGATTGCACATCCTGGGCACTGAACGTCACGAGTCACGCCGCGTCGACAACCAGCTTCGCGGTCGCGCCGGACGCCAGGGCGACCCCGGAGCCTCGCGCTTCTACCTCTCGCTTGAAGACGACCTGATGCGCATCTTCGCACGCGAATGGGTCTCCGGCCTGCTGCAACGCCTGGGCATGGAAGAAGGCGTGCCGATCGAATCCGGCATGATCTCCAAACGCATTGAAGCCGCCCAGAAGGCCGTAGAAACCCAGAATTTTGAGTCGCGCAAGCACATCCTCGAATACGACGACGTTATGAACAAGCAGCGCGAAGCCGTCTACGGACTGCGCAAGCAGTTGATGGAAGGCGTCGACCAGAAACTGCTCATCACCGAGGACTACACCTCGACGATTCTGTCGAACGTTCTCGACGAGCATGCCCCCGAGAAGGCCTCGCGCGACGAGTGGAAGATGGACAAGATGTTCGAGCAGATCTACGACATCTTCGGCGCGGACTTCAGCAAGGGCCCGAGTGCCTTCGACGCCGAGACCCATAGCCGTCACGAGCTCGGCGAAGCCATCTTCGACCGCCTCCGCGCTCGCTACGACATCAAGGAGCAGATCCTCTCGCCAACGCAGATGCGTTATCACGAGCGCATCGTCATGCTGTCGGTTCTGGACGGCCTGTGGAAAGACCATCTCCTTGCCATGGATCACTTGAAGGAAGGCATCGGTCTCCGCGGCTACGCCCAGCAGGACCCCCTTGTCGCCTACAAAAAGGAGAGCTTCGACATGTTCGAGACCATGATGCTCCGCTTCCAGGAAGACACCGCGCGTCATCTCTTCCGGATGCAGATCATCGGTCCCGACGGCCAGCCCATCGAGACGCCTGAGCAGCTGGCCGCCGCTCAGAATGCTCAGCCCGAGCCGGACCAGAAGACCATCGAAGCCCCGGTCCAACAATCGTTGCCGACGATCCCAACCCGTCAGCCGTCCACGACCATCGACGCTCTTGAGCGCGAGTTCCAGAAAAAGAAGGAACGCGAACTCGATCAGGCCCGCCAGGCCGGCGCCGCAACTGCTGATAAGTCCACGGCACAGCGCTACACGGGCGAGAAAGTCGGGCGTAACGACAAGTGCCCATGCGGCTCTGGTAAAAAGTTCAAGAACTGCCACGGCGTCAACGCCTAGACCCACCAAGAAGCCCTGGTCTCGATTATGAGATCAGGGCTTCTCGTCACGTGACAAATCTCCCGGTTACTTCATAATATCGTCCAGCAACAGCTTAGCTTTCGTGGCAAGCGTCACCGCGCCTTCGGCGTCCCCCGAATCCAGCGACTTGCGTGCCTCTCGCTCGAAGTTACGCACCCGCGTGATTCCGTCGCGCTGCGTCTTTGCCAGGTCGCTGGGCAGCGCGGCCAGGCGCTTCTCAAGGTCGGCGATCAAATCGCCCGCACGCTGCTTTTTCTCAGGCGTGGCATCGCCGCCAACCGTCAGTGAGCCGATGATCGTGCCCGGTTCCAACAGGGGTTCCGCGGAAGCCACTTCAATCGGTGGCGCGATCACGGGCGGAGCAATCACTTTTTTCCGGGGCTTGGGGACCTTTTTCGGAGGAGGGGCCGACGGCATCGGCGCTGTCTCAAGCGGCACGGTCGCTACTAACGGAGGCGATGGCGCCTTATCCAGCGGCACCGTTGCGGGTGGCGGTGCCGGCACGGCAACGATCTTCTGCTTATGTCGGCAGCCGGTCACGCCCGCACACAACACCGCCATCATCAAACCTCGCGAGAACAGCCCGAGCCTCAAGCACTCCTCCCCATCCGAGCGCTTGCGCGCCCTTCCACCACCGGCAGGCGCATCGTAAACACCGCACCCTGTCCAGCTTCACTTACCACTTCCACAGCACCACCATGCATTTGCACAATCCGATAGGTCATCGCCAATCCTATGCCGCTTCCCTTCGCTTTGGTGGTGAAATAAAGCTCAAAGATTCGAGGCATGAGTTCAGGCGCAATTCCTTCCCCATCATCGGCTATCTGGATCACCGCCCAATTCTGCTCTCGCCGAACCCTGATCCCCAGGGAGCCGCCCTCCGGCATTGCCTGCATGCCGTTCAGTACCAGGTTCAGCAATGCCTGCCGCAGCATTTCGCCATCCGCACGCACAAGCACAGGCTCCGTCTGCACCTCAAGAATGATGCGCCGCTCCAACATATCTTCCTCAGTCAACTCAACGACCGCGTCGACAACCTTCGACAAATCCATCTCCTCAACGCGCAATTCCATGGGCCGCGTAAAGTCTGCAAGCGTCTGTACCACTCGATCGAGCCTGGCCATCTCTCCAGCCAGTACATCCACGTGCCGCTGCGCCCCGGTCATTGTGGATTCGCCATTCTCCGCCCCAGCCAGCTTCGATCGAAGCAATTCCAGATGCACCACCATCGCGTTAATCGGATTCTTGACCTCATGCCCGACGCCGGCCGTAAGACGCCCTACCGCCGCCAGCCTTCGAGACACTTCCAGCTCCTGCTCCAGCCTCATCGCAGAACCCGTATCCCGCAATGTGAGCAGCGTGCCGATACCTGCGCCCACCCCATTGTCGATGCGATCCAGAGAAAAGTTCACCTCGCGTCCATCCTCCATGCGTACGGTCTTCGCCACTGTGGCGTGCCTGTGCTCGAACGCTTCGAGCACCGCCTCGCCCAACGCGGTCTCGCCCGCAAACAGTTCCTGCAAGCTCTGTCCGACCAGCGGTTTGTCGCCCACCGCAACAAAGTTCGCCACGGCATCCGACACCATGACCACCCGGCCCTCTGCCGTAAAGAGCACGACGCCATCGCGCAGCGTATCAAGCATCTTGTCCAGATTCGCCTGCAGGTCCGTATAACCGGCCTCAGTAGTCCGCATTCGCAGCCCCAGCCGATCGATTGATTCCGTCACCCGCACCACGGCGTCCTCCTTTCCACTGCCAAGCGCCGGGGGCTGGAAGTCCTCAGCGGAGACACCGCTCAGTCGCTCCAGCTTCAGCCTGATGTCTTCTATCGGCCGCAACGCCAGACTTGCGAGCACACCGGAGGCAATCATCGTGATCACGGCGCACGTAAGTGCGAGCAGAAACCCGTCCTTCAACCAGGGCACATAGTTGGCTTTCAAGAATGTAGAGCGTAAGCCAACATGCACCACTAGAAACGGCGCCCCGTTGCGATCCAGCGGCGCCGCGACATCCAGCACGTGCGCCTGGCCAAATACCTCGCGCACCTTGAACGCCACGCTCGCATCCCGCACACGGTCAAAGCTGACCCGGGCAGTCGTTTGCTGATTCCACATCTGCGGATCAGTGGACACAAGCGTCCGTCCATGCGAGTCCGTTACGCTTACGTCCTGCACGGACGGACTGTAACGCACAAAGGAATCCATCGTATCCATCAGCGGTTTATGCGTGCGCAGCGCATCGGCGACAGCGGCCTGTAAAGCCTCCGGAGAAGTATCCGTAGGGGGATTCGCCGTCAACCCAACCTCCACCGCTTGCCGCGTCATCTGTAAAACCTGGCGCGCCATCAGCTCGTTATTTGCCGCCGTCTGCGCGATTCTCTGCCGCAACAACTCCCCCAGGAATAACCCCGATAGAACAACCACGATCGCAAACGTAACCGCCGTTGCAGCCAGCACCAACTTTGTCTTCAGCCGCATCGTTCGCTCCGGGGCCCTGCTCCTGGTGGATCTGCTTGGTGTGAATCGGTGCATCTCTACTCGTGGCTGGATGCCCGTCCGTACTCTTTCAGCTTGTTCTGGAGCGTCTTGGTGCTGATCCCCAGAATCTCAGCCGCACGCGTCTTGTTGTTCATTGTGGATTCGAGCGTCTTGATGATCAACTGCTTCTCTGCCTCATTCACAGTCGTTCCCACGTCCAGATGCACGCCGCCGTCGTCTTCGATCACGGGCTTTGCCGGCACGTCGCCAAAGCCCGGCGGCAGATGCTCCACGCCGACCATGCCGCCACCCGCCAGCACCACCGCACGCTCAATGGTGTTGCGCAGTTCACGCACATTGCCCGGCCAACGATAGCTTTCAAGACGGCCCAGCAACTCGGGCGTCATACCCGTAACGCTGCAGCCATGCTTGCTGTTCATATCCGAGATCATCTTCTCGGCGATCGGCTTGATATCCGCCGCATGGGCCCGTAAAGGAGGCATCTGGATATTGAAGACGTTCAGGCGATAGTACAGATCGCCGCGCAGCTTTCCGGAAGACACTGCGTACAAAGGATCGACGTTCGTCGCGGCAACCACCCGCACATCGACCGGCGTCTCCACCTTGCTGCCCAATCTGCGAAGCTTTCTATCTTCGAGGACGCGCAGCAGCTTGGCTTGCGTGGCCATCGGCATCTCGCCAATCTCGTCCAGCAGCAGCGTGCCTTCTTCAGCGAGCTCAAAGCAGCCAGCGCGCCGATCCACGGCGCCCGTAAACGCTCCGCGCTCATGGCCAAATATCTCGCTTTCAATCAGCGTCTCCGGAATCGCCGCACAGTTCACCGCCACAAAAGGCTTGGTCCGGCGAGACGAAAGATCATGTAGCGCACGTGCAACCAGTTCCTTGCCCGTACCGCTCTCGCCGGTCACAAGCACGCTGACGTTGCTGCTTGCCACCCGCTCAATCATCGCAAAGACAGCCTTCATCTCCGGCGTCGATCCAACCAGATCGCCCAGCATCCCCGCACCCTTCGCAGACCGCGGTGGTATGGGCAACTCACTTGCATCCGCCGCGCGCTGTCGGCTTGCGCTCTGCAGAATTGCACGCAGCCGTGCCGGATCGACCGGCTTCGGCAGATAATCCCACGCGCCATTTCGCATCGCCTCAACCGCGCTCTCAATCGAGCCCTGCGCGGTCAGCATCACCACGCAGATCGGTTCCGGCATCTCGCTGACCCGCCGTAGAAGCTCCATCCCATCCATGCGAGGCATCTTCAGATCGGTTACGACGATGGCAGGGTTCCACTCCTGCACGCGCGAAAGACCTTCAGCGCCGTCCGCCGCACCCTCTGCCCGGTAACCCCACGAAGCAACCAACTCCGTAAGCCCGGTCCGTGCATGCAACTCATCCTCGACAATCAAGACTTTTTCCTGCAAAGTGACACATCCTTCCTTGGAAAGTGCAACAGGCCCGGACTGCAAACAGAACTCTCTTTTTACGTTCAGATGCAAAACTTCGACCCGCAACGCCGGCCAGCCTGCCTTTGGCAAACAATCGTCCGGTTACCATTTATTCTTTCATCATGCTGCCTCCAGAGATCACTCCAGAAGACTTCATTCAGCTTCGCGCCAAAAAAAGTTACGATTCTCCCCTCTTATTAGACGTTCGCGAGCCCTGGGAGTTCGCAACCGCCTCCCTCCCCGACTCCAAACTCATTCCTATGAACGAGATCCCATCCCGCGCCGACGCCGAACTCGACCCCGATGCGCCTATCGTCGTCCTCTGCCACCACGGCGCACGCTCACTCTCCGTCACCATGTGGCTCCGGGAGCGCGGCTTCGATCACGTCCAGAGCCTTATCGGCGGCATCGATCACTGGTCCCGCACCATCGACCCCACGGTCCCTCGGTACTGAGCCCCAGCCGTCCCGCGCTCGCGAATCGCTGTTGGCTCCGGCTACAGTTCGTGATACAACCGTGAAAAACCATCTTGAGAGGACCAGCGCCCATGAACCGACGCAACTTCCTCCAATCCACCTCCACCATCGCCGGCATTGGCCTTCTGGCCGGTTGCGCCCGCAGGCCGGTCCAGGCTCATCCCTCGAACGCTATGCTCCCTTTCTACGACGCAGTCCCGCCTCTCGCTCCCATCCGCGCTCATGAAGATCGCCTCTTCAAGGTCACGGTCTGCCTCCGGCCCTTCCGCGCCCAGGGCCCTCGCATCGAATCCGAGCGGGTAGGCGACAAACTCATCGTGCACAACTACGGCCACGGAGGCTCCGGCTGGTCACTCTCCTGGGGCTCCGGAACCATCGCCATGGAGCAGGCCCTGACCGGAAAAGACCCCGGCACGCAGGACGTTGCCGTCATCGGCTGCGGTGCGCTCGGCCTCACCGCGGCCACGCTGCTCCAGCGCGCTGGCTGTCGGTCCGTCACCATCTACGCCAAGGACCGCACCTCAGACGCACGCAGCTTCCGCGCCACCGGCTCCTGGACGCCTGACTCCCGCGTCGCCCTCACAAAATCGGCTGGCCCCAACTTCCCCGCGCTCTGGGAGCAGATGACCCGCACCTCCTGGCGTACGTACCAGCGCTACCTCGGCATCGCCGGTGCGCCCATCGAATTCACCGACCGCTACATCCTGTCCGACATCGCCCCCGAGCAGGACCACCAGCGCCGCATCGACGACGATCCTATCGGCTTCGCACACTACAACGACCGCATCCAGGACATCATGCCGCGCTCGCTCGACCTCCCCCCCGGCACCCATCCCTTCCCCACCCGCTTTGCCCGCCGCAACTCGCAGCTCATGTTCAACATCACGGACTACTCCCACGGCCTCACCAACGACTTCCTCATCGCCGGCGGCAAAATCACCACGCAGGAGTTCCACAACCCCGCCGACCTCGCCGCGCTGCCCCAGCGGACCATCATCAACTGCACCGGCTACGGAGCCCGCGCCCTCTTCGGCGACGACTCCATTACCCCTGTGCGTGGCCAGATCGGCTGGCTCATCCCGCAAAAAGAGGTCAATTACGGCCTCATCTTCGAAAACCTGAATATCCTCGCGCGCCCCGACGGCATCGTCGTCCAGCTCAGCGAAAAGGGCGAAGCCAGCGGCTGGAACGACACCAATGAAACCCCCGACCGAGGCGAAGCCGAACGCGGTGTAGCCCAGCTACGCGTTCTCTACGACCGCATGCACAGGGCCTGAAGGAAAACCGACACGCGCCTTGTTGTCCATTCCGCAGTGCAATAAAGGAATCTGCGATTGCCCTAAGCCGTCCGCATCCCCGGGCTCTCCATCAAAATCATAGTCAAATCGCAATTATCGCTTGGATTGATCAGGTGAACGGCCATGGGTCCGGGCTCCCAATGCTCGTTCTCACCAAGGACCCAGTAACGATCGGACGGTCCCCCAGAGAGTTCATGTCCACGTCCGTGTTCGTCAACCCGTCCACCCAGTCGCCCCTGAACAATACGCACCCTATTCCAGGTCCATCACACAATCCTAAAGAGCCCGAGGATGCGTCTCCTCGTACACTCGCTGCACCTGCTTCACCGTCAACTGTATATACCGCTGCGTCGTCGAGAGCCGCTCATGCCCCAGCATCTCCTGGATCGCCCTCAGATCCGCGCCTTCTTCCAGCATATGTGTGCCAAATGCATGGCGCAGCGTATGCGGATGAACGTCAGCCGCAAGTCCCCGGCTCAGCGCCGTCGCCTTTACGATGCGCCCCACACTCCTCGTCGTCAGCCGGCAAGTCCCCCTCATCTGCGCGTTCATCAAGAGCGGCCCATCCGACACCAGCCCGCCCTTCCCAGCCTTCGTGAGCCGGCCCACACGCCCTGGCAAATACTCCCTGACAGCCTTTGCCGCCTCATCTCCCAGCGGCACCAGCCGTTCCTTCTTGCCCTTGCCCCGCACCAGAATCGCATCATCGCCCCACTTGATCGATCCCATATCCAGCCCACACAACTCGCTGTTACGAATCCCGCAACCATACAGCAACTCAAAGATCGCCCGATCCCGCTCCGGCCACGCTCCACCTTCATCCATCGTATCCAGAACCCGGTTTACCTCCTCAACACTCGGCACTCGCGGCAGGTGCAGCGGCCGCTTGGGCGTACTCACCAGCAGCGCCGGATTCTGCCCAACCTTCCCTTCCTTCGCCAGCCATTTGAACCAGCTTCGGACCGATGCCAGCGCCCGCGCCGCACTCGCCTTCCCCAACCCCCGCTCGTACAGCACGGCCAGGTAAGCCCGAATATGCAGATGTTCCACATCCGCGATCCGCCCAGTCTTCACCTCATCGCGCAGAAACTCTGCAAACCCCCGCACCTCACGCGAGTAAGCCCGCACCGTATGCTCGGACGCCCCCCGCTCCGCCCCCAACATCCGCAAAAAGCCCTCTGCCAGATCCCCGAACTCACTTGCCATCAGCCTTCACTCCCTGCCGCAGCAACCCTCTTCCCACGCGGATGATGCCTCCGATGCACCGCCTTCAGCCGCCCCAAAGCCATATGCGTATAAACCTGCGTCGTAGCGATATCCGCGTGTCCAAGCAATATCTGCACTGTCCTCAAATCAGCCCCATGCTCCACCATATGCGTCGCGCAACTATGCCGAAGCTTGTGCGGACTAGCCGTCTTACCCAGCGAACTCCTCCGAACCATATCCCACACCAACTGCCGCGTCAGCGCATTTCCCCGCGCACTCAGGAACATCGCTCGCTGCACCCCACCTGCCGCCTTCAAAAGCCCCGGTCTTCCCCGGTCAAGATAAGCCTCGATTGCCCTGGTAGCTTTATTCCCCAGCGGCACCACGCGGTCCTTGTCACCCTTGCCGCGAACTGTCAGACGCTGCACATCCGCCCGAAAATCCTCAACCTGCAACGCGCAGATCTCTCCCACCCGCAGGCCCCCGGCGTACAAAACCTCCAGAATCGCATGGTTCCGCAGTGCCAGATTCTTCGCATCATCCAGCCCCGCTGCGATCGCCGTGCGCTCCAGCATCCCCGCAACCTCCTTCTCGGAGATAGATTTCGGCAGCACCTTCCAGCTCGCCGGCGTTTCCACATTCACCGTCGGATCGTGGCCGATCCTCTTATCCATCAGCAGCCAGCGATAGAACCCACGCAGCGCGCTCAGCGTCCGCGCAATCGACCGCAAATCCACTCCATTCGACCGCCGCTCTCCCATAAATCCGCTCACATCTGCCTGCGCTGCTGCCACTAAGACGCCATTGCCCGTCGTCGACCGCGTCTCCACATACTCTGCAAACTGCTCCAGATCCCTCAGGTAGCTCTCACACGAGTTCGGTCTCAGCCCCTTTTCCACCAGTAGATACACTCCATACTCGCGCAGCAGCCGCACGTTTCCCGCACCCACCTCCGCCGCTTTTGGTCCCGTCTCCATCCCTTCATTATCTGTTTGCAGCTCCCCGGCCGGAGTGCTCCCCTGCAACCCGCACCTAACTAGCCACCGGGCAGTTGCCAGCCGGTCAGTGGATCCCGATTCCGTGTTCGCCCACGACACTGAACACCGAGATAAGGTTGGTCAGGATCAGGAGGTCGCGAACTTTCCTGGCAAGATTGCGCAGTTCAAAGACGCGCCCCTTCAACTTTGCAGACGTGTAAAGCCGCACCAGCGTGCCAAGACCCATGCTGTCCATCTGATCCAGGCCAGACAGATCCAGCACAATGCGTTCATGGTCGGCGATCAGTCGCGCTACAGGTCCAGACAGCAGGTCCGTAGTGTTGGACATCAGTTTGCCGCGGCAAAGGACGAGCGCGGTGTTCCCTTCAACATGAATCTCAAGGGTTAGCGAAGGCGAGACGGCGGGGTGGGTCATGAACTCTCCTGCAAGCGGCAGATTTGTAGGTGGCCCAAAGACCCCGTGATACTACCACGCTGCCCGATGCCGTCGAAACAGCGAATTTCATCGTCCCCGCCCCCCCAGCTATACTCAGGAAGCCATGTTTGAAAACCTCTCTGACAAACTCCAGCGTTCCTTCAAGACTCTCCGCGGCCAGGGCACCATCTCGGAAGAAAACATCTCCGAAGCCATGAGCGAAATCCGCCTGGCCCTGCTGGAAAGCGACGTCAACCTCAACGTCGTCACCGACCTGGTCGAGCATATCCGCGTCAAGGCCATGGGCTCCGAGGTCACCACCGCCCTCAGCCCCTCCGAGCAGATCGTCAAAATCGTCCACGACGAACTCGTCAACCTCCTCGGCAAAGACATCGCCAAGTTCCGCACCGCCTCCCAGCCCCCCTCCGTCGTCCTCATGGCCGGCCTCCAGGGCTCCGGTAAGACGACCACCTCCGCCAAACTCGCGCAATGGCTCAAAAAGGGCGGCCACCGTCCCATGCTCGTCTCGGTCGACGTCTACCGCCCCGCCGCGCGCGAGCAACTGGCCATCGTCGCAAAGTCCACCGGCGTCAATCTCTACGAAGGCAAGCTCGACGCCTCCGCCCAGAATGGCACCACTGAAGTCCTTCGCCTCGCCAGGGAAGCCAAAAAGGAAGCCGCCAACTTCGGCTGCGACATCCTCATCGTCGACACCGCCGGTCGTCTCGGCATAGATAAACTCCTCATGGAGGAGATGGTCGAGCTCAAAAAGCTCCTCAACCCCTCTGAAATCCTGTTTGTAGCCGATGCCATGACCGGTCAGGACGCCGTAAACTCCGCCAAGGCCTTCAACGACCTCCTCGCCATCACCGGCGCCATTCTCACCAAGATGGACGGCGACGCCCGCGGCGGCGCAGCCCTCTCCATTCGGCAGGTCACCGGCGCACCCATCAAGTTCCTCGGCACCGGCGAAAAGCCCGACGCCTTCGAGCCCTTCCACCCCGACCGCATCGTCTCCCGCATCATGGGCATGGGCGACATCGCCACCCTGCTCGAGCGCGCCGAAGAAAAACTCGACCGCGGCAAGGCCGAGCAGTTCGCCAAAAAGGCCCTCGGCGGCGGCGGCTTCACCCTCGAAGACTTCCGCGAGCAACTCCGCCAGATCAAGAAAATGGGCAGCATGAAGTCAATCCTCAAGATGCTCCCATCCGTAGGCCCCTTCGCCGGCATGGCCCAGGCCGCGGAAAACGTCGATGAGAGCCAGTTCACCCGCGTTGAATCCATCATCAACTCGATGACCAATAAAGAGCGTCAGAACGCCGACCTTATCAACGGCAGCCGCCGCAAGCGTATCGCCGCCGGCTCCGGCGTCAGCGTGCAGGAAGTCAACAACCTCCTCCGCCAATACAACCAGATGTCCAAAATGTTCAAAACCATGGGCGGCGGCATGGGCGGCGGCATCAAGGCCCAACAACGCCTCATGTCCCAAATGCAACAACAAAAACAAAAATTCGGTCGCTAATCGACCTCTACAGATCAAACTAATGAGCGGGGAATAATCTTGGTTGAAGCAGCGCATTGGAAAAGACTCATGCCTCTTGGTGCCGGAGGACAAAGCACCGTCCACCTTGTTCAAAGTCCAGAGCGAAGCGCAGAGCTTGACGAAGCCTGTTCCGTAATCCACGCCGCGACGCATGGCCCGTCAGATACGCCATCTTTTATTGAAGCAATGCGCGTGTCTCTGCGGCCAAACCTACCCAGCGAACTAGGGGCCTTGAAGGTGTTTGACAAAATGCGCGAAGAAGGCGCTGCCCCGATAGCGCGACTAAGCCGAGAAATTCAGATTCTGTCTCAAGGTTATCAAGGTCTCCCAAAGTTGCTCGCGTCAAATGTAGACGAAAAGTGGCTCATCACGGAATACTTCCCTCAAGGGAGCTTGGACAAATCAATCTCATTCTTTGCAGGCGATGCCTCAAGATCGTTAGGGGCCTTCCGATCGATTGTCGAGACTGTGGCTCACCTTCATAAAGAAAGTGTTATACACCGTGATATCAAACCTGCGAATGTTTTCATTGCCGGTGAACAATCACTCGTGTTGGGAGACTTCGGCATTGCTCATAAGGCTGTAGCAACTGAACGGGTAACCATCACCAATGAGCGCGTAGGTCCA
Organism: Rhodanobacteraceae bacterium; assembly: GCA_043783275.1. GTDB lineage: Bacteria > Acidobacteriota > Terriglobia > Terriglobales > Acidobacteriaceae > Edaphobacter. The sequence goes on from JAYVZP010000010.1 coordinate 77,083, forward strand.
TGGGACTACATGCCACAGTGGGCAGATACCGGCGAGAGACTGGAAGAGGTAACACCTCCATTCGATGTGTATATGCTGGGCAAGTTGCTTTGGTGCATGGTGTCCGGGAGGCTGAGGCTGCCGCGCGAATGGCACAGAAACTCACGCTACGATCTCGCGATGCTTTTCCCAGGCCAGAAAGGGATGACTATCGTGAACAACATTTTGGACTTGTGTCTATCTGATGAAGAGAGTAAGTGCTTGCCCACAGCCGATATTCTTTTAGAGGTTATTGATCAAGCTATAACTGATCTTCCAAGCAATCTCTCGATCAATAAAACAGGGCATATAACGATGACTTGTTCTGTTTGCCAGCGAGGGACCTACGTAGAAATGACCGACGGTGGCCGCGTCGAAATAAACAGGTATAACGAGAATAATGTTCCAAAACCAGCGGTAAAGGCGCGTATATTCAGCTGCAATATCTGTACTCACGAAGCATTCTTTTCTTTGCAATATCCAGAGCGTGCTCTTAGCGCACTCCGAAAATAGTGGGGAAACCCAGGTCTCGCTTCTGAAACCTGGGTTTCCAACCATGCAAGTTCCCTCCGCGCTGCTGTCCACTCCGACTCAATCTCCACCACCCCACGCTCCCCCGTGGCGTAATGTCGATAGCTCGACCACTCCCACCCACCCGGCTCCGCCACCAATCCCCGAGCCACCGGGTTCTGGTGCACATACAAAATCTTCTCGCTCCGCTCCCCTTCAGAACACACATTGAAGTCGTGCTACCGCGCAACCAGAACGGCCTCTGCACCGACTGCACCGCCCCAGACGATCTCAAGCAAACTTCAGCGCCTGCAAAGCCCTCGCCAGCACCACCCGCGGAGGCTCACTCACCAGCAGATGCACATGTTCCGGCATCACCACATATCCAGCCACAAAAACTCATACCGACCCTGACATCATCTCCAGCAATCGCTCAAACGGAGGCCACACAAAGGCCGTCAGCAGATACGCTTTTCTCTGATGACAACTAAAAGTCACAAAGTGAAAGTGACCGCCCTCCTGATACCGCACAAGCTCTCGAGGCATTCCGCCAACTACCCAAAGCACCACAAATCCCGGTGCCCCAGGTCTCGGCTCTGAGATCTGGGTTCTAACCTGCCACGATTCTGCCCGCAGCCATCAACTCCATCTCTACTTCGGAGGCTTGGGCTGCGATTGGCTCTTGGTGACGATCACTTTGCCTTGGACAGGCGTCGTGCTAGCGCACGCTTTAATCGTGTACGTAAAGGTCCCGAGTGTATCGCCCAAAGCGCAAAGTCCAGATTGATTAGTTTTATACTTCGGTGTTATTCCATCGCTTTGAACACACGGCGTAGTCGGAGCGAACGTAATGTCGAAGTTTGGACTGGTATTCGGAGCCACCCACTTTATTCCGGGGTCGGTGTGCAAGTCCACGATCGATGGGTTATCGTACGGCACCGATGGAGCCTGCGGAGTTCCCGTGCACACTATGGGGATATCGTTTTTTCTTGCGGCACGGACGAAAGGAACGAGCGGCATTGCACTTACGTCACCCGACACGCAACCCTTGCAGGGAGTGACTGATCCTGCGCTGTTGATCGGGTGCGTACCGTCCGTTGCACTAAAGGGTACGTCCGTTAGATCCGTGATATCTACGTTGGAAACAACGGTTCCCGGCTTGTCAGCCCTGCAGACCTTATCTTGCCCGGCCCCAAGCGGAGCCTTTCCGCATGAGCTGACCCCGAGAAGGTCGAAAGTGTATAGAACCTTGTTCTGTGGTCTTTGGTCTTGCAACCTGAATGTGACGATGTCGCCTTTGACGACGCTGAAGCCAAGCCGTCCATAATCATCCATCGTCAGCGTCACATTCGCCGGCTTCGGCTTAGGCGGCTGCGTTAAACGCCAGCCGAGCACACTAACCACAATCACTAGAGCAAAGATAACGAGCCAAAGTAAATTGTTACGCTTCATGATCCATCTCCAGTCAACTGGAAAGCTCAAAGCATCTCGCAGGCTGGCCCGTGTATCCATGTTCATCTGACGCCAACACCTTAGTCTCCCTCGCCCTCCCCCTACTACCCCCATTTGAGGTACGTCTGAGACCCAATGCTGAAATTCCTTGCAACTCCAGAACCCAATGACTACCCTCATCGGCAACCCATTCACTCCGGAGCCTTCATGCCGATCTCCCGCCGCACCCTCTTCCTCTCGACTCTCCTGACCACCGCCATCACCACCACCCTTCTCATCTCCCAAACCGAAAAAGCACTTACCCAGACCTTCCGAACTCCTCAATTCGACAACGCCTCAGTGAAAGTCTGGAAGACCCTCGTCCTCCCCCACCAGCCCCTGGCCATGCACCACCACGACCACCCCCGCGTCATCATCGCCCTAACCGGCGGCACCATGAACATCATCGAACCCAGCGGCGCCACCGAAACCCACCACTGGGAGACCGGCAAAGCCTACTGGCTCCCCGCCATGCCGCCCAACACCCTTCACTCCGACGTAAACGCCGGCGACAAACCCATCGAAGTCATGGTCGTAGAACTCGAAAAAGAGCAGTAAACCTTGACTTCAACACCCCCAAAACAACCCCGCTCACCAGGCACCTCCCAACCCAGGGTCCGGACCTAACTTCCCTTTTTTGAAGACTTTGGATCAAACAAGGGGGGGGGAAGGGGGGGGTACTACCCCGCAGCCTCGCGCAGCCACCCCGACATCATTTCGTGCCCCACCACACCCGCCTGCTGCCGAACCGCCTTGCCCCCCGCAAACACCATAAAGTTCGGAATCCCCTGAACCCGATACCGAGCCGCCAATCCCTGCTCGGCCTCCGTATCCACCTTCAGCACCAGCCCCTTACCCGCCATCTCCTTCGCTGTCCTCGCCACCTCTGGAGCTGCGGACCGGCAAGGCCCACACCACGCCGCCCAGAAATCCACCAGCACCGGGACCTTCGCGCCCTGCACAATCTCGTCGAAGTCCGCAGCGTTGACCGGGATCGGCTCATCCATCGCCGCGAGTTCCGCCTTGCAAGCCCCACACCGCCCCGTATCCGCCAGGTGCGTCGCCCCAATCCGATTCTTCTGCCCACAATTCTTGCAAGTCCGAATTACGCTCATCGTTTCTCCTCCTTTACAAAGAAGCCGGGTCCGGCACCGCCTACGCGACCCCGGACCCAATCATCAATTCAACGACAATAATCTCTTACAGATTCGGATGCAGAATTACCTTGGTCCAACCCTTATCGCGATCGTCAAAATGCTTGTAGGCATCCGGTGCCTCGTCAAGCGACAGCTGGTGAGAAATGATCAGCGACGGATTGGCTTTTCCCTGGTGGATCAGGTCGCGCAGACGCCGGTTATAGGCCTTTACGTTGCACTGTCCAGTCCCGATCTTCTGCCCCTTGAACCAGAACTTGCCAAAATCGAAGGCAATCTGACCCTTCTTCGCCAGCTCGTCTTTACTACTAGGATCCTGCGGGATAAAGACGCCGACAACGCCGATCGTGCCCGTGGCTTTCACCGCGTCCACCAGCGAGTTCATCACCAGGTTCGGCACCTCCTTGCCGGCCGCATTCGTGCACTGGTACCCCACGCACTCCGACCCGCAATCGGCCCCAAGGCCACCGGTAAGAGCACGGATCTGGTCGCCGATATCACCGTCCTTGTTGTGAATTGGCGTCGCTCCAATTTCTTTAGCAAGCGCCAAACGGTCCGCGTGACCGTCGACTACGAAGATCTGACTTGCGCCCTGGATTCGCGCGGACATCGCAGCCATAAGTCCGACAGGCCCCGCACCATAGATCACTATGGACTCACCCGGCAGCAGATTTGCAAGCCGTGTCGAGTGCCATCCCGTGGGGAAGATGTCGGACAGCATTACATAGTCATTCTCCTTCTCGGTCGCGTCCGGCGGCAGCTGGAGACAGTTGTAGTCGGCATACGGCACCCGCATGAACTGCGCCTGACCACCGGCGTAGGGCCCCATACCGGCGAATCCGTAAGCTGCGCCAGCCATGCCAGGCATCACGGAAGGGTCTGCGCAGGTCAGGCAGTAACCACTCAGTCCACGTTCGCAATTAGCGCAGAATCCGCAGCCGATATTGAACGGCAGCACAACCTTGTCACCCTTCTTTACCGTATCCACGGCCTTGCCGACTTCCACGACCACGCCCATATTCTCGTGGCCCAGAATCTTGCCCTTCTCCACATCAGTCCGGCCTTCGTACATATGCAGGTCGGAGCCGCAGATGTTCGTGGTTGTTAGCTTGATGATGACGTCGGTGAGCTTCTCAATTTTTGGATCGGGAACTGTATCGACTGAGACCTTCTTCGGTCCGTGATAAACAAGGGCTTTCATAATAAGTACCTTTCAGGGAGCGCAGCTTTCTTAGGCCGCACCAGGTTAGCGAAATCTCGGTAAAGTGCTGACGTCAACGCAAACAACTATTTTGCGAGCGAGGCGTGAATTAACTTCGGCAGCGATCGGAACAACCACGGAAAATCCAATTCAACAGACGTTCAACTCACCGTTGGATGCGGTTTGGTCCAAGGAGGTGACCTAGCCCAGATGTTCGGTCTTTCCACAACGGAAGACCAATCTTTCTCACGTTAAATGATGAGTTATCTAACTCCAGGTCCCTATGTCGGGGCCTATCACCGAGCAACAGTCCTCCGACCTTGGAGACCACGCCTGCGAACAAGACCTGGGCTGACCGAGAGACTTTCAAGAGTGTTTCCAGGCCCTCGCGTAACCTTCTGCTACAGCCCGAAGCGCTCATTAATCCCAAACGATTAAACGGCCCACCCCTCAGCGGGGATGGGCCGTTTAGTTTGCCACTTGCTCTTACGAACGGTTCATTCCAGCCAACACACCGTGCATGTAACCAAAACTCTCGATTACACCGGGCATGGGATTGTCACCGAAGATCTCATACTCAAGATCCACATTGCCCATGTACTTCTGATCCATGAGCTGCTGAAAGATGGCTCGAACGGGCATGATCCCTGCGCCTACAGCGACCTGGCTCTCCTTCGAATCCGCCTGGGCGAGGTCCTTCATGTGTATATCAAAGAGGCGCGGGCCGACGGCTTTGATGGCCGCGACGACGTCAGTGCCTGCGCGCATCGTATGGCCTACGTCGATGCAGCAACCCATGCGCGGATCCATACCCTTGACCGCGGCCAGGACGTCAAGCGGGGAATGCCAGATCTTGTCCTCCGGGCCGTGGTTGTGGATAGCCAGTCTGATGTCATATTCCTTGACGAATTTCTCGATCCTGGGAAGTATCGCAGGCGCTGGATCGCCAGCAACGATGACCTTGATCCCGGCGCGCTTGGCGTATTCGAACTTGCCGCGAATATCGGCGTCATCATCCTTGGGAAAGTAGATGGTGCCAGCGGCTGTGACCCTGATTCCGGCGGCAGCATAGGCGTCCAGCGCTTTCTGCTCGTCTTCCGCGGAGGTTGAAGGAAGGTGATCCTTGACATCCTTGAGGTTGACGGTATCGATGTGCAGCTCCTTGAGAAAGCCGATCATCTGCTCACGCGTGAAATTTCGGAAGGTGTAGCTGGCCACGCCGAGGTGGAAGCCTGCAGGGATTGTGCCCAAAGGCGTTCCCGCGCCGGTAAAGCCCTTTGCCGATACGCCGGAGACAGAGGCAGCCGCTGCGGCTACCACTCCAGCACGAAGGAATGTACGCCGACTGCGTAGACTGCTGACACTGCTTGATAAATTCATGCCGCAATAGTAACAACTCCGAACCATCTCATGCACCTGCTTCTCTGAGAAGATAAGCGAGCATGAACATTCTTTTGCAGGACGCGCTCGACGAAATCACTGCCCGCACCCGGATGCTGGTCCAGCCAGATCGACTGGCTATCTCCGAGAAGGCCATTGCGGATCTGTTTGCGACGGGCATTGAAGAGCGGATTCTCCCGGTTGGCGCAGTCGCTCCACCCTTTGAGCTTCAGGACTCGCAGACGGGTCGGCCAGTTGCGTCCAGGGATCTGCTTTCGCTGGGGCCGTTGGTGATCAAGTTCTTTCGAGGGCGATGGGATCCTTACTGCGTTACAGAACTTGAAATCTGGCGCGACCTTTATCCGAGCGTCCGGGAACGCGGCGCGCTATTCGTTGCGGTCTCGCCGCAGAACCGTCGCCAGAATGACTTTGCGGCGCAACAGCATGGACTTCCCTTCCCTTTGCTGTCTGATCCGGAGGCGATGCTGGCTGAGGCCTTTGGCGTAGCGCACACCATTCCGGCGGACACGCGGCAATACTACCGGTCGATTCTGGTGAACATCCCGTTTGCCAACTCGGGGCTATCGTACGACACCGCGCCTGATTCAGCATGGAGGCTGCCGCTTCCAGCGCTCTTCCTGATTGATCAGGAGGGAGTGATTCAGTTTTCTGAAGGACATGCCGACCCCAAAGTGAGGCCGGAGCCTGCGGATGTGCTGGCCGTGTTGCAAGGTCTGGCTCATTAGCCAACCGAGCCCGCCGATGCACCATGAACTGTACCCATGACATTTCTTACCTCAACGACCGAAGTGAAGTAGCGCCAGCCAAAATGATGGGTCGCGGGGCGGTGAGGGAAATAGGGGCCGACGACTCATTGAGGAGCGCTGCTTCAGGCGGACGGCGGACTTCGTTAAGTTTTAGTAGCGCGTAGTGATGTTCCGGTTAAAAATAACTTCAGCAGACCGCAGCATGCTCTAAAGCCAAAGAGCGCGCAAGCCGTTTTGCGGCTTGCGCGCTCTTGTTTGGGGTGTCTACTTGTTAGCGCGGTAACGCTCAATAAGGGCATTGGTGCTCGAGTCGTGCGCGAGCTTACCCGAGCCTTCGAGCTCACCCAGGACGCGCGTGGCGAGGACTTTGCCCAGTTCCACACCCCATTGATCGAAAGAATCGATGTTCCAAATCGCACCCTCGGTGAAGACGGCATGCTCGTAGAGAGCGACCAGCTTGCCAAGAATCGCGGGCGTCAGGACGTCCGCAAGGATTATGTTGGAAGGGCGATTGCCTTCAAAGACCTTGTGCGGAATCAGGGCTTCGGCGACGCCTTCCGCCCTGACCTCTTGCTCAGTCTTGCCGAAGGCCAGGGCTTCAGCCTGAGCAAAAACGTTGGCCATGAGCATGTCGTGATGGCGGCCGAGCGGGTTTAGCGTCTTGTAGAAACCGATGAAGTCGCAGGGGATGAGGCGTGTTCCCTGGTGGATGAGTTGGTAGAACGAATGCTGGCCGTTTGTGCCGGGCTCGCCCCAGTAGACCGGGCCGGTCTCGTAGGTCACGTGCCTGCCGTCCATGGTGACGTGCTTGCCGTTGGACTCCATGGTGAGTTGCTGAAGATACGCTGGAAAGCGCTTGAGATATTGCTCGTAGGGCAGAATCGCGACTGTCTGGGCGTCGAAGAAGTCGGTGTACCAGACTGTGAGGAGACCCATCAGGACGGGCAGATTCTCCGCGAAGGGTGCGGTGCGGAAATGCTCGTCCATCTCATGAAAGCCGGCGAGCATGGCTTGGAAGTTGTCCGGACCAATGGCGATCATGGTTGAGAGGCCAATGGCAGAGTCCATGGAGTAGCGACCACCGACCCAGTCCCAGAAGCCGAAGATGTTGTCGGGATCGATCCCGAACTTTTCGACTTCCTTTGCATTGGTGGAGATGGCTACAAAATGCTTCGCGACTGCCTTTTCATTGTCGAGTGAGGCCAGGAGCCACTCGCGCGCTGAGTGCGCGTTGGTCATGGTTTCCTGCGTGGTGAAGGTCTTGCTGGCGACGAGGAAGAGAGTCTCGTCGGGGTGGAGATCCCGCACGGCCTCTGCAAAATCTGTCCCGTCTACGTTGGAGACAAAGCGCATGTTGAGATCGCGCTGCGAGTAATGACGGAGCGCCTCATAGGCCATGACTGGCCCCAGATCGCTGCCACCGATGCCGATGTTCACGACGTTCTTGATGCGCTTGCCGGTGAAGCCTACCCATGCGCCCGACCGAATTTTGTCGGCGAAGGTGGACATTTTATCGAGAATTGCATGCACGGCGGGAACTACGTCTTCACCATCAACGACGATGCTCTTGCCCCTTGGGGCGCGGAGGGCGACATGGAGAACCGCCCGATCTTCGGTGACGTTGATCTTGTCGCCGCGGAACATGGCGGTGATTTTGGCGGCGAGGCCTGTCTGTTCCGCGACGGCGATCAGGAGCTTCAAGGTCTCGTCCGTGACGCGGTTTTTTGAATAGTCGAGGAAGATGCCCCCGACCTCTGCGTTGAAGCGCGCTCCCCGGCCGGGATCGGCTGCGAACATCTCCTTCAGGGTCTTGCTCTTCATCTCGCCGGCATGTCGTGCAAGCGCCTTCCAGGACGACAATTCGCCCAAAGACTTTATTGAATCCGCCATCGCAATCTCCTTGAACCCAAAGCAACCAACCCAGTTTAGAGCAAGGGATGACGAGGTAGTAAATGCGTGTAAGGCTGCGAGAGGTTTGTCACAGTTGAAATATTCGGGCTTGGGGTTTCGCCGGTCTACACGATGGGTTGCACCTGCTCGTTCGTGCGTTTATCGTTATAGGAGTCCGCCTATCGCACGACGGCAGAGGAGCCAATCATGTCCACCCTCCCTACCCCTCCGGCCAAAGACCCTCGTCCAACCCCTGCTTCGTCGCTTGACGTGTACCAGGGCGATCCCAACTTTATGACCTCGCTGGCACGTGGGCTCATTGTGATCCAGTCGTTTACGCAGGCGACGCCGCAGATGACGATTTCGCAGCTTTCGGTAAAGACCGGGCTTTCGCGGGCCGCGGTCAGGCGTTGTTTGTACACGCTGACCAAGTTGGGCTTTGCAGGCGCTGAAGATGGTCAGCGCTATGCCCTGCGGCCGCGGATGCTATCGCTGTCGCACACCTATACGACCTCATCGACACTCGCCACGGCGGCGCAACCGATTCTGGAGCGCATGTCGACGGCTTTTCGCGAGAGCTTTTCCGTGGCTACTCTGGATGGCGACGAGATTGTTTATATTGCTCGGACCCAGGTTCCTTCACGCGTGATGGCGGTGGACCTGCACATTGGATCGCGGCTTCCGGCGTACTGCACCTCGATGGGCCGCGTACTGCTTGCGTTTCTGCCGCCGGATCAGTTGGAGCAGTATCTTGCGCGGGTCGACCTGATTCCGCATACGACGCGGACGATTACGACCGTAGAAAAGCTGGGCCTCGCCCTAAGAAATACGCGACGTCTTGGCTATGCACTGGTGGACCAAGAGCTTGAAGTGGGTTTGCGGTCGCTGGCCGTTCCGGTTTACGGGGCGGGTGGGCGGGTGGTTGCGACAGTGAACCTTTCAGGCAATGCGCCGCGGATGCCGGTGTTCGATATGCAGTCGACCTTCCTTACGCCGCTGCGCAACGCCGCTTCAGAACTGAGCGCGTTTCTACGTTAGAGCGGGGCACCCGACTTCTGCTATTGCACCCGCAATTGCATCAAGCGGACTGCAGCCCTTTTTTTGCATATACTCCGTCAACGGCAGTACCAACTTTATGCAGCCGAGCGATTCCACGAGACGGATACAATAGGAGGCGGATTACCATAAAACTTCTAACCGAAACATTTCCCAAGCAACGTCCGAATTGAATTCATGATCAAAGCGACCGACCAGGCGACCCGATTGAACTTTTCACCCGATCTCTCGGGTGTAGCTTCGGACCCCGCAAGAAATCGTCTAACCAGTCTTCACTACTGTTTCCTGATGGTTCTGTTTCCGTTGCTGGCAATTCCTGCTTTGATCGCGCTCGGTGGGTCTGACTTTTTCCTCCACCATGGGGCCAGCGTGTGGGTTCGGGCCAATGATGCAGTCTTCGACATGCACGATCGCGCGTGCGATGTGGTCGTCTATGGCGACTCCACCGCGATGACGGGAATCGATCCGGATCTGGTTGAGTCGAATACCGGTTTCCGGACCTGCAATATCGCGGTAACCAATGCCGTTCTGGCCGTAACCGATAACCTCACACTGGACTATTTTCTGGCGCATAACGCCAAGCCCCGCGTGATTCTGATTCAGCTGTCGCCCGATGGATTTCAGTTGGAAAATCACGCCTGGCGGCAGACCATTTACGCAGAGGGGCTACTTGAGCTTTTGCGGCACGGCCACCGCGGCGAGGCCCGTTCCGTGCTGCTTTCGCACCCGCAGGAGTCGATCTCGTTTGCAGGGTACGCAGCCGGATTCACGGCCTGGTATGGGATCAAGAATGTGTGGTTTCACGCCACGCATCTTCGCCCGGAAGAAGATACGGTGACGGTGCGAAACGGCTTTTTTACGCCGCCTTCGCCGGCTCGGACTTCCTGCACCCCGGCTGCTTCGGTTGTGTCCATGACGGACCCCCACCAGGCGGACTTTTCGCGGTCGCTGGTAGCCGACTACAAGGACAGCTACACGGCACGGGCGGGCATCGTTCTGGTAAATGTTGCGCCGATTCCCGCGTGTGACACGAACCTCGCGGCGTATTCGACGGAGTTGAACGGCGTGACTTCGAACTCTTTGCTGCCTCTGCCCATTGGTTACTTCAATGACGGTCGCCACTACACGGCGCAGGGGTCAGAGATCGTTTCCACGCTTATCGCCAAGGAACTGAATACGGTTGCGAGTCGAAATCCGTCGATCGACGATCGTGTTCCGCCCAGCCGGACTATTGCCACGCTGCGTCGCGTGCGGCTGCGCGTGCGCCGCTAGACGAACGGCCTCGATGCTCTTCAATTCCCTTCCGTTCCTCTTCATGTTTCTGCCGATAACGATGCTCGGCTTTCACCTGCTCGGTCGCTATGGACGACGACCGGTGATTGCATGGCTTGCGATTGCATCGGTGGTTTTCTATGCGGCGTGGAATCGAACGTTCGTGCTTTTTTTGCTGAGCTCGATTCTCGTCAACTACCTTGCGGCATTTGTTATCGATGCGGCACCGGAAGACTCAGTTCGCCGCAAGCGTCTGCTTTATCTGGGCATCGCGCTTAACCTGCTGGCGCTGTTTTACTTCAAATATCTGTTCAAGGCCCTGCTGCTTTTGAGCTGGTTGCATCTGGCTCCGGCGCAACCGCATGGGATTTTGCTTCCGCTTGGGATCTCCTTCTTCACGTTCACGCAGATTTCGTACCTTGTGGATCTGGCGCAGGGACAAGCGGAACGCCAGGACTTTCTGTCGTATCTGCTTTTTGTTACGTTCTTCCCGCACCTGATCGCAGGGCCGATTCTGCACCACAAGGAGATGATGCCGCAGTTTGGCAAAATCAGTTCGGAGGATCAGTCTCAGAATTTGGATCAGGCGCTGACGCCGGTGCCGCCGTCACGTCGGTTTGCGCTGAAACCGGCCGATGTTTCGCTGGGGATGACCTGGTTTCTGATGGGTCTCGCCAAGAAGGTGCTGATCGCGGACAAGCTGGCTCCGCAGGCGGACATGGCTTTTCTGCATGCTGGTTCGCTCACGGTATTCAGCGCGATTACGGGTCTCGTTGTCTACTCCATGCAGCTTTACTTTGATTTTTCAGGGTATAGCGACATGGCGCTGGGGCTGGCACGCATTTTTTCGATTCGCTTTCCGCTCAATTTCGACTCGCCCTTCAAGGCTACAAGTGTGACGGAGTACTGGCAGCGTTGGCACATGACGCTGACGCGGTACATCACGCTGTATCTCTATAATCCGCTGCTATTGGCCGTTCAGCGGCGGCGTTTGACGACGGGCCGCAAGATCTCTCGCAAGGCGCTTGCGACTCCCACCGGCTTTATGGCCATGGTAGCTTATCCGACAATTGTGACGATGCTGCTCACTGGGTTGTGGCACGGCGCGGGCTTCCAATTTCTGATCTTTGGATTGATCCACGGGATTTATCTAACGGCGAATCAGGCCTGGAGACACTTCCGGCAGCGCGTCCACAATGGACCTGCGCCAACGCCCCCGACCGGCATCCTGCGGCTGGGCTTGATGATCGGAGTGTATATACAGGTGGCGTTTGCGCTGATCTTTTTCCGGTCAAACTCTCTACACTCTGCGATTGCACTGTTGCACGATATAGTGGGCGCGCACGGACTTGGTTCGTTCGATAGCGTATTGGATGGCTCGCTTGCGTTTGCGCTTTTTCCGGTCGTCTGGTTCATGCCGAACACGCAGCAAATTTTGGGGCAGGAGAAGGTTTCGGAGGTTCCGACGCCAGGCCCTGCCGCAGCTTCAACGATAGCGCACGAGCAGGCGCCGACTTTGTTTCCATGGCTTCGCTGGCAGCCCAATCTGGGGTGGAGCTTGTTCATGGCGGCGCTGTTCTTTGCGGTTCTCGTGGAACTCAATGAGAAGTCGACGTTTTTGTACTTCCAGTTCTAGGCTGCGTTAGCTTGCGGGCTCGAACACTCGCAGAAAGACAGCTCCCTTGGCACTGCTCATGGTGACGCTGCCAACGGCGATAACGACCGCTTCTCCAACACCAAAACGAACGGCGTTCACTGCGGCCTCCCCTTTGACTGCCACGACGCAACCGATACCGTCCATGCTCATCTCTAACGCCGTGCCAGCAGGAACTTCGAAACGGTCGACGACGAAGTACTTCTCCTGGATGAGGCGGGTATAGCCTTCGCCATTCTTGGCAATTCTCTTGCCAGCGTTGGTGCGAGTGTTGACGACGGCGAGGCCGGCTTCAAGGTGTAATTCGCGCGGACGTCCATAGTCAAAGAGGCGATAGGTGACGTCGCACATTTGCTGAACTTCAAGAAGAACAACACCGGGGCCGATGGCGTGGACCGTGCCTGCGTCGACGAAGATCATGTCGCCTACCGAGACGGGAACCATCTCCAGCAACTCTTCCAGTGTTCCGTCAGAGATGGCGGTGCGTACGTGTTCAAGCTCGACTCCGAGCTTCAAGCCGCACGCAACGGAGGCTCCTTCAACGGCTTCAAGGACATACCAGCACTCGGTTTTACCGCGTTTCAGACCGAGCGCCCTGGCCTCTTCATCGTTGGGATGGACCTGGACGGAGAGTTTCTCGTCTGGGAAGAGCATCTTTACGAGCAGCGGAAACTCTCCGTCACCGAGCGTGCCGATGCACTGCTTCGACAGGTCGGCGAGGGTACGGCCGTCCTGCTCGCCGCCAACGATGAGGCAATCAGGCCCTGTGAGCCAGGCCTCGCCTACTTTTTCGCTAGTTCCGGTCTCCGCGTACCAGGGAGCCAGGCTGGTCCTACCCCATACACGCTCTGCAAATTTGGGCCTGAGCTTGAATGGCTGCAGGCTGTGAGAATTAGTCATCGTCATCTTTCCGGGCCTTCTTTCTCTTCTCCGTCAGCATTGCCGGGACGGGCTTGTCTCCCATTGCGTCTTGCCACAGGATGGCGTTCAGCTTACGCGCATCCGCGCGATCCGCGTGAGTGAAGTCCATCTTCGCAGACTCTTTTGCTCCGGAGGTGGTTTTCTGGTTAGCGGTGTAGATGAGGCCGTTTTCGCGGTTGGACGTATCCGCGGTGAAGGCCGGCTGGTCACCTACGCCGGCCAAGAGGCTGCCCATCATGCTGCTCAATGCGTCGTTATTGTTCATGGGTGGCAGGCCGAGAACTGTCTCCATCGTACGAATCATACTGACGGTGGAGTAGAAGTGGCTATCGACCAGGGCTGCTCCTGAAACCGAGCGGGGAGCGTACTTGCTGACGACAAGGGCGATGGAGCGATGCGCGTCGACATGATCTGCTCCGTTTTGCGCGTCGTCTTCAAGAATAAAGAAGGCCGTGTCTGCCCAGAACGGCGACTGCGAGATGGCCTCGACCGCGCGACCGACGGCGAGGTCATTATCGGCGACAGATGACCTGGGAGTGGGACCGCCGGCAGTCGTGCCCGCGGTATGGTCATTGGCGAGGCGCAGCATGACAAAGTTCGGCATGGTGTCCTTGCCGGCCTTCTTGTCGGCTAACCAGCCGTCAAGGTGTTTCATAAAGATATCGACGCGGACCTGATCGGGAATACGCAGGTTGAAGTCGGGGGACTCGATGGCGTAGTGGCCGACGAGTTCCGGCTTGGTCGCCGTGTTGGTGGCAAGCAGCGGGATGGCCCATGGCCACTTGTTGATGCCACCGCCCCAGATGTCAGGGAGCTTCTCTCCCGGTTTGATATCGCTGCGTGTGGCGCAGGTCTGACCGTCACGCATGGGCCCAAGCTGTGGGTCTTCCTGGCTGCTGCTATGTCCTTTTTCGTTGCAGAAGGTAGAGCTGATGAACTCGCCGAAGTGGTAGAGGGTCTTGCCGTGTTTTGCGAGATTGCCCCAGAGGTAGCCGCTGGCAGGCTCGTCGACGTCGGGGATATTCTGCACCAGCGGGAGTCCGGCAGACACGACGCCTTCAAAGTCGTAGTGGTGCTCACGGCCGCGATAGGAAATCTGCCAGGTGCGCTCGAGATAGTCGGTTCCGATGGCGCTATTGGACCATACGTGCCCGTCACCGGAGACTTCGCCAGAGTCGTAGAAGTTGTCAAGCACGCCAAATTGCAGCGCGAGCTTGTGCTGGTTCGGAGTAATGTCGGCGCCGTACATTGTGAGGCTCTTGTCGCCATTGCCAACGGGCTTGCCGTTCTGTTGAAGATCGCCGAAGATCTGGTCGTAGGTACGGTTTTCCTTGATGATGTAAATGACGTGCTTGATGGGCGATTTGCCGCCAGCGAAGGCTATCTTCTGCTCCGCCGCCTTCATTCGATTTGCCGCCAGCGTGTCTTCCGTGAGGCGGCGCAACTGGCCTTGTGCGACGCCTGCGTCCACCACCGCGAGAGAGCCGTGGAGGAGCGTTGCTATATAAGTGAAGTCGCGCTTTTTGCGGGGCTCAATTTTTGCGGGTTCCGCGCTGCGTTGCTTGAAGTTGTTGGGGCCGGTGCCGGTTCCCTTGCCGCTGGCGATGAAGATTTTGCCGCCTGAGGATGCGACGGCCATCGGCAGCCATTCTGTGGGGATGAAACCCATTGGCTCAATGAAGCCACGACCGGCTGCTTTTCTGGTGAGCTTGTGGGCGTCGAGTACGGCGACGGCATCCGAACCCATATTTGCGACATAGATACGCGAACCATCGGCATTGACTGCGAGAGCCTCCGGCTGGGCGCCGTAGAAACTCTGGCCGGGTAGGCGAACATCGAAGAAGCCTTTGAGGTTAAAGGCATTTTTAACTAGGCCGATTGCGGCCACTGCGTCGCGATTGCCAAGCGCGACGTAGAGTGTGTCGCCGTTTGGAGATAGCGCCAAGGCGTCAGGGTGGGTACCCGGGGCGGTCGGGTCTTCAGGTTTCAAAATAGCTAATTTACGTCCAACAGTTGCATGGGCAAGATCAAGCTCGACCACTTCACTGCCGTTCCATAACGCAACGAATCCGCGGCGGCCGTCCTTCGAGACAGCGAGAGCGACCGGGTAGACGCTGGGAATGACATTGTTTTCGGCGAGGTCGAAACGGGTGAGCACGGCGCCTGTAGTTGCATCCATCAGGATCACGTCATCTGAGAGATTGTCCGCGACAAGCAGTCGCTCCGGCATACCGGGCACTATGGAGATTGCGGCCGGATAAGGTAACCCGGCGGTGCCCTCCACGTCGCCAACAAGATGAGTGGTACGGCCCGGTGCGAGCGTCTGCATGGGGATTTTCATGACGCGGCCCGGTGTAATCCTGCCGTCGGCGAAGTTGTAGACAGCGATACCGGATCCGGTGCTGCCGGGCATAAGGCCTTCGGGGTCGCTGGCCGAGGCCATACTGGCGTAGATCCGCTGTCCGTCGGCTGAGAACGCGAGCCCGGAGAACAAAATTTGATTCTTTTCTGGTTGAGTGCGTACATCGGGATAGTCATGGAGTTCGCCAGTCGCGACATTTAAAACGGCGAGTGACTGCATGTAGCCGGACTCCAACGAGCCGTAGCCAGCGTTGACGGTGACGACCCAGTGGCCATCTGGCGAAACAGCCATGGAGACCGGAAGCGAACCCAGGAGTTGCGGGCTGCCGGGCACAATGCCGAGAATCTGCTTGCTGGTTGGCAGATCAATCTTCCCTCCGACCCTGGCTACGGGTGCCTGCTGCGCCGATGCCGTACCACTCATAAAAACGCATACCGACGCTGCCAGAACTACTACCCTTAACTGAATTGTCGTCATCCCGAAAGCGTACCAAATGAGCGTCAATAACCCATTACAAAAGTCTTACAACGCGCCCTCTCGAACACTAGTACCGTTAGTGTTAGCAACACTGAGGACAGGTCACAACATGACACCAGCAACGCTCTCCCCGGAAACAGAAGTTCAGGCAGCAAAAACCGGCTACGCCGCCTTCCAGCAGGACGCCATCGAAACGGCCGAGACCCTAGAAGCGCGCGAAGATTCACAGCAGGACGAGATGCAGGATCTCTCGAATGCCAAGCCCGGTAGCTCCGCCAATCAAATTCGCGCGCAGGTCAAGCTCGACCTTCGTATGGGCCGCGAGCATCAGCAGGGACGCATCAACTGGATTACGACGATCGTCATGGGCCTGTTCCACGTTGGCGCGATTGCCGCGCTTTTCTTCTTCTCCTGGAAGAATCTGGGCGTGTTCTTTCTTATGTATTTCCTTGCGATCAATCTTGGCATCGGCGTGGCCTATCACCGCCTGCTGACGCATCGCGGCTTCCGTACTCCCAAGTGGGTCGAATACTTCGTGACGGCCTGCGGCACACTTGCTCTGGAGGGCGGACCGATCTTCTGGGTTGCCACCCACCGTGTGCACCATCAGAATTCCGATCAGGAAGGCGATCCGCACACGCCCGTTGATGGAACGTTCTGGTCGCACGCCGGATGGATCATCTCCGGCCGCGCCATGCACTCCGAGACGGCACTGCTTGGCCGCTACGCTCCTGACCTTATGCGCGACAAGGGCCACGTCTGGCTTTCGAAGTATCATTGGCTTCCGCTGACGGTTACCGGTCTGGCACAGGTCGCTCTGGGCGCAGCCCTGGCACCGGCTGGTCACGCACTCGCCGGTGGCCTAAGCATGATGCTCTGGGGCACCTTCCTCCGTGTCGTTATCGGCCTGCATGCTACCTGGTTTGTGAACTCGGCCACCCACATGTATGGCACGCGTCGCTTCGAGACACGCGATCACTCGCACAACAACTGGTGGGTTGCAATTCTTACCGGCGGCGAAGGCTGGCATAACAATCACCACGCACATCCCGTCAGCGCACGTCACGGGCTGGCCTGGTATGAGTTCGACGTCAACTACTACTGCATCTGGATGCTGTCCAAGGTTGGCCTTGCGAAGAAGATCCAGATTGCGAAGTATGACCCGCGGAACCCGAAGCCGGCCGGCAGCAACTAACGGACCGAATCGGTAATACAAAAGGCCGCCAGCTTCTGCTGACGGCCTTTTGCTGCGCTCCATGAGATGTCGAGGAACAGGCTTTCCTGGTCGTCATTCCACAGCACAGCGAAGGAAGGTTCGATGACGGTGTGCCAGAAAGCTGAAGGAAGCTGCCTTACTGAGCTACGGCCAGTTCTTCCTCAAGCTGCTGCTTCTCATACAGCTTGGTGTAGTAGCCGTGACGCGTGAGCAAGTCATCGTGGGTGCCAAGCTCGACGATGTGGCCGTCAATCAGAACGGCAATCTGGTCGGCGTTGCGCGCGGTGGAGACACGATGCGAGATCAGGATCGTAGTGCGGCCCTGCATTATGCCGCGCAGGCCGGCCAGGATCTGCTCTTCGGTGTAGGTGTCGACACTCGCGAGCGCGTCATCAAGGATCAAAATGCGCGGGTTGCGAATTACAGCGCGGGCGATGGCCGTGCGCTGTTTCTGACCGCCGGAGAGCGTGACGCCACGCTCACCGACGAGAGTCGAAAAGCCCTTCGGGAACTCCAGGATCTCAGTCCGGATGTGCGCGATGCTGGCGGCATCTTCGATCTGCTGCTGCGTTGCATCGGGCGCACCAAAGCTCACATTGTGGCCGATGGTGTCCGAGAAGAGGAACGTCTCCTGCGGGACCACACCGATGTTTTCGCGCAGGAAATGCAGTGGATAGCTGCGGATGGACTGGCCATCGATGAGAACCTGGCCTGCAGCGGCATCATAGACGCGCGGAATCAGAGAGACCAGCGTCGATTTGCCAGAACCTGTGGGGCCGACGATCGCAAGCGAAGAGCCCGCAGGGATGGTCAGGTTGATGTTGTGGAGAACCTGAGGACCGTTGGGATAGCTGTAATTCAAATTGCGAAAGACAATCTCGCCTTCAAAGGACGAACGCGCTTCCTGGACCAGAGCTTCGTCCTTGATCGTTGGCTCAGCTTTCAGAATCTCGTCGATACGAATGATACTGGCGGTGCCGCGCTGAAACAGGTTCACGACCCAGCCGATGGCGATCATGGGCCATGTGAGTTGGACCATGTAGACCATGAACTCCGCGAACTGGCCGACCGAGATGTGGTGCAGGATGACCTCATGACCGCCGACAAGCAGCGTAATCATGAGCGAGAGGCCGAGGACGAACTCAAGTGTCGGCCATAGCATCGCCATCAGGCGGACAAGGTGCAACGAGCGGCCAATGTATTCCTGGTTGGCGGTCTCGAAGCGTGCAATCTCGGCTTCTTCCTGGGCAAAAGCCCGGATGAGGCGAGCGCCGGAGAAGTTCTCCTGCGCCTGTGCGGAGATGTCCGAGAACATAGCTTGAATCCGCTCGAAACGCTTGTGAATTCGTGCGCCGAACTGCTGCACGATGACCGAAGCAATGGGCAAAGGGACAAAAGCGAACAGCGTAAGGCGCGGGCTGATGCGGATCATGAATGGAAGCGCGGCGATAGTGAAAAACACCGTATTGAGGCTGTACATGATGGCCGGGCCGAGTACCTGGCGAACGGCAGACAGATCGTTCGTCGTGCGGGCCATGATGTCGCCCGTTCGGTGCGTCTGGTAGAAGGCCGCAGGCTGACGCTGAAGGTTGGCAAATAGATCGTTGCGGAGGTCGAACTCAATCTCGCGTGAGACGCCAATGATGACCTGGCGGGTAATGAAGAGGAACACCGCGGAGGCCGTCGCCAGGCCCAGGAGGCGCAAAGCATGGAAAAGAATTTTGTTTTGACTGACCTGGGTCTTTAGATCGTCGACCGCGTGGCCGACGACGATAGGCACCATCGCCTTGAGGGTATTGTAAAAAATCAGCGCCACGCAACCCCAGGCGAGACTCTTCCAGTATCGCCTGAGGTAGGGTGCTAGTGGGCGTAAACGATCGAGCATAGCGATTAGATGACCCTCATCCGCCTAAGGCTTCGGAGTTGTGGGCGGCGGCGGAGCGGTGGTGGGTTTCGTTGGATCGGTGGTGGGCGCAGGTGGAGCCGGTTTAGCGCCGTCCGCGGCAGGCTTGGTGCCGACTCCGGGGGCGGTCGTCGGTGTGGGTGCTGTGGCCGGGGTTGCCGGCGCGGTGCCAGCAGGCGGGGCCGGCGGTGCAGGCGGTGCCTTGGGCGCGGGCGGGTTGTCGGAGATTGCGACGAGTTCGAGATCGAAGATCAACTCAGCCTTGGCCGGGATTACGGGAGGACGGCCGGATTCGCCATATGCAAGTTCAAAGGGGATGAAAAGACGACGCTTGCCACCGATGTTCATGCCTTCAAAGCCTGTATCCCAGCCCGAGATGACCTGGTGGGCGCCGTAGGGGAACGTGATGGGATCCTTCCCGATAGAGCTATCGAACTTGGTGCCGTCAACCAGGTAGCCGGTGTAGGCGACCGTGATCCACTTGCGGGGGGCGACGGGCGCACCGGATCCTACGACCGTGTCGATGTAGCGCAGGGCGTAAAGAGTCTTTGGGCAGCCGGCGATTTTAGGAACCGTGATGGGGAGCGTGGGCTGGGCGTCCGTGCCGCAGGGGTCGGCAGACGCAGGCTTTGCAGCAGGCTTGGCCGTGGCGGACTTGACGGGAGTGTGGTGAACCGCGGGCTTGGTTTGTGCGAGGGCCGGCGAGACGGCAGCGAAGAGGATGAGGGCAGACGTAAGCTTCATGATGTCGTAATGTTACATGGTTCGACTGGATAGAAGTCTAGGTGGGGGTTCGCAGCAGAAACCAGGCTCCGGCAAAAGCGAAGAGCAGATCCGGCGACCAGGCGGCGAGCGCGGGCGGTAAGGTGTTGACGTTGCCCATAGCCTCAAACAGGCTGGAAATGCCCAGGTAGGCCACTGCAATCAGGATCGCGATGGCGAAGCCGGCGACGCCGCCGCGCTTCCCGGTGATGAGCGCGAAGGGAATGGCCAATATCGCCATGACGAGTGTGATGGCCGGGTAGGCCAGCTTGCGCTGCAACTGCACGGAGAGCCGTTTGGTCTCGAAGCCGGATTGGCGCAAGTCGGAGATGTAGTCGGAGAGCTCGCCAAAGCTCATCTGCTGGGATTGCCGGTCTTCTTTCTTGAAGTATTGCGGCTGCTCGTGGATCTCCGGAAAGGTGGACAAGACAAAGGGCTGGTAAGACGCTATCGTTTCGCCTGCGAAGGTTCTGACCCAGCCGTTTTCAAACAGCCATCGATTGACGCTGGCGTCCCACTTGGTGGAGGTGGCAAAGATGCGGCGCTGCAAGGTGAAGGTTACGGGGTCGAACTCGAAGACGGTGAGGTTTGCGAAGACGTTCCGGTCGGGATCGAAGAACTGGTAGTAGAAAATACGGGCGGGTTCGTTGGTGCGGTGGCTGGGTGTAGGCGTGTCCGAGACAGGGTTTTGGGGCAGGTTGATGGCGGCGGGGACCGGGAACGCCGCCTGTTGCGCAAAGCTCTGGCCGGAGATCCACTGGCGATCCGGACGGAGAAAGGTCTGGGCCGGGCGGCCCTTGATAACGGAGAGGAGCGCCTCCTGCCGTCGATTGGCCGTAGGGAGATAGAACTCGTCGAAGGCGAAAAGTGCGGCGCCGATGACGGCGGTTAGGACCAGCACAGGGGTCACTACGCGGTAGAGCGAGACGCCGGCGGCCTTCATGGCGGTGAACTCTGACGACCGGCTAAACGCGCCAAAGGTTACGAGCACGGCGACCAGGACGCAGAGCGGAGTTACGTTATAGAGAATATAGGGGATCAGGTTGAGGAGGTAGTCACCGACCGTGACGAGGGGGGTCCGGTTGCGGATAATGGGGCCGATGAGCTCAAAGAACGTAAAGATCAGAAAGATGACGGAGAACGACGAGAGTACCAGCGCGAAGTTAGAACCGAACGCGCGCATGATGTAGTCGTCCAGAATGAGCGGGAAGCGGATGTGCAGGATGGATCGCAGGCGCTGCGGCAACCGCGCGGAGAGATGCAGTTCCGGACGACCTTCTTTCTTGGGACGAAGCTTCGCCAGACCGTGACTCAGGGCCACGCCCAGCGACGAAAAGATGGAGAGCGCGACGCCTCCGCGAGACATCTGCTGCAACAGCAGTGAACCCGCCAGCGCGAAGATCATGTTCGCCCCCCAGACCCCGACGAACGGCGAAAGCTTCCCTTGCGTGGCCAGCGCGACCCCGACAGACGAGACGAAGTAGTAGACGAAGACGAGCAGTATCGTCAGGACGAAGCCGGTGGACTTGCCTCCGCGCTTGGACGAGAGACCCAGAGGCACGCCGACCAGCATCAGGACCAGGCATGCGAACGGGTAGGAGAAGCGCTTGTTGAACTCGATCCGATAGGGCCTGGCGGCCTTGATCTGTGCCGGCATGGACGAGGAGTGCGTGCTGGCGCGGCGGAGCAGTTCCGGGAGCGGGAGCGCCAGAATTGGAGTGTCGGACCGCGAAAGATGCGCGTCTTCCTGAGTGTTGTTTTGGAGCGGAAGATCGGTAGTAGAGAAGGTGGAAATGTTGTACTGGTTTGCGTCGGTCGGAGAGATCTGATGCTGGCCGCCATCTTTGAGCACCAGGTGAAGATTGCCCGGGCCGTTCGAGGTGACGAGCGCCTGGTCAGCCGTCGTGACCCTCGGGGCGGCAGGCTCGGTCAGGTCCGCAAGGAAGACATGCCGCCACAGCGCTGCGCCAGAACCGGGCCGAACGTCCTGCACGTAGAGCACTAGATTCTTGAAATCTTCGTCGAAGACGCGAGGCTGGACTTCAAACGATGCCTGTTGAAACTTGAGCGAGCTTTCCAGTTTCAGCAGCGCCGCTGCGGATTTAGGCGCGAGATATAACGAGTTGAACAGGCCGAGCAGCAGCGCGCCGGCGGAGACCACGGACACGATGCGGACGAAATCGAGGGCACCCATGCCGGAGGCGCGCATCGCAGTGATTTCGGAGTCCGCAGCCAGCCGTGATAGCCCCAGAAGAATTCCGACGAGGACCGCCATCGGGATCGTGACGATCAGGGCTTCCGGCAGAAAGTAAGCAATCAGGTGCGCGACCTCTGAAAGCGAAGCAGAGTTGCGAACGACGATTTCAAGGATTTTGCCCAGTCGCGAGGTGAACAGGACGAACGTGAAGAGAACGCCGCCAAGCAGGGCATGGGAGAGGACTTCGCGGAGAATGTAGCGGGTCAGGATGCGCATCAATCATTCCAGCCAAAAGGCTGGCTCTGTCGAGTGTAGCTTGACGGGGGGTTACGCGGTTTCAGCAAGGACTTTGGTCGTCATTTGAGCGCGTCTGGCTTGACCGGTCCAGTAGAGCGCCGCGCCAATCCCATTAATTAGGACTGCGGTCCCGAAGACTTTGGCACCGAAAAGGAATGGGTTGGCCACGTCAACAATTGGAAACAGGTTCATAACGGTGGCCAGGATCGTCACCGTGAAGCCGCTGATGGCAGCCAACTTTACCCATGGGCCTGGCTTACTCCCAAATCGCTTTTGAGCGATGAGCGGGATCAGGAACATCATGCCGAAGTAGACCGCGTACAGGATATTTGCAGAGGTGGAGAGAAGCTGGAATGCCTCCTGCTTGCCTGCGCCGGAACTAGCCAGCAGGCAGGCTCCAATCGCCAGGACGACAATCAAAACGATAGACCTAACCGGCGTGCGGAAGCGTGGGTGCAACTTGGTAAACCACGCAGGGACGATGCCGTCCCAACCCGCCACCATGGGCAGGCGGCTGGTTTCAGCGACGATGAGCGAGTACTGGGCGACGACGGCGACAGCCAGACCAAGTATTGCGGCTCGTCCGAGCATCAGGCCCCAGTTGATACCGGTCTGAGCGCCGCCACCCGAGAACGCCGCCGCCAGCACCTGCGGCACTGGGCCAACGAGGTCAACGTTTTGGGCCGGAATGTACGTCAGCAACGACGCCGTACCCAGGATGAATATCAGGGCGATCAGCGGTGCGGCAATCCAGGCGGAACGCATGATGGCGCGCGCGGCGTCTCTTGTTTCACCCGCGAAAACCGCAATCTGCTCAAGACCCGTCAACCCGTTGAATGCCATCTTGGAGAAGAGATTGAGACTGAGCAGTGTCAACATGGAGCGCGCAGGCCGGAAGCTGAAGGGTGCCTGCGGCGAGACATGCGGGTGCGCGGCCGAGACATGCGGATGAAGGAACAGCAGTGTAACCAGCAGTAGATTGACGAGAATCATCATCGCCGTGCCAAAGTGCGAGACATACTTCCCGATCCCGAAGCCAGGCACACAAATTACCAGCACCACAAGGAACAACCCCAGGTTGAGTGCAGTGATGAGCCCGTGGCTTTCCGCCATCCAAGCAGCATGGGGTCCGAGGCCGTAGCTCAGGCTGGTCGCGGACATGATGCCTAAGTTCGACACCGCCAGCAACGCCCACATGCCGAAGTTCCAGGCGCTCATAAAGCCGGCGAACGGTCCCATGGCGTGGCGCGTCCACTGGTACACTCCGCCTTCCTCCGGCCACAGGCGCACGCAGTAGGTGACGACAGCGGCCGAAGGAAGAAACAAGGTCAGTACGGCAGCAATCCAGTAAAGGACGTGCGTTCCACCCTGCCGCGCCGCGATCCCGATCCAGGTCACTCCCACGACGAGCAGGATCTGCATCTGCACGAGATCGCGCAGACGAAGCTCCTTTTTCAACGCATGGCCATCGGATGGTTTGGTCATAGTTGGGCAGATTCACAAGCGGAATACGCCAAGACTAGCACGTCGTTGGAGTGACGCGTGGCTACGGGTTGGGCCGGTAGATAGTGCGTTCCGAGCATCCGCCCTCAGTCAAAAAACAGCGCAGCAGGCCGCAGACCACCGTCAATAACGCCCCGCCGATAAGGAATGGGATCCCCCGATGCATCTCGCCTTTTATGTAAGGAAAGAGAAATATACCGACGCCTGCGTACATCAGGATGGTCAACAGGATGCGAAGAACAGGCTTGGTCATGACGCGCCTCCGAACGAATGCGGAAAGAAAACAGGAGCCCCACGGCTCTTGACAGTCAATCTACGCCTGCGAACGAATACCTCGCCAGTACTAATTAATCATGGCTTGGCGAGAAAGCGATAGCCTACGCCGCGCACAGTCAAGAGGTGCCGCGGCTCGGATGGGTCATCCTCTATATAACGTCGCAGGCGGACGATGAAGTTGTCGATCGCCCGGGTGTCCGTATCTTCATGGACTCGCCAGACCTGCTCCAGAATATCCTTGCGCGGGACAATCCGGCCTTCGCGGTCTGTTAGGTGGCGCAGCAGATCCGCTTCCATCAGGGTCAGATGCGTCGTGCGGCCCGGGGCGACGAGCTCAAGGGTATCGAAGTGAATCTCTCGGCCGTTGAACGCGAACGTATCGTTGGACTGCTTGGGTGGCGGCGGGACGGGCGACGACGGACGTAGCCAGGATGCTCGGCGGAGCATCGATTTCAAGCGGACGAGGAGAATGTCAAGGTCGAAGGGCTTGGGCAGGTAATCGTCGGCGCCGGCGTTAAGGCCTTCCATGACGTCCTCGGGGTGCGAGCGGGCGGTCAGCAACAGCACAGGAAAGTAGAGGTGGTGCTCCCGCAGTGTGCGGACGATGGTGAAGCCGTCCGCGCCCGGAAGCATGACGTCGAGCAGGATCGCGGCGATATCGTCCTTGGTTTCGACCAGCCAGGCCAGTGCTTCTGACCCGTCCGCAAAGTGGCGCGTGCGATAACCCTCCGCCACCAGGTTGAAAAGGAGGCCTTGCGCGATGTGTTCTTCATCTTCTACAAGGATGACGAGGGGAGATGGAGAGGACTCGGTCATAAATTGGATCGCAAGGCTTTCAATGGGTCCATCTTATTTCACCAGAAACCTGATCCACGAGAACGATACCTCAAACGTTCGTAGCAAGTGGCAGGGTCAGGGTCATGGTGGTGCCCTGGTGTGGCCCGGGGCTCGAAGCTTTGATCGTGCCGCCATGCTGTTGTGCGATCGCCCGGACCAGGAAAAGGCCTAGACCGGTGCCCTTGATCTTCACCTCATAAATGCCCGGGATGCGGTAGAACCGCTTGAATATCCGCTTCACTTCGCGCTCGGGAATGCCGAGCCCCTGGTCGGCAATCGTAAGTGACACAAAGGTGTAGTTGGTGATGGACAAGGTGCAACTGATCGTCAAACTGGTAACGCCGGCCGGAGAGTATTTCACAGCGTTATCCAGCAGGTTAAGGACAGCGGTGCGCAGATCCTCCGCGATGCCGTTGACACGCAGACGCACCTGACCGGGCACGGGAGAGAGCGTGATGCAGGCAGGCGGAAGGTGGTAGCGCTCCAGAGTAATGGCGACGCAATCCGCGACGAGCGGTTCCAGGTCAACCGGGACGCGGTTCTGCTGGCGTTCGCGCTGGCCTAGTTCTCCGGCCTTCAGCACCTGCTCGACGGTGGCCAGCAGACGATCGGAATCCGAATGCATGATGGCGTAGAACTTCTTGCGCTGTGCATCGTCCAGGTCTCGCCGCTGCAGGGTGTCCAAATAAAGGCGAATGCTTGCGATAGGGGTCTTGAGCTCGTGCGTGACGGCGTTGAGAAAAGAATCCTGACGCTCGTTCCGGCGGACCTCGCGGACCAGAAAAACGGTGTTGAGAACAACGCCCGCAACCAGAATCGCAAAAAGGATGACGCCAAGGATCGAATACGCAAGCCGCGCCTTGTTGGTGAGGACCCACGGAACGCTGAGCGTCACGGCAACACCCGCAAGCAGCACGCCGAGCGTGATGAACGTGGCAATGGCTCCGCGGCGGCGATTGAAGTTCATAGGCTCAGGCGTCCGTATGTACCGGATTGACGATAATGCGCACCCACCGGTAAATGGTGCTTTTCGCTGCGAGGATCGGAGACTCCTTTGCAGCAACGGTCGAAGAGCACTGTCTCACGCTCTTTTAGATGCTCTCGTTCCTTTCGATCATAGACCGGCCAATGCAGCTATACCCGAAGGATTTGGATTTCCGGTGCGCGCAAATGCGATCAGCATGGCGGTCAGCATCGTAGCTGGAGGCTGCGTAGTGGCGAGATCTCCAGATCCGCCACCCACCATGCCGGGCAAAAGCTCCGTGTTGTCGAAGACAAAAGCCAGGTCTTGCGCATCGGGCGCTCGGCCATTGGCGGTGGGCGAAAGAAAATGTATCCGGTAAATCAAAGGGCGGAGCGCGCTTTCAGGATCAAGGGCACGGCGCTCCGCCTAATAACCTTGCTACGACAAGCCCGGCGGCTGCAAGAAACTTGCGACGATTGAACATGAAATGGTGGGCTCTCAGGAATCGAGCGTATCCCTAAGCCCGGCCACAAAGATAGAGACCCATACCCGATATGGAACCTAGGCGGACCAGCGAACGGCGCCTTCGGACACGAGCGTTTGCACGGGTCTGACCGCAGAGAATTTCTCTTCACGGGTTCGCAACTCTCGCGGCAATACTTTGCCGGCCACCGGGTCCTGCGCCACGATCAACCACGCCTCCCGCACGTTGCGGACGCATGTGATGACCTCTTCAAAGCCTTCCACGGAAGCGATGTGCGAAGCCTCAAGTGTCAATGTAAACATGGCGGCGTAGAAGTCCGACAGTGCAGCGGCGGCACTTCCGCCTACATCAGGACGCAATCTTGCTTGCAGGTACATCAGGACGTCGACGACCTTCTTGACGGCAACTCTGCGGCCGATGGTGTCGTCTTCTTCGACACATTGTTTGGCTCGGTAAAGCTCTCGAATGGCCTTGTCGTAAAGGCCCAGTATCAGTTCAACGCCCGTAGCGCCGATCATTGTTTGTTGACCATAATTCATAGAGTTTTTCTCCTCTTACTGGGCCGGCGCGTTGCTATAACCGGAGAGTGCACTGTAAATTTCGTTGACCTGGTTGATCTGGCTTGGAATCGACTGAAGAATCTGATTGGCCAGGTTGAGTTGCGCGGTCAGCCGAATCTTGTAATCCGCCATGCGGGATTCTTCACTGCTGATATTTGCGGTAAGCCCTTTTTCCTGCGATGTGTTCTGCTGCAGCGCAAGATAAATTGCTCCTTTGGTGGAGACCGAGCCAAGTGAATTCAGCGACGTGGAGAGGTTCTGACCAAAGCTCCCCACGTTTTGAAAGAATCCGGTGACGTCGGTAAAGTGAGAGTTCAACGCAACATTCAACTCGCCTGCGTTCAGCGTGAGCTTACCGTCCACATCAAGCGTCAGGCCCAACTGCGTAACGCTCCCGATTGCTCCGCTAGCGACACCGCCGAACAGCGCCGAAGAAAGTTGGCTCTGCATCAACGCGAGCGTGGGGTCGCCGAAGAGGGGCTCGGCCTTGCCGTTGCCGTCTTTGCCTTCCTGCGCCTTGATGGTCGCAGCCGTAGCGTTGTAGGCCGTCACCAGCGATTGCATGGCGGAGACGATGGCGGGGTTGTCATTCGTAATCTGGACCTGCAGCGATGTGCCGGGTGCGGCGGAGAGGAGCTGAAACGTTACGCCCGGAATAGCGCCCGTTACTGTGTTTGAGACGCTGGTCGTATCCAGGCCGTCGACTTTCAGTTGCGCATCTGCACCGGTCTGGCCGGTGGTAAAGGCGACGGCTGCGGAGGTGGTGTCATCATGCAGCGAAGAAGCGAGAGAGATCTCTCCGGCTGCCCCTCCAACGGCGCTGACCAAAGAGAGACGAGATCCCATGGTATCCGTAACAATGCTGGCCGTAACCCCGTAGGAGCCCGCGTTGATTGCTTGCGCAAGCGTTGCCAAGTTGTTGCTGGACGGGTCAACGGTAAACGTCAAACTGGGTCCAGAGCCTTCCTGGAAGGTGAGTGAGCCGCTCAGAACGTCGCTTGCATTGGTGATGCGGTCGGAGTACTTCGACGAGGTTGCGGCGAGGGACGTGACCACAACCGTATGGCTTCCGGCTACGGCGGACGAACTGGCCGAATCCAAAGACAAGACGCCGGTATTGCTGCTGGAGCCCTGCTTCGCGGACAGAACGCCGTCGAAGTTCGTCAGCGAACCAACTGCGGTTGAGAGCGCTGAGAGGTTTGTGCCAAGGCTGCTGAGCGCGGCATCTTGAGCCTGCAGCGTTGCGATCTGCGCCTTCCACGGGGTTTCCACGGCAGACGCGATGGCAATAAGCGAAGAGACGGTGGACGAAACATCGAAACCTGTTCCGCTGGCAGCCGATCCAAAACTGAGTCCAACTGTCGCCATTGATTTCTACTCCCAGCCGAGATGATGCACGCACAAGGCCATTTGAACGCCGGCCATGATTAGAGATTGCGAAGAAAGGGACGAGCCCTGTCAAGGAGCCCGCCCCCAGGTTGTTACATCCGTACTATTGAAGGAGCTTCAATACTTCCTGCTGCACGCTGTTGGCCTGCGCCAAGGCACTGATACCGGTTTCGCTCAGTACCTTGTACTTCGCAAGATCACTGGTGGCCTGGCCGTAATTTGTGGCACGAATATTGCTTTCGGCCGAGGTCAGGTTGGTGGACTCCGAAGACGCGACATTGGACGCGGCCTGGAGTTGGTTGACGTTGGCACCGATGATGCCGCGCTGGTAGGCAACGTTGCCAATTGCGGTGGTGACGCTGGTCAATACTGTTTGTGCGGAGGCTGAGGTGAGCGACGAAACGTTGACGGCTGCAGTGGCTGAGAAGTCCACGCCTGCGCCTGCGGTTGTGCCAGGGGCGGTCGTCCGAGACAGCGCGGAGCCCGTTGTGCTAAGCACGTTCGTGCCCGCCGTACCAGTGTCAGCGGGACCGGTGATGATGAGTTTCCCTGCATCTGCACCAGCACCTGCACTTGCGACGAGACCGGAACCGCCTCCACTGTACTGCGCGTTCAACTGTGTGACCGCTGCCGCAAGCGAGGTGCCGGCAGCAATGGTGGAGGTGGTTGCGGTGCCACCGGCGACGCTTACACTTAGCGTTCCGGAGATTGTGTCGCCGCTGCCGAGGGCAGAAAACTTGACCGAAGATCCAGTCGATGCCGTAGACGTCGAAGCCGTGGAGGCGGTTATCGCGGTCGTTACGCCGGCAGGCGCGGAGACTCCGACGTTTGAAGCGGACAGGTTGCCGACGACCTCACTGTAAGTGTTGGAGCCGGAGCTCGTACCATCACTGACGAACACCGACTTTGCGGTTGACGTGAAGACCGAGTTTCCGTTGAAGTTTGTCGTGGATCCGATTCTGCCGACTTCGGACAGGATGTTCTGGTACTCCTGGTTGGCAGAGCTGACCTGGTTGGAGTTAAGCGTACCGTTGGCGGCCTGCGTTGCAAGCGTCACCGCGCGGTTGAGAAGGTTGGTGACCTGTGAGAGGGCGCCGTCTGCGGTCTGCAACAGGCCAATGCCGTCGCTTGTGTTCTGCGAAGACTGTGTAAGTGCAGCGACGTTAGCGTGGAGACCATCGGCAACTGCCAGGCCGGCAGCATCGTCGGCACCACTATTGATGCGGGTTCCCGAGGACAGCTGCGTCAAGGTTTTCTGCAGGCTGTCTTGCGTCTGGTTGAGATTGTTCTGCGCATAGATCGCAGCGATGTTATTCAAGATTCCCAAGGACATTTTTATTCCCCTTCCAACGGTGCTGATTTTTGATTAGCGACGGCGCCTGTCCCGGGTGCCGATCCGATTCGGACCAGCTTGCGGAAGGCTCCGCGTTCCCTAACTCCATCGGCGATTTGCAGAAGCACTTTAGCGCGGGCCACATTTTCCCTCGCTCTCATCCGGGAAGCGTGTGGGCCGATAGAGAAAGGAAAGGAAGACCAGCCCATGATTGATCTCACCCGTCTGAACGGAAACCGATTCGTCGTCAATTGCGATCTGATCAAGTTCGCCGAGGCCGCGCCCGATACCACCCTCACGCTCGTTACGGGAGAGAAGCTGATCGTTCGCGACTCCTGTGATGACCTCATCGCACGCGTCATCGCATATCGTAGCGAGGTTCTGCGTGCGGCGTGGCCGGAAGCCGCACCCTTTCTCAATGCAAAATCCACTCATGACATCTTCAGCACGCACAAGGAGTAGCCCATGGACTTCGCCAGCATAGGTGGTATCGCGCTTGCAGTCATCGGCATCCTTGCCGGCATGTTGATTGAAGGCGGCAGCATCGCGCAAATTACTCAACCAACTGCCGCCATGATCGTCGTTGGAGGCACAATGGGTGCCGTGATGCTCCAGTTCCCGATGAATATCTTCCTTGCTGCTTTAAAACACCTTTCAAAAGTGTTTCTTCACAAAGGTGCTGATGGCGAGGCAATCTTGCAGTTGCTCGTGAGCTTCGCAAACAAGGCACGCAAGTCCGGCATCGTCTCCCTGGACTCCGACCTTGCCAGCGTCGAAGATCCATTTCTGAAGCAGGCACTCATGCTGGCTGTAGACGGCACGGAACCCGCCGAAGTGCGCAAGATCATGCAGCTTGAATTGGATAACAAGGCAGAGATTGAAGAGAAAATTCCCGCGGTGTTTGAAGCTGCCGGCGGATACTCCCCCACTGTCGGCATCATCGGTGCGGTGCTGGGTTTGATCCAGGTCATGAAGAATCTGGACAACATCGACGAGGTGGGGCGCGGCATCGCCACAGCATTCGTAGCCACCATTTACGGTGTCGCCATGGCCAACCTGATCTGCCTGCCGGCGGCCGGCAAACTCAAGTTTCGTCACCGTGAACAAGTGATGATCAAGGAAATGATGCTCGAAGGTGTGATCTCGATCCAGGAAGGAATGAACCCACGCATGATCGAGACCAAGCTGCGCACGTTCCTCTTCGACCCCAAACATGAAGCACCGGCAAAGGCCGCCGAGGCGACGGCATGAGCAAGAAGAAACATCCGGAGCACGTAAACCACGAGCGTTGGCTGGTCTCCTATGCAGACTTCATTACCCTGCTCTTTGCGTTCTTCGTCGTATTATTCGCTTCGGGCCAATCAGACAAGAAGAAGCAGGTCCAGTTGCGGCGGGCAATGGAAACTGCTTTTAACCATAACGGCATCTTCAATCCTCACTCCAGAACTCCACCCCTGTCTCAGGATTCCGAAGCTACGCAAAGCGGACAACCGGCTCCCCTTGCGCTCCCGCTTCCCTCCAACCCCGACGCCGTCAGCGAGGACCGCATTCGTGAAGTAGTTCGTGCTCAGGTTGCACGGCAGCGACTCCCAACAGATGCAGTCAGCGTAAGACCTTCGCCTGACGGCCTGGTGGTGTCGCTGCGCGAAGCTGGATTCTTTGCATCCGGCTCGGCCGAGGTCAAACGGGATGCGCTGGATGTCCTGAAAGTTGTGGCGCTATCACTTCCTCACCAGCCCATGCGTGTGGAAGGCCATACTGACAATGTGCCCATCCATACTGCACAGTTCGCCACCAACTGGGAGCTTTCCACCGCGCGCGCCGCATCCATTACGAGACTTCTGATAGCCCAGCGTAGCGCTGACCCCACCCAGATCTCCGCTGTTGGCTATGCGGAGTTCCACCCGATTGCGGAAAACGTAACAGACGCTGGACGCGCCCAGAATCGCCGTGTGGACATCATTCTTTTAAAGCTTCCAACCATGAAGCCTTAGCCCTCAATCACAACCGCTTTTACTATGACCCGCTTCGTCCGCTGGCCATCGAAATCCGCGTAGAAGACTCGCTGCCACGTGCTCAGATCGAGCCTGCTTTTCGTTTAGCGAAGAGTAGTTTTTGATACAGCAAAAGCACCTTGAACGTGAATGTTTAAGAATCCGAATACGTCTTCATCGTAATCGTGGATTCTCCGCTGGCCGAAGGCGATGGCCAGCTACCCTTTATACTGGGGTATGGCGTGGAGCACGAACTCACGGTTAGCGAGTTGGAGCGGGCTCCTGCGGTGGTGCGTCTCGATCGCTAGTCTGCTCGCCGTTATGCTGGCCTCTACACCGTGCGCCATGGCAGCGATGCCTGCACCGGCCCAGGAATCTCACCGAATGAGCAGCATGCACTGTGCAGGTTGCTGTGCCTCCAGGACAACCCTGGCGTATCCGTCTCTTTGCTGCGCCTTCACCCCTCCGCAGGCGGACATTCCGCTCGCAGCCTCAAAGTGCCCTCCACCCGTTTTGCGCGGGTTGGACCTGATCGTTCCACCGCGCTCCGCCATCCGCCAGATTGGTTCCCAATCTGTGCACAGCAAGTCTCCACCTCCACTCCCGCACCCTATCCTTCGTATCTGATCCCGTCAGGCTATCTGCATTTGAAGCTGTGATCGCGCCCACGCGCCTTCGCTTCGTTGCAACTAACCGATTCTGGAGATCCCGATGCAATCCCGACTCAAACTGCTACTTACTATCTTTCTCACCGCAACGCCTCTGGCACGAGCGCAGGAGATGCCGGGCATGAAAATGCCGGCTCCCACAAAGCCAACCGCCAAGGAACCAACACGTCCCGCTGCAGCCTCTGGTTCAATGCCAGGCATGTCGATGGAGCCCGCACAAAATCTCATCGAGTCCATCCTCCAACACTCATCCTCCGGCACCACCGCTGAACCACCCTCTATCCCGATGCACATGCTCATGACCCACCGGGGCAGCTGGGATCTGATGCTCCACGGCATCGGCTTCGTCTCCGACATTCAGCAGCACGCCACTTATCCCCGCGGCAAGGGTAAGCTGTTTTCCACTAACTGGATCATGCCCATGGCGATGCGTAAGCTCGGCCCCGGCCAGATCACCTTCCGCACTATGCTGTCGATCGAACCAGCCACCATCACCCACGGCTTTTACCCCGAACTTACTCAGCAGGGTGAGACCGCCAACGGCAAGCCAATCATCGACGGCCAGCACCCACACAACTTCTTCATGGAACTCGCCGCGCTCTACGATCTCCACCTCGGCGAGCACGCTCTCCTCAGCCTCTACGCGGCGCCCGTGGGCGACCCCGCAATCGGGCCCACTGCCTATCCCCACCGTCAGTCCGCAAGCGAAGACCCCATTGCCGCCCTCGGCCATCACCAGCAGGACTCCACCCATATCGCCTTCAACGTCCTGACTGCCGGACTAACGTACAAGCAACTGCGACTGGAAGGCTCTGGCTTCCACGGCGCCGAACCAACCGAGGCTCGCTGGCACTTTCAGCCTTCCCCTAACGGTCTCGCCATAGACAGCTACAGCACGCGCCTAACCTGGGTTCCTACCTCAAACGTCTCCGCGCAGTACAGCATCGGCCACATCACCAGCCCGGAAGCTTTGCGCCTCGGCGAAGACCAGCGCCGCCAGACTGCATCCGTCATGTACAACCGCCCCATCGGCGCGCACCACGACACCACCAGCATGCCCGGTATGGACATGAGCACGCCAGCAACCGGCAACTGGTCCAACACCGTGCTCTGGGGTCAGACTAAATCACTTGTTAACGGCTCACACGAGAACTCATATCTCTTTGAGTCACTGCTCAACTTCCGCACTCGCAACTATGCGTGGACCCGCGTCGAAGTCGCAGGCCGCTCCAGCGAACTCCTGACTCCAACCAACCTCGTTGAATCGCCCATCGGGCATGTCCAGGCATACACGCTCGGCTACGACCGCGACTACCACATCGCACGTCACGTTTTAGCCGCGCCCGGAGCGCAGTTCACGCTCTACCGCACACCGGATTCGCTGGCTCCCACGTATGGACGCACACCCTTCGCAGCCGTAGCGTTTATCCGCTTCCGCATCACCCGGTAGGATTCCTGTAAAAGAATCCTATGCATCTCTACCTCGCGACGACCAACCCCGGCAAGCTCCGCGACTTCGCCAACGCCCTCACTCCCGGCTTCACGCTTCTTCCGCTTCCT
The DNA here is from genome assembly GCA_043783275.1 of Rhodanobacteraceae bacterium. GTDB lineage: Bacteria > Acidobacteriota > Terriglobia > Terriglobales > Acidobacteriaceae > Edaphobacter. Next base: position 111,179 of record JAYVZP010000010.1, read on the forward strand.
GATCTCGCTTCCCTGCCAGTCCCGGTTGAAGATGCTGAGACCTTCGAAGGCAACGCCCGCCTCAAGGCTATCGCTTACTCGCTCGCGGCCCCCGGTCTGATGGTCCTCGCCGATGACTCCGGCCTTGAGGTCGACGCACTCGCAGGAGCACCCGGCGTCCGCAGCGCCCGTTACGCAGAGGACGCGGGCTTTGTATCAACGGGGTCCGGATCCATATCCATGGATGAGCGGAACAACCTCTGCCTCCTCGACGCCCTGGCACGCACTCCCGGACCTTGGTCTCCGGAAAGCCACACCGGACGCTACCATTGCGTCCTTGCCCTCGCGCAAAATGGAAAGGTCCTCACCGTCGCCGACGGTACCGTCGAAGGCCACATCCTCGTCAATCCCAAAGGCGTAAACGGCTTCGGCTACGACCCGCTCTTTTTCGTCTCGGAGGCCCAGCAAACCATGGCGCAACTCGACCCCAGGACGCGCTTCCATTACAGCCACCGTGGACGAGCCCTGGCGAAACTTTTAGGCCAGATTTGAGCCCGATGCACAAAATCGCACAAAGACGTCGGTAATCGCACCGGAACCGCCGGTCTTCTTGACGCTCGTGGGAACGCGGCGGAATAATCATGGTGCCGAAGTAAGTGCAACAGGAGTTTCCTATGGCCACCGCCGCACCAGTAGCACCACCCAACCTAGCGCAGCCTACCCGAGGCGTTCAACCGCTCCGCGCCGGCCAAGGCAACTCCTTCCTCTGGCGACGACTGCATTCACTCTCCGGCATAATCCCCATCGGCGCTTTCCTGGTCGAGCACATTATCTCCAACTTCGAAACCTGGAACGGCCCCCTGGCCTACGCAAAGCAGGTAGTCTTTCTCAATTCCCTGCCGCTGGTCCGCGTCCTGGAGTGGGGCCTGATCTTCATTCCGCTCGGCTTCCACGCACTCTACGGCGTGTACATCAGCTTCCGTGGCCGCGCGAACGTCAATGTCTACCCCTGGGCCAGCAATTGGATGTACATCATGCAGCGAGTGACCGGCCTGATCGCCTTCGCGTACATCATCCAGCACGTCATCCGCCAGCGCTTTCTGGGCGTGCAACTGCCGGAGCACCCGGGTGCTGCCTTCGCCAAGGTCCAGCACGAGCTCTCAAACCCGTGGATGCTCGCCGTCTATGTTATTGCGATGGTCGCGACTACCTGGCACTTCGCCTACGGCATCTGGCTCTTCAGCGCCAAGTGGGGCATTACACCCGGCGACAAGGCTCGGAAGCGCATGGGCTATGCGTGCGGCGCAATCGGTACCGCTCTCTGCGTGATGGGGCTGGTCAGCATCTATGCCGTTGTCTACAAGTACCCCAACGCCCCAGCAGACGTGATGCCGGCCCAACCCGCGAACATCTCCCTGACCGTACCAAGCGTTGCACCGCCAAACTCAACTAACACGTCACAACCCGGAGCAGTTCGATGACGAAGGACCCGTCGGGATTGATGATGACTGTGCTTTTTGTAGCAAGAGCAGTCGGCTTGGACGGTGAGTTGTTAAATCGGATTAAACCAATAACAAGAGCAGCCGGCTTCACCACGACGTTGCTCTCGCATTCTAAAAGTCATTACGTAAACGTTGAACGTTAGGAAGAACACATGGCAACAGCACCCCGCATCATCGTCGTAGGAGGAGGCCTCGCAGGTCTCTCCGCCGTCATCAAGATCGCCGAAGCCGGCGGCACCGTCGACCTCTTCTCCATCGTCCCGGTCAAGCGTTCGCACTCGGTCTGCGCCCAAGGCGGCATCAACGCTGCCAAGGATCTCAAAGGCGAAGGCGACTCCGTCCTCAAGCACTTCGACGACACCGTCTACGGTGGCGACTTCCTCGCCAACCAGACCCCGGTCAAGCAAATGACCGCGCAGGGCCCCGCAATCGTCGACCTGCTAGACCGCATGGGCGTTCCCTTCAACCGGACGCCCGAAGGCCTGCTCGACTTCCGCCGCTTCGGAGGCACGCTGTACCAACGTACGGCCTTCGCTGGAGCGACAACTGGCCAACAACTTCTCTACGCGCTCGACGAGCAGGTCCGCCGCCACGAGTCCGAGGGCAAGGTCACCAAGTACGAGGGCTGGGAGTTCCTCTCCGCCGTCCTCGACGACAATGGCGTCTGCCGCGGTATCTCCGCCATGAACCTCCGCTCGATGGAAGTCCAGACCTTCCCCGCCGACGCCATCATCATCTGCACCGGCGGCAACGGAGCCATCTTTGGCAAAAGCACCAACTCGGTGGTCTGCACCGGCTCCGCACAATCAGCCCTGTACCAGCAGGGTGCGTACTACGCCAACGGCGAGTTCATCCAGGTCCACCCCACCGCCATCCCGGGCGAAGACAAGCTCAGGCTCATGTCTGAGTCCGCACGCGGCGAAGGCGGCCGCGTCTGGGTCCCCCGCGACCGCAGCGAAAAGCGCGTAGCCAAGTCCATTCCCGAGGCGGACCGCTGGTACTTCCTGGAGGAGCGCTACCCGAAGTACGGCAACCTCGTCCCCCGTGACATCGCCACGCGCGAAATCTTCAAGGTTGTGTATGAAGACAACATGGGTATCGACGGCCAGCCAATGGTCTACCTCGACCTCACGCACCTGTCTAAAGAACGACTTCACAAGTTGGAGGGAATCCTCGAAATCTACGAGAAGTTCGTAGGCGACGACCCCCGCGAAGTTCCCATGAAGATCTTTCCCGGCGTCCACTACACCATGGGTGGCCTATGGGTCGACTTCGACCAGCAGACAAATATCCCCGGCATCTTCGCCGCCGGGGAGGCCGACTACTCCATCCACGGAGCGAATCGTCTCGGAGCAAATTCGCTCCTGTCGTGCATCTACGCCGGCCTACTCAGCGGCCCAAACGCCGTCGCCTACGCCAAAGCCCTCAAGCCTGCCACCGGGGATGGCGGCCACTCCGCCGAGCTCAAGCGCCAGCTTGACCTCAACTCCGAACTGCTCAAGAGCACCGGCACTGAAAACCCCTTCAAGCTCTGGCGTGAGCTGGGCGAAAACATGACCAAGCATGCCACCATCGTTCGTTACAACTGCGGCCTCGATCAGGCCGACGCCAAGATCGTCGAACTCCTGGCCCGCTACAAGAACATCAATCTATCGGATAAAGGCCAGTGGGCCAACACCTCCTTTGCCTTCACCCGCCAGCTGAAAAACATGTTCGAGCTAGGCCGCGTTATTGTCCAGGGAGCCCGCAAGCGCGACGAGTCCCGCGGAGCCCACTACAAACCCGACTTCCCCAACCGTAACGACGAAAAGTTTCTCAAGACCACCAAAGCCTCCTACGTCGACGGAGCACCGAAAATCACGTTTGAAGACGTCGACATCTCCCACATCAAACCCCGCCCCCGCGTCTACACCGCCACGTAGCATGATGATTCGAGGCGAACAGAACGATGGAATCAATATTGGCTTGATACTGGGGCGCATTCACCTCTCTCGCCATTGTGGACGGAATACTCTTCCGGGATCTATCGTCATATTAGCCGTGTGAAGAGAACTAAAGAAGTTCGCAGCAGGTAAGAAATCTTGCTACGGCACGGCTTCAGCCGTGCCGTAAACATCCAAATAGTAGCAAGGGGCTTCAACCCCTGAGGGCAATCTCCATGGCCACCGCGACTCTCCCCACTCCGACCACCACCGCACCGTCCATCACCGAGACCACTCGCCCCACCCCGCGCGCAGCCCGCACCATCGAAGTCCATATCAAGCGCCAGGCGACCCCCTCGACTCCCGCCCGCACGGAAAAGTTCTCGATCCCCTATCGCCCCGGCATGAATATCACCTCCGTTCTGGGCGAGATCGCCGCCGACCCCATAACCGCCGACGGCCACGAGACCACCGCCATCGCCTACGACGCCAACTGCCTCGAAGAGATCTGCGGCTCCTGCGCGATGCTCATCAACGGCCGCGCCAGAATGGCGTGTTCGTCGCTCGTCGACAAATTAGATCAGCCCATCACCCTCGCCCCGCTCTCCAAGTTCCCCGTCGTCCGCGACCTCGCCGTAGACCGCAGCGTCCTCTTCCAGAACCTCAAAGCCGTCAAAGCCTGGGTCCCCATTGACGGCACCTATGATCTCGGGGCCGCGCCACGGCAGTTTCCCCAGATCCAGGAGCAGCGTTATCCCCTCTCGAATTGCATCTCCTGCACCATCTGCATGGAGGTTTGCCCGCAATTCAACGACTCCACCAACTTCGTCGGCGCCGCCACCATCGCGCAGGTGAAGCTCTTCAACATGGATCCCGCCGGAGCGGTCCTCAAGGAAGAGCGTCTTCGCGCCCTCGCCGGCGATGGCGGCGTCCAGGAGTGCGGCATGGCCCAGAACTGCGTAGCCGCCTGCCCCAAGCAACTTCCGCTCATCGAAGCCATCTCCGACGTCAGTCGCGATGTAGTGATCCAGCAGATCAAAGACTTCTTCTCCATGTAGTAAACGGACCAGGCATGCGGTGATTTACGTCAAGATCTTGTTGACCTACCTCTTCCGCATAGGTTGCAGCGAAGGCGTCTAAGAGTAGCTCGACGAAAATCCATAGGTACTGCCACATCGAACAGCGATGACCCTCGCAGAAGCCTGCATCGTCATCGCTGCCACGTTCCCAAGAAAAGCCAAAAACTTGGCCAGCCTATAAGCGTCGCGGTTTTCTCCTTCGGCAATCCTCTTCTCGCCTTTGAACGCATGCAACGCTTGGCTCGGCTATATCGACATCACAATGGATAAAGTCTGGACCTCGCGTGCCTTCGACATTTCCACGCAGGATTTAGGCAACAACGCGCAGCCTACCCAGCAATTTTTTGGCATCAACGCCTAAACAGCGGCAAAGTTATGACCTTCGCCTGCGCCGATGACCCTGCGCGAAAGAAGGGTCATCGGCGCCATCGGAGTGCCGGACGGGCTCCGGTGCACGCGATCATGAAGTAGCTGAAGCCGGCGTCGCAGCTCTCTAATTTATTTGTCGCAAAAAAACGAGAAAGACCCCGCAGAATTGCGGGGTCTTGCGGGCTGGTCCTAGAAAAACCTATTTTGTAAAGATGCTGCTTCCCGGAATCTTCGTCTCGTCTGAGTGAATGCGGTTTTCTGCACGCTTTGCGCTTTCCATCGCTAACTTGTTGATTCTGCTTGCTTCCGATTCATCTCCGGTTGATTCAACCGCTTCATGTGAAGGACGCCCCGGGGTTTTTGTTGAGTCGATGCCCTGTGCCATGTTTCACCTCTGGTAAGTAGGACGACCGCCAATCATCCCGAGTTGTCCATCAGGCATCAACCCCATCCACCAAACTTCTTCGTCGCCCCGGACCCCGTCTTGTTACGGTAGAGAGAAGCATGAGCGATTCCGCCGCCATACACGCCTCCGCCCTCATCATCGACACGCACGCAGACACCCCCCAGCGCTTCCTCGACGAGCACTGGCACTTTACCGACCCCCTCGGCAGCGGCATGATCAATCTCGCCACCGCCCGCCAGGGCAACCTCGCCGCGGAGTTCTTCGCCATCTGGGTAAATCCCGACGAATACAGACCCGGAAGCTACGCCCACCGCGCCCTGGCCCTCATGGACTCAGTACTGGAGCAAGTCCGCCTCCACCCCGCCGACCTCCGCCTCTGCCTTACCCCGGACGACATTCTCACGGCTCGCTCCGAGGGCAAATTCGCTGTACTCCTCGGCCTCGAAGGCGGCCACGCCATCGAAAACTCACTTGCCATCCTTCGCACCTTTTACCGCCTCGGCGTCCGCTACATGACCCTCACGTGGGCCAATTCAAATGAGTGGGCCGCCTCATCCGGCGACCCGGAATCCTCCACCCAGGGCCTTACCCCCTTCGGCCACCAGGTCATTCGCGAGATGAATCGTCTCGGCATGATGATCGACATCTCCCACGTCTCGGACCAGACCTTCTGGCAGGTTATCGACCACTCAGAAGCCCCCGTCATCGCCTCCCATTCCTCCGCTCGCGCCCTCACCCCGTCGCCCCGCAACCTCACCGACAACCAGCTTCTTGCCATTGCGCACAAAGGCGGAGTCTGCATGGTCAACTTCTTCCCCGCCTTCATCGACGAATCCTGGCGCCTGGCCTGGGAGTCCTCCCGCGACGAACGCCGCACCGTGCACGAGCAAGCCGCCGCACCGTACCGCGCCGCCGACCAGCCCATCCCCTTCCCCGTCTCGGATGCTATTGATCGCATCTTCGCCGACCGCATCGGCCCCCCACCACTCACCTCGCTCATCGACCACTTCGACCACATCATCCGCGTCGCCGGCATTGACCATGTAGGCCTCGGGTCCGACTTCGACGGCATCCCGCAACTGCCCGCCACCCTCAACTCTGCCGCCGACCTCCCCCGCATCACAACAGCCCTCCACCAGCATGGCTACTCAAAGCAGGACCTCCACAAACTACTGGGTGGCAACCTCCTTCGAGTCTTCCGCCAGATCCAATCGCATTAGAGCCTTGTCCTTCCTTTGTTGTCATTCCGCAGCGGACCTGAGGAATCTGGTGTTTCAGCCTCCACAAACCCTCAGGGAAATTGTCCTGTCCCACAACAATCGGCGGCCATCGGTGCAAATCGGCGTTAAGCGTTTCCGCCCCGGAACGCCCCCAGCTCTCCACACTGCTATCCTTACCAACGGAATCTACCGCAAGGAGTTACACCGCATATGATCGACCTCAAAGGCAAAGTAGCCGTCGTCTTCGGCCTGGCCAACAAGCGCAGTATCGCCTGGGCCATCTGCCAGAAGCTCTCTGAAGCTGGCGCTACGCTCGCCATCTGCTACCAGAATGAGCGTCTCCAGCGCGATGCCGAGTCCCTGGCCGCGGAGCTACCCAGCGCCAAAACCTTCCAGTGTGACGTCTCCTCGGACGAGCAGATCGACGCAGTCTTTGCCAAAATCGCCGAGACCCACGGCACCATCCATACCCTCGTCCACGCCGTAGCCTTCGCCCCGGCGGACGCCATGAAGAACGACTTTCTCCTTACCGCGCGTGAGGACTTCCGCATCGCGCACGACGTAAGCGTGTACTCGCTCATCGCGCTTGCACGCGCCGCAGCGCCTCTCATGACGGAGGGCGGCAGCATCCTGACCCTCACCTACTATGGCTCCGATAAGGTCTTCCCCCGATACAACGTCATGGGCGTCGCCAAGGCTGCATTGGAGGCGACGGTACGCTACCTGGCGTCATCGCTGGGTCCCAGGAACATTCGCGTCAATGCCATCTCCGCCGGCCCCATCAAGACTCTCGCAGCGCGTGGCATCGGGGACCTGCAATCTATGCTCGACGGAGCCGCCAACCGTGCGCCGCTCCATCGCAATGTAGATCCGCTCGAAGTTGGCAACACTGCTCTCTTCCTGGCCAGCGATCTTGCCAGCGGAATCACCGGAGAGATCACCTTCGTCGACTGCGGCTTCAACATCACCGGACTCTAAAACCCAGAAACTTACGAGGCAATTCCCATGATCGAATCCTTTCATCTCCGCGACCTCCTCCTGCCTGAACTTGAAGCGGAACTCGAAAAGACCCGCCGCGTCCTTGACAACGTGCCCAACGGCCAAAACGACTTCAAGAGTCATGAAAAGTCCATGCCGCTCAGCCGCCTCGCCGGCCACGTCGCCGAGCTACCCGGCTTTGCCGCCCTCATCCTCACCACGCCGTCCATAGACATGGGCACCCCCACCGACACCCGCAAAATCCTGCGCATGGACACCCAGATCGCCCTCATCGAGGAGTTCAAAGAGCTCGCCGACAAGGCCATCACCGCCGTCAAGCACAGCACAGACGAGACCTTCAACGAGAATTGGCAACTGTTGCTGAAAGGGCGTGGCGTCTACTCCGGCTCACGCTATGGCGCCTACCGCAACATGTTCCTGAACCACATGATCCACCACCGCGCTCAACTTGGCATGTATCTCCGTCTGCTCAACATCCCCGTCCCCAGCACCTTCGGCCCCACGGCGGATGAGCCGTTCAAGCCCTAACTCTGCTACCTCTTCGAACCGGAGCCTTATGCGCCTACCCCGTCGTTCGCAACTCCTTGCTGTCGCTCTCTTCTCGACCGCCTGTCTGCTACCCAACCAGCCAGCGACCGCCCAGGGCCTCAAATGCACCATTGCGGTTCTTTCAAAGACCCCGGCCGACCAGGCCTTCAACGCAGGGGACTCTGCACAGGCAGAGTCTCTTGCCGCCGCCCAGATCGCCACAACCCCAACCGCAGCCAGCTTCGCGGTCCTCGTGCGCGCTCAGCTAGACCAGAACAAGCTCACCGAGGCGATCGCTTCGGCCAACAGTGCCGTCGCCGCTCTGCCCAGGTCAGCAGAGGCTCTTACGCTGGTCGGCGACGCGTACGTCCGCTCCGGCCAGATTCCGGAAGCCGCTGACGTATACGGCAAGGCTGTAGCCCTCGATCGCTGCTCTGCCGCCGCACATTTCAGCATCGCCCGTCTCAACGATCTCGTTGGCCGGCACGCTATGGCCGCCAAAGAATTAACCTTTGCCCATCGCCTTGCACCCACAGACCCCGCCGTCGCCGTCGCCTACATCGATACACTCCCCATCGCACAACGACTGGTGCCCCTCCGTTCCCTGCTCGCCGGACACCCCTTGCTGCCTCCGGCGCAGTTGGGTCGCCTCACCAATGAACTTGCCACGCTCGACCAGCATCTGCTCTGTAGTCCCACCGCTCCATACATCAGCCAGCGCATCGATCTCGAGAAGATTTACCAGAACGGACGCGAAATCCGCAGTTGGGGTCTCAAGACGCGCGTCAACGACGCCAATCTCCCTCTCCTTGAGCTGGACTCCAGCGTTGACGGCATCATCCTCAAAGCCGACGATGCCGTCAAGGCCCATGTCCATCCCCTCACGTCAGCCCCCGCCAATCCCGACGCCATGTATCAAGCCGTGGCCGACGAAATTCATATTGGCAACCTCATCTTTCACGGTTGCCCCGTGACGGTCGTCCCCAATAATGTCGTCGACAGTCGCAACAGTCTCATCGGCACCAGTTTCTTCCGCGATCACGTCATCCACATCGATTACGTCGCCATGACATTGACCCTGACTCCTCTGCCTGCCACCGGCAACGCCGACCTCACCGACCAGTTCATTTCGCCGGAAGAGAAAGACTGGTCCCCCGTCTACATCGCCGATTCGCACCTTCTGCTGCCCACGCTGATCAACAAAAAAGGACCCTACCTCTTTGCGCTTGACACCGGCTCCGGGCACTCCATCCTTTCGCCTGCCGTCACCGCCAAAGAGCTCGCTGTTAGCGGCGATGCCACGCTAAATCTTCAGGGATACGCCGGCACCATCGTCAAAGTCATCCCGCGCGAAGGAGGCGCGGCCGGCATCGTCGAGTCCACCGACGTGCGCAGCCCCTCAGGCAAACTTCTGCGCGTAAGCCGACCCGTAAAGCTGCTCGTATACCGGTTCACGTCCAACGAGATACCAGATAAAAACGCCGTCTCTTTCGACCTGACCCCCATGAGCCACAATCTCGGTATAGAGGTTTCCGGCCTGCTAGGCTTCGAGGTCCTCAGCTACTTCTCGATTGACCTCAACTATCGTGATGGCCTCGCCCGGCTGCTCTTCGACCAGAATCGCCGCTATTCCGTGCGGCGGACTGAAGACTTCAACCAGCTACGCTAAGCTCCCGCCTGGTTACCCTATGCGCAGCGTCCATGAGGTCGCAAAATTAGACGATATCGGCTTCAGGCAGAAAGCTGGGCCTCGTGGGAGGCCCGGCTTTTCAGAAACCATTTATCGTCAGTCCGGAGTGCGGAGTTATGCGATTGCGACAATCGCTCACCACCGAAAACTAATCTCTCCGGTAAACAACTCCACCCTTCATCACAAACTTCACCTTCGTCACCGCGGAAATATCCTTCACCGGATCCCCCGCGACCGCCACAACATCCGCCCAGAACCCAGGCTTCAGCTCGCCGATCTTCCCTTCCCACCCCAGCAACTTCGCGCCCGTCAACAGGTCTGCCCGCAGCACATCCACCGGCGACATTCCGTACTGAACCATCAGTTCCAACTCTCGCGCCTGCGTCCCATGCGGGAACGGCCCCACATCGCTCCCCACCGCCATCAGGACCCCAGCCGCAAGCTGTTTCTTGAATTCTGCCGCGTGAAACGCCTGCTCCGCCCGCCGATGCTCCGTCGCCGCCGCCGATCCTGCATGATCCGCAAAGTACTCCGCAATTTCAAACGTAGGCACGGCCGGAATCCCCTTCTCCTTCATCATCCGCATCGTCGCCGGGCTCAGCAGGTACGCATGATCGATCGACTCCACCCCCGCCGCCACCGCATACCCCGTCCCCGGCTCACCCGTCGCATGCACCGCCACTCCATGCCCCGGACGCCCATCAAATCGCGCCGCCTCCGCAACCGCCGCCTTCAACTCGGCCTCGGTGTACTGATACGGCGTAGCGAACAACCCATTCGCAAAGTGGTCCTTACCCGTCTCATAAATCTTCGTAAAGTCGGCCCCCTCCTTGCGCTGAGCCCGAATGACCTTCACCAGCTCATCCGCCGAATCCGCATACGTCGCGTTCGACAGGATATGCTGCGCCGGGTTGTACCCAATCGCATCTTCATGCCCGCCCATCAGGTCAATCGCGTTCCCGCTCATCCGCATCCGAGGCCCGGGAAACAATCCTGAATCGATCGCCTCCCGCACCGCCGTATCCGCACTCCCGGCCCCTTCCGTTCCCATGTCCCGCTCCGCCGTGAACCCCGCCATCAGGTCCAGCCGTGCTGCATCCATCGCAATCAGCGTCCGCTGCGGGATCGACTCCTGTACGGTCTGCAGATCCTCCGCTCCAGGATGCAGAAACAGATGCACGTGCGCATCGATCATCCCGGGCATCAACGTCACGTCGCCCAGGTCGATTACCTCCGCCCCGGCCGGCGCCGGCCCCGTTACGATTGTCTCGCCATCCACCACCACCAACCCCGGCGACACCACCTTACCCGCCCGCACATCCAACATCCGGGCAGCCTTCAACACCACTATCTTTTTAACCGGCACACCCTGCCCACAGGCAGATACCGCCAGACTGCACGCTATAACAAAAATTTTCATCGTGACAGAAGCATACAACGGCACACAAAAAGGGGGATGCCCCATGTTCGCCTGCAGGGCGACATCCACAAGTTATCAAGGGCGCAATCACCCCCCGGCGACCCTCTCCGCCGTCGTCATGTCCACCAGATCAAAACCCCACTACGGCAGAAGATCCGCCCCAGCCGCTTCGATCTGAGTTACACCTTCATAACCCGCGGGACTTATCCTGCCTTCTCCGTCAATTCCGCCCAGCGCTGATACAGAGCATCCGCCTCTTCCTGCGCCTTTTCCATCTCATGCAGCGCTGCCGTCAGAGCATCCGCATTCGTCGCCACGCTCGGTTCATCCAGCAAGTCCCGAGCAGCATTCAGCCGCTCCTCCGCCGCATCCACCTTCGCTTCAATCGACGAATACTCCCGAGCCTCCAGATACGAAAGCTTCTTCTTTCCAGAAGCAGACTTCTCCCCGCCGCCAGCCGCCTTGGGCGAATCGTTTTGATCCTTGCCCCCCGATCCCTGCGCCCGGTTCCACTCATCCCACTGCGAGTAATCTCCAAACCGTTGCGCATTACCCTTCCCATCCAGCCCCAGCACCACCGTCGACACCCGATCCAGCATGAAGCGATCGTGCGTGACCAGCACCAGCGCGCCCGTGTACTCCAGCAGGCTTTCTTCCAGAATCTCCAGCGTCTGGATATCCAGGTCGTTCGTGGGCTCGTCCAGCAGCAGCAGATCCGCAGGCTCCAGCATCAGCTTTGCAATCAGCACACGCGCGCGCTCGCCTCCGCTCAGCCTCTCTACCGGCTGGTTCAACTGCTCGCTCGTGAACAAAAACTTCGCCGCATAGCTCGCCACATGAACCACCCGGCCCTGGTATACAACCGAGTCAGAGTCCGGTGCCAGCGCTCTGCGCAGCGTCACCTCTTCATCCAGTTCGCGCGTCTGGGAGAAGTAGACCGTCTTCAGAAACGCAGCTTTCTTGATCTCTCCGCTGACCGGTGCAATCTCCTCCTGCAACAGCCTCAGGATCGTCGTCTTGCCCGACCCGTTCGGCCCCACCAAACCAACCCGAACGCCATTCGTAATCAGAAAGCTCAAGTCCTCTACGATCGTCTTCGCCGTCGGCCCTTCGCCCAGCACGCACTTCACGTGGTCAAACTCCACCAGCCGCTTCGTCTGCCGTTCTGTCGCAGAAAAATCGATGCCCGCGCTCGCCGTCTGCGTCCGCTGGTTCACTTCTTTCAACTGCCCAATCAGCTCATTAGCGCTGTCGATCCTGGCCTTGCTCTTCGTCGTCCGAGCCTTCGGACCACGCCGCAGCCAGTCCGTCTCAATCTTTACCCGATTTTTCAGCGCGTCCTGCAGCTTGCTCTGCGCCTCCAGGTACTGCTCCTTGCCTTCAAGAAACTTTGTATACGAGCCCTTCACGCGTAGCAGCCCGTCCGCATACACGCGGTTCAGCTCGACCATCTCGTTGGCAACATTTTCCAGAAAGTACCGGTCATGGCTCACCATCACGCAAGCAAACGGAGCCGCCTTGAGCGTCTCTTCCAGCCACGCAATACCCGCCAGATCAAGATGGTTCGTAGGCTCGTCGAGCAGCAAAACATCCGGCCCCGTTACCATCGCCTCTGCGATCGCAAGCCGCTTGCGCCAGCCGCCGCTCAGCGTCGCCGCCTCGGCTTCTGTATCCGGAAAACCAACCCGTCCGCCCGTCTCGCGAAGCCGGCCTTCACGCTCCGCCTCCGGCACACCGCCAGCTTCAAGCGCATTAGCCAGCACATCGCGCACCGTCAACCCAGGCGCAAATGTCGATTCCTGAAGTACATAACCAATCCGCGCGCGCTTCCGCATCGCCACATCGCCCGCATCCGGATCTTCATCACCGGCCAGAACTTTCAGCAACGTCGACTTGCCGGCACCATTCGGCCCAATCAAACCAATCCGGTCGCCATCAGAAACTGTAAAAGAAATCTCATCAAATAGGGGCACAGCGCCAAAGCGCTTCGAAACACCCTGAGCGTTCAAAATAGGAGGCATGAGCCAGTCTACCAACTTACGCGGGTTGCGCCCGGGTCCCCTGGAACCCATGCCGCCTGAGAGCTAATCCAGATCAAACTCACGGAAGGGTCGCTCATCGATTGGGCTCTCCTTCGCCTTCTTGAACGCCTCTTCAAATTTCTTCGCAAGCACGTCCTTCGAATTCCTCTGCGCCTCCACACTTTGCGCAAAGATCAACTCCCGCCGCTCATCCGCTGCCTTCAGCGCCTGCTTCGCCTCGCCAAAATCCTCGAAAGTCTTCTTCCGCGGAGCGGCCGTATGAGCAATCACCGCCCGCGTCACTGGATCCACCTTCAACATCCCCCCACACTCGGGACACATCACCTCAAAAGCCTCATCACTCCTACCCATCGCCAAATCCTCCGCGCTTTCATTCTAGAACCGCTATAACTCCATCTCAACCTCGCCCCTGGTCGGTTGCCCACCGCCTTCGACCAGACGCTGTCAAGCACTCCGTGACCCATCACATCCGAAATCGCCAACGGTTCTGCACCTGAATCCAGGAAAAATAGTTGACATAATCCCCCCCCGATTTGATCGGTTGAACATAGCTGAAAGTACGAAATTCTTCGCAGACGGTATACCCATTCGCCGCAACTCGTTTATTTTGAATAATTTAGAATCTAAAGTCCCTGGAATCAATACCCTGCATCGGCGGTCCGGACCTAAGTCCAATCCTTTGAATACTTTAGAACTTTATGGGGATGGGGTTGCAACTTTGCCCGTCAGCGTTATAGTCTGATTAGCAGAATGTGCATGCCTTCCACCTCCGAGCAGACGCACGATAGCTCCAAAAGCTATTGGTGGCACCCTACGGCTCAGGTTGGACCGGTGTGCATCTCTTGACCCAATAAAACAAGAGCATTCACCCAATCCCCTGAGCCGCGACCCCAAAGGTCGCGGCTTTCGCTTTCTGCCTCACAACCTTCGGAGACCAACAAATGAATGCCGCAGCAGCCAACCCAGCCAAGACCGCCCCCAAGATCGCGCTTCCCGTCACCCTCAAACGCATCGTCCTCACCGGCTTCATGGGTGCAGGTAAGACCACCGTGGGCCGCCTCCTCGCCGAATCCCTCGGATGGAACTTCCTTGACCTCGACACCCACCTTGAAGCCCGCGCCGGCGACTCCATCCCCGTCCTCTTCGCCACCCACGGCGAGCCGCATTTCCGCCGGCTGGAATCTTCCGCGCTCGCCAGCGCCCTGGCTCACTCCCAGACTGTCATCGCCCTCGGCGGCGGCACGCCCGAGCAGCTAACCAACCGTCTCCTGCTGGAACAGACTCCCGGCACGCTTGTCATCTTTCTCGACGCCCCCTTCGAGATGCTTTTCGACCGCTGCATGCTCCAATCCTTCGCCGCGCCTGAGCTTTCCCGCCCCGTCCTCACCTCGCCCGCCGAAGCCGCTGCCCGCTACGCCACCCGCCAACCTCTCTACCGCCGCCTGGCCCGCCTCACCTTATCTACCGCGAACCTCTCTCTGCAGGACTCCGCCAAAGCGATAGTGGCGATGCTTACGAAATAACTCACCTAAATAGCCTTTCTCCCCTCTCGCTTTCGCGCCAGGCGCATCCAAGGGATTATCGCGAGACTGCATCAGGAGCAAGCCCCTGTCTACTACACCGATCATTCAAAGCGCCTACCCCGCTCCCACGGACGATACGCCGCCGTCGCTGGCCGCCGTAGAGCGTCGCGACGCTGCCCGCAGCCACATCCTATTCGCGGTCGGCATCTTCCTGCTGCTCCTGGTCTGCTACAAGCTTCTCAAAGAACTTGAGATCATCTACGTCAGTGCGCTCTTCGCCGTCGTTCTCATGCCGCTCGTCGGCTTCATTACGGATTTGAATCTGCGCGGCTACCGGCCGTCACGAAGCATTGCAATCGTCCTCATCCTCTTAACGATCTTTGTGTTCCTCACCGTGCTCATCGCCGTCGGCTTCCCGCCGGTGATGCGCGACTTGCGCGGCTTCCTGACGGAACTCCCCGAGCGTATCCCCGGCGCCGTAGCCCGTGTCAAGCACCTTCCGATGGCCGATAGGTTCGGTCTGGACCAACTCGCCGCAAAGGCTGAGAACCTTGCGGGAGCAATCGGCAGCTTTATCGTTGAAGCGCTGCCGCGATGGCTCTCGCACATCTTCGACATCCTCACCGCGGTCTTTCTCTGCATCTACTTCATGCTGGAAGGCGAGCACGCTTATAACTTCTTTCTCTCGGTCTTCCCGCTCAACGACCGCCGCCGTCTCGACATAGCGCTTAAAAAAGCGGAACTCAAGATGAGCAAATGGCTTCTCGGACAAGGCCTGTTGATGCTCACTCTAGGCATCTGCTCAACCATCGCCTTCGGTTTCCTGCACGTCCGTTACTTTGTCCTGCTCGGCGTCCTGATGGGCCTCCTCAACATCATCCCCATCGCCGGCGGCGTCGTCACCATCGTTCTGGTGGCCATCGTCGCGGCGGTGGATTCCTGGGCCAAGATGGCCGGCGTCCTCCTCTTCTACGCCGTCTACGTCAACGTCGAGAATGTCTTTCTGACGCCACGCATCATGCGCTCCTCGGTCAACCTGATGGGCCTCACCGTCCTGATCGCCCTGCTGCTCGGCACCGCACTTGCCGGCATCGTCGGCGCGCTGGTCGCCGTACCCACCGCTGCTCTCATCGCCGTGCTCCTGGAAGAGTACGCAGTCAAACGTTAGCGCCACGCTGCTACCATTCTCCTGTGCCTGAGCTGAACTTCTCCCAATCCCCGCGCCGTTCCCTGTTGCTGCCCATCCTCATCGCCTTCGGGGCGCTGGCGTTGGCCGTCGCCGTCGCAATTCACTTCTTTCCCGCGACGAGCATCAATGGCGACCACATCCACACCGACCTGCTGCCGACCCACACGGTCTACAAGTCCAATTCCATCGTGCTCGGTCCGGATCAGTCGCAGGACGTACTCTTCGTCGCCACGACGATACGGTTGGACAACCAGCTGCGCGTGCCCATCTTCGTCGATGACTTCAACCTCACCTTCACGAATCCCGATGGGGCAGAACTCACAACCAAGGCGGTCCAGAAAGACGATATTGCCAATCTGCAGCTCAGCTTCCCTTTGCTGAAGCCTATGACCGTCAAGCCCCTGCTGCGTGAAACCAGCATCGATCCTGCGAAGACCGCGCAGGGCAGCATCGTCTTCTCGTTGCCCATTCCCAAGGCCATGTGGGACGCGCGTAAGTCCGCTGTGATCAAGGTAGACATCTACCATCAACCGAGCCTCTACCTGACCATCCCCAAGGGCTAAACATGCGCCGCCGATGGATCGCCGACACTTGTTCCCCCGCAACCGGGCACCCAACCCACGCGGCTCTGACCGGGGAGCAAGCCCTCCACCTGGGCCGCGTGCTGCGTGCTGAAGTTGGACAAATCTTCGACGTCGTCGCCGCAGGCTTCCTGCACCGCGCCGAGATCACGGCTGTAGCACCGGACCGAGTCGACTTCGTGCTGCATGAAGAACTCGAGTCCGACCATGCTTTGCCGCTACATCTTCACCTCGCTGTCTTCAAATTCGACCACTTCGAATGGGCGATCGAAAAAGCCACAGAACTCGGCGTACAGAGGATTACCCCAATCCTGGCGCGTAGAACCGAGAAGCACCTTGCACAGGCGGCGGTGAAGCGCGTGGAGCGTTGGCGACGTATCGCCCATGAAGCCAGCCAGCAGTCACGCCGCACGAGCGTCCCAGAGGTCGCAGATCCTGTAGCGCTGAAGGCTGCACTCGCCGCAGAGCAGGCTGGTGTGCGCATACTGCTCAGCGAGACGGAACAATCGCTGTCGCTCATGGAGGCTCTCGCTCAGAGGCCAGCAGAAGCTGGAAGTTATGCGCTGGCCATCGGCCCTGAAGGGGGATGGACTCACGACGAAATGGCACTGTTTACCGCTTATAACTGGACCCCTGTAACCCTTGGTCCACGCATTTTGCGCGCAGAGACAGCGGCCATCGCGGCCATCGCAATTGCGGGTAGTCTTCTCGGATAAAAGCCCGTGTCGATACAGGCTAAGTGAGCACGGAGGCCTGCGGTGCAAGTGGCTCAGGCACATTCACCTCACCCAAGGTTTCAAGGAGGCTGATCTCAACGGTCCGGGCCATTGCGCTCAACGGCAACGAGTTCAGCCACTCACCGAACGGCTCTTCAAGTTCACTTGCAAGCTCGTCCAGACCGAAGAAGGCGTAAGCCACGACGGCGCAGAAGATCGGTGTAGCGAAGCCCAGCGTTCCCACCAGCCCGAACGGCAGCATGAAGCAAAAGGCATAGGCTGTGCGATGCAGCAATAGCGTGTAGGTAAAGGGCGTGGGAGTTACCTTGATGCGCTCGCAAGCCGCCTGAATGGCGCTCACCGCGACGAGGCGCTCATCCAGATGCGCAAACAGCAATTCGCCGATCTCGGCTGATTGCAACATCGCAGTAAGTTCACTTGAGACTTGTCGCAAGAGAGCGTCCGGTACGTTACTCGTGCGGTTAATCTGTTCCGATGCCGGATCGTAGAAATTGACCTGTGCAGGTATAGACTGGCTGCGCAGATGCGCCATGAGTGCGTAGACATAGGCGATCAGCTTGCGGACCATGCGCTCTCGACGAGCACGATCCCCACCGGGCAAGGTCATCAGCAGGCGAGCCAGTGAGCGGATGTCGCCGATAAGTGCGCCTAGCTGACGACGCGCCTCCCACCAACGGTCGTAGCTGATGTTGTTGCGAAAGCCGAGAAAGATAGACAGCGCAATGCCGAGAAGCGTGAACGGTGCGACGTTCAGCGTTCGAAGCAGAACCGGAAAGCGGTATCCGAGCCCTGCGATCAGCAGAGAAAAGACCGCGATCATAAGAATCTGTGGCAGGATCTTCGGCACAATCGACAACCGAAAAATTCCTAACAGCTCCCAGGCGCGCGGCCTCGGCCTGATAATCAATGGTTGCCCCTAGCTGAAGATGTCCTTCATCTTATCGAAGAGGCCGCGAGAGTGCGGTTCATTCTCAACCACCATGGTCTCGCTGAGTTGCTTCATCAACTGCTTCTGTTCGCGCGTGAGCTTGGTTGGCGTGGCCACGCGGATTTCTACGATAAGGTCACCCTTGCCGCGCTCGTTAAGGTGCGGAACGCCCTTGCCGCGCAGACGAAACTGGCGGCCGCTCTGAGTGCTTTCCGCGATCTTGATGGTCTCGCGACCTTCCAGCGTTTCGATCTCGAGCTCGGTTCCGAGTGCAGCCTGTGGAAACGATATCGGTATGACGCAGTGGACATCGTCACCATCGCGCTCGAAGAACTTATGCTTCTTGACGCTGAGCACGACGTAGAGGTCGCCGGCAGGTCCGCCGTGACGGCCAGATTCTCCTTCGCCCTGGTAGCGGATGCGTGTGTCCTGTTCGACACCTGCCGGCACCTTCACCAGAAGCGTGTGCTCGTGCTCGACAACGGTCTGGCCCGCGCAGGTCTTGCAGGGATCCGTGATGATGCTACCCGTGCCGTTACATTGCGCACAGGTGCGAGCGACCGAGAAGAAGCCCTGCTGGAAGCGAACCTGGCCTGCGCCCTTGCACTGCGGGCAGGTCTGGGGCTGCTTGCCCTTGGCTGCTCCTGTACCGCCACAGTCCTCGCAGGTCTCAGCGCGACGGATCGTAATCTCCCTTTCCACGCCGAAGATGGCTTCCGTGAACTCGAGTGTCATGTCGAAGCGAAGGTCACGGCCACGCTGAACGCGGGAGGCTCGGCGATTACCGCCCATGTTGAACATTTCGCCAAAGATATCGCCAAAGATATCGCCGACATCCTGGCCGCCGAAGCCGCCACCCTGGAATGGGTTGCCTCCGCCACCACCGCCGCCGTTCTGGAACGCAGCATGGCCAAAGCGATCGTAAGCAGCACGTTTTTCGCCGTCACTCAGAATTGAGTAAGCTTCGGAGCACTCTTTGAATTTGGCCTCTGACTCGGGGTTATCAGGGTTGCGATCCGGGTGATGCTGCATTGCAAGTTTGCGATACGCGGTCTTGATCTCCGCATCGTTTGCGTCCTTGCGGACACCCAGGAGTTCGTAGTAATCGGTCTTCGTCACGTTTGCCGTGGCCATCGTTTCTTTAGTCTCTCAATCCGAAAAAGTCTTTGTCACCCGTCAGCGAGATTAGTCGTTGACCTGAGCGGAATTTACGGCGATTCTTACCATCGCGGGACGCAGCAGGCGCTCGCGGATCTTGTACCCGCGGCGAATCTCTTCCAACACCTGGTGATCGGGGAATTCTGTAGTTTCGATGCTTCCGAGAGCCTCATGGATTCGCGGGTCGAACTGCGCTCCCACGGATTCAACCGGCGTAACCTGCATATTTTTGAGGGCATCTTCCATCTGCTTCAGGATAAGTTCGACGCCGCCGCGAAGCTGGTCGGCCGAGCCCTGTGCCTTCAACGCAAGCTGAAAATTGTCCATGACGCTGAGAAACGGCTCCACAGTGTTGCCGATGGTGTACTCGCGGGCCTCCGCGCGTTCTTTGATTTCGCGCTTGCGGGCGTTGTCGAACTCTGCCTGCAGGCGCGCCAGTCGGTCGAGCAACTGGTCGCGCTCGCCGCGAACCTGTTCAAGCTCAGCCTGCTCCTGCGAAATCTCTGCGCTGGCTTCCATACCCGCTTCCACACGCTCTACGCTTGCTGCTGCCGATTCAACCTCCGGCCCATCCTTCAATTCATCAGACATCTGTTGTTCCCTTCCCTCACTTGCTGCATCAGTTCCATTGTGGCCGATTCCTGCCCACCGCGTCACCTTGTCCCAGTTGCTGCGCATCGCTTTTCCTCTCAGAATTATCCCCGGAAGCCGTGAGCCTGCCGTTCCAGAACCTGTGCGACATAGCTTACGGCGTCCATCGTCCGCTCGTATTGCATACGCTTGGGGCCAAGAACGCCCACGGTCCCGCGATTTTCGCCCCCAAATCTTGCGGGTGCGGCGATGAGAACAAGCCCGGCCATCTCCGGGGCCTGATCCTCGAGATCGAAGACGACGCGGACGCTGTCCTGGCGGGTGTCGATATAAGCGTTAAGCAAATCCACAAGCTTCTGCTTGGCCTCGAGTGCACCGAGAATGTCGCGTAAACGCTCGCGGTCCTCAACTCCGGTCAAGGCCTGCGATCCGACCAGATTTGCAACGCCTTCCACATAAACGTTCTGTCCTGACATCGGGCTGCCTTCGGGCATCGCACCGTGCCAGAGTTGCTGCACCGCGGTCATGAGCCGGTGGTATTCGCGGCGCTCGGTTTCAACGCGGATGCGGAGTTCGGCGCGGACGCGTTCTATCTCCCACCCGCGGAAGTTTTCGTTCAGAAAGTTGGCGGCAGACTCAAGCTCAGGCAGCGAAAGGTCCACGGCGAGCGCGAGCACCCTGTCCCGCACCATGCCGCCCTTGGTCACGACGACGGCCAGAACGCGGTTTGGGGCAAGTCGCGAGAAGTGGACGTGCTCCAGTTGGTCGCCGCCCGGCACCGCGGCAATCGCCACTCCTACACCGCTTGAGAGCGTGGCCAGAATATGGCTCGTGCGCTCCATGACTGCGTGTGTGCCGGCGACACCCGAAAATCGGGCGTCGATCTCATCGCGAGTGCTCTGCGGCATGGATGGGCGAGGATTGGCCCCGGTTGCCTCGAACCGGTCCACAAAGAGGCGGAAGGCGCTGCCCGTGGGGATGCGGCCGGCAGAGGTATGCGGCTGTTCAAGCAGGCCAGCCTCGGCGAGCGCAACCATTTCGTTGCGGATGGTTGCGGGGCTTAGATTGGCGGTACCGAGAGAGGCGGCAATCGTCCCGGAGCCCACGGGCTCGCCGGTTTCGATGTAGCGCTCCACCACTGTCATCAGGATTGCGCGTTGTCTTTGCGTAATTTCAGCCATCGCGTTCGTCCCCCTAGGCTAAATTCTACGCTTGGCGTCAAGACTGTTGTTACGGTTAGCTGATCTCCAGAACATCCCCTTCGCCGGCTGCAATTGTTTCGGCCGCGGCGATGACTTTATCCGCGACTTCATAATAAGCACCGCCGAGTGCGCTATCGCGGCCTGCGAGAGCTACCGGCATGCCCGTGTCTCCGCCCTTGCGGACGGCCGGGTCAAGGTTGATCGCGCCCAGAAACTCGAGGTCGAACTGCCGGGCCGTCTGCTCCGTGCCGCCCGCTCCGAAGACGTCCAGCAGCGTGCCGTCGGGCATTCGCATTTGCGACATATTCTCAATCATGCCGAGGACTTCTACCTTGACCTGGTGGAACATTTCAAGGGCTTTACGGGCGTCCTGAAGGGCCACACTGGAACCGGTGGAGACGACGACCGCGCCAGTCAACGGGACGGTCTGGACCAGCGAGATGACGACGTCGCCGGTACCCGGCGGCAGATCGATGATGAGGTAATCGAGGATGCCCCATTCCACCTGCTGGAGGAACTGGCGGATGATCTGGTGCAGCATCGGGCCTCGCATGACCATTGGCTTATCGCCGGGGGAGATCAGACCGACCGAGATGAACTTGACGCCGTGCGCGGTGATGGGCTCGATGCGGTTCTCGCCCACGACGTTAGGCTGACGCGTCACGCCGAGCATCATGGGGACGTTGGGGCCATAGATGTCAGCGTCGATCAAGCCGACCGAGTAGCCCATCTTGGCAAGGGCGACCGAGAGGTTAACGGCGACGGTGGTCTTGCCTACGCCGCCCTTGCCGCTGCCGACTGCGATGACGTGGGAGACGCCGGGTAGGGGCGAGGGGCCTTGCTGTGCTTGCTGAGGGGGTGCCATTGCGTATCTCCATGGTGCTGCGGTTGCTTATATATGCCAGTCGGTGGTTTGTTCTTCGCGGATTCGTTTGCGACGGAGAGTTTCGCCGGAGCGCATCTCGCGACGGTGGCCGGCGTCTTCGTAGCGGCGGCGCTCGTGGTCAGTGACCAGTTCAAGCTGCGGAACGACGAGGCCGTGACCTTCTTTATCTACAGCGACGAACGTGATGTAAGCCGAGCTGACAAGGCGCAGCTTCTGCATGTGCACGTCTTCCACCATCGCCTTGACGCCGACCTCCATGGAGGTGCGGAAGGCGCGATTGACGCTGGCCTTGAGGATCAGCAGGTCGCCCACGTGGACCGGCGCGACAAAGTCAAGGTGGTCCATGCTGGCGGTTACGGTGATGGCGCGAGCGTGGCGGCTTGCGGCCATTGCGCCGGTAAGGTCCATGAATTGCATCAGGCGCCCACCAAACAGGTTGCCGAGCGCGTTGGCATCGGCAGGAAAGATGATCTCGCTTCGCTCAGACTGCGACTCACTTACCTTTCGTGTAAGTGCTATTTCACTCATTGTCCCAGTTTACCGCGTTGGCAGATCGACCGTGGAATAGTACGGATCAGCACGGGTTCAATTCATAGCTTCTTTTTAACCCCACGCTCCTCCGTCCTGATCCGTGGTCGCCCTGTACTGCGAACTAGACGAACTAGAATGGAAAAATGAATAAGGTTGCGATGCTGTCACAGATTCTCGAAGCCAACCCGAACGATGCGTTTGCGCGTTACGGGCTGGCGATGGAGTACGTCTCACAGGGCAAGATCCCCGAGGGCCTGGTTGAGTTCAATCGCTGCATCGAGCTCAGCCCCGAGTACGTCCCCGCGTACCAGATGTCTGCTCAGACCATGGCCGCCAATGGTCAGCGCGAACTTGCGATTGCCCGACTGCACAATGGGATCCTGGCCGCGATGCGAACCGGAAACCAGCACGCGCGGGACGAGATGGAAGCTCTGCGGGACGAACTGACCGGCGAGTAAGGCTCGATGAGGTGAACAACGGGCCCAAGCGAACGGTTCCAGCCGCGCCAAACATCTATACTTGACGCTATGGCGAACCCTGTACTTCCCTCCACCCTTGGCGCGCTGCGCACCTCTGAATTTACCCCCGAGCGCGTCTCGCGGTCAGTCAAGGATGAACTCCGCGACAACATGATCGCTCGCCTGCGCGTTATAGCGAAAACGAAGGAGCCGCTCTTCCCGGGAATCGTCGGGTATGACGACAGCGTTGTGCCGCAGATTGTGAACGCCGTACTGTCCCGACACAACTTCATTCTGCTGGGCCTGCGTGGACAGGCCAAGAGCCGCATTCTGCGTGCGCTGACGACGCTGCTCGATCCCCAGGTGCCCTACGTTGCCGGCTCCGAGCTGCGCGACAATCCCTACGCGCCGCTGTCGCGCTACAGCAAGAACGTTATCGCGGAGCAGGGTGAGGATACCCCCATCGCGTGGATGACTCCCGAAGAGCGCTACGTCGAAAAGCTGGCTACGCCAGACGTAACCGTTGCCGATCTTATCGGCGACGTAGACCCCATCAAGGCCGCGCGCTCCGGACAGGAACTCGGCTCTGAACTGACGATGCACTATGGACTGCTACCCCGCGCAAATCGCGGCATCTTCGCCATCAATGAAGTGCCGGACCTCGCCGGCAAGATCCAGGTCGCGCTGTTCAACATCATGCAGGAAGGCGACGTACAAATTAAAGGCTACCCCGTTCGGTTGGAGCTCGACGTGGCGATCGTCTTCTCCGCCAACCCGGAGGACTACACCGCGCGCGGCAAGATTGTGACGCCGCTCAAGGACCGTATTGGCTCGGAGATCCGTACGCATTATCCGGAATCGGTGGAAGAAGGCATTTCGATCACCGAGCAGGAGTCCTGGACCGCGCGCAGCTACAACCGCGAGAGCGAAGCGAACGTGCCAGCGCCCATTCACACGATTGAGATTCCGCACTACATTCGCCAGATCGTTGAGCAGATTGCTTTCACGGCACGCGAGGACAAGAAGGTAGACAAGCGCTCCGGTGTCTCGCAGCGTCTGCCGATTTCGACGCTCGAGCTGGTTGTATCGAACGCGGAACGGCGCGCGCTGATTCACAGCGAAAGCGTCGTCGTACCGCGCGTTGGCGATATCTATGCCGCGCTGCCCGGCATCACCGGCAAGATCGAGCTTGAATACGAGGGTGAAATGCGCGGGGCCGATACCGTCGTCCGCGAGATCATCCGCACGTCAGTCGCGCATGTCTTCGACCTGCACTTTCCGGATGTCAACACGCAGCACATTGAACAGTGGTTCAATCTTGGTGGATCTGTTCAGTTAAACGATGCACAGCCGGCCGCCACATCACTCGATGAGTTGAAGCAGATTCAAGGGCTGTTTGAGAAGTTGGCTCCCTTCCACATCACCATGACGTCGCAACCGGAGATTGCGGTCTCTGCGGCTGAGTTCCTGTTGGAAGGCATGACCGCGCACAAGCGCATCAGCCGGTCAGAGGAGCGCGCATTTACAGCGGGAGAGAAGAAGCAACGCAACCAGGACGCATCCGAATTTGCGGAACGTGTCCGTGATCGCGAGTTTGGTGCGGATCCGAAGTCCCGGAGCCGGCGCGGCTTCAACTAAAGGTTGTACTCGGTAACGCGAAAGGGGAACAGCGTGCAACTAACGGCGCTGTTACCTTCTGTTCCATGACAATCCTCCGTTACTTTGCTGCTCTGGGCCTGCTTGTAGCTGGACTGCTAAGCGCGCAGTCGATTGCTACGCCGCCCGCTACCCAAACATACGTCAACCCTGAGCTTGGCCTGCGTCTCAACTACCCGGCGATCTTTAATCGCGAGGAGCCCGCTGGGCTGAGCCGCTTTGAACGCTCCATCCTGACTCTGCATCCTACGCCCGAGGGCACCCAGGCCGTGTTTGACTCCTGCGCTCCCGTGCTTCTCGCCTTGGGCTCTGGCCTGGATCGCCCTGATCAGATAATCCAGAAGGGCAAGCCGACCATCTTGCAGCCCAAGGGCACCTTGTCTCTTTCTGAGATTAAACGCTCATGCGTAGACAAGGATATGGTTGACGATACGCTGCTGGCTGAGGTCGTGGGCGGCACCTCCAAGATTGATGGCATGCGTCCGCTGGCCAAGCTGAGCAATAACTTCACACTGGGCAGCACGGTCTGGTTCGCCTCCGCGGCCGGGTTCAATAAAGATGAGACGGGCAAGCGCAAGGCTTCGGCGGGGACCACGATCATCGGGACCGCAGGCGCAGTCGTCAACGGGCACATGCTGGTATGGACGATTACGTCGAACGATCCGGAGCTGTTCAACCGATTGCTGAACTTGTCCGTGTGCTTCGATTCAGGCTGCAGCAACGGCCTGGAACACCTGGTGCAGTTCCGCCTCAACACTCCATCAAAGCAGGAAATTGCCGCCCGATAGTCGAGGTCAGCTTACGAGGGTGCCTCTGCACTCCCCGAGGCGGATCGGCATCTGCCCTTCCGCCTGACTCCACCCGGTAAGGATAATTTCGTCGCCGTCCTCGAGGAAAGCGCGGCGCTCGCCATTGGGAAGTGTGATGGGTTCGTCTCCGTTGCGCGTCAGTTCGAGAAGACAACCGGCCTGCTCGCGACGTTCGCCGGAGATGGTTCCAGTGGCCAGAAGATCTCCCGGCCGCAGGTTGCAGCCGCCACTCGTGTGGTGCGCCACCATCTGTTCCGGCGTCCAGAATAGTTCCCGAGAGTTGCTCTCGGAGACCTGCATGGGAGCGAGCACGGCGCGCCTGCTTCGGGTCGTGGATATTTGAACCATAAGGCTTAGATTTAGCAATTCAAGATGCTGATTTTGGAGATATGGGAGGATCCCGTTCCGGTGTTGCTGAGCTCGGACCTTTAGGGAAATCAGGGCTTCCATGGGAGTGATCCAGGGCGAGACCGACGTACAGAAGCTCTTGCCCAGGAAAGGCCCCAGCGGCTGGTACTCCCACGCCTGAATGTCTCGGGCGGACCAATCGTTGAGAAGGCTGACGCCGAAGAGATGATTCTCGGCTGCGTCGATCGGGATCGGCTTGCCAAGGGCGTTTCCGTGCCCGATGTAGAAGCCCAGCTCAAGCTCGTAGTCCAGTTTTTCGGTGGGAGCGAAGACGGGCGAGGGGTCGGCACGGCGCTGGCCGGCGGGACGACTAACGGTGGTGCCGCTGGGCACGAGCGAGCTCGCACGACCGTGGTACGCGATGGGCACCCAATCGTAGTTTTCGAGCAGCGGCTTCTCCGGCCGGAAGAGTTCGCCGACCCTCTGCGCGTGATGGCGCGAGGCGTAGAAGTCGGTGTAGTCCCCTACCGTGGCCGGGAGTTCGAGCGGCAGATCGTGCAGAGGTACGAGCGCGGCCTCAAGAACCTTACGATCCCGGTTGGCACGGCTCAGAAGAAACTGGAGCACATTCCGGAGTTCACGCCAGGCGGCGGGCCCAAGGCCCATGAAGTGGTTGAGTGTAGTTTCTGACAAAGCTTCCCGCAGGTGTTCAGGGAGCAACGGCGAGGCTAACTTCAAATCAAGCAGACACGCGCCAATCCCCACGGCGATGCGCCGCGTCCCTTTTTCATCCAGAAAGCAGGTAAAGGGGAGATGGTTGAGCCCGCGTCCAAGTTCAGGATCGTTGGCGCCGAAGACCCACGATTGAGCGTTAGATAGCATCCCGTCATCCTACCCGAGGTTGCTGCACAGTACGCATGCACTACGCAGCAACGCTTGGATACCTAGGAGGTGGTGGCGGTAAGTTCATGGCTGGGAGCGATGGTCTGCGCGGGCGGTTGCGTCTTGTTCTTACGTCCAAGGCTTTCGAGCAAGGTCTTCAGCAGGACGTAGAGGACGGGGATGAACACCAGGTTCAAGATCGTTGAGAGAATCATGCCGCCGATCACGGCCGTTCCCACGGAGTGTCGACCGAGCGCGCCAGCGCCGGTTGCAACATATA
>JAYVZP010000011.1:0-42151 GCA_043783275.1 Rhodanobacteraceae bacterium
TTTGACTCGGCGTGCGTTGCGTCACGCTCGGCTGCGGTTTGTAGGGTGACCATTAACATTTGCTGCTCCTGCGGGCCTGTGCGCTTTCAGCCGATGTAAATCACGGATGAAGGGTCGCAGACGCGAACGGCCCGACGCTTTTGCTTGAGCGTCGGACCGTTGGTTTGTCCTCTGCTTAGTGAGCCGCGGCTACGGCGACGCCTGTAGTCTCGGTGACGTTGTTCTTCTTCTTCCAGTCGCCGATGGCCGCACGGATCGCATCTTCTGCGAGGACCGAGCAGTGAATCTTGACCGGCGGAAGCGCGAGTTCCTTTACGATATCGGTGTTCGAGATCGTCAAGGCCTCTGCGATGGTTTTGCCCTTCACCCACTCCGTTGCAAGTGAGCTGGAGGCGATGGCCGAACCGCAGCCAAAGGTCTTGAACTTGGCGTCTTCAATAACCTGGGTCTCTGGGTTGACGCGGATCTGGAGGCGCATGACATCGCCACACTCCGGGGCGCCAACGAGGCCGGTACCGACTTCATCCGAGGTCTTGTCCATCTGGCCGACGTTGCGGGGATTGCTGTAGTGATCGACTACCTTATCGCTATATGCCATTTTGTTTCTCCTGATGCCGTTCTTTAGATGTTACGGTTCGTGTGTCTGGTCCGCCGAATGCGGCTGAAGATTAGTGTGCTGCCCACTCAATCTTGCTAAGGTCGATACCTTCCTTGACCATCTCGTACAGCGGGCTCATCTCGCGCAGGTGGTTGACCACGTTGATGACCTTGTCCGAGACATAATCGACCTCTGCCTTGTTGTTGAAACGGCCAAGACCGAAGCGAATGGAGGAGTGCGCCACGTCGTCGCCCAGGCCCAGCGCCTTCAGCACGAATGACGGCTCCAGCGTGGCCGACGTGCAGGCCGAACCGGAACTGACGGCGATATCGTTGATGCCCATCAGGAGCGACTCACCTTCAACATGCACAAAGCTCATGTTGAGATTGCCGGGCAGATGGTGGTCCATGTTGCCGTTGACGTGAATGTAGTCCAGCGCGTTCTCAAACTTGGTCTTGAGGTAATCGCGCAGTTCCGTCAGGCGAGCAGTCTCGGCGACCATCTCCTGGCCGGCAATCTCGCAAGCCTCGCCCAACCCGACGATGCCGGGGACGTTGAGCGTACCCGAACGCATACCGCGCTCGTGGCCTCCGCCATTGATCTGCTCCGTGATCTGTACGCGCGGGTTGCGACGACGAACGTACAGCGCGCCCACACCCTTGGGACCGTAGACCTTGTGCGCGGTCATGGAGAGAATATCGATGTTCATCTTCAGCACGTCGACCGGAATCTTGCCGACAGCCTGCACCGCGTCCGTGTGAAACAGGATGCCCTTCTCATGGCACAGTTTGCCAATCTCTTCCATCGGCTGAATCACGCCGATCTCATTGTTGGCAAACATGATCGTAACCAGAATCGTCTTGTCGGTGATCGCAGCTTTCAGCTTCTCGACCGAGACCAGACCGTCGGTTTCGACTGGCAGATAGGTCACTTCAAAGCCCTGGCGCTCCAGCTTCTTGCAGGTGTCGAGCACGGCCTTGTGCTCCGTGACCTGCGTGATGATGTGGTTGCCCTTCTCGCGGTACATCTCGGCCACTCCCTTGATAGCGAGGTTGTTGGACTCAGTCGCGCCGGAGGTGAAGATGATCTCCTTGGCGGTACAGCCAATGAGCTTGGCGACCTGTTCACGCGCCTTGTCCACGGCCTGCTCGGCTTCCCATCCAAACTGGTGGTTACGGCTGGCGGCATTGCCGAAGATCTTGCCGAAGTACGGCAGCATCGCTTCGAGCACGCGCGGATCCATAGGCGTGGTGGAGTGGTTGTCCATGTAAATCGGAAGGCTCACACCCTCGGGAAGGGGCTCGGTGGACTCGCTGATGACGACGCCGTTGGGGGTCATGCTGCTGGACTGTTCCATGTTTTCTGCGGTCATGATGTTCATTTTGTTCTGGCTCCTGAATTCGTGTTGCTAAGTTCGTAACCCTGAAATGTGGTCCCTGAACTTGTTGGCGTCCGGACTGGCCGCTGGGCTAAACCGCGATGCTGACGAGTCCGCCGCCAAGCGCTGCCTGGTGATCTTCGGCGTCAGGGGCTTCCGCAAGATCGGCGATGCGGATGCCGTTGAGCAGGTTCTTGATGGAGTCGTTTACCTTGCGCAGTGGTTCTTTGATGGTGCAGTGACTGTCGAGGTCGCAGGTTCCGTGGATCGTGATGCAACTGGTGATAAAAAGCGGGCCGTCAATCGCTCGGATAACTTCAAAAGCCGTAATCTCAGTCGCTGACCGGGATAACGCATAGCCGCCGTTGGTGCCTGCATGCGAGGTCAGCAAGCCCGCCCGGGTGAGCGTCTGGAGGATCTTGGCTAAAAGCTGCGGCGGAATGTGATACGCATCGGCAATATCCTTTGCCGACCGCGCAGGCGCAGCGGGAGTGTCGGCCCTCTGCTCAGCCAGATACTTGAGGGCCATCAGGCCATAATCCGCTTTTTTTGTCAGACGAAGCATTGGGATTACCCTGGCCGGTTAGCCCACTATAGAAATTGGACCAATCCAGTCCTACTTAGTGTACGGTCGCGGGCGCCTTGTGCGCAATGGGTGACGCAAAGGAGATTAGTGAGATGGAAAAGGAGATCAGTGAGAGGGAAGCGGATCGATTGGGCTCGAAATACGACGGATAACAATCCAGCCATAGTGCGCGGCCGACAACGGAGCCAGAATAGCGATCACCCGCAGCAGTACCGCGTCCGTCTGGACAAGGTACGGAACCGTCACCACGTGCGAGCCCATGATGCCGACGATGGCGATAATCTGCACCAGCGTGTTTACCTTGCCGAAGATGGACGGTTGGAAGTCGCGCAGAATGTTCGTGGCGAACAGCAGTGTGGCGATCAACAGGATGCCGAGGTCGCGGCTGAAGACCAGAATGGTGACATAACGTGGAATGGCGTGAACGTGCGTCAGGACCAGGAAAAGGGTCGAAAGCAGCAACTTATCCGCAATGGGGTCCAGGTATAGCCCCAGCTTGGTGTGTTGGTGGAGCCACCGCGCCAGCAGGCCGTCCAGCCCGTCCGAGATACCGGCGAACATGAACAGCGCAAACGCCACCTTCCAATGCGCGTCCAGGATGTTGATTACCAGGAACGGGATAATGAACAAACGCAGCAGCGTCAGCAGGTTGGGGGCAGCACGAAATTGACGAAGGAAAGCCACTTGGGATTTCGTCCATGCTAACAAACAGGGTGTGGAGCCGGTGGCCGTCTCCATGTTGCCCGTCTTCAGTTGCATCACCGGCCATTTCGGGTTAGTCTACTTAGACGCACGCAGGCGCGTAGCTCAGTTGGTTAGAGCGCTACCTTGACACGGTAGAGGTCAGGAGTTCGAGTCTCCTCGTGCCTACCACTTCCCCGATTTTTAGCTCGTGTTTTCGGCTACTTTCATGGAATTGTTGCGATTCAAGCGGTAATACTCAAGTTCAGGAGCACCAACGCAATGGCAGCCAAATGTGATCTCTGCGGCAAAGGCCCGCAGTTCGGAAACAACGTCTCGCACGCGAACAACAAGACCCGCCGCCGCTGGAACGTAAACCTGCAGCCGGTGAAGGCCAAAGTCGATGGCGGATCCAAGCGCATGAGCGTTTGCACAAGCTGCATCAAGACCGGCCGCATCGTCAAGGTAGCCTAACTTACGCCTTGGTCTCAACACTGAAGCCAAGCTTAGCGCGGACGGAAAACATATTTAGATGACAAAGGCGGATAGGCTGAGGGGTCCCCTCAGCCTATCCGCCTTACTGCGTCTGTCGTGGATGTTTATTTCTTTTCAAACGCGAGACTGACGCTGTTGATGCAAAAGCGCTCGCCGGTGGGCTTGGGGCCATCTGGAAAAATGTGGCCCAGATGCGCACCGCAGTTGGCGCAGGTGGCCTCAACGCGACGCATGCCGAAGCTTAAATCTTCATGGGTTGCGACCGCCGTCTGGCTCACCGGCGCCCAGAAGCTTGGCCAGCCAGAGCCGGATTCAAACTTGGTGTCGGACGTAAACAAGGGAGCATTGCAGGCGCCGCAGTGGTAGATGCCGTCGTCGTGGTTGTTGGAGAGCGCTCCGGTGAAGGCTCGCTCGGTGCCCTTTTCAAACATGACGTGGTACTGCTCGGGGGTGAGTTCTGCGCGCCACTCGGCCTGGGTCTTCTGGATCTTGGTCATGGTTGGTCCTCGCTCATTGGATGCACCGCCATGAAAAAAGGCATAACCCCGATCTAAACCGATGAAGAGCTATCACAACGGATAAGACCGGAAAGAATCGTTGATCCGTCGTGATCGCTTCTCATCGGTATTAAGCCACTGTCTATGCGTCGCCTGGATCTTTGGCGATCACTTCAATCTCCACCAGCGCGTCCTTGGGCAGCGCTGCGACCTGGACGGTCGAGCGCGCGGGGGGTACGGCTCCGGCCGGGGCAAGGTACTTCGCGTAGACCTCGTTCATGGCTGCGAAGTCTTTCATATCCTTCAGGAAGACGGTGGTCTTGACGACGTGGATCATGTCGATGCCGGCCTGCGACAGGATGGCCTTAATGTTTTCGAGCACCTGCGTGGTCTGCTCGGTGATGCCGCCGGCCACGAAGTTGCCGGTCTTGGGGTCGATCGGGATCTGCCCGGAGGTGAAGAGCATGTCCCCCACGCGCACAGCCTGGGAGTAGGGGCCGATGGCGGCCGGGGCAGAGGGGGTCGAAATAGCGGTCTTGGTCTGGAAGGTAGTCGGCATGGGCTTATTGTGCGCTCACTCATGGCAGGAGGCAAACGCGCGGCGCATCGGCTGGCAGGGGCTAGATATTTGCCTTGTAGAGCGTGTAGCGCTGGTGGGTTTCGCCAAAGCGGTCCACTGCCAGATCTTCCGGCGAGAGTGGAACCGGGATATCCCACACAATCTCGAAAAATTCAGACGCCTGCAGGACCGAGTTTTTCTCTGGGTCGAAGGCATAGAGCACCATGCAGGGACGCGGCTTCTGCAGGAGTTGCCAATGCAGGTTTGCAAGCACTTTGCGCAGCACCGGCAACAGGAAGGGGTGAAACATGAAGATCAGCAGCGGCCCATCGGGATAGGTGACGGTAATCGCGTCCTGACTCCTGACGGCGATCCGGCCGTTCACCCCGGGAAACAGCGCTGCGTTCATGACCGCAAAGCGGCAAAGGTCCGGCGCGAAATCGATACCCACAAGCGCCGGAAAAGGCAGCAGGGACGCCAGTAACAGCGCCCTTCCCTTGCCGCTGCCAAGATCCACGAACGTGAACTGGTCGGGGTACCGAAAACCATCCACTTCCGACGGCAACAGCTTCAATGCCTGACTCAGGGTCGAGGCGGGGATCCCCAGATAGGCGGTTGAATAGATGCCTGACAGCGAGGTGGTCGTCAGGTTGGCGCCGGACACGTATCCGCTCGTATCGGTGCCATACTTCAGGTCGAATGGGTTCGGCGGCAGGGCGGCCTCAGTGGCTGCAACAGTTGGGGCCTTGAGGAAAGCTCGCGAAAACGTTCCACTGGCCCCATGAGCTCTGAGTGAACGCACAAGCCGAATAATCGAGTGCCAGATAGCTCCACGCAGGCCGTTCTTCTGTATCGAGCGAACCAAACGCCGGGCCATCATGAGTGGAGGGGAAGGTTTGAAGATCATGTAAGAGATTTGCCCGAAGGTCTACACCATTGAAAGCGGGCCTGAGAGATCCTGCACCTGCAGTTCCCTTGTAGTCAAGAGCCGACATCAACTGAGGGATGGAACAGGCAAAGAGCGACCCGAGGAGAACGGCGGGACAACAGGGGCGCGATGCACACCATGCCCCGTTTCCCGTTTCGTTCATACCCTCTTCCTTGTTCCGCCCTTTGTCTAAACTGCACCAACCCTACCTGGTTTTATACAGCGTAAAGTGTTCGGCCGTAATGCCATGGCGGTCTGCTGCGGCGTCCTCTGGAGAGAGGGGAAAGGCGTAATCCCAAACCTGATGGAGAAACGGAAAACGCGCCATGACCCGGGGATAGGAAGGGTTTGCATAGAGCAAATAGATCTGCCGCGGTGACTTCTTGTACTGCTGCTCAAGATTTTTCAGAACCTTGCGCAGAACCGGAGCCAGAAACGGGTGGTACAGGTAGAGGACCAGGGGGGTCTGCGGGTAGATCACTGTCGCGGCGTCATCTTGCACAATGGTAACGATGGGCTTCGCGGCGGTATTCGTCCTCGCGACGCGGCACAGGTCTTCGTAAAGCTCGACCCCCAGGATGCGTTCAAACGGATACTGGGCGGCAACCAGCAGGGCTCGACCTTTGCCGCAGCCCAGGTCCACGAAGGTAAACTGGCTGAGCGTCTCTGGCGCGCCCGGTAGCCGCTCAATCGCCTGCATGAGCGATGACGGCGAGATGGCGTAGTACGCCGTCGTGTACAGGTCGGGATTCGTAATGGTCAGCGGCGCCGTGGCGAGCTGATCGCCCGGAATAAAACCGCTGGTATCCGCAGCATTTGCAAGGTCAAAGGGATGGGCAAAATCCGCTGCACCGCCCGGCCGCTCCGTGGGTCCGGGCTGATTGCGAAATTTCGCACGCAGAGTCCGGTAGAAACCGAGCAACAGGCTCCGGGCCCCATCATTGTCATACCGGTGCAGCAGGCGATGAAGCAGGGGCATGGGACCTCGCTTTAGTTACCGCGAAAGCTATGAATAAGACGCCGATCACGTTTGGAGGGACGTCCGGCCGGGGCGGGCTCGAAGAATTCAGGGTTGAGCTTGCGCGCTTCTGCGGCCTGCTGGCGCTTGATCCTGCTATCGTCCGTCTCGCGATAAAGCGTCTGGGCGACCGCGGCGGGCCCCCGCATCTCGCTCAGAATCAATACCTCCACCTCGTAGTCGCCCGCTTCGGACTTGACCTGCAGCATGTCGCCCATACGGACTTCACGGGCTGACTTTGCCGGATGGCCATTGGAAAGAATGCGGTTCAGGTCGCAGGCCTTGGACGCGAGAGCACGGGTTTTGAAGAAACGTGCTGCCCAAAGCCACTTGTCTATGCGGGTACCGGTCATAGGTTCTATTTTCCTACGAATCAGCATAGAGAATGGAGAGGTGAAGAAAATCAAGCTGAGAGTGACCGCGCCGACGACGACGCCGGGGTACGAGAACGACAACGGCCAGGTAGTCGTGGGCGATACGGGCTTCTCTTCCGAGAGCCGTGGCGGCCAGCGCGTCTACCGTCTGCGCTGCCGGCATTGCGGGCTTGTGTATGGGGCGAACGGAATCGACGTGGAGAAGCGCCTGTGCCCAGGCCACCAGGGCGGAGTCAAAGGCGAACGCCTGCGCGAGGTCGGCCCTGGCTTGTTCGACCTGCTGGAAGCCTGAACCCGCATAAGCAAAGGCAAGACACAGAAGAAAATGGGAAAAAATACGGGAAAACCGGAACAAGCGGGATGGCCAAGAACATGCGTTTCCACAGCATCCCGAGTTCCTGTCACAATAGAGCGTCCAGTGCCTTCAACAATCCCGCTTTTCTTCCGCTCTCATCCTCATTTAAAGTTTCACACTGAGCGTCACGAGCCCCATGGTGAGTCTTTTCGCAAAAACCGTGCGTCTAAAGATTTATGGTATTCTGTGATTCGCTGGGGACGTGCGCCTTCGAATGCCGGACTTTGCAGTTTGGGTGACCATGCAGCATGAAGTCAATCGGCTTGCCAACGCGGTCTTTACCGCACCCTGTTCCTGCGACCAACGAAACAGCCAAGGGAAGAGTCTTATCCCGCTGGGTCGGGCTGAAACGCCGCATGGGTGGCGTCCCAAATATACCCAGAAAATTTAGCAGGAGTGCGCATAACCGTGGCCGAAGAGCTGGATAAGTACGAAGACGATATTGTTGAAGTAGGTAAGGAAAAGGGCTATCTCACGTTCGGCGAGGTCAATGACCTGCTGCCCGGAGATATCACATCGCCGGACGACCTCGACGACCTGTTGACGACCATCAACACGCAAGGCATTGAACTCGGTGGCGACGACCGCGAAGGACGTGGTCGCGACAAGTACGAGCCCGAAGCCGGCGAAGAGAGCGAAGACGTCGAACTCGACCTTTCGCCCGGAACACTCGAAAAAACCAACGACCCCGTCCGCATGTATCTGCGCGAGATGGGCACCGTGCCGCTGCTTACCCGCGAGGGCGAAGTAGAAATCGCCAAGCGCATTGAGCGTGGGCAGATCCGCGTCATGAAGGCCATCTCGCGTTCGCCGATCGTCATTCGCGAGATCGTCGGCCTGGGGGAGGACCTGCGCCGCGGCGTGCGAAACATTAAAGAAGTCGTCACCTTCGACGAAGAAGAGCTTACGGAAGAGATTCTACAAAGCCGCGTCCGCGCCACCGTTGCGCGCATCGACGTCATCGTCAAGCACCAGAAGAAGGTTGCCGTCCTTGAGGAGAAGCTGGAACAGGCCTCGAGCGGCACCGGCAAAGATGCCAAGGCCAAGGTGAAGGAGCAGCGCAAGGTTCGCTGGCTGCTGGGCCGTGAGCACGTTTACATCAATCGCGTCGTGCGCGAGCTGAAGTACACCAACGGCGAGAAGAAACGGCTGCTCGACAAAGTCAACAAGACAGTCGACGCAATGCGTACACTTGAGCGCCAGATCAAATCGCTCGACGCCAAGTTCGAGGCCTCGAAGTCCGAAGAGCTGAAGAAGGAATACCGGCGCCAGCAGAAGAACTGCAAACTGGATCTTGAGCGTGTCGAACAGGACGCCGGCATCTCCCTCATCGACCTGAAGCGCACGCAGCGCGAGATGATTCAGGGCGACATGGACGCCGAGAAGGCCAAGCGCGAGCTGATTGAAGCCAACCTGCGCCTTGTCGTTTCGATTGCGAAGAAGTACACCAATCGCGGTCTGCAGTTCCTTGACCTGATCCAGGAAGGCAACATCGGCCTGATGAAGGCTGTGGACAAGTTCGAATACCGCCGCGGCTACAAGTTCTCGACGTATGCGACATGGTGGATCCGTCAGGCCATTACCCGCGCCATCGCCGACCAGGCCCGCACGATCCGCATCCCGGTCCACATGATCGAGACGATCAACAAGCTCATCCGCACGTCGCGCCAACTGGTGCAGGAGCTCGGCCGCGAAGCATCGTCTGAAGAAATTGCACGGCGTATGGATATCCCGGTCGCAAAGGTCCGCAAGGTCCTGAAGATCGCGCAGGAGCCCATCTCGCTTGAGACTCCGATCGGAGAAGAGGAAGACTCGCACCTTGGAGACTTCATCGAAGATCGCGGGGCTGTTTCGCCCGCAGACGCTGTGATCGCGGTCAACCTGAAGGAGTACACCAGCCAGGTGTTGAGGACGCTTACTCCCAGGGAAGAACGTGTAATCAAGATGCGTTTCGGTCTCGAAGACGGGTCCGAGCACACGCTGGAAGAGGTAGGTCAAAGCTTCCAGGTGACACGCGAACGCATCCGCCAGATCGAAGCCAAGGCTCTCCGCAAACTTCGTCACCCCAGCCGCAGTCGCAAGCTCAAGGCCTTCGTGGACGGCGTCAAGGATGCATAACGCAGGCTAATTTGAATGAATGATGCGACGGCCCACGCCGTCGCATTTTTTCGTGCCCGATCCTGCCTTACCTTACGAAGCCCACCGAGCCTTGGCCCGGCCTATCTGATTCTTCAGCGACCCTAAGATCCATCGAGCAGAGAACCCAGCCACCACCACCATTCCGCCCACCACGACCGCCGCCGCCACCGGGTGCCGTGTCGCCACCCAGGTCAGCCCGACGGAGGTAAGGTCTTCTCCCGCACTCAGCGCAATATTTGAAAACGGCTCCGGCGATCCCGTCGCCACCACTCTCGCCGCGGTCTTCGAGCTATGCGCCACAGCCGCGATCGCCGCAGCAGCCAGCACAACCAGAGCCTGCATCTCCGGTGTCAGGTGCGACGAAGCCCGATACGCCAGAAGGCCCGCCAGCGGAATCCGCACAAACGTATGTGCAAAGTTCCACAGCAGATCCACAAACGGAATCTTGTCCGCAAACATCTCGCAAAGAAACAGCGCCCCCGCAGCCCCCATCACCCACGGAGTCG
This sequence comes from Rhodanobacteraceae bacterium, assembly GCA_043783275.1. GTDB lineage: Bacteria > Acidobacteriota > Terriglobia > Terriglobales > Acidobacteriaceae > Edaphobacter. The sequence continues at coordinate 10,115 of JAYVZP010000011.1, forward strand.
CCAGCACCTGCAGGCCGGACGGCAGCGCCACCCAGTGGAAATGACCCAGCACCCCCAGCGTGAGCGTGGTCGCATAGAGATTCAACCCCGCCGCAAAGCTGACGGCGACGAGAAACGCGAGCAGCGACCCCGAAGACAGATTCACCGGCTACCTCAATGCAGGCTTCAGTGTACGAGCCATCTTGGCAATGCGTCGCTGCAAATGCCAGCTAGACCAACTGAGCTATTTTTAGAGCTATAATGAGCTAAAGAGGTTTGCCAATGATTGCACCCGAATCCATCGCCAGGATCCTTGACCTCGGTAACGCCGTCCGGACCGTGCGCGATCTCGAAGAGGCGGTCTCGGCAGGCCTCCCCAAGCGTTCCCTGGAGCAACTCTCCTCCCGGCTCTATCTTGATCGCAAAGCCGCGTCCGCCTACAAGTTCGGCGTTGTTCCGGCGGCAACCTGGAAGCGCCGATCCCGAAAACTATCCGTGGCCGAAAGCGAAAAAACCGAGCGCCAGGCACGCATCCTCGCAGCCGCGGAGTACGTTTGGGACGACCCGGACCAGGCCCGCGAGTGGATGAGCCGTCCCCATCAGGAACTCGCCGGCGAGACGCCCCTTCAGATCTCGCGGACTGAACTCGGAGCGCGCCGAGTTGAGGATCTCCTCGACAAATTGTTCTTTGGCCTACCCGTTTAGTGTTTGCGTTTCGAATCGCCGATGCGCGCCATGCCATCTTCAGCGCCAGCGGAGCCATGCTCCACGGCGGCCGTTGGAATTCCATCGGCCAACCCGTCATTTACGCCGCGGAAACCTATGCCGGAGCCTTGTTGGAGATCCTGGCCCACGCCAACCTGTCGTCTGTCCCTAAGAATCATCGCGCGGTCACGATCACTATTCCCGACCAGATCACTATCGAGACTCTTCGCCCTCAGGATCTGCCCGGCTGGGACCTTGAGGATCTCACCATCCCCAAAAACTTCGGAGACCGATGGATTCGAGAAGGCCGCTCTGCCGTCCTCAGGGTTCCCGGCGTCGTCACCGGAGGTCATGAGCGCAACGTCGTCTTCAATCCCGCTCACCCGGACTTTACGCTGATCTCAGCCTCCGAACCCGAGGTCGTACCCTGGGACCGGCGACTGTTCAGGTCGAGGTAATGCTGCCCCTAGTACGCCCGCTGGTACATCCGCGATATGCGGTCATGCCAGCCGAGCCGGTCCTCATCCAGCACTGTCCACAACAGCCCCAGGCCCAACGGCACGACAGCGACGATCTGTGCCAGCACCCGCTTGCGCATCGCGGCACGGCTGGGGTTTTCATCTGAGAACGTACACAACCCGATGCGTGCGTAGCGCATACCCGGAGTCTGATCGCTCAACGTAAAGAAGATAAGTTGATAGGCCAGATAGAGCGTTATCAGGATGATCCCGGCTGCGGCAGCCAGCGGAATTCCCAGTTCGATTGGCCCGGAGACCTTCGCAAACGTAGCGCTGAAGGCCACAAAGCCGCCCAGCACCAGCAACATATCCACGGATGTGGCCATCAGCCGCAGATGATACGCAGCCGTCTGCGGAGGCAGCAACGAGGCCATGATCTCCGGACGTGGCATGTCCGGGTTATCGACGGGCTCGGTAACGGTGTGCGCGTCCAGCCAGATGGGACTCCACTCGGGAACCATCGACATCGGCTCCGGGGCGTTTGAAATCTGTTCCGGCTCCACTTCAAAAATTCTTAGCTGTGGGTTGCGCGGGCCGGATTCCTCCCGCAGGGGCCCTTCAGCCAGCCGCGGACGAGCCTTTACATTGGCGACAAGCTGTCGCGGAAACTCCAGCAAATTAGCCGGTAGCGGCACTGCCGGTTCACGGTGGCGGAACTCTTCAAAGACCGGCGCCTGGCGGAAGGCAATCTCTTCTTCAAGCGCCCGCGTTTCTCCCGGATTCGCATAAGCGGACTGGCGCGTGTTCTCTCTGAGCGCGCCCGGCACCCTGGGGCGGCCCACATCTTCGTACAGCCGAACCGTAAGCCCAGCCGTCGAAACCTGTTTGATCGGCAGATCCGCGTGCGGCGCAGGTTTGGACCACATCGGCTTGGGGGCCGGAGTCATCACGGCAGCGGTTTCGCCCGTAAAGGTCTGGGGAGCGTCCCACTTTTCCAGCTCTGCCAGCAATTCGCCCTGCACCGCGGCTACGGCGGCGGAGTTGCGTTGTGCGACCTCTGCCGCGGCGGCAGCCTGCGCGATCGCGCGCTCGGCCTCCTGCGCCAGGAACGCACGATAGCTGGGGGTCTGCGCATAGCGTTCCGCCACGGCGGCGGCCACGCGATTCTTCTTTTCGCCACGGCTCTGGCCCGCGCCCCCCTCTTCTACGCTTGCGGAGACGTCGGCGACGGTCATCCGCGCACGCCGCTGACGGTGTGCCAGCAACTTTTCAGCAACTTCCTGCTTCAGGGCCGAGGGGCGAGCCTCCACCCCCGCAGCCGTCAGGTTTACTATCTCGTCTTCCGGCAGAATTTCTAGCTGTGCAGAGCTCATCATCGTCAATCCTGAACCCACTTCCCCAAAATCGTTTAGCCTGAAAGTGTGTCGTCCGTCCGCGCCATCGAGCTATCGGGAACCTGTCCCATTCCAGCATGCAAGTGCGAGCGAACCGTCGGCTTATTTCCTTTCGCCACATTTCCAGCTCGTTACCTCTTCATAACTATCATGCTGGCCATGCCCTTATCCACACATCTGCACGCGCAGGATGTAACAAGTCAGGCACCCCCTGCAAAAGCGGTGGAAAACCCCCTTCCGGACGCCCCCCAGTACCCTGTGGCGCACGTTTTGCTACCACCCGCATCACCGGACTCTCCGGTCATTGAGTCCGCTACGCAGGCCTATCGCGCCGGCGTCTATACTCTCGATGGAGAGGTCGTCATCACGGACGGCAACCGTCGCATTGCAGCCGACCATATCGAGTACGACTCGAACACCAGCGAAGTCACTGCGACGGGCCACCTCGTCCTGACGGGCGGCCCCAACTCGGAGGTTCTCCGCGCAGATACCGGCACGTTCAACATCAAAACTTCGACCGGTCGCTTCACCAACGTCTCGGGGTCCGTTGGTTTGAAGCCGGCCAAGACCTCCTCCGGACGCGCCGTCTACACCACTGCCAACCCGTTCCTGTTTACCGGCCGCATCGTCGTCAAGACCGGCCCGCAGAGCTACGACGTCTACAACGGCAGCGTGACCTCCTGCCAGCTTGCCCATCCCGACTGGCTCCTCAGCTCTGCGCATTTCTCCATCGACGGCGAAAAGGCTAGGGCGCGTAATTCCACCTTCCGCCTGCTCAACATGCCCCTGCTCTTTCTGCCGTATGTCACCGCGCCTACGGACTCCGAGCAGCGCCAAAGCGGCTTTCTGATTCCGACCATTGGCCAGTCCTCCACCAAGGGTCTGGTGCTGGGCGAAGAGTTCTACATCGCCATCAATCGCTCCATGGACCTGACCGTTGGAGCCGAGTACTTCTCCAGCATCGGCTTCGCTCAGAATGCCACTTTCCGTTATCGCGGCGCCGGACTCGACTTCGTCAACGTTCATTACTCCGGCGTACTGGACCGCCGCTCCGGCACCGCCAACCAGGGTGGCGAAGACTTCATCCTGGCCGCCCGGCATGACTTTGGCCCGCATACTCGCACCGCCGCCAACGTCGACTATCTTTCCAGCTACATCTTCCGCGAGGCCTTCACCGACACCTTCAACCAGGCCGTCACGTCCGACATCATCTCCACCGCCTACATCTCCCACGCGGCGAATGGCGTAGAGGTAAGCGCGCTGGCCGACCGGTATCAAGGCATCAAGACCATCGCCCAGGGCCCTACCCTCTTGAACCCTGCCGGCATTCAGCAGCAGCAAGTCCGCATCTTCCATGCGCCTACACTGGCCTTTGCGACCACCGATCATCGCGTCGCAGGCACTGGCCTTCAAGTCGCCATGGAGGCCTCTGCCTCGGGGCTCAAACGCTCACAGCCCAACTTCGTCACCGGCGGCATCATCGAGCGTTTCGACTTCCACCCCCAGATCTCCTACCCCCTCGCGTTTGGCTCCTGGCACATGGTGCCGTCCCTCGCCGCGCGCGAGACTGTCTACACCCGTTCCCGGCGACAGCCTGTCCGCGGTCAGCCCCCGCTTGAGGACCCGGCCGCGCTGAGTCGTTCCGACTTCGAGTTCGCCTTCGCCGTGCGCCCACCCGTCCTCACCCGGACCTTTGCGCCAACGCGCCTGACTCGCCTGCTGGGCAACGAGCTTCGTCATACCATCGAGCCCGAACTCACCTACCGGCTTACGACCGGCGTCTCTAACTTCTCCAGCATTCTGCGCTTCGACGCAACCGACATCGCCTCCAACACCAATGAAGCCGAGTACGGTATAACCCAGCGCATCTTCCGCCGCGTTCACCACTCCGGCCCCTGCCAGACCGCAACCGTTGCCGCCGAACCCGGCTTCAACTCCACGCCGGACGACACCTCCGACCCCGCCGCCATCTCGCCTCGGCAAGTCGCCAGTGAACCAGCCGCGCCCGAGATCTGCGCCCACTCAGAGGCGCTCATCTCGTGGCGGCTGACCCAGAAATATTTCTTCGACCCAACCTTCGGCGCCGCCATCATCAATGGACGCCGCAATATCTTTGAGACCACCCTGGACCTTTCAGGCGTCGCCTTCCTGACCGAACGCCGCGACATCTCACCGCTCATCTCCCGCCTCCGCGTCCGCACCTCACCTCACACGGATATCGAATGGGACTTCGACCTGGACACCGGCGCGCGCAAATTTACATCGTCCAACGTCTTTGTCGATGTCCACCAGGGCAAGGCGTTCTCTGCTGTCAGCTACGCCCGGCTCGATGCCCCCGGTCGCTTCTTTACCCAGAATCCGGATCCGCCGATCGGCACCACGAGCGCAACCGGCGTCTCGTCCTCGGTCTCCGACTTCAACCAGCTTCGCTTCCTCCTCGGGTATGGAAACCCCGGCAAGCCTGGCCTCTCCCTGGCCTCCAACTTTGGTCTGGACCTCAAGAGCTTCTACGGCACAACCAGCACTAACTCCTCCGCAGCCGGAAGCACAAGCACGACGGTCTACCCGGCGCTGCTCCAGTACGCCGCCGTGCAGGGAAGCTATAACTTCAACTGCTGCGGCCTCTCGATGGAGTACCGCAAGTTCGAACTGGGCTCAGTCCGCAACGAAGGCACGTACAAATTCAGCTTCACTCTCGCCAACATCGGGACAGCCGGCAACCTTCGCCGCGCCGAACGTCTCTTCTAAAACAAAAAGCTTGTTGCTGTGGAGTGGATGTAATGCGCAAAGCCGTTTTCGTTCAGAAAAAAACGGCTCTTCCACCCTTGGCTCCTCTGTCCCCACAGGTAATTCGCCTTGGCGGCTGCTCTCCCCGGCCGCGCCCATCCGTCCACTCAATGAGACAATCAAACGTGCGCACATTCTACAAAACCTTCGCCAGCCTTGTCCTTGCCTCTGCCGCCGCCATCGCAGGCTGCCACGCCCAGATACCCGCGCCAACAACAGGTAAAGCGCTCTCTCCCGATATCACCCGGCGCGTCGAAATCCTGATCCGTTCACGCACCCGGCTTTCGCCCGAATACGTCATGACCATCGGCCCGCGCGAGTCGTCCGACATCGCTGGCTTCGACAAGATTGATGTCACCTTCACCGGTGAAGGTACCCCCTCCAAACCCATGACGTTCCTGCTCTCCACTGACGGCAAGACGCTTGCGCAGTTCAATAAATACGACATCAGCAAGGATCCCAGGACACTCGTCAGCGGCGCTGGTCGGCCTGCGCGCGGTGGCCCGGAGTCGGCGCCTGTAGAGATCGTCGCCTTCGATGACCTCGAATGCCCCTACTGCACCAAGATGCACAGCCAACTCTTCCCCGCGCTGACCGATCGCTACGGCAAAACCGTCCGCATCGTCTACCGTGACTTCCCTCTCAACATGCATCCGTGGGCGATGCGCGCAGCCATCGATACCAACTGCGTTGCCTTGCAGTCCACGCCCTCGTACTGGAATCTGGTTGACTATATCCACGCCCACGCCAGCGAGTTAGGCGGCTCGGAACACTCGCTCGAGAAGGCCAACCAGTCGCTCGACCAGCTAGCCAACGACGAAGCAAAAAAAGCCAGGCTCAACACCGACGCCGTCGCCGCCTGCGTGAAGAAGCAGGACGACAAAGACGTCAAGGCCTCCATGAAGATCGGTGAAGACCTCGGCATCGAAGCCACGCCCGTGCTGTTCATCAATGGCGAAAAACTCGAAGGCGCCTATCCGCTGACCGACGTCTTCCGCATGGTGGACGGAGCCCTGACCGCCGCCGGCCAGACTCCACCCGCAGCCTACGTGCCCCCAACCCCGCCACCCGCTGCTCCTGCAACGAAGCCCGGAGCCTGACCGCAGCCCATTTGTTTTTTCGTCAAGAAGCGAGGGAATCAGCGGCAGGCTTTACCTGACGGAGCCGCTTTGATTTCATCCAGCAGACGCCGATCGCAAAAATATCAGACAATAGCGGTATCGAGGTTCGACCCCCAGTGACGCTTAAGAAAACCGCAGTCCTGCTTACCGTTACGCTGCTCACTGTCGCGGGTTGCCACCGCACTCCATCAGCGGACGTAGTCGCTACCGTCAACGGCCACCCCATCATGCGCGCCGATCTCGACAAGGCCTATACCGACCAGCTGGGCGATGCCGCACAGCAGGCAGAGAAGCCTTCAGCCGAGCAGGCCGACTCGCTCCGCCTCAATCTCCTCTCACAGCTCATCAGCGAAGAGACCATCCAGCAGCGCGCCGTCAAGATGAACCTTACCGCGACGCCCGAAGAGGTCGACGCCAAGCTGACCGAGATGAAGGCCCCCTACACCGAAGAGCAGTTCACCGCACGCCTGGCCGAGCACCACACCACCGTCGATGAGATCAAGCGCGACCTCCGCCGCTCGCTCACCACCAACAAGCTGCTCAACAAGGAGATCAATTCCAGGATCTCTGTCTCCGACGCGGACATCAACGCCTACTTCGTCGCGCACAAGGCCGACTTCAATAACATCGAGACTCAGTTCCACATCGCACAGATCCTCGTAACCGACGCCCCCGCCGCTCGCCCCGCCAACCTCCAGGGCAGCAAGGCGACCAGCGACGCCGAAGCCCGCAAGAAGATCCAGGCCATCAAGAATCGCGTCGACTCCGGCGAAGACTTTGGCTCGCTCGCCATGAACTTCTCCGAGAATGCCCAGACTTCTGCCTCCGGCGGGGACATGGGTTCCGTCTCCGAGTCGCAGCTCAAGAGCAGCTCTGCCGTCTACGAAAACATCGCCAAACTCAAGCCCGGCCAGGTCACCGACATCATCCCCTTCCCCGACCCCGCGGACCCTACCGGCAGGAAAATTGGCGGCTACGCCATCTTCCAACTCCTCGCACGCGATCCCGCCGGCCAGCACGACGTCTCCGAGCCCGGCATCCAGCAGCGCATCCGCCAGGGCCTCCGCGACGCCCGTTCCCAGCTCCTCAAAGGAGCCTTCTTTGAGATGCTGCGCGACCAGGCCAAGGTAGAAAACTACTTCGCCGAGCAAATCTTCAAAGCCGACGCCCACTAGCTATTCCATCGTTGTCCTTCCGTATCGAAGCGGATGAATCTGCGGCCCGGGCATAGAACCCACTCCATGATTCTCACCATCGTCGCCCTCAGCATCCTCCTCATGCTCGTCCGGCCTCGCAATATTCCGGAGGTCTACTGGGTTGGCGGCGGGGCCATTCTGCTCGTCGCCCTGCGCCTGGTGCCGCTCAAGGCCGCGGGCAAAGCCGTCGCCGAAGGCACGGACGTCTATCTCTTCCTCATCGGCATGATGCTCCTGTCCGAACTCGCACGCGAGCAGGGCGTCTTCGACTGGCTCTCCGGAGTCGCCGTCCGCAGCGCCAACGGCTCCTCCGCACGGCTCTTCACGCTCGTCTACGTCATCGGCACGCTCGTCACCATCTTTATGTCCAACGATGCCACCGCCGTCGTTCTGACCCCCGCCATCCTCACCGCCGTCCGCAAGGCCAAAGCCGCGCCCCTCCCCCACCTCTTCGCCTGCGCCCTCATCGCCAACGCCGCCTCCTTTGTCCTACCCATCTCGAACCCCGCCAACCTCGTCGTCTTCCACCACGGCATGCCGCCGCTGGGTCGCTGGCTGCTTTCCTTCAGCCTGCCGTCTGCGCTCTCCATCATCGCGACGTACCTCGTCATGCGCGTTGTCTTCCGCAAAGACCTCGCCGCGACGATCTCGAACGGCGTAGCGCCAAAGCCTCTCACGAGCGACGGCAAGCTCGTCCTCGGCGGCCTCGTCCTGATGATCGCCGTACTCCTCACCGCCTCCGCCTTCAATAAAGATCTCGGCCTGCCGACGTGTCTTGCTGCCCTCGTCGTCACGGCCATCGTCTCCATCAAGTCCAGGGTCAGCCCCGTCAGGCTCGCAAAAGAGATCAGTTGGGGCACACTGGCGCTGGTCGCCGGACTCTTCGTAATGGTCGATGCGGTAGAAAGTATCGGCGCGCTTGACTACACCGTGGCCGCCCTGCACTGGGCAGAGAGCCTCGCGCCGGCAACCGGAGCGCTCGTCACCAGCTTCGTCGTCGGCGTGGCGAACAACATCGTCAACAACCTGCCCCTCGGCCTCATCGCCGGCGGAACCTTGCAGGTCGCGCACGCCCATGGCCTCCTCGCAAACGCGGTTCTCATCGGCGTCGACCTGGGCCCCAACCTCTCCATCACAGGCTCCCTCGCAACCATCCTCTGGCTGCTGGCTCTGCGCAAGGAAAAGCTGAACGTAAGCTTCTGGGACTTCCTCAAGGTAGGCGCAATCGCGATGCCCGTAGCCCTCATCGCCGCTATGGCCGGAGCAATCCTGATGCAACACTTCGGCCTGGCGTAAGACGATGTCACCACCCACCTATTACTATCGAAGCACCATGTCCGCATCCACCGCCAAGACCCGCTTTGCCATCCTCGGCTTCGGTCACCACGCCACCCGCCGCCTCGTCCCCGCCTTCGCCGCATCCACCAAAGCCACCCTCACCGGCCTGTGGCGCCGCAATCCGGAAGCCGCCGCCGCAGACGCCAGGACCCTCGGAATCCGTGCCTTTACCACCGCGGAAGAACTTTGTTCCTCCCCCGACGTTGACGTCGTCTTCATCACCAGCCCGGACGCCATGCATCTCGACGACGCACGCCTCGCCTTCCGCCACGGCAAAGCTGTCCTGTGCGAAAAGCCCCTGGCTATGAACGCCGGCCAGGCCGCGGAAATCCTCGCTGCAAGCCAGGAAGCCGGCGTCTTCTTCGGTGTAGGCCAGAACTTCCGTTTCAACCAGTCCGTGGAATTCATGGCCCGGCAGATCGCCGCCGGCCGTATCGGCAAGCCGCAATTCGCGTACTCGCAATTCAGCTACCCCGGCAACACAGCCCCCCGCAAATGGATCACGGACCCCTCGCTCGCATGCGGTGGTCCCATCGCCGATGTCGGCGTCCACTGCATCGATACCCTGCGCTTCATCCTCTCGGCAGAGGTCAAAACCATCAGCGTTCTGGCCAGTAAGGATGAGCAGTCCGACGAAGTCGAAGCCGTCTCCACGATCCAGATGCAGATGTCCAGCGGAGTCTTCGCCAACGTCATTGCCACAGCCCGCGCACCCTACCGCACGCTGATCGAAGTAACCGGCTCTGAGGGCGTTTTGATTGCTGAAGATGGCCTTACCGTCGATCATCCCGTGGGTGTAATCCTGCGCCGCGCAGACGCACCCGCTGAGACCCACACTTTTTCCAACAGCGACGGCTACATCCGTATGATCGACGCCTTCACCGACGCGCTCCATGGCCAGGGGGAGTTCTCGCCATCCGGACAGGACGGCGTCATCAACCAGCGCATCCTGGACGCGGCCTACCGGTCCTGGCACTCCGGCCTCCGCGAGACCCTCTAGAATCCAGCACCATCCGGGTGCCCCTGTCTCGCTTCTGAGACGGGGGTATTCGAGTCCGCGACAATTACGGCATGGCGACAGCAAGCGCCGTCGCAACCCCACCGTGCTTCGGCGCAATCTCCCGCTTGGGCGCAGGCTGGGGCAGATACTTTTTATAAACGCTGATGTGGAAGCACGACTGCTGGAACTCTTCTTCCACGTCTACCTTGCCCTCCTGCACCAGCGGCAGGAGATATCCACGAAGCCACGCAATCTCCGTCAACGACAGACCATGCTTCGCAAGATCCACCGCCTGCCCCGTCAAATGCGGCGAAGCCGTCTCACCAGCCGAGGGAGCTGCGTTGCCGTTTGTCCGCTGCAGCCTTTGCTGAAACTCAACCGTCCGTACCGCAGAATTCACCTGCAGTGGCGTATGGAATCGCGCGTAGTGTGCCCGTGCCAGCGCGTTCAGAAACACGGCGGTCCATGGCCGGCAGTACCGCCGATTCATCGGCAGGCGCTCGTCGGTCTGGATGCCCATGCCCGTAGGCAGCGCAACAAGAATCTTGTTTGACCGCATCTGCTCCAGATCGCTATCGTCCCTGATCCGTTGCAGCCCTTCTGAATCCGCCACCTGGTTTTGATGCAGCAGGATCTCGTGCGAGCCTTTGAGCGCCGGTGGCATAATCAGGCGGCCGCGCTTGTAAAACAGTGCAGGCTTCAGCACCGGATCCGGATCCGGTTCCGGAGAGAGGTCCTTGACCATCACGATCGGCGGCTTGGGGTCCAGCTTGCGTGCCACGACAATCGCAGGCACAGACTTCGTAACCGCAGGGTGATTTGCCGGGGTACGGACTTCGTCTTCGCCATCCGGGTGCGCGACGCCTGAGACAGGCTGCTCGGTCGTCAGGGGTTCGGGATCGCCACCGACGCTTAGAAAGTCAGCCGGTTTTGCCTTCCGCGGTGCAGCGCCATGATCCTCTGCTTCAGGCAGCATGTGCTGCTTGCGATTATGCGTGACATGAATGGTCTCCTGCTGGGGCTCTGCCTCAACCACGGCCTCGCGGTCAGGCGGCGTAACCGCCGCAGGCTTCGTGAGCTTCGCAATCGACCTGGGAGCCTCTTCCACGAGCTTATGATGGCCGTGAACGCGCGTCAGACGAGGAGTCTCAACCACCTCCACCACATTTTTATGCCGGCGCTTGCTCGCTTTGCTGGCTTTTGGAGTCGCGACAACAACCTTCTTGCCACTCTTCCTGCCTCGCTCCTTGCTCACTTTTACAGATTTTGCAGACGCAGATTTTGCAGAGACGTGCGTGGGCTTGGAGGCAGGTTTATGAGAACGGGCCGAGGCGGCGGGCACGAGACTGCAGAGGGCCGCGAACAACAGGATTTTAGAGGTGTTTGCGCGCATTGGATGAGTCGGGCGCAAAGAATCACCAGAGCAACTTTTACTCTAGAGGGTGGGTTTAGGGTATGTAAGTATTGATCTTGGTACTGCGGACCGATCTGCTTGGAGGAGGCTGAATGCGGGGATTTTTTGTGGGTTGCGGTATGGTCGCTATCGCGCTTATCTCACTGCGACTAGGAGCGGTAGGAGCGCAGGAAGACCCCGCCAAGCCCGAGTATTACACCACCAAGGTCAAGCCCATCTTCGACGCCAACTGCGCACGTTGCCACGCTGGCCTGAATCGTCGCGGCGGGCTCAACATGGACACGCGTGCAGGCTTGCTCAAGGGCGGGCACGATGGCACAGTGCTCATTCCGGGTGATCCAGACAAGTCGCTGCTGGTGCGGCTCATTCGCCATGCAGGTCCTGCGGACGATCCGATGGATATGCCGCCGAAAAAACCCAAGCTGTCAGATGCCGACATTGCCGTGGTGGCCCAGTGGGTTAAGGCCGGCGCGATCATGCCGGAAGAAGTTGCACCACAGTAGTTGAAGAAGGATGGGCCACCGGGCTTTAAAGAGTGTGACCCGTCCGTTCCAACCCAAGGCTCAAGCAAATAGATCAGGCGTTGCTACGTAGTGCTGTTTCGCTCTTGACGCCCCGAGCTTCAGCCTTCGGGGTCGCGACTCCAAGTTGTTCCATCATCGACATCAGGTTCCAGTGCGCCCAGGTTTCCTGGATTCTGCCATGGTCCAGGCGGTAGATCGACGTGCCCGTAACATTGGCTTTGCGGTTGGTGGGGTGCATCCCCAGGAAGTCACCCTGATGCGTGCCGCGGGCGGTCCACTGAATGACCACTTCGTTGCGCTCTGAGATCGTGTCGTCGATAGTGAACTTCAGATCGGGAAACGCACGGCGGCATTGCTCAATGTGATTACGAACGTTGGCAGCCCCGGAGGTCAGGTTTGGAAATACGGGGTCGTGGACGCGGACATTCTCGGCAAAGAGCTCGCCGACCAGGTTCAGCTTGCCCTGGTTCCAGCATTCTTCCATAACGCGGTGGACAATCTGCTTGTTGTCTAGCGGTTGATTTCCTTGGGCTGACTTGGAGTGCGGGTCGTTCGGTTGTTTGTTCTGAGAGGGCATAAGAAAGGCCCTCCTTTCTGGGCCGAAATTATAGACCCGAGTCGGCGACAACGGCAGAGACCTGCGACGCTGCGTACCCCCACTCCCCCCGGTTTGGTTCTAAAGTCTTCAATCGATGGCAGTTAGGTTTGGACCTGTTTGGCAAGTTCCTGATTCTAAAGGGAGGCGTCTTTTAAAATATTTAAGCGATGGGGGTTAGGGTTTACGGGGGTCGGTGGGCGAAATGGGGCTACTTGACTCCGTTGGCGGGGTTCCTGGAGCCCTGTAGCTTGCTCACTTAGAGGATCTGGCCGGTGTGGTAGGCGTTGTGAGTGCTGACGTGGGAGATGGGCGCGGCCATCTTGGCGAGGGTGACGAGGGTTTCAAGTTCGGTGAGGGTGGTGTCAAGGTCGTTGAAGGTTTCGTCGTTGTTGGAGGGGGCGGGGGCGACCTTCTGGCCTTTGAGTCCGGCGAGGACGCGGGCGTTCCAGAACCAGAGATGGTAGGCGAGCATGCCGACGGAGTGGTTGGCGACGGGGTCGAGTTTGCCCGCGGCGTTGGTAGGGTTCCACTTGGCCTGGTCGGGCGTGAGGCCAGCGACGCCGGCGTTGACGGGGGTGAACCACTCGGCCTTGTTGTGGGTGGTGCAGAGCTGGTCGAGGAGGGAGGAGCGGAGGGTGGGGGCGGGCTTGGGGGTTTGCGAGGTTTGGGCGAGGGCGGCGGGGGCTAGGAGTAGGAGGAGAAGCAGACGGCGCATGGGCATGTCGGACCTCAAGGAAGATGTCGGGCTGGGGGTAAAGATGAGGATAAATGGTGCCCTTCATTCCCGTTTTGGGAATTACGTGGTTCATTACGCCTTTGGGGGTTGTTGGGTTGGAATTTCTAGTATACGGTGAGGAATCCTTTTTGCAGCGCTTCGGAGTTTTCTTGAAACAGGCCTTGGTGTGTCCTCTGGTTTTCATGCGTCGTGTCATTCCGGCAAGGGGCTCCTATTTAGAAAAGCTATTTGTCTCCCTTCTTGCCTTCGCATCTCTACCGCTTTTTGCATGCGCATTCGACAAGCCGCCGCAAGTTTGCAAGGTGAGTTTCTCCGTCGTTTATCTCGATCGCTTGAACAACTACAACGTGGGTGTGCCCGCGAAAAGTTTGAAAGACATTCAGAGTCGGCTCAGCAAGTTCGGGGACGTTTGTTATCAGGCCGATCAGAAGGGTGATCTCGTGTTTTTCATTCACACGACGCCAGCTGTCTACCATGGACATCGTGTCTATACGAACAACTCGTCAGCGGCGGCAGCCGCGACGAATGGGAACGGCGATGCTGCCGCTGCGGCTGCATCCAGTTCGTCGACGACGGCGGTCCCCTACGATGTCGACTATTCGGTGTTTATCCTAGATGTCGAGCTGCCGGGTGCCGATGGTAATTCCAGAGTGCTTCGCACTTTCGATCAGAAGGCACTGTTTCACACGATCTATGGAATTGGTTACGGAAAGGGCAAACACCCCATCCCCAATGTGATTGAGGCGGCTGCAGGCTGGGTTCACGAGAGCTTCAATACAGCCGACCTTGAGGCGGCGAAAGCCATGAAACCCGCCGTGCAGACAGTAGCGGAAAGTCCAACCGCGCAGATGGCCAACCTGTCCGTGGAGTCAAGTGTGGCGGGCGCGGATATCGAGGTGGATGGCACCTTCGTCGGGAACACACCATCGACGGTGTCGATCACGCCGGGGCAGCATATGATCTCGGTGAAACTGAAGGGGTATGCGGTTTGGAGCCGCGCGATGAATGTGTCAGGGACTGGGGTGCGGCTAAATGCGGACTTGAAAGCCACGCCTTAGTGCATCAAGCAACCAGTAAAGGAATGTTCCGGAACATCGGGTGCCCCACATCTCAAAGGTGAGATGTGGGGCACCCGATGTTGTGGAGCAGATGGGACTTCGCTAGCGTTCCGCCTATGACGTCGGACGATTTCGGAAAGGGATTGAACATCGAAGGTGCATACCCACCGACGATCACGTCGCGACGTGCACAACCTGTGTTCACGCTGCTCAGTGAGTTGAGTGACTCGTCTGTGACGCCATTGACCTCTGTCGAAATAAGCGCTGGCCGGGATCGGCGCACTCCCGGCCAGCGCTCGCCCCATGGTTGCCTGTGCGGTCATTTTTGTCCCGCAAAATCAACCTCTACACTATTCAATTGCTGGCAAATCATTGCAGTAGCGTGCCGTTTTCTGGTTGAGTTTTGGGGTCTTCAGAGGGGATGGTTACGGCGGCGGCTACTTTGTCTCCGTCTTCCAAATCCAGAAGCTTGACGCCGGAGGTGCTGCGGCCGGCGCTGCGGATAGTCTTGGTATCGATGCGGATGATCTTGCCGAACTGGCTGATGAGCATCATCTCGGTGGTGTCGTCTACGAGTTGGATAGAGGTAACCTTGCCGGTTTTGGTCCCGGTCTTCATGTTGATGACGCCGGTGCCGCCACGGGACTGGAGACGGTAGCGGTCCACGTCGGTGCGCTTGCCGAAGCCGTTTTCACTGACAGTAAGGATCAGGCAGGGGGTGAGGCCCAGCTTTTCGTCGAGCTTATCAAGCTTGGCCTGGGCGGCGGGGTCGAGCGTCTCTCCAAGCGACGGAGCATCGGAACCGAGGATCTCCTGGCCGTCAGGCGCGTTGATGCGCCGGGCGATGGAGCCGATGGTTGGAATGGCGTCGGCACCCTTTGCCACGCTGATCGTATCCGGGGCTTCGCCCACCTGTGCTGATGCGTCCACAAGATCCTGGGCTTCGCCGATTACGGCTTCGAGTTGGCTGGTGAGGCCTAGTTCAGCGGCCTTTTCGCGCCGGCGCTTTTCGCGGGCCTCCGGAGAGGGGGTGACAGCGGCGCCGATAACAAAGTCGCCCTTGCGGAGATTGATGCCGCGGTTGCCGGTGGCCGGGCGTCCCATGGGGCGGAGATCGCGCTCGTTGAAGCGGATGGCCTGACCGTCGTGGGTGGCGAGGAAGATGATCTGCTGGCCGTCGGTGACGCGGGCGGTGATGAGCTCGTCGTCCTTGTCAATGTTGATGGCGATGATGCCGCGAGACATGACGTTGGAGAAGTCTTTGAGCTGGGTCTTCTTGACGGTGCCGTTGCGGGTGGCGAAGAGGATGTTCTTACCTTCCTCAGTCAGGTTGCGGACGGGAAGGATGGTAACGACCTTTTCGCCGGGCTGCAGGTCGACGAGCGAGGCCATGGCCTTGCCCTTGCCGACGGAGCCCGCGTCGGGAATCTCATAGACCTTGAGCCAGTAGACGCGGCCGGTGTTGGTGAAGCAGAGGAGATAGGCATGGGTGGAATCGATGATGAGCTGGGCGACGAAGTCTTCGTCGCGGGTCTTCATGCCGATGCGGCCGGTGCCGCCGCGACGCTGCTGGCGATAGGTGGAGATGGGCGTGCGCTTGAGGTAGCCGGTGTGGGAGACAGTGACGGCGACCTGCTCGTCCATGATGAGGTCTTCAAGCGTCATGTCGGCGGCTTCGTCCAGGATCTGGGTGCGGCGGAGGTCACCGTACTTGTCGCGAATTTCGGTCAGCTCGCCGGTGATGACTTCGCGTAGACGTGCGGGCGAGCCCAGAATTTTTTCGTACTCGGCAATGTTGTCGCGGATCTGGGAGAGTTCGCGGAGGAGCTCGTCGATGGAGAGCTGCGTAAGGCGATAGAGCTGCAGCTCAAGGATGGCGTCGATCTGGCGCAAAGAGAGGATCAGCGTTGCGCCAGCGGCGGTGGTGGCCGAGACGGGCAAGGTATTGGGGTCGATGCCGTACTTGGCGGGGTCCAGCGTGATGCCGGCGAGCTCAGTGCCGTTGAGATTGATGGTGCGATTGGAGAAGTAGGCGAAGAGGTTCTCGCGAGCGTTGGCGCGGCTGCTGGACTGACGGATGATCCGGATGACGGCGTCGAGATGATCAAGCGACATCTGGTAGCCGAGGAGGATGTGCTCGCGGTCGCGGGCCTTGTTCAGCAGGAAGGCGGTGCGGCGGCGAACGACGTCCTGACGGTGGTCGAGGAACGCGCGTATGGCGTGGTCGAGCGGAAGTTCCTTGGGCTGGCCGTTGTGGACAGCGAGGAAGATCATGGAGAACGAATCCTGCATCTGGGTGTGCTTGTGCAGCTGGTTGAGGACAATCTGGTGCTCGGCGCCGCGCTTCAGGCCGATGTGAATACGCATGCCGTCGCGGTCGGACTCGTCGCGGAATTCGTCGCGTGCGATGTCGGTGATGATGCCCTCGTTGACGAGCTCGGCGATGCGCTCGATCAGCCGCGACTTATTGACCTGGTACGGGATTTCGCTGACGATGATCGCCTGGCGTCCGCCGCTGATGTTTTCTATGTGACATTTGGCGCGCATCATGAACTTCCCGCGTCCGGTGCGGTAGGCCTGGGGAATGTTGGTGCGGCCGAAGAGGGTTCCGCCGGTGGGGAAGTCGGGCCCGAGGACGTGATCGAGCGCTAATTCAAGATCGGTGCGCTGTTCTTCGGAGGACTTGTTGAGGATGGAGAGAGCCGCGTTCAGAACCTCAGTCAGGTTGTGCGGGGGGATGTTGGTGGCCATGCCGACAGCAATTCCGGAGCTGCCGTTGACGATGAGGTTGGGGACGCGGGCGGGCAGGACACTGGGCTCGAGCGTGGATTCGTCGTAGTTGGGGACAAAGTCGACGGTGTCCATGTCGATGTCGGCGAGCATTTCCCCGGCGAGGCGTGTGAGGCGGGATTCGGTATAACGCATGGCAGCGGGAGAGTCGCCGTCGACGGAGCCGAAGTTACCCTGGCCGTCGACCATAAGGTAGCGGAGGGAGAAGGGCTGGGCCAAACGGACCATAGTGTCGTAGATGGCGGAGTCGCCATGGGGATGATAGTTACCCATGACGTGTCCTACGACCTTTGCGGATTTGGTGTATTTCTTGTTGTACTGGAGGCCCATCTCCTGCATTCCATAGAGGATGCGGCGATGTACGGGCTTCAGGCCATCGCGGACATCGGGCAGGGCTCGGCCGATGATGACCGACATGGAGTAGTCGAGGTAGGACCGACGCATCTCCTCTTCAATGTTGATGGAGAGCATGTTAAGCGCGCCGCGGCCCTTGACGGTGCCTCCGGGAGAATCGGGAGGGCTTCCGGCGGGGGGCGGGGTGTTGGAGTTCGCGTCCTGCGGGTTGGGCACGTCAGGGGTATTGGGTGCGTCGGGGTCTTGGGGGAAGAGATCGTCTGCCATGAGTACCTTCCATGATAAATGGTTGATTTGGCGGGGTAAAGGCGGGGGGATGTGGGTGAAAGAAATAGCTCGAGATTAAGCCGGAAAGGAGCTCCGGGCAACTTTGCCGGCAGGTCCTTTCTTTTAGATTGATGGGCTTTTCCCGGATCTTTATTGTCCTGATTTGCCTGTATCTTTCTGGACCGTACCTTCCTGGACGGTGGCTTGTTTCTAGTTATAGCGCAGCAGAACCGCGGTGCGGTTCTGCAACAAGACCATGGCAAAGCCTGCGGCCATGGGGGGCGACGCGCGGGAGTCATCCGGAACGAACTGAAGCGTGGCCGCTACCCAGCCGGGTCGCGTGGCGGGGTGCGCCTTCTCGAGCGCTGCGGGTGCAATGTACGCCATGAACGACATTGCAGGGGCGTCGCTTCTGCTCTGATAGACGGACCGACACCTAGACGGACCGATAATGAACGGCCGGACCGGTTTACATGGAGAGGCTTCAATCCATGAACGCACAGGCACAGCAGTTGACGCGCCATGCAGTTGAACGGACAACCAGGACCGAGCCCAGACCTGGACTTCCGGCGTTGACGGGGCTTCGCTTTCTGGCCGCAATCGTCGTGGTGCTGTACCACTTTGCGCATAATCCTATGCCCGATTGGGCGACGCCCATCAAGCACGTGATCGGTGCGGGATTCGCGGGCGTGAGCCTGTTCTTTGTGCTGTCCGGCTTCATCCTTTCGTATACCTACCTCACGCCGGCGGGGACGCTGAAGGGCAGTCGGCGGAACTTCTGGGTGTCGCGTTTTGCCCGAATTTATCCGGCTTATCTGCTTGCGTTTTTGCTTGCGGCTCCAAGCAACATCAGCACCAGCATGCATGTAAATGACTTCGGTCATGCGGTGCTGAAGCTGGGGGCGGCCGCGGTGGCAGTGCTCTCCATGCAGCAGGCCTGGACACCCTTTACGGCCTGGGCGTGGAACTACCCCGCATGGTCGGTTTCGGTAGAGGTGTTTTTTTATCTGCTGTTTCCGTGGGTTGGCCCGGCGCTGGCCCGGGTGCGATGGTCGAAGAGCCTGGGGTTGGCGGCGGGGCTTTGGGTGGTGTCGCTGGTGGCACCGACGGGGCTGTACCTTCTGCGCGGGCCAACGGGGCCGCCGGGGCCGGGGGCTTACCTGCCGATGGCGGTTGAATTCACGCCGCTGCTGCGGCTGCCGGAGTTTGCGATTGGGATTCTGCTGGGCTACGCGTTTACGTCAGGTCGCTTTGAGAGGCTGCGCGGTAAGTACCTGGCACCGGTAGCGATGGCGCTGGTTATTGCGGTGATGATGGGCTCGCAGGTGATTCCGCATATCTTTATGGCGTGTGGGCTGCTGACGCCATTCTTTGCGTTTCTGCTGATCACGCTGGCGCAGGATACAGGGCCGCTGGCGACGGCGCTCTCATCCCGGCCCATGGTTTTGCTGGGCGAGGCGAGTTACGGAATCTACATTCTGCAGGTGCCGGTGGCGTATGTGTTTGGGTGGGCACCGCCGCTTTACTCGCTGGGCGGCGTGGTATTGAGTTGTGCGGTTCTGGTGGTGGTGGCTGTGCTTTCGTTCCGGTTTCTGGAGTCGCCGTTGCGGGTGCGAATCAAGGATTGGCTGGGGGAGCGGAGGGACCTGGAGACACGCGAGAACGCGAAAAGCCGGGGGGCAACGCGGACTCGGCGGGCCGTGTTGTGGGGTGCGGGCTCAACGGCTGGAGTGGCTGCGGTGGCAAGTGTGCTGCGGCCGTTCGGCGTACATGCGGCACTGCCGATATCTCAGCCGGAGGGTGCGGTTTGGGTTTCGACTTCGGCAACGTCGCCGTGGTCTGTGGGGTCGCTGCCAGCGCAGGAGCGGCACTGGGATACCTTGTCGCTGAAGGTGCTGATCGGTGAGCCGCTGCAGACGATTGAAGGGTTTGGCGGAAGCTTCAATGAGTTTGGATGGCTGGCTTTGCAGTTGTTGAGTGAAGGCGATCGGCAGGCGATTCTGCGGGAGTTTTTCGCGCCGGGAGTAGGGGCTAGCTTCAACCTGTGCAGGACACCGCTGGGTGCGAATGACTTTGTGACCGAGTGGTACTCGTATGACGAGGTGCCGGGAGATTTTGGGTTGGAACACTTTTCGATTGATCGCGATCGCAAGGGAGTGCTGCCGTTTATCAAGGCCGCGCAGGAGTATGCGCCGGAGTTGAGGCTGTGGGCTTCGCCGTGGAGCCCGCCGCAATGGATGAAGCGGAATGACTTTTACGCGGGAGATGTGCCGACACCGGGAGAGCCCCCGAATGGGATTCGGAAGGACCAGATTGGGCATGAAGGGATGGATATGTTTCGGGTGGATGAAGCGCATCTACAGACTTATGCGCAGTATTTTGGCCGTTACATCGACGCTTACCGGGCGGAGGGTGTACCGGTAAAGATGGTGATGCCGCAAAACGAGTACAACTCGGCGCATCCGTTTCCCAGCTGCACGTGGACCGCACCGAGCCTGGCGAAGTTTATTGAACACCTGGGACCGGTGATGAAGGAGCGCGGCGTTGATGTGTTTCTGGGAACGATCGAACGGCCGGACCCGCAACTGGAGCGGAAAGTTCTCAACGACGATGACAGCCGGGTTTACATCAAGGGTCTCGGCGCGCAGTGGGCAGGCAGGACCGTTCTGCGGACGCTGCATGATGAGTACCCCGACCTCAGGATCTATGCGACCGAACAGGAATGCGGCGACGGACACAATACCTGGAAGTTCGGCATTTATTGCTGGAACCTGATGCGGGAGAACTTTGAGTCTGGTGCGTCGGCTTATATGTACTGGAACCTGGCGCTCAAGGTAGGGGGGGAAAGTCACTGGGGAGAGTTTCAGAATTCACTCGTGACAGTAGATCCGGTGACGGGAACGTTTCGCTATAACCCGGAATACTATTTAATCAAGCACATAAGCCACTTTGTGCAGCCGGGTGCCAGGTACCTGCGGACGACTGGGGTGCTGGCCGATGCGCTGGCATTTTTAAATCCGGATGGAAGCCTTATCGTGGCCATGCGAAACGAGCTTGGCAGTGCACGGACTGTAAATATTGTGGTGGGTGAGCGCAGTGTGGTTTGCCGGATGGAAGGTAACTCGATTAATACCCTTATGCTACCGGGAATTGCTCAGGGAACCTCTGTACAGGTATCCAGTTGAACTGGCGTGTGCGCGGGTTCTATCGTTAACCCATGATTTTAGGCACACTCCTGAGCAAAGACGACCAGGCATTTGCGGACGGGGTTTTCGATTCCAGGCTCATCGTCGCGTATCTATGAGCCACAGCCCCTCAGCATGCGTGCACGCTGAGGCGCATCCTTCCATAGTTACTTCGTTTTGAGTGGTCTTCGAGATCCGTCCCTATAAACGCGTTCATCGTCGTTCATCTCTACCGAGACTTCGGACATGACGATATGGGCTACTGAAGTTTAATGTGGAGGCCTTTGGGGCTGGCAGGGATGGTGACACCCCAGCGGCCTTCCATTTGGGTTAGCGGGGTGGGTTTGTTGTCTACCGTGGCGGTCTTCTGGGTGGGGTTCCAGCCTACGGCTTCGATGCGGTACTCGTGCCACCAGGGCTTGTAGGTGCCTTCCTGTTTGGCGGCTTCGACCAGCAGCGAGCCATCCGCGGCTACCGTGCAGGTGAAGTGGATGCGGGCGAAGTCGCCCTGGCGGAAGTTGAAGGAGTGGCCGTCGTCGGTGTACACCTCCCCGGCGCAGGTTTCGCCAGGGATGTTGAGGCCGGAGGCAAGGGGGTAGACGCGAAGGGTGAGAGGGCCGTTGGGAATCTCGGCGGTACTTTGGGTCAGGGGGGCGAGAGGCAGGATGGTGCCTCCGCGCACGTAGACGGGAAGCTCCGCCAGTTTGGGCGCAACCGTCAGGGGCTTCTGGGCGATGACCTTGTCGCGCTGCTCCAGATCAAGCGTGCCGCTGGGGGTGGTCCGGGTGAACTGCTCTCCGGTCCAGTAGTCGTACCAGGTGCCGGGTGGTAGATGGATGGTGTACGGGGCAACTTCTTCGGGCGACGGATTAGGGGCGATGAGAAGGCGGCTACCGAAGAGGAACTCACCGCCACCGGTGGAGAGGTCGTAGGGGGTGCCGTCGATGGTGGCGTGGGGAAATTCGAGGAAGAGGGGGCGATCAATCGGCAGGCCGTCGTGCGAGGTCTCTTCCGCGACGGTGTAGAGATACGGCATGAGCTTGTAGCGCTCTTCAATGTAGCGGCGACGGATGGCTTCCTGCTCGGGGCCATCGACCCAGACCTCATGCATGCGCGTGCCCTTGGCGGAGTGGTCGCGGTCAATGGGTTGGAAGGCGGCGAGTTCAAGCCACTTGGTGAGGAGGTCCGGCGAGGGCGATCCGGCGAATCCGCCTACGTCTGCCCCGGCGAGCGAGAAGCCGCTGATACCCAGGTTGACGAGCTGCGGGACGGTCATGCGGAGGTGGTTCCATGTAGAACTATTGTCGCCGGTCCAGGTGGTGCTGTAGCGCTGGCCACCGGCGTAGCTGGCACGGGTCATGACGAAGGGACGCTCGTTGGGCCGGAGGGCAAGGGAGCCTTCAAAGGTGGCGCGGGCGTTCTGCATGCCGAAGACATTGTGGATCTCCAGATGCGAGGTGGTGCGTTTGCGGAAGCCGGGCTCGTCGATGCGGTGCTGGATGTTGGAGGGCATGGTTTTGCCGGGGCCATCGAAGACGGCGGGCTCGTTCATATCGTTCCAGAAGCCGGCAACACCCTGGGCGACGAAGCCCTGGTAGAGCGTGCCCCACCACTTGCGGGTCCGGGCCTGGGTGAAGTCCGGGAAGACGCTGTCGCCGGGCCAGACTTTGCCGACGTAGACCGAGCCGTCGGGTTTCTTGACGAAGTGGTCACCGGCGGTGCCGGAATCGTATGGGCCGTAGCCCACGCCGGGCTGCTTGGCAATGTGGAGGTCCGTGATGACGACCAGCTTGAAGTTCTGCCTGGTCAGGTCCTGGACCATGCCGGCAAAGTTGGGGTAGTTCTCTTCGTCGATGGTGAAGGGCCAGTTTTTGTGCTGGAAGTCGATGTCTAGCCAAAGAACGTCCGAGGGGATGTGGTCGGCGCGCAGGCGGTCTGCGACCTCACGAAGCTGTGTCGCCGGGAAGTAGGAGTAGCGCGACTGCTGAAAGCCGAGGGCCCAGAGGGGCGGCAGGGGGGTGGGACCGGTGAGCCAGGACCAGGTGCTGACGACAGCCTTTGGATCCGGGCCGTACATCAGGTAGTAGTCGATTGGGCCGTCGAGCGAGCTAAGGGTATAGCGGCTGAAGTCGGCGTGGGCGAAGTCGAAGCTGGTCTGCCAGGTGTTATCCAGAAAGACGCCGAGGGCGCGGCCGTGGTTGACGTCGATGAAAAAGGGGATGGTCTTATAGATGGGGTCGGTGGACTCCTGGAAGCCGAACGCGTCGGTGTTCCACATGGTGAAGGTCTCGCCGCGGCGGTCGAGCGGACCCGGCTTGTCGCCCAGACCGAAGAAGTGGTCGGAGGCCGTGCTGACCTTGCTGATCTTGAATCGATTGCCGTCCCAGGAGACGGGCGCGGCATCGTTCTGCAGGACGTTCCCGGCGAGGTCAGTGACTTTGAGTTGCAGATGCTCGTCGATGGCGATGCGTAGAGACTTGGTGGCGAAGCCCTTGGCCTCCTGCGTGACGGGGACCGAGGCGGTGCGGGCTGCGGGAAGGACGGCCCAGGAGGCATCTTCCGGCAGGTCGGCTCCTCTCGCCATGCGGACGCGAAGGACGTCGTCGCGGAGAGCGGTGACCTGGAGGGTAATACCTTCGACATGGGCGGTGATCCCGCTGGGTGCTGGCTGAAGCGACTGGGCGGTGCAGGAGGCTGCAATGAGACCGAGAGCAAGGAGCGAGATCTGGCGATATGTCGGTAGGGTGTAGCTGGTTATCATGTTTCTCCGTGAAGGGTCCTTATGAAGAGTACGACGTCCATTGGCTTCAGGGAAAGAGGCGACGCCGGTTCCCCCGCCTTGTTTAGTGGTTCGATTGGACCTGCTGATGAGTAGGAATTATTTGTTGTGAAATTGAAGATTGGAGCTAGAATTCCGCCATACCGATTTTATGAATGAAGGGGGATGACTATGTCAGAGACTCTGGTCGCCAATAGCGGAATGGTTATGCCGGAGAGCCACGGGCTTTCCGAAGTAGAGCGGGTGGTGGATATTTTTGTGGCGCCCTCAAAGACGTTCCATGACATTCTGCGGAGCGCGAGTTGGTGGATGCCATTCGTGCTGATGATTTTGTTTTCACTGGTGACGAGCTATGTGGTGGACAGGCAGGTTGGGTTTGAGCAGGTTACAAAGACGCAGATTCACAGCAGCCCCAAGCAGGAAGATGCGCTGAACCAGTTGCCGCCGGATCAGCAAGCCCAGCGCATAAGCATGCAGGTAAAGATGACTAAGATTTTTACCTACGGGATCCCCGTGTTTCTACTCCTGGGATTTGCTATTTATGCGCTGATCTTGTGGGCTTCCTTCAACTTTGTTTTGGGGTCGTCGACGACGTTCTGGCAGGTATTAGCTGTGTGCTTTTATGCGTCGCTGCCGTATCTGTTACTGAATGTCCTGACGATTTCGACGATCTACTTCGGCGGAAATCCTGAAGCATACGACATGAAGAATCCGGTCGGCACGAACATCGGCTACTACATGTCGGAGTCGGCACCGTGGCTGAAAGCGCTGCTTGGCCGCTTCGACCTGGTCCAGCTTTGGATAGTTGCGCTGGTGACATACGGAATGTCGATCATCGCAAAGAAGACGATCGCGCAGTCCGCGATGGTTGTGCTGGGGTTCTGGCTGCTGGTGACCATCGTGACGGTGGGGGCCGCGGCCTTCAGCTAGCCTGATGAAAATGAGAAAGGCTCGAAGCCAAAGCTTCGAGCCTTTTTTCGTGAAACAGGTCCCAGGGGAACTACTCGCCGGTCCAGCGTTTGAACACCAGCGAGCCGTTGGTGCCGCCGAAGCCGAAAGAGTTGGAGAGGGCGTAGTCGATCTTCGCCTTCTTGGGCTCGTTGGGAACGTAGTTGAGCCGGCACTGAGGGTCCAGCTCGACGATATTCATGGTCGGGGGTGCCGTCTGCTCGAGCATCGCCATCAGTGTGATGCCGGCTTCCAGGCCGCCTGCGCCGCCGAGAAGGTGGCCGGTCATGGACTTGGTGGAGGAGACCAGGAGTTCGTGATCCAGGGCGCGGGCGCCAAAGACGTTTTCGATAGCCTTGGATTCCAGCGCGTCGCCGAGCGGAGTGCTGGTGGCGTGGGCGTTGACGTAGTCGATCTGGTCTGGCCTGATGCCCGCTACCTTGAGCGCGGCGGTCATGGCCCGGAAGCAGCCTTCGCCTTCGGGAGCCATGCCGGTCATGTGGAAGGCATCGGCAGACATGCCGTAGCCGATGACTTCGCCGAGAATTTTGGCTCCGCGGGCCTGAGCAAACTCGAGCTCTTCCATAATGAGGATGCCGGCGCCTTCACCAACGACGAAGCCGTCGCGGTCCTTATCCCAGGGGCGGCAGGCGTGTTCGGGATCCTCGTTGCGGGTGCTGAGGGCCTTCATGGCGGCGAATCCGCCGACGCCCATGGGGGTGATGGCAGCTTCTGTTCCGCCGGCGATCATGGCGTCGGCATCGCCGCGCTGAATGATGCGGAAGGCGTCGCCGATGGAGTGGGCCGACGAGGTGCAGGCCGTCGCAGTGGCTTCATTGGGGCCGCGTGCGTTGTACTTGATGGAGACGTGGCCGGCTGCGAGGTTGACAATGGAACCGGGGATGAAGAAGGGTGAGATCTTGCGCGGGCCGCCGGCGAGCATGTTGCTGTGCTCGCGCTCAATGACGTCGAATCCCCCGATGCCCGAACCGATGTGAACGCCGAAGCGGTCCCGATTGGTCTCATCGATGATGAGACCGGAGTGCGCCATGGCCTCCGCCGCAGCAGCGAGTGCAAAGTGGATGAACCGCCCCATCTTGCGCGACTCTTTTTTCTCTACAAAGAGGAGTGCATCGAACTCCTTCACCTCTGCGGCAAAACGCACGGAGTGGCCGGTGAGATCAAATGCCTTGATCTCAGCCATGCCGGACTTGCCTGCGAGCAGACCTGCCCAGACCTCCGGAACGGTCTTCCCGACTCCGCAAAGAAGACCAATTCCGGTAACGACGACTCTACGCTGCAGCAATGGTTCAGGCATCAGGGCTTACTTGCCTTTCTGATTCTTTTCGATGTAATCGACAGCATCCTTGACCGTCTTGATCTTTTCCGCATCTTCGTCGGGGATCTGGATGTCGAAGGCCTCTTCAAACTGCATGACGAGCTCAACGACGTCGAGGGAATCGGCGCCGAGATCCTCCTGGAAGGATGCGTTGGGGGTGACTTCTGCTTCATCCACCTGGAGTTGCTCGACAATAATTGATTTGACCTTCTCGTCTACTGCTGCCATTTTGTTCTCCTAAGTACGGCTAAAGTGTGGGGCTGGATTGCTCCCGGGTCTGAGTGTCCCGGGATTTTGAGCGCCTTGCCGAGTGTAAATCAAAACAGCGGGGCAATATCGGAAGGGCAACGGTAAAGACAATGCGAAAAAGGCTTCCATGGCGACTGAACCGGGATGTGAGGCGTCTAAGAGCAATGCGTTCACTAATTGGTTTGATATTGGTTTGCGGTATCGCGACTGGTGAGGCGCCCAGGGGGGTACGCGGGGTGAAGCCCTGCCCGGCATTGAAAGAGCCGAGAACAGTGCGTGAGAATGGCCGCACGGCGATTGAAGTGCAAGTGAAGATGGACGTGGATGTAGACGGAGCCCCTAACGCCTATGGGCCGCCCGGCAAAAAGGCTCTGGATGTGCCCCGACATGCGCGTGCGCCAAAAGAAAGCAGGCACCCCGGAGAGATTGTGGGGTACATGACGGAGTACGATGGCGGGCCACCTACAGTGCAGAGAAAGGGTGATCCTTACCCGGGATACTACGTTTCGCAAACGGACTTTGCGGACCGGAGAAACAAGCGCCTGGAAGACCCGCGGCGGTACGTGGACGCGACGAAGATCAACTATGTGGTGCAGGGCAAGGTGGCTCGCGAGGCGGGCGTGATCATGGGGGACTTTGCAACCGTCTATAGCTGCCGGACGGGACGGACGGCTTATGCGATTGTTGCCGATAGCGGCAACGAGAGTGGGGCGGAGGGGTCGCTGGCACTGGTGAGAGCGCTGGGATACAAGATCAATGACGGGATTGAGGATTCGGTGGATGACCGCGAGATTGTGGTTCGCTACTACCCTGGGTCGAACCGTATTTTCTTCAAGACGCAGAAGGAGCTGGATGCGGCCGCCAGCAAGCTGGGTTTGAAGTAAGCAGGCACCCCGGCGCAACGAAGCTGGGTGCGGGGTAAGGGCGGGAGTGGATCGAAGAATTTGCCGCGGAGCTTTGTGGGATGACGACCCAAGCGCAATGGCGGAAGCAATGGTTATGCCCGGGAAGTCAGTCCACGTCGCTGACGGCGGCTAGCTGCAGGGTGCCCCGGGTGAGGTCTTCGAACTCCAGGGGTTCGGGGCTACTGTCAGAGACTTCTCGGAGGCTACGGTTGATGGCGCGGGTGCGAACGCCTACCTCACCCAGGGTTTTCTGGATTTTGCCAACTTCGCCTTCTACCTTTTCCATGAGCTTGCCGAACTTGCCAAACTCGGTCTTGGCGGATTCGAGGACCTTCCAGACTTCGTCACCTTTTTCCTGCAGGGCGAGCATGTGGAAGCCCATCTGGAAGCTGGTCAGGATGGCCGAGAGGGTGCTGGGGCCCGCGATCGTGACCTGGCACTTCGACTGAATTTCAGCTTGCAGGGCGTCGCGGCGCATGACCTCGGCGTAGAGACCCTCTGTGGGGAGGAACATGATGGCGTGCGGCGTGGTCGTGGGCGGGTTGATGTACTTGTCGCAGATGCGCTTGCCTTCAGTACGGATGGCCGCCTCGAAGGCCTTTCCCGCGACCGCGAGGAGTTCAGGATCGTTGGCCGCATAAGCCGTTTCCAGGCGTTCCCACGCCTCACGGGGGAACTTGGCGTCGATGGGGAGGAGGGTTTCGCCAGTGTGGCCGGGGAAACGGACAGCGTACTCGACGACCTCCAGGGTGTTGGGCTTGACCTTCGCGTTGCGCAGGAACTGGCTGGGTGCGAGCATCTGCTCCAGCAACATGCCGAGCTGGACTTCGGCGAAGCCACCGCGGGATTTGACGTTGGTGAAGATGCGGGACAGGTCGTCGACACCTTCCGATAGTTTGGACATTTCGCCGAGACCGGCGTGAACCTTGTTGAGCTGGTCGGTGACCTGGCCAAAGGACTCCGTGAGACGCGTGTGGAGGGTGGCGTTGAGTTTCTCGTCGACGGTAAGGCGCATCTCTTCAAGCTTCGCGGCGTTGGTGGTGTTCAGGACGTCGAGCCGCTGCTGGACGGTGCCGGACAACTCATTAAGGCGAAGATGCAGGGCTTCGCGGGCGTTGTCATGCTGCTGGCGGGTTTCGGTTGCGGCCGTGGCAAGGCGGTGGTTGATGGCTTCGTGATGGGTGTGAACATCGGTGTTGAGTTTCTGCGCAGCGTGGGCGTTGTCCTGCCGGAAAGCGGCCAGCTCGCTCTTGAGCGTTTGACCGAGAGTGCCCAGGTTGCCGAGGACTTCAGTGCGGAGAGCGGCGGCGGAGGTAGCGTTGTCTTCTCGGAAGCGGTCCAGATTGTGCTGAAGTTTCTGCGAGAGATCGCCTACTGAGTTCGTCAGCTCGGTGCGGAGGTCGTTAAATGCGCGGGTGTTGGACTCGCGGGCGGTGAGGGCCTCGGAGCCGTGGGCCTGGCGGAGGTCGGAGAGACCGGTGCGAAGGTTGAGGTCGAGCGCTTCGCTACGGGCGTGGAGGAGCGTGAGCTGGTCGGGCACTGCGGACTGACGCAAGTCCTGCGTTTGTTGCTCAGCGGCCTGGGGCTTGCGGAAGTACAGGGCGATGACCGCGAAGAGAAGAACGAGTTGGAGCGCCAGAAGGGCTAGGGTCATTTCGTTTTTCCTTCGCCCACAGAATAGCAGAGAGGGAAGATTTCAAGGGGGAGAAAAGACATCTGGAAAGGTTAGATAGGGCTGTCTTCGGCGAGGGCGGTCAGAAGGGAGTCGCCTACGTTGGCTGAGGCGCGAGCGGCGGAGATATCGTGCACGCGGAGAATATGGGCTCCGGCGAGGATGGCTACCGCGTTTGAGGCGCTGGTGGCGTGAAGGCGGATCTCTTCGAGGTCGAGCGGGATCTGCTGCAGCCATGCAGTGAGGAAACGCTTGCGCGAGATGCCGGCGAGGAGGGGGAGCTTGAACTCTCCCAGTTCCGCGAAATGCGCAAGCAGGGTGAAGTTTTCATCGCCGAGTTTGCCGAAGCCGAAGCCGGGATCCAGGACAATGTTTTGCTGTGGGATTCCGGCAGCATCCGCCAGCCTGAGCGAGTGCGTAAGACCGGAGATGACGAGGGGGAGGATCTCCGCGTGCGGGAGCGGCGGGAGATCGCGCCAGGCTTGGGGGGCGCCGCGGGTGTGCATCAGGACGACGCCCGGCTGCTCTCTGGCGAGGACGGCAGCCATGGCCGGGTCCCACAGGAGGCCGGAGACGTCGTTGATGATCTCTACGCCGGCATCGAGCGCGGCCTGGGCGGTAGTGGCGTGGTAGGTGTCGACGGAGAGGATGGCTTCCGGCCGCTGCCTGAGGATGGAGTGGATCACGGGCAGGATTCGGGCCTGCTCCTCCAAAGAGTCCACGGGCACGGCGTTGGGGCGGGTGGATTCGCCGCCAATGTCGATGAGGTCTGCGCCTTCATCGAGCAGGAAGATGGCGTGGTCATGCGCCGCGCGCGGGGTGGGGAAGCGATTACCGTCTGAGAAGCTGTCTGGAGTGATGTTGAGGATGCCCATGAGCAACGTGCGGCGGCCAAGCGGAAGCGTACGCGTGCGTAGCTTCCAGGGGAAACGAGGGCGTGATGTTATCGGCATGAAGTCTTCTCGTACAGGAATGCTGTTGCGGAAAAGAGAAAAGGCCCGGCGTGTTTCTGTGGGGGCGAAACTTTGGTCGCTAACAAACGCAAATCACCTCAACTGCGCACAGAATGAAGATTGTTCTGGAAGAAAGCTGGGGACCGAAGGCAACGAAAAGCCACAGATCCCTGCGAAATGACAACCAATCCGACAGGTCAGAGGGTCATCAACTCTTTTTCTTTCGCTTTGAAGAGGTCTTCAAGACGTTTGATTTCGACGTCGGTGAGTTGCTGAACCTCTTCGGTGGCACGCTTTTCGTCGTCGGCGGAGATGAGTTTATCCTTGGCGGCTTTTTTAATCAGTTCATTGCCGTCGCGGCGGATGTTGCGCATGCTGGTCTTGTGGCCTTCGAGGACCGCGGCAAGGCTCTTGACGGCTTCCTTGCGGCGCTCTTCGTTCATGGGCGGGATGGGTACGCGGATGATGCGTCCGTCGTGCATGGGATTGAAGCCCTGATTGCTGGTGCGGATGGCCTTTTCAATGGCGGGGACAAGGGCAATCTCCCACGGCTGGACGAGGATGAGCTGAGCCTCGGGCGTGGTGATCTGGGCTACCTGGGAGACAGGCGTGTCGGTGCCGTAGTAATCCACCTTGACCTGGTCCAGCATGTGGACGCTGGCGCGTCCGGTGCGGGCGGAGAGCAGGTTGGCCCGAAAGTCGTCGACGGTTTTTTCGAAGCGCTGCTTGAGCTGAGAGTGAACGTCCTTCAATGCGACGATGCTCGCCATTGCTGATGCCATGATGTGTCTTCCTCACGGGCGTAGATACGCCATCGTGATTCTAGCGAATCCTTGCGAGGAATGCGCGAGAGTCCGCGGCTGTGCGCAGCCTTCTTCAAGTTTTCAGCGCAGCTTTTCACGAAGCTATGCGGAGAAGATCTTGGCTGACACTACTCAATGATAAGGAGCATTGCGTTAGCGGCTACGGTCTCGCCAACGATGGCGGCAAGTTTGGCAATCTTGCCGGCCTTGGGGGCTTTGAGTTCGTTCTGCATCTTCATGGCTTCGATAACCACGCAGCCCTGGCCCTGTTCCACGCTGTCTCCCTGGGATACAAGCACGCGGACGATGCGGCCGGGCATGGGAGCCTTGAGCGGCTTGGGGCCAGACAAGGTAGCGGTGGCGGTGGTTGCGCGCAGGCTACGGGGGTCGGAGACCGTGTAGGGAATGCGGGTGCCGTTGATGAAGACGGCGGCGTCTTCTGCGGAGGGGTCGGCGATGCAGGCGTAGCTGGCCGTGCCACCCTCCGGGCTGGTGTGCAGGAGCGAGAGCAGGCCGGGCCGGAGATGGCGCACGTCGATGCAGATTGGCGTGCCATCGACGAGAGGTGGGCCTTCCGCGGGCAGTTCCACTTTGTAGGTGCGATGGTTGAGGGTGATGTGGGTGGTCTTCATACGCGGAGAGCCTCGCGGCGGGCAACCTGAAGCCAGGCGGATTCCTGCTGGACGGGTTGGCCTGAGGGTTCGGGGCGGATACTCAAGAGCGCGGCGGCTATGGCGGCTATCTCCGGGGGGATGCAATCAACTACGTCTACGATAGCCTTCCCGGCCAGCAGGCGTTCAAGGTAGCCGGTGTCGATATTGGCGCTGCGGAAGTCTCCGTCTGAGAGGATGCGCTGAAAGAGGGAGACATTGGTCTGGATGCCGGTGATGGTGTAGTCAACGAGCGCAGCCAGGAGGCGGGCAATGGCAATCTCCCGGGTGGCCCCATAGGCGATGAGCTTGGAGAGCATGGGGTCATAGTCGAGCGGGACCTCGTAGCCTTCGTAGATGGCGGCGTCCTCTCGGATGCCCGGGCCGGAGGGCTGGATAAGGCGCGTGATGCGCCCGGGGGACGGGAAGAAGTTGTTGGCGGGATCTTCGGCGTAGATGCGGCACTCGATAGCGTGGCCGCGGAGTTGGATGTCGGATTGGGTCATGGGGAGCGGATGGCCCTCCGCGATGCGGATCTGCAGGCGGACAAGGTCCAGGCCGGTGACGAGTTCGGTGACAGGATGCTCGACCTGGAGACGGGTGTTCATTTCGAGAAAGTAGAAAGCTTCCTGCGGGGTTCCGGCGTTATCGACGAGGAACTCGACCGTCCCGGCGTTGACATAGCCTGCGGAGAGCGCGAGGCGGACGGCAGCTTCGCCCATCTTCCTGCGGAGTTCCGGCGAAACGACGGCAGATGGCGCTTCTTCGATAACTTTCTGGTGGCGGCGCTGGACGCTGCATTCGCGCTCGCCGAGGTAGAGGCAGTTGCCGTGGG
>JAYVZP010000012.1:0-2612 GCA_043783275.1 Rhodanobacteraceae bacterium
GGTTGCTGCAGGATGTACTGCGCAAAGACTGGAAGTTCTCTGGCTTTGTGGTCAGTGACTGGGAAGCGGTGAAGAATCTCGAGACTCATGGCTTCGCAGACAGTCCGCAGAATGCAGCCGTTCGGGCGGCTTCGGCGGGCGTGAACATGGAGATGAGCAGTTCGCTTTATCGCGAGTACCTGCCCGGGGCGATCAAGAGTGGAGCTTTCAGTGAGGCGCGGTTGGACGATTTGGTTCGCCCTATTCTGGCGATGAAATATCGCCTAGGCCTCTTTACTCATCCGTATGTGGATATGGACAAGTTCCATCGCGAGACGCTGTCCACCGAGCAGCGCGACGCCGTGCGCATAGCCGCCGAACAGTCTGCCGTGCTGCTGAAGAATGATGGGCACACTCTTCCACTGAGCAAGAGCCTACGCTCGCTGGCGGTGCTCGGTCCGTTGGCGGATAGCGCGCTCGATACCGTAGGGTCCTGGGCTATTCATGGTGATCGGCGGGACACGGTGACGATCGCAAAGGGTTTACGCGAAGCTCTTCCCAATGCGCGTGTGGACGTGGCCAAGGGTGTGGAGATCAGTCGCGGCTCGCCGACCATTTTCGATGAGCAAGTGGTTCCTGACCAACCACAACTCAAGGACGACGAGGCTCGCAAGGTAGAGTTCGACCATGCCGTGGAACTCGCACGGAGCGCCGACGCCACGGTACTCGTGCTGGGGGAGGCGCAGACCATGAGTGGGGAAGCTGCCTCACGCGGCTCGCTCAAGCTTCCGGGCGAGCAGGAGCGCCTGATGGAGGCGGTGACGGCACTCGGAAAACCGGTTGTGCTGGTCTTGATGACGGGCCGGCCTCTAGACATTACCTGGGCTAGCGCCCATGTACCTGCCATTCTAAACATCTGGTATCCGGGCACCGAAGGCGGCCACGCAGTTGCGCGCTTGCTTCTTGGCGATGCAAATCCTGGCGGTCATCTGCCACTGAGCTGGCCGCGCGACGTTGGTCAGGAGCCGTTGTTCTACAACTACAAGATTCCCCATAATCCTCGAAACGTTGCCAAGCGTTATTGGGACCTTCTGAGCACACCTCTGTACCCGTTTGGCTACGGTCTCAGCTATGCGAGCTTTAGTTTCAGCGACCTTACGCTCTCTTCCCCGGACGTTGCCGCGGGCGGCTCGTTGCAGGTCAACGTAAAGCTACAGAACACGTCTGCGGGGGCTGGAGCGGAAGTTGTTCAGCTATATACGCATCAGCGCGCAGGGAGTGCTTCCCGGCCAATCCGGGAGCTGAAGGCATTTCAGAAAGTTTCCCTGATGCCGGGCGAAATTCGCAAAGTAACGTTCGTCCTTCCTGCCGACGACCTCATGTATTGGAGTCCGGCATTGCATCGAAACGTGCTCGAGCCGGGCACCTTCGACGTGTGGATCGGCAGCGACTCCAACGCGACACTGCACTCCACATTTAACGTGACCGGAAGTCGCAATTAGGAGATGTCATGAGATTTCGTTGGACTTACTTCGGTATCAGTGTGGTGGCGGCGACGGCGATGGCGATCTCGGTTGCGAATGCGCAATTGCCTACTGCTGCTATGCCATTCGGTCCCAACGCTCTGGTGTTCGACCCCAGTATGCCAGCTGCAGACATGCAACGGCAGATCGACCGCATCTATGCCGAGCAGCAGCATGCCGAGTTCGGGCCAGGTCGTTATGCGATTCTGCTGCGACCCGGAGACTACAAGCTCAACATCCCGATCGGCTTCTACACGCAGGTACTCGGACTTGGCGGGAGCCCGGACGATGTACATATCGAGGGCGATGTCCACGTCGATGCCGCATCGCGCAATGACAACGCAACGACCACATTCTGGCGCTCCGCGGAAGGCTTCTCCGTGACACCGCCCGGCGGTACCATGCAGTGGGCGGTATCGCAGGCGGTCGCATTTCGCCGAATGCACGTTCTGGGCAACATGGTGCTCAATCAAAAACGCGGGTGGGCAAGCGGTGGTTGGATGGCTGACACGATTGTGGACGGCAAGGTCGATAGCGGCACGCAGCAGCAATGGATTTCACGGAACACGGAGTGGAAGGGCTGGACTGGCGCTAACTGGAACATGGTCTTCGTGGGTGTAGATAACCCGCCCGCGGGAGATTGGCCAGAGCCGCCGTACACCAAGCTGGCTTCAACACCAGTGATTCGCGAGAAGCCTTTTCTGATTGCCGAAAAGCAGAGCTACAGCATCGTCGTTCCGGCACTGCGGCGGTCGACAACCGGAGTTACCTGGCACAAGGGCAAGACTCCGGGGAAGCATATCCCGCTGAGCCATTTTTATATTGCTAGTGCGTTGAGGGACACTGCGGCCACGATCAACATGGCGCTGCGAACCGGGAAGGACCTGCTGCTCACACCAGGCACGTACGATCTCAAAGAGCCGATCCACCTGACCCGAAAGGGTACGGTGGTGTTCGGCCTCGGGTTCGCGACGCTGTGTCCTGTCAGTGGCGAAGCCGCGATGATGATCGACGATGTCGATGGCGTCACCGTATCAACGGTGCTGATCGACGCTGGCCCAGTCCGGTCTCCGCAACTGCTTGTGGTGGGCGCGCCGGGAAGTAAGGCGC
>JAYVZP010000013.1:0-6817 GCA_043783275.1 Rhodanobacteraceae bacterium
ACGCGAGAACGCGTAGATGCGTTTCAATTCCAGATCGTCCGCGTGTACAAGCTCGGCTGGGAAGTCCGGGGCGGTCAGCATGGCGTAGCCGATGGGCGCCGGCCCTGTGCCAACTGTGGGATCAACCTCTGCGAGCCATGCAAATGTCGTCGGTTGGGACAGGAAATCTGCATAGGCGGCGGGGGTGTGGTTCTTGCGGCAATGCGCAAGAAGAGCGGGGCCCGGCAGCAGACCGGCAAAGCTTTCGAGGACCGTAGCGGCTCCAATCAGGGACAGGGTGGAGATGTCATCGGAAGTGCAGGCGCGGATTTTCATAGGCTCAAAGAACATAATACCGAGAGCTTAATCCATCGCTCACACCCGATAGATTAGGCAAGAGGGCGTTGAAATGGCGAAGGGAACTTCCATGGGTCATGGGGCTACGGAACACCTGCCCAATAAGCTGGCAGAACTGTCAAATAATGCGCGTGTCACGGTGCGGCGAGATGGAGTTCCCGCGGCTGATGGCAAGTGCGTCGTGTACTGGATGCAGCGTGCGCAGCGTGGTGTCGACAACCACGCGGTGAATCTTGCCGTTGCGATCGCCAACGAGCTTGGGCTGCCGCTGGTGGTTTACTTTGCTGGCATCTCCAACTTTCCGCATGCAAATCTGCGCCATTATGTGTTCCTGCAGCAGGGCCTGTTGGATGTGGAAGCGGACCTGCACGAGCGCAATATTTCATTTGTCATGCGCCGCGCTCCGCATGAGTCGCACGAGCGTTTTCTGCATGATGTGAAGGCCGCAATGTGTATCGGTGACGAGAACCCGATGCGTGAGCCTGAGCGCTGGCGCAAGCAACTTGCAGAGAAGCTTCGCATCCCGTTCTGGACTGTGGATACAGATGTCATTGTGCCCTCCAAGCTGATTGAAAAAGCCCAGTACGGCGCGTACACGATTCGCCCACGGCTGTACAGGCTGCTGCCGCAGTACCTTGTCCCATACGAGAATCCCAAGGCCGCTCACGCATGGAAACGTCCATCCGGTTTTTACGAAGACAGCCTGAAAGAAGATATGACGCGCGATTGGAAGGACCTCGATCGCAGCGTTGGGCCGGTGGATTCCTTCCAGGGCGGTACGCATGAGGGGCTCAAGCGTCTGAAAGTGTTCTGCTCCAAGATGCTTGCCAACTATGAAACCATGCGTAATAAACCGGAGGTAGATGGCACGTCGGCAATGTCGCCCTACCTGCACTACGGTCATGTTGGGCCGCAGACGATCGCACTCGCCGTGGCTGCGGCGGCAGAGGCTCACCCGGCGCTCAGTTCCGCGAAAGACAGCTATTTCAATGAGCTGATTGCGTGGCGCGAACTCGCGATCAACTTTGTCTGGCACACCGACAAATATGACTCCGCCGAATGCGCTGAAGATTGGGCGAAGAAGACCATCGCAGACCACGCACGCGACGAACGCGAACACATCTACACGCTCAAACAATTGGAAGAGGCCCGCACCCACGACGACTTATGGAACGCGGCGCAGATCCAGATGGTCGAGCAGGGCTGGATGCATAACTACATGCGGATGTACTGGGCGAAAAAAATTCTGGAGTGGACGCCAGATGTGGACGCAGCGATGAAGGCGTGTGTCTACCTGGATGACAAATACTTTCTCGATGGTAGAGATCCGAACGGTTACGCGGGGATCGCATGGGCCATCCTTGGCAAGTTCGATCGCGCTTGGGGAACACGGCCAATCTTTGGCAAACGTCGCTACATGTCAGGAGCAAGCACCGGGCGAAAGTTTGATTCGAAGCGTTATATCCGTCAGATGCAAGATCTCCGCGATGGACTGGGCGATTCGAAGCTCGGAGGAGGGCCACGAACTGGTGTTACCCTTCCGCTGTTTGAGCCTAGTTCTTAGCCGTAGCGGGCTTGGTTCCAGCGACGCGAACTGGCGTATTCGCAGTCATCAGCACAGCCTTATCGACCACTGCATAGAGCAACTGGTCGGTATCGGCCTTGGCGGTGCGCTTGATGTACTCGCCCATGCGGCGACCCGCGATTGCAGTCTCCGGCAGCGTGATGCCGCGGTTGGTGGCGGAGATCCTGGCAAGCTCTTCGACCATGTCGAAGAAGTTGGCTTCGTTCTTGTTGCTCAACAACCATGCCTGATGCACCGTGGCGGTCAGCAACTGCTCATGGGTGTAGTGCATGGTCGTTTCCTTCATCCCGGTAGCGGAGCGAGGTTCAATCTCCGCTGGCTTCTGCTGAGCGTGAACTGCGATGGGAACAAAAAGCAGACCCGCGGCCAAAAGCGCGGATTTGGAACAAGCGCGAAGTGTGTTCGTCATCATATTTCCTCTCATTCTCGCGATACGTCTAGCGTGGGTAATAGTTATTGTCGCGGCGGACTTTGTTCTGGTGTACCTTGCCTGCGATCGCGCCGATACCGGCACCCGCGGCTCCGCCAATCAACGAGCCCTTGAGCCCGCCACCGAACAGGGCGCCAAGCACCGCGCCGCCTCCTCCACCGATCAGTGCGCCCTTGCCGGGACCAATACCGCCCTGCCGATTGTGATTGTCATCGCGGTCGTTGTAGCGTGCATCGTTGTTGTATTGGCCGTTGTTGTATTGGCCGTTTTTGTAACGACCGTTGTTGTTGTAACGATTTCCATTCCGCCGCTGGTCGGAGCCGTCATATTGGCCGCCGCGGGTGCCGTCGCGAACGCCGTTATAAAAGTCTCTGTCTTGTTGGGCACCGGCGACTCCGCCGCAGAGCAGCAGCGCAGCTACAAAAAGTGTTGCGATTTTTGCTTTGAACATGACGTCTCCGATCGGAGCGATTACGTGGCTGAATAAAGCATCCAGCGCTTTGCAACACCAGATGGATGTGATGCAGAAATCGCCCCGCATGCGTTTATCGCGACTTTTTGCATCACCAACACGTACCCCTGCCATCAAACGGTGGAGCGCATTCGTGCAGATTGTGGGCGGCGCTCGGAGGGTGTGTGAAATACAACAGGCTGGGAACTACCGGTGTTAAAGTATCGCGAGTCGCGCTGGGAATGATGACCTACGGCGCCAAGTCCTGGCGTGAGTGGGTGCTGGAGTGGGATGATTCAAAGCCGCTCCTCCGGCGGGCTTTCGAAGCCGGCATCAACTTCTTCGACACGGCGGATATGTACTCGCTGGGTGCGAGTGAAGAGATCACTGGCCGCGCGGTGAAGGAATTTGCAAAGAGTCGGGACGAAGTTGTGATCGCGACGAAGGTCTTCAATCCCATGAGCGACGGGCTCAACGATCGCGGGCTTTCTCGCAAGCACATCATGACCTCCATCGATAACAGTCTGAAGCGCCTCGGCACGGACTATGTCGATCTCTACCAGATCCACCGCTTCGATCCGCATACCCCGATTGAAGAGACGGTAGAAGCATTGAACGACGTGGTGCGTGCGGGAAAGGCGCTCTACCTCGGCGCGTCGTCCATGTATGCCTGGCAGTTTCTCAAGATGCTGGAGGCGCAGCGCACGCAGGGCTTCGCACGCTTTGTCACCATGCAAAATCACTACAACCTGGTGTACCGGGAAGAAGAGCGGGAGATGATTCCGCTTTGTTTGTCGGAGGGCATCGGCCTTATCCCCTGGAGCCCGCTCGCACGTGGCTTCCTG
This sequence comes from Rhodanobacteraceae bacterium, assembly GCA_043783275.1. GTDB lineage: Bacteria > Acidobacteriota > Terriglobia > Terriglobales > Acidobacteriaceae > Edaphobacter. The sequence goes on from JAYVZP010000013.1 coordinate 3,648, forward strand.
GCCGGCAATCGCAAATCCAACGAAGACAAGACGAAGGCTGAAACGACGCGTGCCCGCACAGATGAATTCGCGCACAAACTGTACTACCGCGACTCCGACTTCACTGTGGTTGACCGCATCACGGAGGTCGCTCAGGCTCGCGGAGTCAAGAACGCACAGGTCGCGCTTGCATGGATGCTGGAAAAGCCCGGCGTCTCCGCGCCCATCATCGGCGCGAGCAAGGCTTATCAGCTTGAGGACGCGCTTGCAGCAATTGATCTTAAGCTTACGGACGAAGAGATCAAGAGCCTGGAGCAGCCCTACGAGCCACATCCCATCCTCGGCCACAGCTATGAATAATGCACCAATCCTCGGGCTCTTGATACTCTAGAGAGGCATTCCGAGCGAGCGAGACCTTGGCAAAATATTTGATTACTGGTGTGGCCGGCTTCATTGGCTCGCACCTGGCGCATGCGCTGATAGAGTCTGGCGAAACCGTTCGCGGACTCGATAACTTCTCGACGGGCCGCAGAGAAAATCTACGGACCCTCGAGGACAAGATGGATCTGCGCCAGGCCGACCTCTGCAACGCAGACGCGGTCGCAGCGGCCTGTGTGGGTATGGACTACATCTTCCATGAAGGCGCACTCCCAAGCGTTCCGCGCTCGGTAAAAGAGCCGCGCCCAAGCCATGAGAGCAACATCGACGGTACCTTCAATGTGCTGGAAGGCGCACGCGCCGCGAACGTCAAGCGCGTCATCTATGCAGCATCGTCTTCGGCCTACGGCAATCAGCCGGGCTTCCCGCGGCGTGAGTCCATGACCCCACAACCGATCGCGCCATACCCCGTGCAAAAGCTGGCGGGCGAGCTCTACATGCAGTCCTACTGGCGCGTGTATGGACTGGAAACAGTCTGCCTGCGCTACTTCAATATCTTTGGGCCGCGCCAGGTTCCGGACTCTCCCTACTCCGGCGTCATGGCAAAATTTATCCTGCAGATGATGCAGGGTGAGCAGCCCGTCATCTTTGGCGATGGCGAGCAAGGACGTGACTTTACGTATGTCGACAACGCCGTGCAGGCAAATCTTCTAGCCGTCAAAGCGGATCCGCATAAGGTAGCGGGACGCGTCTTCAACATAGCCTGCGGAGAGCGTCACACACTCAACGAGACCTACAACGTCCTCGCCGGTTTGCTTGGCTTCGATCGCCCGGCGGCCTATGCCGAAGAACGCACAGGCGATGTCAAGGACTCGCTTGCAGACATCTCAGCCGCAGCCGAGGCCTTTGGCTACAAACCCAGCGTGGGATTCGAAGAAGGACTGCGCCGCACCGTCGAGTGGTATCGCGAAGAGCACGCGCACGGAGCCAAAAAATGACCACTATGCCGGATACCTTTGTTACTGCAAGCAATCTGGGCCAGTGGCTCGAACGCATCGAGCAGCGCACCGCCCGCATCGGCATCGTCGGCCTCGGTTACGTCGGGCTGCCGCTGACGCTGCTCTTCAGTGAAGACCGCTTTTGCGTTACCGGCCTCGACATCGACGCCTACAAAGTCGCAACCCTGAACGACGGGCGCAGCTACATCCATCGCATCGAGCCAGCCCACATCGCCGCTGCCCAATCCGCAGGCTTTCGTGCCACATCGGACTTTGCAGAGGTGCGGAACCTGGATGCAATTCTCATCTGCGTGCCCACGCCGCTCTATCCTGATCACACGCCGGACATGCGCGCCGTCGTAGCTACCATGGACGCGCTCGTCCCGCATCTTCGTCCCGGCCAGCTAGTCGTTCTTGAGAGCACAACCTATCCCGGCACCACGGAAGAGATCGTCGTCACCAGCATTGAGCGTCACGGCAACCGCGTTCTCCGCAACGCCTCGGCCGCTGATGCCCTGGTCGCGCTCGATGGAGTCCTCGTAGCCTTCTCGCCCGAACGCGAAGATCCGGGAAACATGATTACGCCGCGCCGCGAGATTCCGAAAGTCGTCGGCGGAGTCGACCCCACCGCCACCACCGCCGCCTGCGCGTTGTATGGAGCCATTTTCACGCGCACCGTGCCGATGTCCACTCCCGCCGCTGCGGAGATGACCAAGCTGCTCGAAAATATCTATCGCTCGGTCAACATCGCGCTTATCAACGAGCTTAAGCAGCTGTGCCTGCACATGGAGATCGACATCTGGGAGGTCATCGCCGCCGCGTCAACCAAGCCGTTCGGCTTCCAGGCCTTTCAGCCCGGCCCCGGCGTAGGTGGCCACTGCATCCCGGTCGACCCCTTCTACCTGACGTGGAAGGCGAAACAGTTCGGCTTCGAAACCAAGTTCATCGAACTGGCCGGAGCCATGAATGAAGCGATGCCGGCCTACGTCGTCAAGACCGCCGAACGCGCTCTGGAACGTAACGGCACTGCGCTTAAAGGGGCCCAAGTCCTCGTTCTGGGAGTTGCCTACAAGCGCGACGTCGATGACCTGCGCGAGTCCCCCTCACTCACGATCATCGAGTTGCTGAGTGCGGCTGGAGCCAACGTCCACTACAACGACCCCTTCTTCGACCGTGTCGGCACCGGTCGCAAGTACGACCTCCAGATGGAGTCGACTCCGCTGACAGATCTCGGACGCTTCGACTGCGTCCTCATCGCCACCGACCACAGCGTCTACAACTACGAGAGCATTGTGGCGGATTCCACGCTGGTGGTAGATTCTAGAAATGCGACGCGATCCATCGTCTCCCCCAGGATCGTGCGCTGCTAAGTTCGCGAGCGGCCACAGAGCCACCAGCGGCAATACTCGTTGCACAAACTCTCTCAAGTCTGCGTAAAAACCACCGATAGATGGCTTTGAGGCTGCTCACAAGGCCTTCGACTGTTTGCTTCTATGCGACTCGCCTTCTCTACCCGGTCCCTCCGGCAACTCCGGACCAGTCGCACCTCCGGCGCCTTCAGGGCGTGTGTACTCTTTTGCCTCTGCGTGGCTTTTACGTTCGTTCAGGCTCAGCAGGGAGAAGCTCCAAGCAAGGCCCGCAGCAGACGATTCCTCAACTCTCGCACTGCCGTTGGGGTCTCCGCCGCGAAATCCCTTGAGGATGCCCGTCGCCAGCACCTCGCACTGGCAGCCCAGGCCAGGACCACCAGCCTCAGCGCCGCGTGGATATCCGTCGGCCCGGCTCAGGTTGCCACCGCGCTCTACGGCAATGTCA
>JAYVZP010000014.1:0-2602 GCA_043783275.1 Rhodanobacteraceae bacterium
ATTCACGAAACAGGCTGTGTACGAAGGCCCCAATGGCACCGTGGCACATGCCCAGTTGACCCTGGGGAGCGGCATGGTGATGGTGGGTTCCGTCGGGGATACCGGGCCGTGGGCGAAGTGGCTGACGCAGCCCAGCCAGATCGGTGGCAAATGCACGCAGTCCATCAATCTCGTCGTAGCGGACGCGACGGCGGTGTAAGCGAATGCCCGGCAAGCCGGAGCGACGATCGTAGAAGAGCTTGCCGAGATGCCTAACGGCGGCATGGCCTTTGGCTGCCTGGATCTTGAAGGCCACCTGTGGTCCATTGGCGAGTACGACCCGTGGGCACAGCCCGCAACGTGATAATTTGTCGGGATGGAACTGAATCCGTACGCGAAATTCGCTGAAGGGCTGGACGCACGCGCCGTCCTGGCTACAACTCCCGGCATGTTGCACCAGGCCTCGTGCGATCTAACCCCCGAGCAGATTGAAGCGCCCATCGCACCGGGCAAATGGAGCGTGCGCGAGATCGTGGCGCACCTTGCAGACTGCGAGCTGGTCTTCAGCTTCCGGCTGCGGCAGACGCTCGCAACCGATCAGCCAGGTCCTCCGGCTGCGATCCAGCCGTTTGACCAGGATGCGTGGGCAAAGCGTTATGCGGGCTACGATCTACCGGCGGCGCTTGAGCTCTTTCGGGCAGCGCGGGCCTGGAATCTGAAGCTGATCGGCGCGCTCGATCCCGTTGAGTTCGATCGGGAGGCGTTCCATCCAGAGCGCGGTTTAATGACTTTTCAGACGATCGTGGAGACGATGGCGGGGCATGATTTGAACCATCTGCAGCAGGTACAGATGGTGGCCGGCAACCAGACTCACGCAAGGGGGACGCATGGGGAAGCTGAAGGTTGATTTTATCGAGGGGCTTGGGCAAATAAGTCAGAACAAACGTCTAGAGGGAGCCAACTCGCTCGATATTTCAGCGGCCGAGTTGCATCGATACGTCGGTGACTACCCTGCTCCCCCAAATGGACATCACGCCATGGCGACCGCGAGTGATGTTTTGAGAGAAGCCGCCCTTAAATCTGGCGGTAAAGTTCTTTACTCACCACCCAAGGGAAAGGGAGCAAGGCTCAGGGTGCTCATTCGACTTTGAAGCCGAAGGTGTGGTCAGAGATTCGCCGAATCTACTCAAGCGCCGCCTGCACATCGCGGACGAGGTTGCGGAGATAGCTGCGCTTGTTGAGGAGCGTCACCATGGCGTCGCAGACCCTGGGCTTTTCCATCTCGTCTGCGATCGTCATCGCTTCATCCCAGCGAGTCCACAAGCCTTCAAGCTCGCGCTGCGTCTCGGACATCCTGGTGTTGAAGGTGGCGGCGGCAACTTCTAAATCGCGGCGCAGGTCAGGGTCAGCTTCATCGCCCATTTGTTTGGCGGCCTTCAACTCCATCAACTGCATGTTGAGCTCGAAGACCTCTTCCAGCAGCTCCGGCGGGATAAGCTGCTTCTTCTCTTTGCCGCTGGTGCGCGCGGCTTCGGTGGCGGCTTTGGATTGTTCTTCCAGCTCCACGCCCTGCAGTGTCAGCAGATACTGCGTGCGCAGAATGGGATCTTTGAGCGTCCGGTAGGCGTCGTTGAGGCGCGACGAGGAAGCGAGCGCGGCCTCCTGCTCCTCTACAGATTTGGCGGCGAAGCGGTCCGGATGCAGCTTGCGCGATTGCGCGTAGAAAGACTTCTCCAGCGCCTCCGTATCGACATGCAGATAGCGCGGGAGAGTGAAGACGGTGAAGAAGTCCGGTGCCGTTGCGGGCATTGTTTCTGCAGGAGCCATGAGTGAAAGATTACGCCTTGCAAGAGTCGCAGGCGGAACGGGGTGCGTCCAATGCGCAAGCGCCGATGCTTTCGGCTTGAGGTTTCTACGATGGAATACAAGACATTAGGCAACACCGGTCTGCTCGTCTCGCAGCTTTGCCTGGGGACGATGACGTTTCATGGAGGCGATGGCTTCTGGAACAAGATCGGCACGGTGGATCAGTCAGGCGCTGACGCACTGATCAAGGCCTCTATCGACAAGGGAATCAACTTCTTCGATACGGCCGATGTGTACTCCGAAGGCGAGAGCGAGAAGACGCTCGGACAGTCGCTCAAGAACCTGAATATCGCGCGCGAGGACGTTGTGATTGCGACCAAGGTCTATGGGCGCATGGGCACCGGCCGGAATGATGTCGGCGCATCTCGCGGGCACATCATGGATGGCGTAGAGGCCAGCCTGAAGCGCCTTGCGACGGACCACATCGACCTCTACCAGATCCATGGCAACGACTCGATTACGCCGGTGGAAGAGACGTTGCGTGCGCTCGATACGCTGGTCCAGCAGGGTAAGGTTCGGTACATCGGCTGCTCCAACTGGCAGGCGTGGAAGATCAGCAAGGCACTGGGCATCTCGCACTTCCGCGGGCTGGCACGGTTCGATACGCTGCAGGCCTACTACTCCATTGCCGGGCGTGACCTGGAGCGCGAGATTGTGCCGCTGCTCGAAGCGGAAGGGACCGGATTGCTGGTCTGGAGTCCGCTGGCTGGCGGTCTGCTCTCCGGCAAGTTCAGCCGCGAGAATCAGAAGCCGGAAG
>JAYVZP010000015.1:0-2600 GCA_043783275.1 Rhodanobacteraceae bacterium
AATTGTCGCGACTTTACCGGGAACGTGTGCAGTGACCTGGGTCTCCATCTTCATGGCCTCAAGGATCAGCAACACGTCGCCAACCTGCAGCGCCTGACCCGGCTGTGCAGTAACGCTCGCGACAATGCCCGAGACCGGACTCCGGCATACCTTTGCTTCTTCGACCGAAGTGGACTCAGTTGTAGGCTCCGAGACAGCAGCGATGGGGGTACGGGCGGCGGCCGATTCCACTGCCTGCATCCGCGAGGGCTCGGAGGCTTCGGACTCAGCGACCTCGACATCCACTTCGTATTGCTTATTGTCGATCTTGATTTTTAGTTTCATGAATCTCTTAGTGGTTCAACCGATGCGATGCTTGTATGGTCACGCGGCCCTGTTGAGCCCAGGCGCCAGTGCGAATAAGACGGATCTGGCGGATGTGCGCATGCACTCCCAACCAGGCCGCAAGTGCGGCGGTGATGGCAAGCAACTCTTGTTCGGAGATGCCTGCCTCGGTCGCCACGGAGGAAGTTATTAGTGGTGCCTCAGGCGTGTGCGACGGTTCTGGCGCAATCCTGGTTGGCACTGATTCCGCTCCGCCCATCGAGGCCAGCTCTTCCAGCCCGGATACTCGATGTGCGAGTTTCGCCAATTGTTCGGAGATGTCCTGAAGTACCGCGCGAATGTTGTCGGAACCGGACTCACTCATCTTCGTTTCCCGTGTGTCATCTACTACCTGATCGACTATCAAAGTGGGATCAACCCATGCTTCTTCGGTGGACGAAGCTCCCGTTTGGTCTGCAAATACTCTAATGCCTGGGCCACATGACGCCTGGTCAGCGAAGGTTCGATCACAGCATCCACCAGGCGCCGTCCGGCTGCGACGTAGGGGGTGGAAAAAACTTCGCGGTAGCGCTCGACCAGTTCCGCCCGTTTGGCTTTCTTGTCGGTGGCGTCATTGAGCTCTTTGCGGAAGACTATATCCACCGCTCCCTCTGCACCCATGACTGCAATCTCAGCGGTTGGCCAGGCAAAAACGCGGTCCGCGCCGAGGTCCTTGCCGCACATCGCCAGGTACGCGCCTCCGTAGCACTTGCGCAGAATCACGGTGATCTTCGGAACGGTCGCCGCTGAGTAGGCAAATAACATCTTTGCGCCGTGGCGGATGATTCCGCCGTATTCCTGCTGCGTACCAGGCATAAACCCCGGCACATCGACCAGTGTGACTAATGGGATATTGAATGCATTGCAGAAGCGGATGAAGCGTGCCGCTTTGTCTGAAGCGTCGATGTTCAACGATCCTGCAAGCACCTTCGGCTGATTGGCGACGATGCCGACGCTTCGCCCTGTGATCCGAGCAAAGCCCACGACTATATTGGCGGCATATCCGGCCTGAACCTCGAAGAAATCTCCAAAATCGATCAGACGTGTGATGACTCCCCGAATGTCGTAGCCCTTCTTCGGGTCCGTAGGAACCAGTTCGCAAAGCTCATGTTCCGGGTCTACTTTGCGATCGCCTTCCACATGCGGCGGGTCTTCCAGGTTGTTCGAAGGCAGGAAGCTCAGTAGCTTATGGCAGAGTTGCATCGCATGGCGATCGTCGTTGGCGATGAAGTGGATCACGCCCGACTTGGTCATGTGCGCGTCTGCGCCACCCAGCTGCTCGGCGGTGACCTCCTCGCCTGTGACCCCTTTGATCACCTGCGGTCCGGTAATAAACATCTGCGCCTGGCGTGTCTGGATAATGAAGTCTGTCAGCGCAGGACTGTATGCGGCACCGCCCGCGCAGGGCCCGCATATCAACGAGATCTGGGGAACCGACCCCGAGAGCAGCACGTTCGCGTGAAATACCTTGCCGTAGCCGGACAGGGAATCGATGCCTTCCTGCACGCGCGCGCCGCCGGAGTCGTTGATGAAGACAAACGGCGACCCCGTCTTTAGAGAATGCATCATGATCTCTGCGACCTTGATCGAATGCACCTCGCCAGCTGCACCACCCGCCACCGTAAAATCCTGGCTGGCCAGGTGAATCAGCCGCCCTGCGACCGATGCTGCCCCGGTGACCACTCCGTCCGCAGGCATCTCTTTGCCTTCCATCCCGAACATGGTCGCGCGGTGTTCGGCAAATAATCCGCTCTCTTCAAAGCTATCGGGATCGACCAGCTCATCGATCCGTTCTCGCGCCGTCATCTTGCCGGCCTTGTGCTGCTTCTCAATCTTCTCCGCGCCGCCGCCGAGCATTGTCTTCGCTCGGCGCTCCTTCAACTCGGCGACCTTCTTCTGCATCTCGGTTGTAGGTACTACAACTTCTTCAAGAATCGGCATGGTTGCCCTCTCAGCTCGCTGAAACCGTGACTTTATGCGTGGTCCCATTCAGTTTTACGTCGTAGGTAACCGGCTCGCGCATCGCACCATTCACGGTGACGACGGTCGGCACCGGCGTAATAGCAACCTTAGCGTTGGGGTCTTTCCCCAGGTTTTTCGGGCCCTCCGAGCGAGTGCCGAAAAACTTCCCTGCTACTTGCGGAAACATCGCATAGGTCAAGACATCTTCGTCCGTGCCGTCGCATCCTTTTTGCTCGATAGCCTTCGTGCGCAATTCCTGCCACTCGGGCTTCAGC
>JAYVZP010000016.1:0-2589 GCA_043783275.1 Rhodanobacteraceae bacterium
GACCCATTCGGGTGCGGCAAAGCGTTTCACGAAGACTGGCACCGGCAAATTCAAGCGCGGCCACTCCAAGATGCGCCACATCCTCACCTCGAAGAACAATAAGACCAAGAGCAGGCTCGGCAAGTCCGGTCTGATCTCGGATGCGGATCACTACAACGTGTCCCGCATGCTTCCCTACGCCTAGACAGAGCCGGGAAGCTGACACCGCTTCAATCAAGCAGGGCCAGCAAGCGTACCGGCCCTCTGGACCAGCATCAGCGAACTCCATTGAGATTGAAGCATGCTTAAGCGTGTGAAGTGGATTCCTTTCCACCAACCGCCCACAACGTACTACGCAAAAGGACAGCAACATGCCTCGTGTAAAACGCAGTACAAAGCGCGCAGACCGGCGCCGCAAAATTCTGAAGCGCGCAAGCGGCTACTTCCTCACCAAATCCAAGCTTTACCAGGCAGCCCAGGAAGCCGTCGAGCGCGGCCTGAAGTTTGCCTATACCGGCCGTAAACAGAAGAAGCGTCAGTATCGCTCGCTCTGGATCGTCCGTATCGGCGCCGCCGCCCTCCGGAACGGCATGAGCTACTCGACCTTTATCAATGGGTTGAAGCTGGCCGGCAACACGCTGGATCGCAAGATCCTTGCGGATATTGCCGCCAACGACGCAGTCGGCTTTGCCGCACTCGTTGTCGTGGCCAAGGCTGCCCGGACCTCCGCGATCGCCGGCCACGCCGAGCGTAACAAGGTAGCTGCTGCTTAGTCCCATCCTTGCATCACAGCAAAGAGGTACGGCTCAACCGCCGTACCTCTTTCCTTTTTGAAACAGGTATTCTGACCTTATGCCGCCGTCTCCGACCCGCAACGAGCCCGACCCAGCCGCTGAAACTGTCGCAAGCTCATTTGAATCCTGGGGCCGATACCCCCGGTTTCCCGCCCGCCTGGTGCCAATGCACTGGCAAAACGACTTTCCCGCCAACATCGCCGGCCTCCACAACGGCGCGCTGCCCGTAGGCATGGGCCGCAGCTATGGCGACTCCTGCCTGCTCAAGGATGGCAACCTCCTTATTACGACCGGCATGGACCGGCTGATCAGCTTTGACCCCGAAACGGGCGTTCTGGTCGCCGAAGCCGGCATAACCCTGGCGCAGATTCTCGACTTTGCCGTGCCCCGCGGATTTTTCCTTCCGGTCTCTCCCGGGACCAAGTACGTGACGCTTGGGGGCGCCATTGCGAATGACATCCACGGTAAGAACCATCATGTCGCGGGGACGTTCGGCAATCACGTAACGCGGTTTGAACTGGTCCGTTCGGATGGCTCCAGGCGGCTCTGCTCCCAGACCGAAAATCCGGACTGGTTTGCGGCCACGATTGGCGGTCTGGGGCTGACCGGTCTGATCACATGGGTCGCGCTCCGCATGCGCCCCATCGTTTCTCGCTCCATTGATTACGAGGGAATCCAGTTCCACGGGGTAGACGAGTTTCTGTCGCTAACGGAGCAGTATCGCCACGTGGAGTACACAGTCAGCTGGATCGATTGCGCCAGCTCCGGCAAAAACTTTGCGCGCGGCATCTTCATGCTCGGGGACCACTCCCGTATTCCTGGCGAACTGCTGCCCTCACCACCGCCGAAGCTGACTTTTCCTTTCGACGCCCCGGGGTTTGCACTGAACCATGCGACGGTGTCGATGTTCAACACTGTGTTCTTCCACAAGCAGCGTAAGGCGCATGTGCAGGCGATTCAGGACTATGAGCCTTTCTTCTATCCGCTCGATGCTGTCCTGCAATGGAATCGGTTGTACGGTAAGGCGGGTCTGCTGCAGTTTCAGTACGCGCTCCCGTGGGACTCGGCGCGCGATGGTACGGTTGCAATTTTGAGAGAAGTGGCCAAATCCGGGCTCGCGAGCTTCCTTGCGGTCCTAAAGGCATTTGGCGATGTGCCTTCGCCGGGATTGATGAGCTTTCCGCAGCCCGGGATCACACTCGCACTCGACTTTCCGATCAAGGCCGGACGGACGTTCCCCCTGTTCGAGCGCCTTGCAGAGATGACTCGCGACTTCGGCGGGCGGCTCTATCCCGCGAAGGATGCGGCCATGACGGCCCCGCAGTTTCAGACTTTTTACCCGCAGTGGGAGCAACTCGCCCGCTTCCGCGACCCTGCCCTGACTTCCAGCTTCTGGGAGCGCGTTACCGGAGATAAGCCCGCCCTATGAGTTTGAACGATCACGACAACACCACGGAAGACCGCATGCAACTTCGCCGTGAAACTGCCGGTACCCGCACCACTCCTGCACCTGCGTACAGTGAACCGCGCAAGATTCTGGTGCTTGGCGCTACTTCCGGCATCGCGGAGGCGACCTGCCGCATTTGGGCCGCGCAGGGTGCGAGCCTCTTCCTCGTCGCACGGAATGCAGAGAAACTGGCCGCAGTGGCCGCGGACCTGAAGACTCGCGGTGCTATTTATGTCGATACGGCGGTTGCGGATCTGGACAACACGGATCAGCATCCAGCGCTGCTGGCGCACGCGATCAACTCGCTGACCGGGATGGATATCGCATACCTTGCCCATGGCATTCTGGGCGATCAGGCGGCAGCCGAAA
>JAYVZP010000017.1:0-40712 GCA_043783275.1 Rhodanobacteraceae bacterium
ACGTCGAGGGTCTCGCCCGGCTCTCCGAACTGCGCAAGGTCGGTTCCGAGGACGTCGGCTTCGAGGATCTGGACGTGGAGCTGCTCGCGGAAGCGGAACTTGAGTTCGGGTGCGAGGGAGCGGTCAAGTTCCAGGGCGATGAGGCGCCTGGCGCGGGGGGCCAGGATGTCGGTGATGGCGCCGTGGCCGGGGCCGATTTCGATAACGGTCCGGCTGGAGAGGTCGCCGAGGGCATCGGCGATACGGCGTTGGGCGTCTGTATCGACGAGAAAGTTTTGGCCTAGCTTAGGTTTGCGAATTTTATTCATGCAGGTCCAAGACTACCTGCTCGAACGGCTTTTATTTTTAGCGGCAAAGTGTTGTGGGGTCGATATCGACGCCACCGTGGATTCTCCCGAGCTGCGGAATGACAACACCTTGCTGCGAAACGACAATAAACAGAGACGCCGGTTAGGACGCCTCCTGACCCTTGTTACAAGTAATCTTTTTTGCGTGGCCACAGCGACTGGATGGTCTGGTGTGGGTGGCGGAGAAGGAAGATGCGCTTGCGACGCTCATATGGCATGGCCCAGGAGCTAGTCATCTGACCGGCGACCTGGACGTCGGCATAGTATGTGAGGAAGTGCTCGGGAGTGTCGTCTTCAATGGTGATGAGGACGTTTGCGGGGCGGGGGCCCGGACCCCAGAGCCAGTAATTGTTATGGCCGCTTATGGCGGTGGGGAGGTCCGGCGCGAGGAAGTTGATGGCGCTCGCCTCGCCGTAGTTGTCGCACAGGATGACGGCCTGGGCCTGCTCGGCAGGTGATAGCCCGGTGTAGATGCGTCGGATCTGGTCGACCTCTTCCTGCCAGCCGAAGCGGTCGGCATAGAACTGTGGGAGTAGGCCTGTGTCGAAGTTTTCCGTATCGCTGGTTTTGTCTCGGAGATGGAGTTTGTTGGCGTAGGCGATCCAGGTGTCCGGCTTGAGGATTGGGTTGGACATGGGGAGCAGAATGAGGCCGGTGAGGAGGAGAACCGTTTCGAGGATGGGGAAGGCGAAGGTGCGGTTGCGTGCGGGGCCTGTCTTGCGGGACTCCCATGCGAGGCCGCCAGCGGCGAAGAGGATGGGATAGATGGGGGAAAGGTAGTAGTCCTTGGCGTGCATGGTCATCATGAGGGCGAAGAAGATGAGGTACGTGAGGCCGAGCCAGCGGCGGGCAGGTTTTTTGAGAAGCCAGAAAAGGCCTGCGCCCCAAACAAGAAGGTTAAGTGGGTGGAGGCCGATGAATTGTGCATGGAAGAAGGCCAAAGGGCCGAGGACTTTATTCTTGTGCTCGAGTTGGCCGTTGCGGAGGAACTCGAATGTGGGCCAATGGTTGTGGATCTGCCAGAGGAGATTAGGGATGGCGATGAGGACAAGTAGTGCTACCCCTGCAGCGAGCCAGGGGGTGCGGAGCAGGTGTCGCTGCGGGCTGAGTGCCAAAGCGATGAGAAGGGCGATAAGGAAGAAGGTCATCGACGGCTTGTTGAGGAGTCCGAGGCCGGCAGAGATACCGAAGAGGATCCAAAGCTTCTGGTTTCCGCCACGCTCAAGCAGAATGATGGCGAGAAGGCAGGTCATCCAGAAGAGGGATTCGACCGAGTTCATGGAGAGATAACTGTCCGCCCCGAGATATTGTGGGGCGACAAGGACGCCAATCATCGCCAGGGCCTGAGCGGCGCGGTGTCCTCCGAGAGACCAAGCCAGAATGCCGGTGATGAAGATCCGCGACGCCCCGGCGAGAGCAGAGAACATGCGGATGCCTGCGAGCGAATGACCGAAGATGGTTTCGGCGAGGCGGGCTTGAACGGCGACGAGGGGGCCGTGGTCGACGTAGCCCCAGGCGAGATGGCGGCCGCAGATGAGGTAGTACAACTCGTCGCGAAAGTAGCCGTAGCCGATGTGCGCCTGATAGAGATTGATGGCGAGATGGAGGAGGAAGGTAAATAAAGCAAAGGCGACGGCGAGCGTGACTGCGGAGCGCAGTTCGGAATCGGGAGGGCGGACGACCGTCGTTGACATTGGGGGAGCATACGACGGTTGCAGGAAATAAGTTCCAATATTTTTTCTTTTGGTACTGGCAGGATCAAGGCTTGTTGCGTCAACATAGAGATTCGAGAAGTAGTGGAGGCACTTGTGGATTGGACGCCAGGTGGGACAAGCAGCGATGTTGAGGATCGGCGGGATAGTTCCGGCGGTGGTAACGGTGGTGGAGGCGGTTTCGGCTTTGGTGGTGGTGGTGGAGGCGGCATTGGCATCATCGGCTTTGTGATTCTGCTGGTAATCAGCCTGATTACCGGACGTAACTTCCTGGGTGGGATGTTTAGCGGCGGGTCGAATCAAGGGTCGCAGCCACGGCAAACGCAGAGCTACGACTCAGGCCAGCAGCAGACCAGTCCGCGGGCGCATCCGGCGGGGGAAGATCGTGACGTGCAGCTAATCAGCTTCGTGCTGGATGATGCTCAGAAGACCTGGACAGAAATTTTCGCGACGATGAATCGGCCTTATCGACACGCGAAGCTGGTGATCTATCGCAATGCTACGTACTCAGGGTGTGGGACGGCGCAGGCTTCGACTGGCCCGTTCTACTGCCCGCAAGACGAGAAGATTTATATCGACCTTGGATTCTGGGAAGAGCTGCAGAAGTTTGGCGGGAGCACGGGGGAGTTTGCCCAGGCTTATGTTATCGCGCATGAACTCGGGCACCACATCCAGAAGCTGCTGGGAATTGAGGCCAGGGAACAGCGGCTTGCGCAGCAGGATCCGAGGCAGCGCAATCATCTGTCGGTCAATCTGGAGTTGCAGGCGGACTGCTTTGCGGGAGTCTGGGCTCACTCGACTGAGCAGCGCGGGATTGTGCATCCGGATGATATCTCTGGTGCGCTGAGCGCAGCGGCGGCAGTTGGGGATGACCATCTGCAGAAGATGAGCGGACGCGCAGTGAGCCCGGAAAGCTGGACGCATGGGTCCAGTGCGCAGCGGGAGCAGTGGTTCAAGACGGGGTTGGAATCGGGGACTGTGGCGGCTTGCGATACGTTTTCTGGAGATTGACGGTGAGTCGCTAAGTTGAAACAGAAGCGAGACCTGGGGTACCCGGTTACGTAGTGATTGTGACGAGTGGAGTGGACCCTTCCGCGAAGTGGGCCTGGATTTTTTGGGCGGTGGCGGCGTTGACTACGGCAGTCAAGGCGTCTGGAGTGGCTTGCTTGATGCCGCGGACGCTGCCAAAGTGTTCGAGTAGGCGTTGACGGGTGCGGGGGCCTACGCCGGGGATGGCGTCCAGTTCGGATTCGTGGTCGCGGATCTGGCGCCGCTTGCGATGGTAGGTGACGGCGAAGCGATGGCTTTCGTCGCGGATCTTTTGCATCAAGTGCAGGACGGGGGAGCGGCGGTCAAGGACGACGGGGTCCGACTCGTGGCCGGAGACGTAGATAATTTCTTCTTTTTTTGCTATGGACGCGAGCGGCTGGAGAGTGACGCCGATCTCTTCGAGGGCGGCGTAGGCGGCATGGAGCTGGCCTAATCCACCATCGATGAGGACGAGGGATGGGAAGGGTTTTTTCTCGTCCAGCAGGCGCTTGTAGCGGCGCTGGATGACTTCGCGCATGCTTGCGAAGTCGTCATTGCCGGAGACGGTTTTGATCTGGAACTTGCGGTAGTCGGACTTCTTCATGGAGCCGTCTTCCCAGACGACCATGGAGGCGACGGTTTCGGTGCCCTGGATGTGGGAGATGTCGAAGCACTCGATGCGGCGCGGGAGTTCTTCAAGCGTGAGGGCGTCCTGCAGGGCTTCCTGGATGGCTTTCTGGTTGGGCTGTAGGACGCGGAAATGCTGGTCGTAGGACTGTTTTGCGTTTTGGCAGACGAGGTCTACGAGAGAGCGCTTTTCACCGCGCTGGGGGGCGGCGAGTTCGATGCGATGCTTCATGCGCTCAGAGAGGAGGTCGGTCAGGATGGCGCGGTCGGGAAAGTCGACGGGGACGTAGATGGAGCGCGGGACGTAGGCCTGGTCGAGGTAAAGCTGCTTGAGGAGCGCGGAGAAGAAGGCGGAGGGAGAGAAGACGGGGGACTCGGATTCGAAAGGCTCGAGGGCGGAGTGCTGGGTAGAGGGAGGGCAGTCTTCGGGAATGTCAGGGGCGGATTGATGAGGGTTGGGTTCGAGGGTAGCGCTTGATTCGGCGGAACAGGGTTCTGTTGAATCTGCGATGCCTGTGGAACTTCGCGTGATCGACGACGAGATTGTCGCTGAAAGGGCGGCACCCATGTCGTCGTCTTCGTTCAGGGACTCGCCGAAGTGGGCTTGGAGGTCGGGGAGGTCTTCCCAGAAGAAGTCTCTTCGGTCGACGATCTTGCCCCCGCGCATGTGGAAGAGATTGACGGCGAGCATCTCGTTTTCATAGTGGAAGCCGAAGACATCGGCATCTTCGTTGTCCGCCGTGGCGATGCGTTGCTTATCGCCCATTTGATGGACAGTGGTGATCTGATCACGCAGACGACCGGCCGCTTCGAAGAGCATGTCTTCGGCGGCTGCGGCCATTCTCTCGGTCAGCCTGCGCTCCAGCTCGTTAGTGCGGCCTTCAAGGAAGAGGCGAACGTCGCGGATAGTTTCGGCGTAGGTGTCGGGGGAGACGAAGCCGTCGACGCAGGGGCCGAGGCAGCGCTTGATGTAGTACTGCAGGCAGGCGCGCGGATGATAGCGACTGAGGTCGACTTTGCAGCTGGGTACGAGGAAGCTGCGGTGGATGAGATCGACCAGGCGATGGGCCAGGTTGCCCGGGAAGTAGGGGCCGAAGTAGGCACCGCCATCCTTCCGCAGACGGCGGGTTACGAAGATCTTGGGATAACGATCGTTCATAGTGAGCTTGATATAAGGGTAGGTTTTGTCGTCGCGGAGCAGGATGTTGAAGCGTGGCTTGCGCTGCTTGATGAGGTTGTTTTCAAGGGCAAGGGCTTCGCGCTCGTTGTCGACGGTGATGTATTCGACGTCGACGGCTTCCCGCATGAGCGAGCCGGTCTTGCGGTTGTTGATCTGGTTGGCTTCGAGAAAGTAGGAGCGAACGCGGGAGCGAAGGTTCTTTGCCTTGCCGACGTAGATGACCACGCCCTCAGCGTTTTTATAGAGATAGCAGCCGGGGGAGGTGGGAAGGGTACGGATTTTTTGCAGTAGATCCATGGCGAATGCGAGCTGTCACCAGTGTAGAACGCGTTAAGGGAGGGAACTCGTTTCCTTTGGCAAAGGAAGATTTGACGTATTGACAGCCTTGAAATTGAGCTGGCGTTGGGGCATCCCCTGAAAGTGCTATCGCTAAGTTACTTGTTTTGTGTTCGATAGGTGTATTTTTGTGATTGGCATCGCAATTGCATCATTGAACATCGAAGAGCTGCGTCATCGCTCAGTGAAAAGCCTCATAGGAGAACACATATGTCCGATACGTTGAAGTCCATTTCCAAGTCATTGTCTGCACGTGCCCTTGCTTTGGTTGCCATCTCCGGATCCCTGCTTGTGAGTGGAGCGACACTCGGCTGCTCTACAAAGAATTACGTGCGCTCCCAGACTGCGCCGATCGTTCAGAACGTGAATGAGTTGGATACGAAGACTGCTTCTGACCATCGCGCCATTGGCGATACGGATCAGCGTGCAACGACCGGGATCAACGGCGCGATGACCGCCGCGGAGGCTGCTAACCAGCATGCCTTGTCTGCTGGAGATGCTGCCGATAAGGCGAACTCGTCCGCACAGGGCGCTTCGAATCGTGTGGACTCCTTGAGCGGCGTTGTTGCGAACCTGGATCAGTACAAATCGCTGGCGGACATCAGCGTGACCTTCGGCTTTGATAAAGCTGTTCTTACGGCCGCAGATAAAAAGCAACTGGATGGAATTGCAAGCAGTCTGAGCACGACGAAGGGCTATATTCTGCAGGTAACTGGCGGAACTGATTCCGTTGGCAACGCGGACTACAACTATCAGTTGAGCCAGCGTCGCGCGGACGCGGTGGTGAACTATCTTTCGGCGAAGTACAACATTGCCCCGCACCGCTTTTACCTGGTTGGTATCGGTAAAGATCAGCAGGTCGCCAGCGACAAGACATCTGCGGGTCGGGCCAAGAATCGCCGTGTGGATGTGCAGTTGCTTTCAAACATGACCGGTGTCAACAGCGCCACTCAGACCAACGCCAGCACTACAAATAACTAGTTGTTGAGCTAGTAGCGGAGTTTCCGGTAGACGATAGCCATTATGGCTGACGCCAGCAGGACCCACGCTAGCTGGTACCAGTAAAAAAACGGAAACCCAAGCAGCACCGGCGTCGCACGAGCGTACATCTGCGGGAAGCAGAGCCCGAGGTAGGGCGAAACGAGCAGCAGCTTCCACAGAGTTCGCGTACGCGCAGTCGGTGCTGTTTCGTTTGGCATCCGTACAAGAATACCGCTCTGCATGGGTGATGCGAAAGGATCTTTCCCATTAGAGTGGAGCGATGAGTGAGTTAAAGCTGAATCCCTCCTCCGGCGCTCCTGTAAATGTCGAGTCGCTGGCTGAATCCATCACAATTATGGCTCGTTTGCGTGGCCCGGACGGGTGTCCATGGGACCGGGAACAGACGTTCGACACAATCATGCGGCACACGCTCGAAGAGACCTACGAGGTCTTCGATGCGATTGACCGGCGGGCGTGGCCGGAGTTGAAAGACGAGCTCGGGGATTTGTTGCTGCAAGTGTTGTTCTACTCGCAGATGGCGCAGGAGGCAGGTTATTTTTCGATTGAAGATGTAGCAGCCAATCTAAATGCGAAATTGATTCGCCGGCATCCACATATCTTCGGCGATGTGGTGGCAGAGACGGTGTCCGATGTCAACCGTAACTGGGAAGCTATCAAAAAGACGGAAAAGGGCGACCACAGCGTCGACACTACCCGGTATATGGATGACGTGCCACGGCACATGCCAGCTCTTCTGGAAGCTGAGAAGCTGGGGTCCCGCGCGGCAAAGGTGGGTTTCGATTGGCCGGATACCAAGGGCCTGTTTGAAAAGATCAAGGAAGAGTCGGATGAGTTACTGGTGGAAGTTGAAAAGTCGACGCGGGACGCCCATGCTGTTGCAGATGAGTTAGGCGATCTGTTGTTTACCACGGTGAATCTGTCCAGACATTTACAGGTGGAGCCAGAGTTTGCGCTACGGGCTGCAAACGCGAAATTTCGCAGACGGTTCGCTGCCATGGAAGAAGCTGAAGGAGGCATCGAGAGCCTGCGGGCCGCGGATTCGGCGGAGTTGGAAGAGATGTGGAAGAGGGCGAAAACTAGCGAGCGGGCAGGGGTGTTGCCATAAGAATGTGGATGGCGTCCTGATAGCCCATGCTGGCCACGAGGCTGTAGTTTGAGCCCTCGATGTCCATGTTCTCCCTGAACGTCTTGAGCATGAGCGCACGGACGGAGAGTCGCTCGATGAAACGCGAAAATATCCAACGCTTATGAGCTACTTCGAATTGCTCGAAGGTAAGCTGTCCGCCGGGATAGACGTGGGCGAAGAGACCGAAGCCGACATTTATGGCTCTGAAGATGGTGCCTTCGAGCCTGGTCATGTAGTGAGTCCCGGGATCCATCCACAGGCGCCCCTTGAGGCCGGTGAGAGCCTCAGCTGCGATGGTAGGCGGGTTCCAGGCGGGATTGGGCTGGAAGTCGATGACGATCTCCGCCACGTTGTTTGTTTTCCCGTCAGGATGCGCGCGCTGCGGTTGTCCGGGGGCATAGGAAAACGTCATCGCGTCCGGCATCAAACGGATGAGATCGATGGCGATCTTTTTGCTGCTGTTTTCGTGACCGATATGTTTTGCGAAGTTTGACGGTGAATCGAGCATAGCTTGAAGGCGAGAGCGTTCGTCTGCGTCTTCCTCCGAAGTCAGTGGACGGTTTTCCTTGTAGATGAGCCGGGCGACGGCGCCGTCCTTCGATTCGATAACGTCGCGCACCTGATCGCCCTTGGAATCCAGGGTATGGATGCGATATCGAAGGTAAGAGTCGCTGTACTCAATGACTTTGATTTCGTTGTTGGCTGCGTCGACTGCCCATTGGTGCGGCGCGACGGACATCGGATCGGGTGTTGCAGGTTGCTGCGCGGACGTTGCTGGAAAATACTCGAAGAAGATTGCCGCGATGCCGAAGACGAGCAGGCTGCGCAATTTCAAAGAGTGTCTCCTGTGCGTCGATATGTCTTGAGTTTCCAGGGCAGGCCCGGGGCGTTGTAAGGTCATTACTTTCATAGTTTAGTCAATCGTCTCCAGTTGGACGTAGTGAGGCTGCGCAGGGTTTTCCGGTTTGCCCAATGCGGAGTGAGTGGGTATAGTTCGGGCATGCGATGACTTTCTCAATCATCCATCAAGGGAGTACACCAGTTCATGACACCAGCAGAAAGCTCCACTGTTATCGGCAAGTCAGTAAAAATCCGCGGGGACCTGACGGGAAGCGAAGATTTATTTCTTGATGGCATCTTTGAAGGAACAGTAACGCTTACGGATAGCCGATTGACGATTGGGCCAAATGCAAAGGTGACCGCCGATTTACATGTGCGTGACCTGGTTCTATTTGGCGTCGTGCAGGGCAATGTAAATGCCTCCGGGCGGATTGAGCTTCGGCAGACGGCGGTGATGAACGGAGATATTGTTGCCAGCCGGCTATCGGTTGAAGAGAGTGCTTCGATCCGAGGCCGCGTTGAATTGACAGGTAAAGCCGCTCCAGGCACTGAGCCGCAAGGTTAAGCAGGAAGGGAAGGTAGGCATGGGCTTGTTCGGGGGCAAGTCGACCGCGTCGTCAGCGCACGCGGAGTCGGGGCGCATCGCACGCCATTCCAGCGGTTGGGAAAAGCTGTCAGCTCACCTGAAGGCGCAGGACTCGTTGCGAATGCTGGATATCGGTCCTACCTCGGCGGGCAACATCAACTTCACGACGAACCTGGGTCATAGCATCTATATGGCAAATTTGGTGGATGACGCGGCTCGTCCCGAAGTCAAGCTGAGTGCCGCGGAGGCGGAGTCCGCCGGCCATAGTTATGACGTCGGGCGCTTCCTGCGGGATCATCTGGATTTTGCGGGTCGCACGTTTAACGTGGTTGCGTTCTGGGATACGGCAGATTACCTGCCGGCGGAGTTGTTACAGCCGGTTGTGGATCGTATCTACAATGTGATGGAGCCGGGCGGGCAGTTGCTGGCGTTCTTCCATTCGAAGGCAACCGGGGATGACACGGTTTTCTCCCGCTTCCACTTTACGGATACGGACCAGATTCAGATGCAACGAATCGGTGGCCACAACATTTTGCAGACCTACACGAATCGGCAGGTGGAAGCGTTGTTTACCAAATACAGCGCGTACAAGTTCTTTCTCGCGAAGGATAGTTTGCGTGAAGTGCTTGTGACGCGCTGAGCGAAATGTTTTTGGTAACGAAGAAATCCCGGGCCAATGCCCGGGATTTCTTGATTCTGGGTGTGCAACTACTTGGTAGCTTGTTTACGCTTTTCTGCCCAGCGGCGTTTCATCGCATCGGCGATAGCTTTGCGCCCTTCAGGGCTGAGCTTGCGCTTTCCCTTAACGGCAGCGGGCTTCGCTGCGGCTTCTGTAGCGACGTTCTTGCTGCCTTTGGGGCGACCGCGGCCAGCCTTGGCTACTGGCGCCGTGCCACCCACGAGCAGAACACGGGCTTGTTGAAGCCTTGAAATCTCTTGATCAATAAGTGCAATTACATCGTCCAATGCCACCGTATTACCTCCGAGGCCAGCAGGCACCGACAAGTAAATTCTCTTAACTCATCATCTGCGCTAACTAACATCTTAAAACATACTTGAATGCTACTTTTCTATCAAATGAAAGTAGAGCGATATTCGCCGTCAAAAAGAGCCTTCACTGGAAGGCGAAGCGTGCGGTGCTACACTTTCCCACGATGCGATTGATTTCAGGCCGTGCCTGGGCTCTGGTTGTTTTATCTGCCATCCTGCAAATATTCATGTTCCCGACTGCCGGCCCGATGCCGCTTTGGCGCGAGGCTTTGTGCTGGATCGCGTTGATGCCGTTTCTTGTGGCGCTTACGATCAAGGATGGTAACGGGCATGTTCTCAGTTACCGTAGTGCCGCTTACATGGGATATCTGTGTGGGTTCTTATGGTTCTTTGGTAACTGCTTCTGGATTTACCAGACGATGTATCTATACGGCGGCCTGCCGAAATCTGTGTCACTTGTCATCGTCATTTTGTTTTCGCTTTACCTGGGGCTCTATCACGCTTTGTTCGCAAGCCTGTTTGCGCTGGTTCAGCGCGGGCGAGCGGGTGTCGCGGGGGCCTTGTTGAGTGCTCCTTTTCTCTGGGTTGCCGTGGAACTTGGCCGGGCCAGATTTACTGGATTCCCGTGGGACTTACTCGGCAATGCCCAGGTTAACAATCTGCTGGTAACGCGGATTGCTCCTTTAGTGGGAGGGATGGGGATTAGTTTTGTCGTTGTCTCCGTCAATGCGGGAATGGCTTCTTTCGTCCTGGCTTCTTCGCGGCGGCGTTGGGTTATTCCTGGTGTGACGGTTGTGCTGGCTATCACATTGCAGCTATGTGGAGGCTTGAAGGTGCTGCAGCATGCGGACCGTGAATCCCTGACTCACTTTGCCGTGATGATGCAGGAGAACCTGGAAGTTGGTGCAGTGGGCCGAGAGGTCAAGCCGCTTAGCCAATCTGAAGAGATGCGGTTGTTCTCGGCGGAGAGCCTGAAACAGTTTCCCACCGCTGCTGGATTGAAGGTAAGTCCGGATGAGTTAGCGGTGATTATCTGGCCGGAGGCGCCTTCTCACTTTCAATCGAACGATCCGTTTTTCAGGACAAACCTGGGGGCTTTGGCTTCGAAAGCGAAGGTGCCAGTAATTGCAGGAAGTCTGGGAGTTGATGCGGACACGGAGGCTGTGAGGGGATATGTCTTGTATGACTCGGCCACCGTCTTTGCAGCGGACGGTGGTTACAAGGGACGCTACGACAAGATTCACCTGGTGCCATGGGGAGAGTACATCCCGTTCAAGAGGTTCTTTTCTTTCGCCCAGAAACTGACAGAGGGCGTGGGTGATATGGACTCTGGCACGGAGCGGACAGTCTTTGAAATGAACGGGCACAGTTACGGAATTTTTGTCTGCTACGAATCTATTTTCGGTGACGAAGTGCGCAAGTTTGTGAAGAACGGCGCTCAGGTATTGGTAAACATTTCCGACGATGGATGGTATGGCGATACTGGCGCGCCGTGGCAGCACTTGAATATGGCTCGAATGCGCGCGATAGAGAATCACCGCTGGGTGCTGCGATCTACAAATACCGGGGTTACGACGGCTATCGACCCGCGGGGACGGGTTGCGATGGAGGCCCCGCGGCATGTTCGCGCGGCGTTTGCCTTCCCGTTTGGGTTTGAGCAGGGGACCACGTTTTATACGCGAAATGGCGATTGGTTTGCGTGGTTGTGCGTGCTGGTTACGGCGGTCGTAGCGGCATTTAGTTTGAAGCCGCGGTTTGCACTAAAATAAGGGGATGCTGAGCGATCTCGAATACCAATACTCCCCGGTTCGCGAAAAAGTGCGCGACCTGCGGGAGTATCTTTGACTCACCCCGCCTCCGTCGTGAACTAGCCGTCGTTGAAGAGAAGATTGCCGACCCGGGTGTGTGGGCCGATGCCACGCGTTCGCAACCGCTGATGCGTGACCGAAAACGACTTGAGACATTGCTGTCGGACGATGCCGAGTTAGCCCGCCGTGGGGACGACATCGATGCTTATTTTGAACTCGCGCGTGAGGGTGAAAATACCGAGCCAGACCTGGTTCGGGAGATTCCTGCGCTGGTCGATTATGCCGAAAAGCTTGAGTCTAAAACGATGCTCTCCGGCGAGACAGATCTTCTGAATGCGATTGTCGTCGTGCATCCGGGTGCGGGCGGTACGGAGTCACAGGACTGGGCCGAGATGCTCATGCGGATGTATATCCGCTGGGGCGAGCGGCAGCATTTCAAGGTCGAGATCAATGAAATTCAGGACGGAGACGAGGCCGGAATCAAATCAGCCACGTTTACGATCTCCGGCGACTTTGCGTTCGGATTGTTAAGCGGCGAGACGGGCGTTCATCGGCTGGTGAGGATTTCGCCCTTTGACTCAGCCAAGCGGAGGCATACGAGCTTTGCTTCTGTCTTTGTTTCGCCTGAAATTGACGACACGATCGTGATCGACATCAAGCCGGATGATCTGCGCATCGATACCTTTCGGTCGGGCGGCAAGGGCGGTCAGCACGTCAATACGACGGACTCTGCGGTACGCATTACACACCTTCCGACGGGGCTGGTTGCGGGATGCCAGAACGAGCGCTCGCAGCATAAGAATAAAGAGCGCGCGATGAAGATGCTGCGTTCGCGTTTGTACGAATACGAATTAGACAAGAAGAAGGCGATCACGCGAAAGCTGGAGGACTCGAAGCTGGATATCGGGTTTGGGTCGCAGATTCGTAGTTACGTGCTTCAGCCGTACCGGATGGCCAAGGATCTTCGGACGCGGGTTGAAGTTGGGGATGTCGACAAGGTGCTGGATGGGGATTTGGAGCCGTTTATTCGTGGGTTCCTGCGGATGCGACGGGAAGGAATACTGCCGGCTGCGGTAGAGGTTGCAGACGAGTTATAGCTGCAATTGTGACGACAGTTTCGACTCGTGATCGCTTTTGCCGTATCCGTTTTTAGGGTTACTTTGTTAGGCTGGCTCAAGTTCTGCGGTCTGTGCATCCGAAGGAAAGACTGGTTGCGGAGGATATTGTGTCAAGGACAGCAGAGGACAAGAGCCTTGCAGTACAACTGCTTGCGTTGCTACGTGGTGGGCAGGCCCATGCGAGCTTTGAGAAAGCCGTGGCGGACTTTCCTGCGGAAGCTCGAGGCGTGGTGCCGGACGGGTTGCCGTATTCCGCCTGGCAGATATTGGAACACTTACGCATTACGCAAAAGGACATTTTGAATTTTTCTGCGCCTCCGACCGGCGGGTACCACGCGATCAAATGGCCGGACGACTATTGGCCGAAGTCCTCTGAGCCACCCGCGCCTGGTGACTGGGATCGCACGGTGGAGTCCATCCGGGATGATCTGAAGAAGTTTGAGGGTTTGATCACGCGACCTGGCGTTGATCTCTACCGGCCTTTTCTCTGGGGCGATGGACAGAACTTATTGCGCGAGGCACTTTTAATCGCCGACCATACCGCGTATCACCTGGGTGAACTGATTGTCATTCGCCGTTTGCTGGGCATCTGGCAGAAATAGAGAGTTCATGAACGAACCGGAAGTAATTCGTGATTTGTTGAAGGCCCAGACGATTGCAGTGATCGGCTTGTCAGAGGATCCGTCCAAGCCGAGCCATTATGTTTCGGCTTACATGCAGGAGATGGGCCATCGGATTCTTCCGGTGAATCCCGCGCTGGAGTCGGTTCTGGGAGAGAAGTGCTACGCGACCCTTGCGGACCTGCCGGTGAAGCCCGATCTGGTGAATGTGTTTCGTCTGCCTAAGTTCATCCCGGCAATTGTGGACGAGATGATTGCGCTGAAACTACCAGCGCTTTGGGTGCAGGAGGGAATTGTTCATATTGAGGCTGCTGTCAGGGCGGAAGCCGCTGGGATCAAAGTGGTGATGGACCGTTGCATTATGGTGGAAAGACGTTCTGCGAATCGGAGCTAAGTCGAACTTGACGCAGATACACTAAGTAGATGAAACAAATTGTGCGCCTTCTGCTTTTGCTGCTTGCCGTGTTTTCCCTGCCAGGTATCGGAGCAGAGGCCCAGTTGCAGGAGTATGGTGACGGCGGGCCGGGGCCATACAAGGCTCAGCACCTGACGATTGAGTTGACATCACTGGCACCAGCGATTGCGCCGGGTGGGACACAGCAGGTAGGGCTGGTGATTACGCTCGAAGAGCATTGGCATGTCTACTGGATAAACGCGGGTGACTCCGGCATGCCACCGCATGTGAAATGGACCTTGCCTGCTGAGATTTCGATTGGCGAAATGCAGTTTCCAGCTCCGGCACGCCTGCCGCTTGGCCCGCTGATGGATTTTGGCTACGAAGATACAGTGGCCTTTCCTTTTACCCTGACGGCTGCGAAGACTGCCAAGCCGGGGCCGATTCATCTTGATGCGCGTGTGAGCTACCTGGTCTGCCGCGAGGTCTGTATTCCAGGAAAGGCTCACCTGGGACTCGATTTGACGGTTGCACCGGGTGCGCTGCCGGGGCCGATGGTGGGGGCGCTGGGTCAGTCGCTCAAAAATCTGCCGACGGCGCTGCCGGACACGATGAGGTTTACGGCTCTTGGCGGCAAGGACGAGTTCGTCCTCACGTTGAAGACGGGCGCGTCTGAGGAAGATGCAGAGTTTTATCCGATCGACCCGGATCTAATCGTCAACGCAGCGGATGAGCATGTGGAGGCGCTGCCCGATGGAGTACGTCTCCGGGTGAAGCGCGCGGCCGACCTGAAGGTTCTGCCGAAGACGATTCATGGTTTGATTCGACTTTCGGATACCGAAATTTATGACGTTACGGCTGAGGTGACTTCCGGTGAACTCCCCGCAACTCTGCAGGGACCTGCGGCTGGGGTTTCATCCAGTAAGGTGACCGTGCTGGGCGCGATAGGGTTGGCGTTGCTCGGCGGCATCATTCTGAACCTGATGCCGTGCGTGTTCCCGGTATTGTTCTTGAAGGGGCTGGCGCTGGTACAGACCTCAGGCCAAGAGCGTGGACATATGCGCAACCACGGGTTGGTCTACGCGCTGGGAATTCTGGTTTCGTTCTGGGTCATTGTCGCGGCGCTGCTGGCACTCAGGGCAAGCGGCAGTCAGGCGGGCTGGGGCTTCCAATTGCAGTCACCGACCTTCGTGGTGGTGTTGGCTTCTTTCCTGTTCTTCTTTGCGTTGTCGCTTGCGGGGCAGTTTGAATTAGGGCTTTCGCTCACGAGTGCGGGCGACTCGTTGACGCGGAAGGAAGGGTTTGCCGGCAGCTTCTTTACCGGCGTTCTGGCGACGGTGGTAGCTACTCCGTGTGTTGGACCCTTTATGGGCGCGGCGATTGGGTTCGCGCTGGCACAACCCCCGCTCGTGACGTTTGCAGTATTTACCGCGCTGGCAATTGGACTGGCGCTGCCTTATTTGATCTTGACCATTCAGCCAGGTTGGATGAAGCTCCTGCCTCGCCCGGGTGCGTGGATGGAGATTCTGAAGCAGTTGACGGCGGTTCCGCTGTTCGCGACGGCGATCTTCCTCGCCTGGGTGTACGGGCATTTGTTCAGCGCGGATTCAACGGATGGCGTAGATCACCTGGCTCGGTTGCTGGTTGGATTCCTGGTAATTGCGATTGCGGGCTGGGCGTTAGGTCGTTGGCCAGCGCGATGGGCCAGCGCGATTGTCGCCCTGGTTTTATGTGTCGTGGCAATTGCGATCCCGCTCACTGCGAGTGCGAAGGACAAGCTCGTGTGGAAGCCTTATTCTCAAGCGACCCTGGATGCTGCTCGTGCGGCTGGGAAGCCGGTGTTTATCGACTTCACGGCGGCTTGGTGCTTATCCTGCCATGTGAATGAGCAGGTAGTGCTTGATTCAAATGAGGTGGAACGGCAGTTGTCGAGCCACGATTTCGTGCTGCTGAAAGCGGACTGGACGCAGTACGACCCGGAGATAACGAAGCAGCTTGCGTCGATCGGTCGCAGTGGCGTGCCGACTTATGTGGTTTATCCGGCGAAGGCTGGGAGCCCTGCCGATGTACTACCGGAGTTACTGACAAAAGGTTTGGTGCTGGACGCTGTCGCGCGGGATACGAAGTAGGTTCTCCCCCCAGGACAGGTTTTCGATAGATTTGCCCTACCGTTCTACTCAGGTTTCTCGCGCTTGATCTTTGCGATCTCTTCCATGCGCTGGCCAAGTTGCCGTTCCCGGCCTTCTGACGTGGGGATGTAGTATTGGCGTCCCGCGAGCGAGGGTGGCAGGCAAACCATGTCGGCGACGCGGCCTTCCACATCGTGCGCGTACTGGTAGTCTTTGCCGTAGTTCAGGTCCTTCATGAGCCTGGTTGGAGCATTGCGCAGGTGCAGTGGTACGGGCTCTGCGATGGTGGCTTGAATGTCGGTCAGTACTGCGCCGTAGGCGGTGTACACAGCGTTCGACTTGGGCGCCAGCGCCAGGTATACGACGGCTTGCGCAAGCGCCAGATCGCCTTCCGGGCGGCCGAGGAAGTGCATGGCATCGCGCGCGGAGAGGCAAAGGTTCAGCGCTTCCGGAGCGGCCAGGCCGATATCTTCGACTGCCATACGGACAACGCGGCGAGCGCAATACATCGGGTCTTCGCCGGCTTCGAGCATGCGTCCAAGCCAGTAAAGCGCGGCATCGGGGTCGCTGTTGCGAACGCTCTTGTGCAGGGCGGAGACGATGTCGTAGTGCTGCTCGCCCTTTTTGTCGTAGAGGAGCATGCGGCGTTGCATCGCTTCGGCGGCCAGGGCTTTGGTAATGGTGCGCTCGCCGCGTCCTTCCGCCAGTCGGGCCGCGACTTCGAGGGCGTTGAGTGCCGTCCGTGCGTCGCCGCTGGAGTGATTGGCGATGGAGGCGAGCACGTCATCGTCGGCTTCGATGCCGGAGTCGCCTAGGCCGCGTTCGGTGTCCGACAGCGCGCGTCGAAGGAGTGCGATTACGTCTTCTTCCGACAGCGCGACGAGTGTGTAGACACGGCATCGGGAGATGAGCGCGGCGTTGATTTCAAATGACGGGTTCTCGGTCGTTGCGCCGATAAGACGGATGGTTCCGCGTTCGACGTAAGGTAGGAAGGCGTCCTGCTGGGCCTTGTTGAAACGATGGATCTCGTCGACGAAGAGGATGGTGCGGGAGCCGAAATCCACAGCTTTTTCGGCCTCGACCATGACCTGCTTGATCTCTTTGATTCCACTCAGCACTGCAGAGAACTCGATGAAGCTTGCCTGTGTCATCTGGGCGATGATCTTGGCCAGTGTTGTCTTGCCGACGCCGGGTGGGCCCCAGAAAATCATGGAGGTTGCGTCATCTCTTTCGATAGCTAGACGAAGCGGTTTTCCTTCGCCCAGCAGGTGAAGCTGGCCGGAGAATTCAGCAATCGTGCGGGGGCGCATACGCTCAGCCAGCGGCATCTGTCGGGTTCGGGCAGGGGAAGCCAGCGGGGATACGTCGAAGAGACTCACTACCTTATTCTCCGCTGGCGAGAGGCTTCATACAACATTAATGAACCGGCTACGGCGGCGTTCAGACTTTCGACCCAGCCGGGGCAGGGAATGGTGGCGCGCTCGTCGGACATGTTCAGCCAGCCTTCGGCCAGCCCAGCGCCCTCGTTCCCGATCATCAGGGCGCAGGGAGTCTTGAGGTTGACCTCGTCGATCGGTTTGGCGTCGTCCTTGAGTGCTGCAACGAGGCGGATGCCTTGCTGCTCGAGAATCTCCATAACCTCTGGAGTGGCTGCCGCGACGGGCACGCGAAAGATCGAGCCGGCGGAGGCACGCAAGGCCTTGCCGTTCCAGGCGCTGACTGTCCCGGGCGTGGTGAGGACACCTGTGGCTCCGAAAGCCTCGGCGGAGCGGATAAGCGTGCCCAGATTTCCGGGATCCTGCAGGCCGACGGCGATGAGAATAAGTGGCGTACCGACGAGCATGTCCTGAACGTCGTAAACCGGCGGGACCAGCAGCGTGGCGATGCCCTGAGGGGTTTGGGTCTCAACGCAGCTCTGGAGGACGTCGGTAGCGAGGCGAACGACTTCCACGCCGCGCGGAACGAAGTCGGGAAGGCTGCGGCGCTCGCTGATGAAGACAGTCTTCAGGGCCTGGTTGCTTTTCACCGCTTCTTCCAGCAGGTGTTCGCCTTCAATGGCAATAAGGCCGCTCGAAAGGCGGGCCTGTCCAGCGAAGGCCGCGCGTAGCTGCTTGACTCTTGCGTTGCTGCGGCTGGTGACTACTTCGGGAGAGATAGGCATCTTTCAAAGTCTACGCTGGCGGCGATGCACAGTGGGGTGCCGGGGTGGGTGACCGACAGGGTATTCTATTGGTCACAAGGAGCACGCAAGTTGACGGCAGAGATTCTCCGCATCCATTCCGAAGTGCCCGAGCCTGCATTGATTGATTACATCGCCGGATGTATCAACGCCGGCCAGGTTATTGCCTTACCGACGGACACCTTTTACGGCCTCGCCGTTGATCCCGTAAATCTTGCGGCGGTTGATCGCATCTACGATATCAAGACGCGTGCACGGCACAAGCCGTTGTCGTTGCTTATTTCGGATGTGGCGCAGGCCTATGGGCTGGCTCGCAATTGCGATACAGCATTTGATCGGCTCGCCGAGCGCTTCTGGCCCGGACCCCTGACGATCATCATGAAGGCTGGGTCCGGGATTCCGCTGCGGGTTACGGCGAACACGGGCAACGTCGCGCTACGCGTTCCAGAGGCTGCAATTGCGCGCGCCGTCGTCGCTAAACTGGGCCTGCCCATTACAGCCACATCGGCAAACCTGAGCGGGCAGCCGGAATGCACCTCCGCAGCATGCGTTCAAGCCCAGCTTGGGGATAAAATTCCGATGATTGTCGACGGCGGGCCAACTGCACGCACGGTCGCTACGACTATTGTGGATTTGACCGGTGGCGGCAGCTCCTGGTCGATTCTTCGCGAAGGTGCAATTCCTACCCACGAAATCGCCCTGTGCCTGCAACGCTGACCGACACAGACTCACCGTTTACTGAAGATGATATCCAGCTCCATTCCGACCGTCGTACATGCGAAGCGGCGCCATGGGTTTCGTAATGTTTGGCTGTTTGTGCTGTCCGTGATCGTAATCGGCACGGTTGGATGGTCGACTTATGTTGTGCGGAACATCAATCTGGTGGCAGGTGAGGATCAGGCACAAACCGCCGATGCGATCGCAGTGTTTGGTGCGGCGGAGTACAACGGCCGTCCTTCGCCGGTATATCATGCCCGATTGGATCATGCGGTGGCGCTGTATCGTAAGCAGATTGCTCCGATCCTCGTGACGCTGGGTGGCGGATCGGATCGAGATTCCGGGAAGACAGAGGGTGGTGTGGGCCGGGACTATCTGCTGGCCCAGGCGGTCCCCTTCGATTCGATCATCGCTGAAACGCACTCCATAGACACGAGTGAGCAGGTGTCGCTGCTCGCCGCGATTGCCAGACAGCACCATCTGCACCACATCGTCGTCGTGTCGGACGGAACCCACCTGTTTCGCATCCGCGAGCTTTGCCAGGACGCGGGACTGGACGTCTACACGTCTCCGCGACCGACCATGGGGCACATTGGGACCTACGACCTGTGGATGCGCTACTTTCACGAAGTCCTGAGCTATACCGCGCTTGAATTGAACCTGAACGAGACATTCCTGCACCGTTGGGTGGATGGGAAGTCGGACGACTAACGTCAGAGCAGTAGATAAGCGCATGCGACGAAGCCGGCAAAGATGGTCGACGAGAAGTTGACCAGATCGTTTCCGAGCCAGCCCTTCTTTTCCACTGTCGCTCCAAGAAGGCTGTCGAAGATCAATCCGGCAATACCTCCCACAAGGCATGCGGTCGTCTGTTCCGTAAGCAGATGAAGCGCCCAGGCACCTGCAAGCGTCACAAGAATCGCTCCAAAGACTCCTGCCGCGGTCCCGAGAAGGCTGATTCCGCCGTCTGTGCCAACCGGAGCTCGCCGCAGCGTTGTCAGCATGATCGGGGTGCCGCCATACGCCTGGCCAATCTCCGAGGAGACGGTGTCGGCCGTCGCCTCGGATAGTGCAGCAACGATAAGCATTGGAAAGATGTAGCCATCGAAGCCGACATGGTTCCAGTAGCGAGGGGCGATGCCGCCGAATTGGTCGCCAAGGAGAACCGATGCAATCAGCCCCGCAAATCCGAGGTTTGCGACGATCTGGGACGCAGCACGGCCTCGCTGACTTTCGGCGAGTCCAGCTTTGCGTTTTTTCGATCTGCCTATTCTTGTGGCCACGAACGTTAGGATGAAGAGTGCGGCGAGGGGTGTAAGTCCCGACTGAATTATCGACTGGTCAGGCCCACGCGTAGCGGCCACGATGAGGAAGCAGAAGGCCCCGCCCAAAATAGCAGCCGCAGGTGTCGCGGCCCGCAACGCCCAAACCATTGCTGCAAATGTCAAGCTCAGGATCACAGCAATAAGAATGACTCTCGAATGCAAAACTTTCATGGTCCAGCGCAGCGCAGAGAGTGCGATCAGCAATCCCACGACCCACACGAGCATCCTGCTTTGCATCCGGTCGCGCGCTTCAGGTATTGCCTTTCGCCACTCCCCCAACCGTCACCCCTACCTGCATTGATTTACAATCGTAACTTGCATATCTTTTATCGCGATACCCCAAAGCATCTCAGAAAAAGCACCTCCGTGGGAGCAGTTTTGCATTCAAATCGTAAGCCAGCACACGTCCTAATTCTCGCAGTTACGACCCTGACCCTGGGCACTTTTTCGCTAGCAGGCTGCGGTAACAACTACCGCCCGGTCGTTAGCTCGATCAATCCTGTGGGCCCTGCCGGTCAGCCGACCAAGTACGCCGTCGCTATCTCCAGCCCGAGCCCAACGTCTCCCGGGCTTGTGACCTTCTTGGATTTCTCTGGCGACACGATTCTGAATACGACTGCGATTGGAGCGAATCCGCAGTATCTGATCCTGAGCAGTAGCGGAGGGTCCGGTTACACGCTCAATGGAGATGGGACCGCAAATACGTTTGCTGTTTCTACTGGTCTGCTCGCTTCAGACGTCCTGCAGACGACGCTGCTCGCTGGTTCGAAGCCGGTCAGCATTTATCCGCAGGGCACCTACGTCTACATTGCAGATCCTGGCCGGAACGCAGTTGCGCAGCTTCAGGGAAATCCCCCGGCTATCCAGCAGGAGCTCCCAACGGGTTCCGGCACGGTTTACACGGTCGGCGCGAATGGCTCCCCGCGGGCTTATGCGATTGTTCAGGGACCAACTGGTTCTCCTGGCAAGATTTCCGCGATCGAGACGACGAGCAATACAATCTCGAACACAATTCCAGTTGGTGTTAATCCAATTTACGGAATCATGGCGGCCGACTCTGCGCGCGCCTACATCTTGAATAAGGGATCGAACTCCGTCACGGCGATCAATGCGCAGACCAACGCTCCGGATGCTTTCACGACGCCTTCCGGTGTCGCCAGCACGATACCCGTTGGTGTTGCGCCGGTCTGGGCTGACTTTGCGCCGACGCTTAGCGAGATGGTCGTGGCGAACGCCGGGAATGGCACAAATCCCGGATCGGTCTCCATCATCAACATTCCGCGTTGCCCCGCGACGACAGTTTCCAATAACCCAACCTGTGATCCGGCCAACCCGCTCAATGCGCTCGGCTATGGCCAGGTTCTCGCGACAATCCCGGTCGGGGTCAATCCGGTGATGGTGGGCGTTCTGCAGGATGGCAGCCGCGCCTATGTGGCCAATGCTGGTAACACTGCGGCTGGTATTGCCGGATCCATCTCGGTCATTAATCTGATTACGAACACCGTGGTTGCGACGATCCCGGCAGGGAACAGCACAAATCCAGCGGATTCGATCGTGCATGGCCACCCGGCCTACATCGCGGTCACGACCGGAACCCCTACAGGTAAGGTTTACGTGACGTCGCTCGATTCCACGGACATCACGATCATCAGGACGGATACCGACAGCGTGCAAACGCATCTCTCATTGCAGGGCAACGGTATTTCGGTCCGCATCACGCAACCCTAGACGCTGAAGAATGCGAAGCAAAAAAAGCCATCCCGTTCAGGGATGGCTTCTTGTTGCTTGCATGTCGTTCTTGTTCAGGAGGCAGCGCCCTTCAGGATGATGGGCAAGGTGGGCGTCTGGGATCCATCTCCGTCCTCAATGGTCACGCCAAACGCCTTGGCCTGCACACCCTTTGGCAGGGTTGGCAGGA
This sequence comes from Rhodanobacteraceae bacterium, assembly GCA_043783275.1. Classification (GTDB taxonomy): domain Bacteria; phylum Acidobacteriota; class Terriglobia; order Terriglobales; family Acidobacteriaceae; genus Edaphobacter. The sequence goes on from JAYVZP010000017.1 coordinate 21,984, forward strand.
CTACGCTTGCGTTGCCACGTTCATCCGGATGGAAGGTTCCGGCAGGAATCGGATCACGCCCGTCGGCCGGAATCAGCCACAGTTCATAGGTCTTGTAAGCGGCCAGCGGCTCAAGATTGCTTGCGATGAAGACGAGCGAACCCTTCTCCGGAACGTAGCTTGCTCGACCTTCCGGCGGAGGATTGACGCCTGTGCCGGTCAATGCGATGTGCACTGCGGACGAATCTTTAAGAGTCTCCATCATCAGCGTCGCGGCTTCTGCAGAAACCTGGGTCTGGGTCATCTGTTTTCGAGATGCAGCTACCGCGCTTATCAGGTGTTCGCGTTGGGTGTAGAGGTTGGCGACTCCAAACGCCATGCCAGCCGCAACCGCCCAGCCCAACCACGGCAGGACTTTCGCGGCTGCACTCTTCTTGACGGGCTCTTCTTCAAACAGAGTGGAGCTTGCGCGCGGAGCGTAGCCGCCGGCCGGGACGTGATCGATCGGGATAGCCTTCTTCTCGCGAGCGACGGTCTTCATCAGTCGCCGACGAGCTTCTTCTGGTGGCGTATGCATATCGGCCGTGTGTGCGAGCAGAGAAAGGTCGCCGTAGATCTCGGAGATAATGCGACGAGCCTCCGCGCTGTGTTGTAGGTTCAGCCTCATCTCCTCCATCTCGGTGAGTGGAAGAAGTTGCATGGCATAAAGCGCCAAGTCGTCCGGATCTATGTGTTTGACGGGGATCATGGTTGAAATGCCTTTCTCAGCGTCAACAGAGCACTGCGGATTCTGGTCTTTACGGTGCCTAGTGGATCTCCCGTCATTTCGGCGATCTCAGAGTGGGTCAAGCCGTCAAAGAATGCCATCTCCAGCGTCTTACGTTGCTCTAACGGCAACAAGACAATGACTTTGCGTGTTTTTTCTATCATCAGGTTGTGCTCGGCCTCATCTGCCAGATTGCAGGGGGACGAGATGGCCATGTCGTCGACTGATTCCGTTGGCCGTTTGCGCCGCAGGGCATCGATGGAGCGATTCCGGCTCACGACGGCAAGCCAGCCGCCAAGGCTGCCCCGCGTCGCGACAAAACTATCCGGACTCCGCCAAATCTGCATGAAAATCTCCTGCAACACATCCTCAGCCGAAGCTGGATCCCGCAGAACGCGAAGCGCAACTGAATAAACTACCTTGGAGTAGCGGTCGAACAGCGATGCCATTGCTTGCTCATCTCCCCGCTGGACCAAGGCCAGCAGGGAAGCGTCCTCCAGTGTGGACGCCGCCGGCATGTTTGTTATTCCTGTTTCTCTATACATATAACGCACCCATTTCGGAAGCAGATTGCGCGGCAATCACGTAAGTCATGGAATCGGCAGACATTGCAGGGTGTTCCTCCGACTTGGTCTCCAAGAGAACTCTATCGTTTTTGGTGCAAATGCGGAAGCCGCCCGCCACGCCGTACACTTATTTTGAGGCACGGTTCCACTTTCTACCCTATGAAGATCCGTCTAGACAAACTCCTTGTAGATCGCGGCCACGCAGCTTCACGCGAGCGGGCCCAGGCTCTGATTCTTGCGGGCCGCGTTCTCGTCGATGAACAACGAGTCGATAAGCCGGGAACCCCTACGGCTGATACAGCCGTGCTGCGAATGTTGGGCGATGATCTCAAGTTCGTAGGACGCGGCGGGCTCAAGCTGGAGCGCGGGCTGGAGAATTGGAACATCGACGTCACCGGCCTAGCATGCCTGGACGTAGGTGCATCCACCGGGGGCTTTACGGACTGCATGCTGCAGCGTGGAGCGACCAGCGTCCTCGCGATCGACACAGGCTACGGACAGATTGCAGAGAAGCTCCGTTCCGATCCGCGCGTTACGCTGATGGAGCGCACGAACGCTCGCCTCCTGGCACCGCACACGCTCGATCCCATGATTCGATTCTTCGCCATGGACGTCTCGTTCATCTCTGCCACGCTGGTGCTTCCGGCGATCCTGAAGGCACTGGCCACGCCGGAGGTTCCCTGGCAGGGCAAGATGGTTCTGCTGATCAAGCCGCAGTTCGAGGCCGGGCGCGAGCATGTGGGCAAGGGCGGCATCGTACGGACGCAAGAGGCGCGGCAGATGGCGATCGATCGAGTCGCGGAGAGTGCCCATTCCCTTGGCGGCAAGGATCTGGACCTTATCGATTCACCCATCCGCGGCATGGAAGGAAACCACGAGTATCTTCTGCATGCGCGCTTCTAAAAGCGTGGTCAAGAAATACTGGCGGCCTTATCGTAACGTGTTTGTGAGCGCTTGCCAGTACACTACTGATAATGTTCAAGGCCGCCATTATCTCCAAGCCGCAGAAGCCAGAGGTCGCAGACCTTCTGCCTGAACTGATCGCATGGCTCAAGCGCCATGACTACGAAACGCTGCTCGACACAGACTCAGCGGCATATCTGGGCCTTCCCGGCATGGATCGTACGCTGCTGCCGCGAGAGGGGCCCACGCTGGTCATCGTGTTGGGTGGCGATGGAACATTGCTGTCAGCGGCGCGTGCGTTCGCACATACCGACACGCCAATTCTCGCCGTAAATTTAGGATCGCTTGGATTCCTGACTGAAATCCCGCTGTCAGATCTGTACCAGACATTAGAGAACTGGTGCAACGGCATCGCGGAAATCGACGTGCGCACAATGATGAATGCTCGGCTATTGCGAGATGGAAAGGTTCGCAGGGAGTGGGACGCTCTGAACGATCTCGTAGTCGCCAAGGGCACTATCGCCCGGATGGCGGATTACACGGTGCGCATCGACGACCAACTGGTGGCGACTTTTCGGGCCGATGGAGTGATTGTGGCGACGCCGACTGGATCCACGGCCTATAACCTGGCGGCCAACGGACCGATCGTGATGCCGAACGTCAACTGTTTGATCGTCACACCGATCTGCCCGCACCTGCTTACGATCCGGCCGATGGTCATGCCCGGTGAATCCAGCATCACCATCAAGGTCGAAGGCGTGCCCAACCAGATATTTCTGACAGTCGATGGCCAGGAGGCGGTCGAGCTTCACCTAGGAGATGAAGTTCAATGCTGTCGGTCAACGTCCTGCGTGCGTCTGCTGCGCCTGCGCCCGAACGGGCTGTTCAGTGTGCTGCGCAACAAACTAAAGTGGGGAGTTCGCTAAGGATTACTGGTTATCGCAGCCGGACGACGTTTTGGATGGGGTGACAAAAGACGCGTCCATGGCTCAAGGCGATTTTGCGCTGAGCAAGCGCGGCCATCTCAGGATCGTGCGTAACCATGACAATGGTGTGCCCAGCGCGATGTAACCCACCCAAAAGCTCCGCGACGATCTTCTGGTTTGCCTGGTCCAGGTTTCCGGTGGGCTCATCCGCAAGAAGGAGTGGCGGGTTATTGATAAGCGCTCGTGCGATGCAGACACGCTGCTGTTCGCCGCCGGAGAGCTCGCTGGGCAGGTGCGTTAGACGATCGCCGAGGCCGACTTTTTCCAGCGCTGCCCGGGCCTCCGTTTCGTCGGTCGTGGAGTGAAAGTATTGCGCGAGCATTACATTCTCAAGTGCTGACAAATAGGGAATTAGGTGAAATTGCTGAAAGATGAAGCCAATCTTCTCCGAGCGGAAGCGGTCCAGCTCCTTGCCGGTCATCATGGCGACATCTTCGCCGTCAATTTTGAGTGATCCGCAGGAGGGCCGGTCGAGGCAGCCGAGAAGGTTCACCAGGGTGCTCTTGCCCGAGCCTGAGGGCCCGGTGATCGCCACCCACTCGCCCGCGACGATAGAGAATGTGGCGGAATCGAGCGCACGTACGACGCCTGTCCTGCCGGCATATTCGCGCGTCACGCCTTCAAGCGCAATGACGGCACATTCGTCGCGCGTGACCTTGCGCTGGTTTTCCCTCGCTAGCTTGGTTACGACTTCTGCCATCCCTACTCTCCCTTGAGCAACGCTGCGGGTTCCAGGCCTCGCAGCGACCGTACTGGAAACAAAGCAGCCACAGCCGCAATAACCACGTTGAGCAAGACTACCAAGGGCAACACACCCAGCCGTGGCAGGGAAGATGTGTGGAAGTTGGCCTCGCTGATGACCCAGGCGGCTCCGGAGCCAAGGAGCCAGCCCGCAACAATCCCACCAGCCGCCAGAAGAAGCGTTTCGAGAAGGAACAGGCCCATCATCTGCGAGTCGCTGCCTCCGAGAGCTTTCATCAGGGCAAAGTCGCGGCGACGCTCCAGTACGCTCGCCGACAGGGTCGCGAGGACGCTGACACCGACGGTGAGGGCGATGAGCAGGACGGCACCAAACATCAGTGCGTGCGTCTTGTCCACGATGGACGATTCACCATCCACAAGCTGCCGAACCGGTTCGACATCGGCACCCGGAAAAGCCTTCCGAAGACGCGAAATAGCATCTTCAACCCTCGCAGCACCGCCGGGGATCTGCACCTCAGTGACTGTAGGCGCAACGCCCGTCCACGCGCTTAGGGCGGCTTGAGGGATGTAGATCCGGGAGTCCTCGTCACCGCCGGTCTTGAGGCGGCCGGCACCGGTAAAGGTCTTGGATATGCCAGAGAAGGTGAGAGTGACGGCTTTTTCGTTACCTATGAATTCGGCCGCGCGCGTGCCTAATAGAGCGGCATCCGGTTCGGTGGGCCATGCGGGGAGTTGCCACCATGAGTCGAGCTTCTGGACGGCGGGGAAGTCAACTCCGGCGATCACTACCGGGGTGCCGCGATCGGTGGTGGCAACGACGTAGGTAAAAGCGGCGACGGTTGCGTCGGGGCCGGCGGCTTTCTGGACGGCGTCAGGTGAGGCGGTGCCATTGATGACGACGTTGGCGCCGAAGCTGCGGAACTCGTGGTGGAGTTTGGCGTCGAGATCAGCGTAGAGGGTAAGGAGCGCGGTTGCCACGCCGGCCGAAACGGTCATGGCAATGAGTGCGGAAAAGCTGCGCGCACGGCGATGGAAGAGCGAGCGGCGGAGGATGCGAGCGAGGCTTAGCTCTCCCCTCATACCTCACCCCTCAAAGTATTCGAAACATTGGACTTAAGTCCGGACCTGATAGCCGGGGTGCTACCTGCGACGGCCACGAAGATAGCCATTGCGACAATGACGGGAAGAAGTACCAGATTGAGGATGGGAGAGGCAGCGTCAGAGGGGAAGATGCGGCCTCCTAGCCACCACGCAAGGACGGACCCGGCAAGGTAACCGAGGATGCCTGCAGCGAGGGCCAGGAGACTGGATTCGGCGTAGAAGAGGCCGGCGATGGCGGCTTTGCTGGCGCCGAGGGAGCGCATGAGGCCTATCTCGCCGCGGCGCTCGAGTACGGCGGTGGCCATGGCGGCAGAGACGGCAAACCCGGCCGCCAGGAGGGCCGCAAATGAGACGAGCCACATCAGGCCGGAGATACGCTGGAGGACGGTACCTTCTGATTGCTCGACGCGGCGGACCTGTTGAGCGTCGGAACCTGGAATGGCTTCGCGGATCTGGTAGGCGATAGAGTTGGCGTAGGGTCGGCAGTACCAGGTGTCGCGCTGCTTGCCGGAGAGCTTATCGGGATCAAGGCGAGCGAAAACGTCTTCCGGACGGGTCTTTGCGGAGATTTCTATGCGTGAGACGGCTCCCGGTAAATTGGCAATCTCCTGCGCGCTCGCAAGCGGAAGGATCAGCAAATCGTCGGACGAATCCCCGGTTACGGCTATCCCTGAAATGGTCAACTCGCGCTCGATGTGCCGCTGTATCATCCCCGCCGAGTTTGGGCGGGCCTCTTGAGGGCTATCAACTTCAGCCGCGATCTTTTCTCCCACGACAAGGTGCAGTTTGGTTGCGAGTTTATTGCCCACGACAACCTGTTCAGGTCCCTTGGGCCATGATCCGTTGAGCTTCCAGGTGGGATGGAGATGCGTAGCGCCAGTCGTTGACGTTCCGTTGCCAAATGGGTGATCGAACCAGAGGCCGATGGATCGGACGATCTGCGGAGCGCTGCCTGGGATTCTTATCCTGGCGTCCGTCGGCAACTCTGGGCTGATGCCGGTAATGTTGTTGGCCCAGAAGATATTTTTGAGCTTTGCCAGATCGGACTCATGGAGGTAGGCGTTGCCGGTGGCGGGTTTTACGTCGACTCCACCGACTTTGACTTCAAGGTCAGCGGCTCTGGGGGTGACCACGATATTGGCGCCGTAGACGGCTAGTTCGCGGTGGATGCGGTCGCCGATCGTGGTAGCGAGGGCGAGCATAGCCGTGACAGCGGTGGTGCCGAGGAGGATGGCGATGCCGGCAAGGGCCTTGCGGCGCTTCTGGCGGATGAAGGATTCGGTTAGGAGGCGGAAGAACATGGGGCCTCCGGAGCGGCGATAGTTTGGACCCTCAGCGCTCTGGTTTCAGGGAGGGCTTTGACCTGGGGCGTTGCCCCAGGCTCGTCCAGGTCGGGCCGCTGACGCTCAACTGCCATGACTACTTCTCGAACCGGGGGGCGAGGGCCTTCAGATCCGCGGCGGCGATGGTAATTTGGCCATTGGCGTTTGTGGAAAGTAGCGGGATAGGGTTGCAGCCGCCGGGCTGACCCATGGATGCGGCATTCAAGGGGCTGGCACACATCTTGCAAATGATCCCCTGGCTGCCCATGTAGAAGCCGACTGGCCCACAGATGGTGCAGGCGTCGGCGACGGAGACGATATTGCCATCGGGCTTCTTGAAGAGAAGGAAACGAACCTCAGCAGAGTGGCCCTTTCCATCATCGACGTGGACGCCATAGCGGTGCAGCTTTTCATCGGTGATCTCGCTGGCGGGGACGGTGACTCGCTGGCCGACCAGGGTTACGGGGCTCGCCGCGCTGAGCGAGGTGGTGCTCTTGGCGTAGATGAACTCTGCGGTGGAGAGGAAGATAAAGAGGAAGCTGGTTGAGATGACGGCGGTCATCCACATCTTTTCGCGACGCTGGGTCCACTCGGCTTTGCGGCGCTCTGCGGGGTTACTATCGGGGGCCAGAATGGCGGGTCCGCGCCGGCGCTGCTCCATGAGGAGCATAAGGCCGGTGAGGGCAAGCATGGTGACGAAGAAGAAGAGATCGTTGCGGACGATAGGGCCGATGTAGCGCATTTCAGCGGTGCTGGACGGCAGGACGCCGTTTTCAGAGAGCTCATGCAGACCGCTGACCAAGAGCTGGAAGGTGACGAAGTAGAGAATGACGGTCGTCACGCGGAAGAACCGCTGCAAATTGATTTTGACGCTGCCGCGGATGAACATGACACCAAAGACTACCGCGACCGCGACGCCGAGCGCCGTGCCTGTGAAGCTGAGGAGCTCGGTGGAATTCAGGGAGACGGCGGACAGGATCAGGACGGTTTCAACGCCTTCCCTGAGAACTAGCAGGAAGACTAGCAGGAAGAGGCCAAACTGGGAGGTTCCGCTGGTCGCTTTGGCAATTTTAGCTTCAATATGCCCCTTCATGGAGCGGGCGGTCTTGTTCATGAACCAGATCATGCTGGCTGTGAAAAAGGCGGCCAGGAGCATGATCCAACCTTCAAATACGTCAGGGTTATATTGCAGGCGGGATAGAACGACTGCGACGGCAACGCTAGAGGCCAAGGCGGAGCCGAGCGCCCAGAAGACGGTCTTTTTAAGCTCCGGACGGCTGATTTTCGACAGGTAAGCGAAGATAATCCCGACGATCAGCGATGCTTCCACGCCTTCACGCAGCGTGATGATGAATGCCTGTAGCATTTCTCTCCCAATCTTTGGCGCGCACCTTACATGGTGCAAATGTTCGCCGTAAGTTCACCCTTAGTGTAATCCGGACCAAATTGGTCGTCAATCCACCGCAGGCGAAACTTGTCCGGTTGGCGTGGTTTGTTGCGGTGTGGTGGAAATAGGCTGGAGTCGTTTCCCGTCGGCGGTACAGGCTTGACGTGAACTTGCAAGCTGATTGCGGAAGAAGTCGGTTATGTTCTCCAGACCTGCGCCGATTTTGGAGGGGACTTCGAAGATCTGCATTACGGAGCCAGACCCTTCGACGTTGCGGCGGGTGGCAGCAAGGTCGAACGCGGCTGCCTATGCGAGATCCATCTTGCCAAAAATGGCGGCGTTGTAACTGTAGAAGATGGTGGGCATTTGACCGGCTTGTCCTCTCCTTTGGTGATGGAGAGGAGGAGGGATCGGAACTGTTCTCCAAGGTCTTAGTGGGAGGGACAGACGAGATTTCCAGCATTTTCGATAAAGAGGAAATCAAGCGGCTGACGATCCAGGCTTCAAGCGCGGTCTGCACCATCGGGACGTTGGGGTGGCAGATAATCCCGGTACTGATTGGTTTCACTAGGACTGCGCGTTCGGAGGCGAGCAGGGCCGGGTTCTGTGGCAAGAACGCGCCTACGAGGGTGCTTGGGCCATGGGTACATCGAAATAGATCAGAAACCCTAGCCACCTCGCTTGCTGTAGCGGCGGGCTTCGCCCTGCAAATATTTACCATCGAAGAGACAGGTTCGGGGTCATGCAGTTCCCCTGTTCAACCTGTGCACAAAGCCCGCAAAAAACCTAAGACCGCTGAAAGCACCAAAGCCACGAATACGGCAGGTAAACCGCATACCTGCATAGAGGTTGCTTAGATCGGTACAAAGTTCATAACAGCTTCCAGAGTTCGGCAAGACCAGTCTGCTGCTCCCGGTGGCCGAGGCCTCCTCGATCATCCGAACGTGGTAAACGGGGCTAATGAATAGCGACGCGGATAGGAGATCCGGTATAGGTAACGGTGCTGAATTGTGCGCTGGCAGCGAATCCGGTGCCCACATTCGGAGCCACAAGCGTGACATGAAACACCCTTTGCTTTTGTATCCCCGGGTATTGGCCCTGCCGTTGTCCGAAGCTGAGTGTTTTAGCCGAGTCGTCCCATTGCAGGGAGATGGTGGCATGCTCCCCCTTCTCATAAAGATAGCCGTCACCGGCGTCATCATAAAGGGTAAAGCTGCCGTTGGCTCCGGCGTAAATGCGTAGTTCTGTCGGGTCGCCGGGATGTTGATCGACATATTCGTTCGCCGGTCCAAGCGGAAGGATGGCGCCGGCGGGTACATAGACCGGAATACGATCGGGCGGAGCCTGGGCAAGGATTTGCTGATTTCCGGTTGTTTTTTCGCCCGTCCAAAAGTCATACCATGCGGGCGCGGGGGGCAGGTAAAGCATGCGCTGCGTCGCGCCGGCGATGGTGACGGGATTGACGAGGAGTGAAGGGCCAAACATGAACTGATCGTCGATATATCGCACTTTCTCGTCCATGCGCCAATCCATCACGAGAGGTCGCATGATCGTGTAATCCTCGTGCGTTACACGCCAGGCAAGCGAGTAGGTGTAAGGCAGCAACCTGGAGCGTAATTTGTCGTAGGCGATCAGCGTCGGCGTTTGCGGGCCATAAGAGAAAAGTTCGTTTGCGCTGCGGTGCCCATGAGTGCGCGTTACAGGGCAGAATGTCCCGAACTCAAACCAGCGCGTGTAGAGTTCCTGATATTGCGGGTTGTTCGGCTCATCCGCAAACGGCGATGTGTAGCCCGCAATGTCGGTGGTCCAGTAAGGCATTCCCGAGAGTGCGAAATTGAGCCCTGCGGCGATCTGCCGCTTGAAGACCGGGAAAGTTCCGAAGACGTCGCCCGACCATTCCACCGTGGCGTTTCGCTGCTGGCCGGCAAACGCGGAACGAGTCAGGATGAAAGCACGCTTCTGGTCTGTTGCCTTTCGCCAATGCTCATAGACATTTCCGGAATGCATCAATGGAAAGATATTGAGATAGCGGGCGCCTGAACCGAGAAAGAGTTGCTTGTCTTCGAGAACCGCATCGTTCTCTCCGCCCCAAGTCTCAGGCTCGGAGCTATCGAGCCAGAAGCCGTCCCAGCCTTGCGCGAACAGCTTGCCGAGGAGGTGGTCCCAGTAAAAGTCGCGTGCCTTGGGATTGGTCGGATCATAGTCGGGCGAACCCGGGATAAGAAGGTGCTGCTCGGCCATCGCGCGATAGTTTTCCGACTTTGGATCAAGGACTGCCCACGCGGAAATAATGGCATGCACATGATCTTCATGCAGGGTGCGGAGAGCGCCGGGCACATCGGGATGCGGTTTCAGGTACTCGTCTGTAAACACCGGATCACCTTGCCGCTTCCACCAGAACCAATCCTGCACGATGGCATCCAGCGGCACATGCTGCGAACGATACTCTCCGGCGATATCGAGTAACTGCTGTGCCGAGGTGTAGCGATCTTTGGACTGGATAAAACCGTAGGCCCATTTGCCAAACAGAGGTGCGTGGCCCGTCAGGTCGCGATAGTGATGGATAACGGCGTCCATCTCAGGGCCGTAAAACAAGTAGTAATCCACGCCATCGGCAGCTTTTGCAGTCAGCTTGAGCTCACGTGAGAAGCGGTCGTCGAAGAAGGACTGTGAAGCCGTATTCCAGAACAGCCCGTAGCCGTTCGTAGAGAGCATCAAGGGCACGGCGATGTCACTGTTCGCCTGCGCGAGCTCGACGACGGAACCTCTGTAATTGAAGACGCCGCTTTGGTGCTGTCCCAGGCCGTACACCCCTTCAAGCAGATCCGGAGAGAACCGGTCGCTTACCTGATAAACAGACTCTCCGCCGATCGAGGCAGGCTGGTAACGCCGAGGCTGGAGGTCGCTCTCCTGCAGCATGACCTTTCCGGTCGAATCCTCAAATCTGAGCGCTCCGGTCGTGAGATTCGCGCTGACGGTCAACTGCGCTGTGCCGACCCTCGGAGTAGTGGTGGTCTGGTCGAACTTAGTCGCTACCACGCTACATTGGTTGACGATCCAGGGCTGGGCGGCGGGAGGGCGAACAGGAGCATCGGCCGGCTTTGCGACAACGTGGACCACACCAGCGGCACAGAATGTGATTTGCACAACCTCGCGGCTATTCTGCAGTCTCATGCCACCGTCTGTGGCCGTAACGGTCATGGTCTCCGGTCCGGGCGCTTGCTGACCTGACGCACGGAATGGGACAGGTGGCGCGGCGAAGAGCGGCAACGCGAAACTTCCGTTATAGAGGACCGCAACAGCTACGAGCATCCATTGGGGGCTACGTTTCATTGTCTTCAACCGGTCGCTCCTTTTTACGCAAGATAACGATAACATTGCGCCTATGCACTTCTTATCTCGCACATTGTTGATCGCAATTTTCTGCGCTTGCTCATCTGGGCGGATACATGCTCAAAGCGAGACAGTGCTGTTTTCAGAGCCTGGGTTCCCAGTATCCGATTCCAGTCCGGTCTCTCAAGAGGCCTTACAACGCGGGTTTCGAGATGCGGCAATGGTAAGTGCAGACCAGCTGGACAAGGCTCTCTATGCGCCGGAGACAAAGCTGCTGGTGCTTCCCTATGGTTCGTCCTACCCCGAAGCTGCATGGCCGACGATTCTGCGTTTTCTGGATCGTGGCGGTAATCTCATCGTGCTTGGGGGCAAGCCATTCACGCGAGCCGCTTTTCGTGATGGCAACACATGGCGTCTTCGCCAACCGGGCGTGGCAGCGTCGCTTGAGCTTTTGATCCATGACTACCAGGCCACGCCCGGCTCGCAGGCATTGCGCTTCGAATCGAACGCGAATATTCAACCTCAATTACCGCGCTTTGCATGGAAACAAGCTTTCAGCCCGGTGCTTCGGCTCTCTGTCACGCCGATGTCGCCGAAGGAGATGGGAACCACTGGTAACGAGGATGCGTATTTATCAACGCTTGCCTGGGGAACGCAGGGGACGCATCGGCTATCTGCGCCGGCCCTGCTGATCGATCATGTTCGTGAACGATTTGTGGGCGGTCGCTGGATCTTTCTCGCCTGCGAACCACAGGTAAACGGCTTTGACGACCCGCAGTTGCTTGCGAAGCTGCAGATGCTCGCTTTGCGGCGCGACGACCGTTTCACCTTCCGCCCCCGGGTTCCGCTGTTCCTGCCGGGAGAGCTGCTGGAGTTTAGCTACAAACCGACGGAGGCGCTCGCACCCCGTCCGCACGATCTGTTGAAGATCAGCGTGCGCTCCGATGACGGTGCAGCGCAGACGTTCAGCTTTCCCGTCCACGCTTCGCAGACGATCACCCTCCCGCAATCTGCCGTAACCGGGCAAGGCCTGCATACCGTTGAAACTACGCTCTGGCGCGACGGCGCACCTATTTGGACATATCAATCCGGCTTCTGGATCAGGAATTGGGCGTATCTGCGCGACGGGCCCAGACTCACCGTGGGCACTGACTACTTTGCGCTCGATGGCAAGCCACTACCTGTTGTCGGAACGACATATATGGCCAGCGACGTCCATCGCCTATACCTCGCCGAGCCGAATGCGTTTGTGTGGGACCAGGACATGAGGCAGATCCACGAAGCCGGACTCAACATGATTCGTTCCGGCATCTGGTCGGGCTGGGATCTGCTGGTCAACCCGGACAAGACCGTAAGCGAAGATACTCTTCGTGCCATCGAGGCCTTCCTGATGACAGCCCGGCGCTACAGTTTGCCGGTGCAGTTCAATCTTTTCGCCTTTGTGCCGGATGCCTTCGGTGGCAGCCAGCCGTACCTGGACCCAGCGGCCCTGCAGTTGCAGGATCGCTATGTCTTCTCACTGGTGCAGCGATTTCACGATGTTCCGTTTCTCGCATGGGATCTGATCAACGAGCCTAGCGCGAACGACAATGCGTGGAAGACGCTGCCGCAGCACAATCCCTTTGAGGAAGCTGCGTGGCGACAATGGCTGAAGCAGCGCTATCCGGACCAGGCTGCGTTGCTGGCGGCCTGGGCCGAGCCGTCTTTCGGCGTGGGGAGGTCTTTACAGTCGATGCCCACCAGCGTGCCGCCCGAGCTTGCCGCAGCCGATCCTTTCGCGATGCCAGAGGTTGGCGCATTCGACTTCGATGGAGTGCGCGGCGGACACAATCCGCTAAAGGTATATGACTATTTCCTCTTCACGCAGTCGATGTTCAGCAACTGGGCGCGGCATCAACGCGAGACGATCCACGCAGCCAGCTCCGACCAGCTCGTCACAGTCGGGCAGGACGAAGGTGGTGTTTCGGGCCGCGTCTCACCGGCTTTCTTTGCACCGGAGGTAAGCTTCACGACAACTCATACGTGGTGGGACTTTGACAGTATTTTATGGGCGTCGCTGGCAGCGAAGATGCCGGGCAAGCCGATGCTCGTGCAGGAGATGGGAGAACAGCGGCGGCTAACGCAGGACGATCACCTTCGACTGTCCGCAGAAGAAGAGAGTTGGCAACTGGAACGCAAGCTCGCGAGCTCCTTTGCGCAGGGAGCGGGTGGCCTTGAATGGGTATGGAACGTGAACGCAGCCATGGCCAACGATAACGAGATCCCTATCGGCGCGATCCGGCCGGACGGAACGGAGAAGCCGGAGGCGGCTGTTCTTGCCGGCTTTGCGCAGTTCGCGAACCGGACCCCCGGAAGTTTTAAAAGTATTGAACCGCCGGCAATCACGATCGTTACGTCGCAGTCCCTGCTTTACACCGGCATGAACGGGCTTGCTGTCGCCACCCAGAAGAAGGCCGTGCGGGCGTTGGCATACTACGTTCACTCCCCCATGAGAATGCTGCCAGAAAACCGTCTGGCAGATCTGGGACAGACTAAGTTGGTTATTCTGCCTGCGCCACAGGCGCTCACCGACACAGCCTGGCAGCAGCTGATGGCCTATGTGATGCAGGGCGGGTGTTTACTCGTCACCGGTCCTGTGCAGCACAACGAGCATTGGCAAGAGGTGGATCGCCTCACACCGTTGGGAATCGAGGCAAGCGTCTTTGCGCTTGCTGCTCGCCAATCTGTCCTGAAGCTCCCCGGAGCGACTGGTCTTTTACAGGTGACTTTCCCCGCAGGCGTGCAGCAGGCACCGATCGATACGATGCGCTTTGTCGATGGCAGCTCCGTCAAGGTCATCGAGCACGGCGCAGGCAAGATCATCTGGGCCGCTGACCCCGTAGAGTTCTCGGAAGAATACGATGGAACGGCCGCACTGTACCGATATGCCGAAGGCATTGCGAATATCCCTCCGGCATTCAGACAGCTACAGCCCATGTCCCCGGGCGTCCTCGCTTTCCCCACGGTGCTCAAAGATGCGATTCTTTACAGCTTCTCTTCTGAATCGCTTGACGATCAGAAGATCGACATCGAGGATGCAGTGACGAAGGCGCGGGTCACCTTTACGCTCAGGTCTCAGCATGGAGCAATGATTATGTTGAATCGTTCCGATGGATCGGTTCTAGCGTCGTATGGCGTAAGCGGCAAATAGATGCTCCAGCTACAGCGTCAAAGGTTGTAAGCGCTACGCTTGCGAACTTCCCGACACATTGAAGCCCCTCACGGATATGCGTGGTTTCTCCCCGCGTGTGTCACTTTCGGCAAACTCTGTTCGGATGGTGCGTGACTCGTTCGGCATCAGGGCGATGTAGTTGGAGTCGTAGATGGCCGGCAGGATGCGGTCACCAGTCTTCGCCCGTTCGGCTTGTATGCGCACAAAGAGCGCCGGCGTCGAAGAAGTGTTGTGCAGTTGTGTGGCAAGGAGCCAGCGATCACCGTGCCGCTCTGTGGTCGTATTTGCGACGACCGTTGCTTTCTTGAGTGTGCGGATAGCGCGATAGTTGCCAGCTTCCGTGCCGCGTAGATAGAAGTTGGTTGAGCGTACCTGGTTGTTCTGCGTAAGGGTCAGTCGTAGGAAATGTACGTCGGTTAGATTCGCAGGATAGACCAGGGTTAGTGGCGTCACGGTCGAGTCCTCCGCACAGTCCAGTTGGGCGGATGCGTTAGACACGCTGCTTCCGTCAAGATTGAGGATTTCGACAGTTGCGGTGAGCGCCCTCGCGTCGCCTGCGCTGTAGTTGACGACCTCGATAGTCTCTCTAAAAGAGTTCCACTGGATATGCAACGGCTCCGAGCCAAGCTTCGAGCCAAAGTACGCGGCGGTGGGTTGGAAATAGAAATCGTAGGTTTGCCAGACGAACGAGGGCCAGCAGGGGTGACTCATCCACAGGAGAGCGCCCATGCGATAGACGCTCTGGGCCTCGAAGATCGCACGGTAGGCCTCGTAACTCATGATCTCCCCAAGCGCCACCCAGTCTTCTACATTCGTCGCGCCGCCATACCCCTCGTTCAAAAGCGTGAGGAATGCCTCGCCACCCTGTGCCCCCTTGAGGGTAAAGTCATGCAGCCCGTAGTCTAGGCTCAACGGCCAGAGAGCTTGCTTTGGCATCATGAGCCGCACGCTTTCCATCGGCGGAATGGCGGGGGCGCCGATCTCCGAGTGAAGTTTAGTATCGGCGTGCTCAAAGTACTCCGGGGAGGTCAGGGCCCGGTAAGGACCATGGCCGCTTACCGGGCCGTCAGCGGAGCTGCCGATGTAGGGGATATCAGGGTGCAGCTCGGCAAGCTGCGCACGGAAGCCCGCGTCAAGGACCTTCGGCGGGTACCACTCGTTGCGTCCGCAATAGATGCCAATGGAGGGATGACGGCGGATGCGGGAGAGGAAGTCGCGCGAGTTGGCGAGGAACATGGGGTCGTTTTCAGGTACCGGACCGTCCCAAGGGTTGGCCAGCCAGAAGTCCTGCCAGATCAGGATGCCGTACTTGTCGCAGGCATCGAAGAAGGCATCGTCTCCTATCTGTCCGACCCAGTTGCGGATCATATTGAAGTTCATCTCGCGGTGATACCGGACAGCCGCATCGTACTCGCGAGCGCGGAAGCGGAGCATGGACTCGCCAAAGCCCCAGCTCCCACCCTTGGCGATGAGACGCCGTCCGTTGATGAAGAGGTGAAGATCTCCGCCCTTCTCGTCCGAAGTGATCTGACGAATGCCCGCCTTGAAGGTTTTGTGATCGTGAGTCTCCCCGTGGCTATCCAGCGTCAGTTCGACGTCGTACAGGTGTGGCTCGCCATAGCCAGCAGGCCACCATAGCGCCGGCTGCGCGATGTGCAACTGTGCGTGGGTTTCAGGCGAAAGCTTAACCAACACTGTTCCATTGGCGGGCACGCTCACGTGCTGCTCAAACGCTAGAGTACCGAACCTGCCGCGCATGGTTCCGCTAAAGGATTTACTGCTGTGGTTGATGGCTCTGCATTCAATCGTCACGTCAGCGTAGCTGGTATCCGGTAGCGGCAGCACAGAACGAATCAGCGGGTCTTCCAAAGTCACGACACCGGTGGTTACAAGATTTATCTCCGCCCAGATACCAGTGTTGCGGCCGCGGATCGTAGGAATCCAGTCCCAGCCGATCGATGCATGGTAGGTGGGATTATCGGCACCAAGCGCTCCACCATTCTTACCTGTGCTCTCAAGCGTCTTCTGTTTGCAGCTGCCTGGCGTGTCGTTTTTATGGATCAGTATGGCGAGTGTATTGGACTCGCCGGACCTTAGTTTGCCCGTGACGTCAAATCGGCCGCGCATGAAGCCGCCCTCGATCAAGCCCAGCTTAACGCCGTTCAGGTAGACATCGGCCTTCCAGTTAATTCCAGCGAGTTCAAGCGTCATCATCTTGCCACGCTGGACGGGAGGCGCCATAAAGTCGGTGCGATACCAGAAATCGGAGTAGAAAAAAGAGTCTGAGATATGCAGTTGGTTCTGGCCGTAGTTGGGGTCCGGAATCGCGGCGGCGTTGTAGTACGACGTAAGAACGGTGCCCGGAACGGTGGCTACAACCCACCCATTATCCTTGAAGCCAGCGGTGGAAATTGCTTCGCCGCCTGCTTCCAGCCCGTTATACCCCGCACGCTGCAGCTTCCAGGAACCGCCAGCCAAATTCAGCCTGCCGCTTTCACCAGGGCTTGGCATTGGCTTCGGCCGTGTAACAAAGCCGCCATGGCCGAAGACCTCAATCTCAGAGAGGATATAGCCTTCCGCCGAACCAGGCCGCGTCATCAACACCCGAAGGTATCGAGCCGTGACTGGGTTGGGGAGTTTTATATCGTCGATGGACACCAATTCGGAGCCGCCGATGGGGCTGAGCGGTTGAAGATCTCCCCATTGGTCGTTATCGTTGGATACCTGAAGCCTGCCTTCTGCAGCACGCGCCAACCAGTGTAGCTTGACGTTGTCGAACGGGAATGGCGAACCCAAATCGACTGAGACCCACTCCTCGTCGATACCGGCACTCTTCCACGCGCTAGTAAAGCTGTAGGGCCCACCGAGGTTGACTCGCTGTTGACCGCGAAAGAACGCCAGCTGCCCGAGCCGCCAGAACGGTGCGTTGGCATTATCCGCCATGGCTGCCTCCGTCGTCCCTGCATTGGCGGTACTGCCCATGGCCGCTACCGGCATCGTCATCGCGAATGCCACACGATAATAGCGTCCTGCGAAGGGTTGGCTGAAAGAGATGGAGGGTCGTAGCAGATGTGATCCGCGGACCAGGTCGGGCGGATAATTCTCCGTAGGCAATGGTTGACCACCTGTGGCGCTGCCGATCTCCCGCCAGATTTTTCCGTGTTCAGAGACCGACACGGTAAACCGCAGGGCATTGACCGTCACGTGATCGGGAACGACCACAAAAATCTCCATTCGGCTGATCTTTGGCAGACCAGCGCCGCCCCCCAGATGTAGCTCGACGACGGGATGGCTGCCCTTTAGCTCAAGAATTGCCGACTCGAAGTGATCGACGACGATCTCGCGCTCGTTCTTAGGCAGTATCTGACCGTCTACGACGGTGGTGATCCAGTCAGGAAGATGTGTGTCGGCAAGGCCATCGGTGACGAGCTGCGCAGTCAGGTTGTAGTCGTAGGATGAGGATGCGTAAGCTGGCCGGAGAAGAGCGAGATTGCGATAGGGAGCGGAAACATCCAGCAGCAGCTGAGGCTGGAAGTTCTCTGACGGTGCGCCGGGATATAGACCCAATCCGCGAGTGAAGGCCATGGCTGCCGAGCTGGGTGAGAGGGCATTTCCCAGGCTTTCGCTTCCCATTGCGTGCGAAATGCTGCTCGCAAAAGCTGTTCCATGAAGTGTTACACCCGCGCCTGCGATGATGCCTGTTCGAAGAAAATCCCGTCGTGTCGCTTTCACTCGTATTACCTCCAATGGTTCATGATGGGGTTCACCCGGCACAGCTTAATTGTTGCTAACGCTGGCCTGTGCAGGGCACCCTGAATGGCAGGCGGGCTCTTGGCACCTGGGTCAGAGCTGCAGCTGTAGAAAGACTTTAACGTGGCGCATGTTCGATGGTCATAAGAGTGATCACTCCACGTGAAGGAAACTTCAAGGAAAGGACGGATGAGGGCTGCTCCAAAATTGTGCTGGGTACAGGCTCTCCCAGTTGGTTCACTGTGTGCTCGGTCAGGAAGTACCGATACATTTCCAAAGCTCTGGTCGTCTGCGGAAGAGTGAGTGTGACTGTAGCAGGCGCGTCCGTGTGGTTTACAAGAACCACAGACCATT
This sequence comes from Rhodanobacteraceae bacterium, assembly GCA_043783275.1. Taxonomy (GTDB): domain Bacteria; phylum Acidobacteriota; class Terriglobia; order Terriglobales; family Acidobacteriaceae; genus Edaphobacter. Next base: position 40,344 of record JAYVZP010000017.1, read on the forward strand.
GCTGCTTACCATTCTCACTCCATTTAGCAGCAGTTGCTCTGACGGGTTCCGATGTTTCGCCCTGTAGTGGCAATATGAGCGAGCCTTTCGGAAGCGAACGTGAAAGCAGCGCCCAGGTGTAGTACCAGGGCCGTAGCTGCATGCCGGCGTCGCTGCTCGAGTCCAGGAAGCCCCAAACTTTTTTCCCGCCCTTTCCGTTATCGTGCATCGCATCGTCGAGGTCCCAGGCATCGGCACCTGCCCATCCAGCGCGAGCAACTTGTACAACATAGTCCGACATCAATTCGCCATAATCAAAATCGTGAACTCTCGGCTGCTGGTCAAGGGCTTCAATCTTCCCAGTCTCCATTCCGGACTCGGCGACGAAAT
>JAYVZP010000018.1:0-15751 GCA_043783275.1 Rhodanobacteraceae bacterium
ACATGGGTTGCATTCGGCTCCTGCATCAGCAGCACGGCCAGGGCGCCATGCCTCTGCGCATTCAGAAGCTTCACGCGGCTTGTGGCGTACCGCGTATTGCCCGTTCCGTTGAAGATCGACTTCGGTTCATCCTCCTGCGGTTCGTGCTCCATCAGCAGCACAATCTTGCCCCGAACATCGACATTCGCATAATCGTCGTAGTTCAACTCCGGCGCGGTGATCCCGTAGCCGACATAGACCAAGCCAGCAGACGCATCCACCTTGGTGCGGTACGCACCACTCACTACCGGCGCATGCCACTGTTGGTGCGTGCCATCCTTACGCGAAAGACTCAGTAACGTCGCCGCCGGATCAGGCTTGTATTCAATGAGCGGCACTGCCTGCAGGAACGATGGCTTGCCCGAAGCATCGATCGCCGCTGGCTGCAACCCAGCCTTGGCAAATTCTGCTGCGACCCACTCCGCCGCAGCATCGTCGCCGGGTTGCAACGACATTCGGCCCTGCAACCCATCGCCCGCAAGAAACGTCAGGTTGGCGCGCAGGTCGGCTTCACGAATCGAATTGAAGCCAGCCTGTACGCGCGCCGCAACCGGCACCTGCGCAGTGAGCGCTGAAGTCAAAGCGAATACCAGAACAGACAATATGCGGAGCGAACGCAAAGAAGTCCTCATCGCTCTACTATGGCATGACCGCACAGGCCTGCCCGCGTCAGCGAGGAACAGACTGCAGGTCATGGCCGGAGTGACCATCGTGGCTGCTCCAGTTGACCATCAAAACCCCGCCCAACCCTGAAGCTGTGGTAGCGTTGCTGCACCGATGAAGTCTGATTTCGCAGCAAAGTCGATCGTCCATGGTCCTCCTTGTCAACGCAGGCCTTACGCCTTGGCGGGCGCGTCGGCACGGCTCTGTGTGCTCTTTGCCGCCGCTTTTTTCCCTGCGAACGCGCAGTCTGCCAACGCGCCAGTAGTCATCCAGCCAGGGGCTCCCGGGGAGCCGGGCAAAATTCTCCCCTCCTCTACTCGCGGCACGCTGCCGCCACGCGCACAGGCGGATGTCGACTTCATGCAGGGCATGATCATGCATCACGCGCAGGCAGTCGAGATGACAGCGCTTATTCCCTTACATACAGAAAATCCGGCTGTCCGGTCGCTCGGCGCGCGCATCAGCAGCTCTCAATCAGACGAAATGAAATTCATGCAGCGATGGCTGCAGGCCCGAGGTGAACCCAACTCCATGTCGATGCCCGGCATGCCCGACATGGATATGTCCGGCCAGCCCATGGCCGCCATGCCCGGCATGCTCACACCGCCGCAGATGATCGCGCTCCGCAAAGCCACGGGAGCCGGATTCAACCATCTGTTTCTGGCGGGGATGATTCAACATCACAACGGCGCCCTGACCATGGTGCAAACGCTGTTCAACAGCGCAGGTGCCGGTCAGGACGCAGACCTGTTCAACTTCGCCACGGATGTGGACAATACACAACGGGCCGAGATCAGAATTATGCAGTCTCTGTTGGAGGAGAAACAATGAACCGAATGCAGCAAATTGCCTTTCGTCTGACCGGTACCGCCATGGCGGCCGTCGTCCTGTGTTCCAGCGTCAACCGTCTCCACGCGCAGACGCCCGCGCCCGCGGCCCCCACCGCACCTGCCTCCAGCACCACACCTGCCCCGGAAGCCGAGCACAATCCATTCGCACCTCAGCCCGCTCCGCCCCTTCCCGCCGGCATGACGGGCTCAGACGCCAACGATCCCCGCTCGAAGCTCAAGCCAGGCCTGTATGACGCGGGCGAAGCGTCCATGGGGCTCAAGCATCTTTTGCTGCTGCACAAGCCTGACGCGTTCCAACTCGGTGCCGCGCAGCCCGACGATCCAAAGATCCAAAAGACCCTCGGCCAGCTTGGTATCAGCGACACGACCAAGATGCCCAAGCCGATCCAGATGGTCGTCGCCCAACTCGCCTTTGCCAACTCCGACTTTGCCTTCCAGGGCAGCCACCTCTTCCAGGGAAATTTCTACGGCTTCAACATCTATGACATAGCCAACCCCGCCAAAACCGCGCTTCTCACCTCGGTCGTCTGCCCTGGCGGACAGGGCGACGTGTCGGTCTACGGCAACCTCCTCTTCATGTCGGTGGAGATGCCCAACGGACGCCTCGATTGCAGCGCGCAGGGCTTCCCCCCGGAGCCTCCTCCCGCCGCAGGCCACGAAAAAGAGCACAACCCGCCCGTAGCCCAGAAAGATCGCTTCCGCGGCGTAAGAATCTTCGATATCTCCAACATCAAGAACCCCAAACAGGTCGCAGCCGTGCAGACCTGTCGCGGCTCCCACACCCACACGCTCGTTGTGGACCCCAATGATAAGGACAACGTATACCTCTACGTCTCAGGCACGTCATTCGTACGGCAGGCGGAAGAGCTTGCCGGCTGCTCGGCTGAAGCGCCGGACAAAGATCAGAACACCGCACTCTTCCGCATCGACGTCATCAAGGTACCGGTCGCAGCTCCACAGGACGCCAAGATCGTGTCCAGCCCACGTGTCTTCGTCGACCCACGCACCGGCGCGATGAACGGAATCAACAACGGCGGCAGCCACGACAAAGGCGCAGAAAAGCCCGCAGACACCAACCAGTGCCACGACATCACCGTCTACTCGGCGATTGGCCTGGCCGCCGGTGCCTGCTCCGGAAACGGCATCCTGCTCGACATCAAGGACCCCGTCCATCCCAAGCGTGTCGACGCGGTCAACGACCCCAACTACGCCTACTGGCACTCCGCCTCCTTCTCAAACGACGGAACCAAGGTCGTCTTTACTGACGAGTGGGGCGGCGGTCTCGGCGCACGCTGCCGTGCTACCGATCCCAACAAGTGGGGCTCGGACGCCATCTTCCACCTGAAGGACGACAAGCTCAGCCTCGCCAGCTATTACAAGCTCCCGGCGGCCCAGGGCGACACCGAGAACTGCGTGGCTCACAACGGCTCGCTCATCCCCGTGCCCGGGCGCGATATCGAGGTCCAGGCCTGGTACCAGGGCGGCGTCTCGGTCATGGACTTCACCGATGCCTCGCACCCGTTTGAGATCGCCTACTTCGACCGCGGTCCCATCGATCCCAATATTCTGGTGCTTGGCGGTGACTGGTCGGCTTATTGGTACAACGGTCACATCTACGGCTCGGAGATTGCTCGCGGGCTCGACGTCTTCGAGCTCACGCCCACAAAATTCCTAACCCAGAACGAGATTGACGCCGCCAAGACAGTTCACGTGGCCGAGCTGAACGTGCAGAACCAGCAGAAGATCGAGTGGCCTTCGCAGCTCGTCGTGGCGAAGGCGTATCTGGATCAGTTGCACCGGTCCCAGGGTTTTCCGGCAGACCGGATTGCGGATCTCCAGAAGGCCATTCAAAACGCCGAGAAGTCGCACATGAACGTGAAAGATCTGGCGAAGCTGAGTGGCATGGCCGCATCCGTGGAAGACAGCGCCAACAAGGCGACGAGCGCCGCTGATTCGACGCGACTGCATGCGTTGTCGGCGATTCTGAAACATCCAACCGCATAAGCGCTAACAACCACTAAACCCCGCTCGAATTCTGCCGAGCGGGGTTTCGTTTGCCTCACCCCTATCCCCTACTTTGGACCTGAAGTCTCCATATGATTGCAGTGGGATCCGGGCCTCGGGGTTCTGGGTTCGAATCCGGCTTAAGTCCTGTGGTGAAAGACTTCAGCGTAGAAGGTGAAGGGTACTTTTCCGGGGCTTACAGATCTCCAAGAGCCCGGATGCGCCCACGCACGACACCCGCAAACTGATTTACCTCATTCACCGAATATCCTGCTGCCCAGAATGCATCTTCAATTTGCTTATGGCTCAATTGAGCGAGCAGCGTCCCCATCCACTTTGCGTCGTTGCGCGGAATGCCCTGTCCGATCCACATCGCACCGCGCTTTCGCGAGAACAGCGCGAGCGGATTGAAGCTTCGCGAAGGGGTTGCGAAATCCACATATGTGTCCGTACGTTTCGAGATGAAACCCGATCGCGCGTAGTCCTTTGCGCTGTCCTGAGTCTTTCCGCGGAAGAGCCTCGGCCCTGTTTTTCCGAACGATGCGGCTAGCCCGCTCAGCCGAAACTGCTCGCTGCCACTCTGGGAATCCTTAATGATCGGATTGTTTTCGTCCTTCAGGTCCCAACAGTTCAGCAACGCCATCATGACGCGCAGCCCGTTCATCTCGCGAGTACCGGTGAAGGCATTTCGCTTCCATTGCCAGATCCCGATCTTCGACTGTCCATCGACCTTGCGCGCAAACCGTGCATCGTGGAGGTAACCGCCCTTGAGATATCGTTTGCCGCTGCGCTGGGGCACTCCACTCACGATCGACTTCCAGACAACGTAATCGTCGTCGGTCAGGTAGCCGGCGGCCCATAGGAGTCGCGACGCCGCAACCTCGGGCCTGGCATCACGCCCAACTTCCACGTTCCAATGCCGCCCGGTTCCGTCGTGTGCGGAAAATCGCGGAGCTTTAGCGCTGCGATCCTCGTTCTCGAAGGTGAAGGGAGGTTCCGGCAATCCGTCCTTGCCGCCTGGGCCGTGGAACAAGTCCAGCTGACCAATCGGTCCCGGATCACGCCACAGGAGGGGATGTTGCCACTTTGGCGCTGCAGGATATTTCTTTGACTGCCCACCTGCCGTAGCCAGGCCCTGAAACATGACTCCGCAACCAATCAATAAACCCAAAAGCACACGTCTGCAATTCGTCATTACTTGTCCCCGGCTTCTTTCTCAGCAGCGAACACCACAGTTTCGATCCGCGTTCTAACTGGGATGCATTCAGCTTATCAACCGATCACAACGGGCGCTAAATACCTCGCGAAGCATCCTTTTTTGTCAGTTGCTGCGAAGAACGGCGATGTGTTTGGGGGGGAGCTTAAAGGTGTCTCAACTGGAGGGACTTACCGAGCCGTTGCCACCGCGGCCCATGGGAGTAAGGGCTGTGCGGGGAGAGCGGATAGGATCCGGAGCAGTTCGGCGATGTCTCTGGAAGTCTGCACCACAGCATGGATCGGTGCTTTGAAGGGGTCCCCGGAGCAGAACTACATGCATCCGAACCAGCAAAGAGCTGGTTCGGATGCATCACAGAGACACCTGTCACGCCACTACTGGCTAAGGGACACGCCACTACTGGCTAAGGGACACAACACTACTGGCTAAGGGACACAACGCTGTTCGTGTTGTCGTTGTTGAAATAGATCTTCTGTGTCGCCAGCGTCGTTCCGCTGGTTGCGATACCGAAGATGGCTCCTGGATTGCCAGTATCGATCACCTTGGTTCCGAGAACCTTGCCCGATGACGGCTGGATTTCGACCAGATTATTGTCACCTGTGTTGCCGACGACCAAATCGCCGTTATAAAGCAGGGCGGAGCTGATCGGGTAGCTCAGAGGCGCTCCACTAAAAACAACCTTTGCCTGCGAAGCGTTTGGCCCGGTAAAGCTGAATGCCGTGGACGCGACAGAGGAGTAAGCGCCACCGGTGTTTGTGGTCACCACCGTGATCGCAATGCCATTCTTCGGAATGGTGGAGACGGCCGAGAAGGACAGGACGCTGTTGGTATTGCTCGAAACGACGTAAAGCGTATCGCTGGCGGGATCGTAGGTCAGGCCCGCAGGCGCGAGAATACCGTATTTCGCATCGACGGAGTGCGGGAAACCAGTGATGATCTGGCTGAAGACGAGGCCGGTGGCGGTGATGTTGGATTGAACGATCGACCCGTCACCCGCGTTGCTGATGTAGAAGGCCTTCGGAGCAGGAGTGGTGGAACCTGCTGCCACGGTGGGCGATGCATAGACCTGTCCCCACGGCTGCATCCAGGGATAGTTGGTGGCCAATGTCGTCTTCAGTTCGTAGCTGGTGCCTGTCGCTGTTGGCCCAAAGATCGGATTGAGGTTCGCCGTGTAGGCCGCGACCCAGATGGGACCACCGGGGTTAATGGCCAGGGCATTGCAGCCCGCCAGCGATGCATCCTGGGCTACACGAACCGGCTTGGAGCCTGCTACCGGCTTCAGGTCTTCGATTGTCGTACCCGCGCCTGCCATTCCTTTACCGTCGTTGTAGTTGCAGACGATCAGGTCACCGGCCGTAACGCCGCCGATCGTAATAGGTGCGATCGCCAGACCGTACGGATTGGAGTCTCCGTTTCCAGTATCTACGGTTGTGCCGATGACTGTGGTCGTTGCCAGACCAGCCAACACGGCAGCCGGGGCTACGGGCGCGGTTGGCGCGTTGTTGCTGCTACAGCCAGCGAGTGCAGCTACCAAGGTAATTGCTGTAAGTCCTTCGTATGTACGCTTGAACATTTGTTTACCTTCAAAGTAGATTTGTTGCGGCTTCAACTGTTCTACTTAGTTGCAGCCCACCCGTAGGAGGTTATCGCTTAGAAAAACTTCCTGCTCTCGGTCCAGCAGCTAATCCGGGGATTAGCTACAAAACAACTACTGTTTGTTTACGCTGCACAAGTGCGCGGCAGTAATGGCGCCGCTGGAGACGGACTTCTAGAGGACAAAGCAATCATGTGACCACTATCTGGGCAGGCCATTATTTTCAATTCCAAAGTCCTATGAAATGGCAAAGAGGCACCACAAAATAAGGGGACTCTTTGTCACCTTTTTTAGAGCAAAGCTGCAATGTTGCCACCTAGCTTTTTGGCTAGCGCATGAGGATGAACCTAGATGCCATACGTTTTAGTAACTTATGGTGTCTGGCACCGCATAGGGTTGAGCCCCGCTAATCGCATATAAGTCTAAATCTTCCACCGGCATCTACTCACTAGGAGAGTTTTTCAGGACCTCACCGGAATAGCCCTTCGGAAAAATATTGCTAGCCTGGGATTGCAAAAGAGATGGCACACCTCAAGGGCATCCCCGGGGCTGACCGTACGATGCTCCGACGCGCTTTGGGGGACTCATGAACGAGCCTGGCCCGATCGCTGCAAAGCTTGAGGATTCTCCCCTTCAGTGACCAGGCCACACATAGGGTGAATGCGCCAGTGGTTGGTCGAAGAGCGCCCTCGGTTGCAGGTTCACATAAGACTCTCTAATGGCTCAATGTTCTGAATGCCGCCCTGATTATGTCGCCGCTCGACGCGGGAGGGGCGCTTTGAAGTTAAGAGATTTTGCTTGTGATGATGCTCTGCAAGGACGAGAGGAGAGCCGGTCTATGTTCAGGAAGGGACAAAGCAAAGAAGAGATTCTGCCAATCTTGCGAGAGGTAAAGTTTGGTAGATACGGTGGTGTCAGTCGGCCTTGCCGACGGAGTGCTCCTTGTAAATCTTCTGGAACAGGTAAAACGACTGCTTCTTTTTGCCATCTTCGGAGATGAGGCCTTTGCGGTTGAAGCCGTCCTGGAGTTTGGGGATGTTGCGCCCGGGGGAGCGAAAGTCAGCGAGCACCCACGGGCTGATGCCGCGGAGTTGAGGGATGTTAGAGAACATGACAAATTGGTGGCGGAAGACGTTAGCCTGCTGCTCTTCGGTCCACCGATCCTTGATGCCTCCGTGATTGCCCTGCTTGGCCTCGGCGCCGAACTCGGACATGATGATGGGCTTCTGAGGGAAGCTCCATTGGATCGTGTCGGCGTCCTCGGCCGTGCCGACGTACCAGCCGAGGTATTCATTCTGACCGACGATGTCGAGAGCTTCGGCGAGGGGGTCATCCTGCACGACGTGCTTGCCATCGATTCGCGGGCCGATGAGGGCAGAGGTGATGGGACGGGTTTGATCGAGGCGCCGAGCTTCGTTGGCGAGGTTGGTCAAAAAAGAGGTGCGCGTTGGATTGTTGGGCGTCTCGTTGGAGACGGACCACATGATGATGGAGGCCTTGTTGCGATCGCGGCGGACGACCATGTGTCGCACGACGGCTACTCGATCCCATCCGGGATTTCTTCATCGTTTGTTTGGAGGTACGCCAAGGCTTCAGCCTTGGTTCTCTTCGAATGGAGAGTTGAAGGGGCTTTAGCCCCTGGGGTATGCTCTGCGATTATGGCCACCGTTCGTCAAAAAGTAGACACTTATGCGACTACGATCTCTACCTTTCAGCAGCATAGGCATTTTCAAAAGACGACCAATGCCGAGTTGTTTATTCAGACCTTGCTTCAGTACCGGGCGCAGGGAAGGTTTCTACTGCATGCTTATGTAGTGATGCCGGACCAGTGCTTCGGCGAAGGTTTTCCTGGTTTTGGCGTGTATGCGCTAGCAAGTTGGCGTTGCGCTCCTTCGCACGCACTTGGGGCAATGAGCTGAAAAACAGGATAATCCGGGTGAACCTTCTGGTCCTGAGAACTGTTACTTTACCGATGCAGGAAGAGGTGCTCACCAAGAAGCAAGGACGTATTTCGAATCCCTGATCCCGCGCGGCAAGATGGGTCAACCCGACGGCATGACGACGAAGGCGCGGAGAAGGGCTTTGCCTTGGGAGCGGTAGCGCCGGAGCGTGTCAAAAATGAGTTTACAGCCCACATTGAATGTCGCTGATAAACTCACAGCATTTAGCCACGCCAAAACAATCATCCATTTACGGGACATAGTCAAACAAAGAATTGAAACGACTCAGGACCGATGCTAACCTCCGCTCCATTGATCGCAGAGGGAGCGAGTCAATAATTCCCCATTTGCTTACATTCAATGAAAGGATTCGGTCATAGCGTCTATGAATAGGTTATTGATTTCGACTCTCGGACTTTTTTTTTGCGCACCAATCGTCTCAGCTCAAGGATTACCAAATTCCGAATTAGTAGAACGGATAAAGATGAACCGGTCGCATTTTGAAGACTTGGACCATGGTGCAAGTCTTTCGGATCAAGCCCGCCGCACAGGGAAAGATGTAGTTGTAAATCGGCGCATCTTTGAAACGGAAACCTTGTGTTCTAGTTGTCCAGCCCCAGAAGCAGCAAATAATCCGGACGTAGAGAGGGCGACACACGAAAGCGATGTTGTAGCCACTGGGCAATTTATTAGAAAAATTTCGGCACTGACTGCGAATGAGGCCTTCGTCTTCACAGACTATGAGTTTTTGATAGAGGACGTTTGGAAAAGCACAAGCATCTCAACGCTTCAGAGACCTCAGCGACCGGGTGACGAGATAACTATAACTCTTCCTGGGGGGACAGTTGAATCCAATGGCCATAAGGTGAGTGCTTCTGTGTCGAATCGTGCGCCAATCCAGACTGGACGCACCTACCTACTTTATCTACAGTATCTTCCGGACTCACGATCTTACAAGCCTGTTAGCCTGGATGGGCTAGATATCACGGGACCGCTCGTCACTTCTCTTAAGACCACCAATCGCCCTCCACACAAAGATCTCCTAAACAACAAGGTTCTGTTTGTGCAAGCTATGCGCGCTTCTACGAACCGCGCCGTTCAGGAGGAGACGAAGTGATAAAAGCTGTACTTTCATACATATCACCAACATTTGCAAAGATAGGTTTTTTCACGATTTTCATATTCTTGACGGGTATGCAAATCACAGCAGCGGCGCAATGTAGTAGCCAGGCGCCGAACGACTCTCCAGCAACGGCGTTCGCCGTTCCCCCGAACACGACCGTGTATTACGCCTTCGACCCAAGTATGCAGAATGTACCACCAGGAGCCGGAAGCACTCCTACCTCGCAAGTTCAAGCGGCTTTCAGCGGGTGGTCTAATGCAAATACTTCTTCAGGCGGCACTGGAACTAAATTTGCCCTAGCTGACGCTACGCATTCTGCAACTGTGACTATTACTGCAGATCAAAATACGGGGAACGCAGCGGCAACAGAATCGGCAAATACGGGGATTATAAGCTCGGCTAACCCTGCAACGATCACATTCCACCCACAATCATTTATTGGCGGGACATCCTATAATTTATTTCAAGTGACACAGCCAGGCTACGATTCTGCGTACCTAGAAGTCGCCCTGCACGAGATTGGCCACTTAATGGGGATCGACGACTATCCTGCGGGATCCGCGCCGCCGCCTGGACCGGACTCATCTGTGATGATCCCTGCCGACGGAATAAACGATAACCAGAATAACTTTCAGAAAACAGGCCCGACATCTTGCGACGCAGCACAAGCCGCTACAGCAACAAATGCCATCGACCAAGAATATGCGGTCCCGCAAGGAGGAGGATCTCCACCATCGATGGACATGGGCGGAGGCGGAGGTGGATGGTATGGGTGTCAAGATTACTGGGATTCCTCTACTAACACACTGTACGGCTGCTAAGTTTCAAGTAAAGGGGCAGCCCCACCCCAACTAAATCTATAAATTGATTCAATGATTTGTAGCGAAAGAGTTCCCGCACTTTTGAAGGGCTGGAACTTGTTTCTGTTGTTGCTTGTAAGCTTCAAATTGCAGATTATAATGCCGGTCGAGCCGACCCCTCTGACACCTCCCCCTAGCTGCAGCCGCTGGTATTGCCGCAGGACATGCAGCGGTAGCAGCTACCGGAGCGGGTCATGATGGCTCCGCAGGTGGCACAGGAGGGGCTGTCGCCCATGTCGTAGAGGTCCTTCATGGCGTCGGCCGCGTGATAGATGCCGCGGTCTTCGAAGGAAAAGTTCTCCGGGTTCAGTTCTTTGCTCTCCGTAAGGCCAGAGCGGGCCTGGAGGTCCGGGGCGATTCCACCTTGAGGGGCGTTGCGGCTAGACCAGTCTTCGGTGGGGTTTGATGACAACAAATCCGAGGCGTTTGGCGAAGAGACATGCACCTGCTGCGGGGAGGTGGTGACGTCGGTGGAGGTGTTGCGGTTGATCGTGTGGACGGGTACCGAGCTTTCAGCAGGTCCACCTCCGTGAGCAAGATCGACGCGATTTGCGGGTGCTGAGACGCTTCCCTGCACCGGGATGCTGTGCTGAGGGCTCAGGCCGGCGAAAAGGTCGAGCTGGGTGCCGGAGAGGAAGCGAATCTGGATCCAGCGGAAGATGTAATCCATGATGGACTTGGCGTAGCCGATCTGCTCGTTTCCGGTCCAGCCGGAGGGCTCAAAGCGGGTGTGGGCGAACTTCTCGCACAGGACCCGGAGCGGCACCCCGTGCTGCAGGGCGAGCGAGATAGCGGTGGCGAAGGAATCCATGAGGCCGGAGACGGTAGACCCTTCCTTGGCCATGCGGATGAAGATTTCGCCGGGTTGGCCGTTCGGGTAGAGGCCTACGGTGATGTAGCCCTCATGTCCTCCGAGGCCAAACTTGTGGGTGACGGAGGCGCGTTCCGCAGGAAGACGGTGGCGGACGGCGCGCGGAGGCTGCTTGGCGTCGAGTGAGTCAGAGTTCTGGAGCGACTCGGCCAGGTGGGTTGCGAGCTGGGCCTGGAGAGTGATGATCTGCTGCTCGGACGCGACGATTCTGTCCTTGGCAGCGGAGAGGATGGCAAGGTTGTCGGAACCCGGGATATGGGCGGCGGTGGCAAGGGACGACGCGGCCTCGCGGTATGCCGCGATGGTCTCATCAATCTCCGTCTGGGCGGCGGCCTTGGTGGCGTTTGAGGCTGCGGCCGTGGCGTTCGAGGCTGCGGCCTTGGCGTCCGCGTCCTTCTTTTTGTCCGCATCGGTAGAGACGTTGAGGGGCTGGGCTCCCTTGGAGTTGTCACGGTAGATGGCGACGGCCTTGATGCCCTGGCGCCAGGACTCGAGGTAGGCCTCGGCGATGTCTTCTACAGTGCAATCCTGTGGGAGGTTGACGGTCTTCGAGATCGCGCCAGAGAGGAAAGGCTGCGTAGCGGCCATCATCTTAATGTGGCCCATGTAGTTGATGCTGCGAGTGCCCTTGGCAGGCTTGAAGCTGCAGTCGAAACACGCGAGGTGTTCAGCCTTGATGCCGGGCGCGCCTTCGATGGTGCCGGTGGCGTCGATAAAGCTGACGATTGCATGCATCGCGTCCTCTGAGTAGCCAAGCTTGATGAGCGCGCTTGGGACTGTGTTGTTGACGATCTTGATCATGCCGCCGCCGACGAGCTTCTTGTACTTGACGAGGGCGAGGTCAGGCTCAATGCCGGTGGTGTCGCAGTCCATCATGAAGCCGATGGTGCCGGTAGGAGCGAGGACGGTGACCTGGGAGTTGCGGTAACCATGTAATTCACCATGGGCGAGCGCCGCGTCCCAGGCGTCGGCTGAGGCCTTGATGAGGGCGTCAAGCTGCGGGACGTGGAATGGCTCGGTGCTGGTGCGGGAGCGGCCGATCTTGTTTACTTCAGCCCGATGCATGCGGATGACGTCGAGGAAGGGCTCGCGGTTGACGTAAAAGCCGGGGCAGGCTCCGCCCTTGACTTCCGCCTGCTGGCAGAAGGGAGTGGCGGCGGCGAGCGGGGGACAGGTCTCGGCGATGAGCGCTGACTGGAAGTAGGCGTCGCCGCAGAGAATAGCGGTGAGCGTGCCGGCAAAATCGCGACCGGCATCGGAGTCATAGGGGAGGCCGAAGGACATCAACAGCGCGCCCAGGTTGGCGTAGCCGAGGCCGAGAGGGCGGTAGTCGTGCGAGTTTCTGGCGATCTTCTCAGTCGGGTAGCCGGCTGAATCGACGATGATCTCCATGGCCGTGGTCAGGATGCCGATGGCGTGGCGATAGGCGGGGATATCGAACTGGCCGCCGGGCGAGACGAACTTGATGAGGTTGAAGCTGGCGAGGTTGCAAGCGGAGTCGTCCAGGAACATGTACTCCGAGCAGGGGTTGGAAGCGTTGATACGACCGGAGTTCTTGCTGGTATGCCAGCGGTTGATAGTGGTGTCGTACTGCATGCCGGGGTCGCCGCAGGCCCAGGTGTTCTGGGCGATCTTGTTCATGAGTTCCCGGGCGGGGAAGGTCGCGATAGCGGTGCGGTCCTTGACGGTGCGGGTGGAAAACTCGCGGTCCTGCTCGACGGCGGACATGAACTCGTCGGTGACGCGGACGGAGTTGTTGGCATTCTGGAAGAAGATGCTGGAGTACGCTTCAGAGTCCGGGCCGGAACCGTCGTAGCCGGCGGCGATGAGGGCGTAGGCCTTGGCCTCTTCTTTGGACTTGCACTCGATGAAGTCAACGATGTCGGGGTGGTCAACATTCAGGACGACCATCTTGGCGGCGCGGCGGGTCTTGCCGCCGGACTTGATGACTCCGGCGAAGGCGTCGAAGCCGCGCATGAAGCTGAGCGGGCCTGACGCGGTGCCGCCACCGCTAAGGGTTTCCATACTCCCGCGGATGGTGCTGAGGTTGGAGCCAGCGCCCGAGCCCCACTTGAACAGCATCCCTTCAGTCTTCGCGAGGGTCAGGATGGAGTCCAGCGAGTCCTTCACGGAGTTGATGAAGCAGGCACTGCACTGCGGCTTGGAGTAGCCGGTGGTGGAGAAGATGACCTGGCGCTTCTCGGCGTCCCAGTGCCAGTTTTGCGCGTCGGAGTTAGGCTCCAGGCGGTCGCAGCCGACGTTGAACCAGACGGGCGAGTTGAAGGCTACCTTCTGATTTACGAGCAGGTGGACGAGTTCGGCGTAGAAGGTCTTCGAGTCATCCTCGGTGGCGAAGTAGCCGGCATCGACTCCCCACTTGGCGATCGACTCGGCGACGCGGGTGATGAGCGCACGGACGCCGGATTCACGCTCAGGCGTGCCTACGAGGCCGTGGAGGTATTTGCTGGCGACAATATTGGTCGCGGTCATGGACCAGTCAACGGGCGATTCGACGTTCTTCTGCTCGAAGATGAGCTTGCCCTTCCAGTCCTGGATGACGGCGTCGCGGAACTCCCAGTTCACCTGGTCGTAGGGGCTGATGCCGGGGGTAGTGAAGTAGCGATTGAACGAGAGACCGCGAGTGGGGGTGGCGGCGGCGGCAGTCGACTTGGCGGCGGCGATGTTGGTCCTGGTCTCGTTCATGGTTGGTGCTCCTTCTGAAATCGTTGAAACAAAACTTATAGTTTATTGGGCACGCAGGTAAGGCGCAGAGCCCGGATCCTGGGTGGTACAAGGCGCGCAGGAAACTGGAGCCCGATAAGGGACTGAGTTGGCGCGACGGTCAGAATCGATACTGTGTTGGCGCCCCATATTGGCTCGCAATCGCAAAGTTAGTGCCCCATGTAGGGTGTGTCAAGTATAAAACATCTACATCTTGTGTTGACTTCAGAGGCACGGGCGAATTGCGGCCGGAATGGAATCCAGGTGCCAGAATGCCGGGATTTGGCTGTGGAAGACCCGGTAGTGCCGCGCAAGTCACGGGAATTGCGGAAGGAGCAGGTCGTGAATTCGCGCCTCTAACCTCAAGCTACGGGCCAGGGCGCGAAGACGCAAGGGGCCGGGCATGTGGACAGCAGTGGGAAACAGGAAAAAGCGGTGCTGAACCAGAATTGAGCGACATGAAAGCCGGTGTCTCCGCCCAGAACCACGTGTAATTTCAAGTGGATCGGTAAAGCCGTCTTGCATGTGGGCGTCAGAAAGACGGCGTGCGGGAAAATGACGGTGCAGCCGGGCCCTGTGAAGCTCGACTAGCTTTAGACAACTGGTCTCCCGGTGGGAGATGGAGTCGGTATTCCCACGCTGCCACAAAAGCAGGCGCCGCAAAGATTGCAAGGGCAATCAATCGCACAGGCCAATTGGATAGGTAGTATGAGAAGCGCCAGCGTGAGCGATACTGTCTGGGACGGGGGTATCTGTGACTACTTGGGGACGAATGGGGTTGGCAGTGGCGGTTCTGATGGTCTTGGCAATTGGGGTAGCGGGTGCCCAGGCCACGAAGCCTGCGCCATCACCGGAGGTGGTTAAGATGGAGGCACAACTACAGGATTGGCCGAATTTGGCGCGGTATCGTGCGGAGAATACGGCGTTGCGTGCGCCGAAGACCGGGGAGCAGCGGGTAGTTTTTATCGGGGACTCCATTACGGATGGCTGGGGCCGAGGGCAGGGTAACTTTTTTCCGGGCAAGCCTTACGTCAATCGAGGCATCAGCGGGCAGACTACGCCGCAGATGGTGCTGCGCTTCCAGCAGGATGTCGTACAGCTTCAGCCGACGGTGGTCGTGATTCTGGCGGGCATCAACGACATTGCCGGAAATACAGGGCCGTCGTCGCTGGACATGATTGAGGACAACTTCCGCTCCATGGTGGCGATCGCGAAGACCGAACACATCAGCGTTGTACTGTGTTCCGTGCTGCCTGCGGACCAGTTTCCGTGGCGACCGGGGATTCAACCGGCGGGGTTGGTGCGTGACCTGAACAAATGGCTGGCGGAGTTTGCGAAGGCACAAGGCGCGGTCTTCGTGAACTACTATCCCGCCATGGTGAATGCTGTGGGAGGGATGCGTGAAGAACTTGCTGTAGATAAGGTTGTGCATCCCAATACCGCAGGGTATGCAGTGATGGGACCTTTGGCGGAGGACGGGATTGCAAAGGCGCTCGCGAATCTGCACAGCCGCCCCACTTTGCCGTAACGGTAATGAGATGGTGCTTTGTAATAGGGCATTCCCTGTTCTGGTGAGGTAGTCGAATGTCTTCAAAATTGCTGGACGAGATCAAGCAGGCCAAGCCTTTTGTGAGTGTGCAGGAAGAACTGTGGCTCAATCTTTCGCGGACGGCAAGCGCGGTGGGGCACACGGTTGAACAGCATCTGCGTCCCTACGGCCTTTCGCCCACACAGTACAACGTGTTGCGAATTCTACGTGGGGCAGGGGGCGATGGACTTTGCCAGGCTGATATCGGCGATCGGCTGGTGGCGCAGGTGCCAGATGTACCGCGCATTCTGGATCGGATGGAGAAGGCTGGCTGGGTCAAG
>JAYVZP010000019.1:0-2501 GCA_043783275.1 Rhodanobacteraceae bacterium
AGCCTTTGTGAGTGTGAGTTGTCATGCGGTGGAAGAGGTTCGGCGGGCCCGGATGGGTGGAGCGGATTTGATCTTGTTTGCGCCGGTGTTTGGAAAGTCGGTTGGGGGCGCGGTGGTTGTCGAAGGGGTTGGGCTGGAGAAGCTGCGAGAGGCTTGTGTCGCGGCGGAGGGGATTCCGGTACTTGCGCTGGGTGGAGTGACTGCGGAAAATACCGCGGATTGTATGAAGGTCGGGGCGGCTGGGGTGGCAGGGATTCGCTTGTTCTTTGAATAAATCTGAGAGCGGTGTCGACGTAGTGGGACGCGGACTTGCAAGGGCTTGGGGGGTATTTAGAGGGAGAGGGGAAGTAGTGCATTTGGGTTATGTCCCGGTGCGAGGCCGCGTGCTATGCTCGCGCAAATTCATAAATAACCAAGGGGCCCCATGAAGCATCGGCTTAGCTGCGCGTTTGTTGCTGCTTTATTTCTTTCTGCCTTGGGTTGTGCGAATGGTCAGGTTTCGGCCTATGGCACGGTTGCAACGACCGACTAGGGATATGCATTCAATAACGATTCCTTGACGATACATAACTCTTCCATTGGGTTTGAATTTGGAGGTTATTACAACTTTCCGATTCAGAGTCGACTAACGGCTGGAATCGATGTGCGCGGTTCGGTGTCGCCAAAATTATCCGGGGGCAAGAAGATCTTCGTGTCTGGCCGATTCGGATTTGTTCCAACGCGCTTTCCTTTGAGGCCTTATTTCCAGATTGGCGGAGGAGTGATCCAGGCCAAGGTTCCGGCGTTTGCGTTCGTCGCTTCTCCGCAGACGGTGACGCAGGGGGCGCTGGATCTGGCGCTGGGGCTGGATGTGCGGATTACGCATGACTTTGATTGGCGGGCGCTGGAGTTGGAGAGCGGTGCGGGGGTTGGGAGTTCGTCGAGGGCGGCATCGGCTTCACTCAGCACCGGGGTGGTATACCACTTTCATCCGAGGGGCTAGGACGGCCCTAAAAGCAAGATTTTTATTTGTCGATAGCGGCCGATCGAAACCCATGTCTCAAGAGCGAGACATGGGGCACCCGGATTTGCGGTGGACTAGTCTTCATTGGCCATTTCGTCGTGGTTGCGGATTTGCAGGTTGGTGGTGTTGACGACGTAGGTGGTGGGAGGGATAGGGGCGCGGTCGAAGGTCTGGAGGGTGAAGTCGGTTTGCCAGGTACCGTCGGAGCGGTGGAATTGAGTTTCTAGAGGGAGGGCTAGCTCGGAGGACCAGCAGACGCGGGTGGCGGGCTGGGCTTCGGGGTACAGCTCGAACCAGGTGCAGGAGAGGTTGGTAAGTGGGAGGGACCGGGCCCGCGATAACTCTTGCCGAGGGCTCGAATGATCAGAGGGCAACCCGGTGGGGCTGTGGGGATGGAGCTGTGTCAGGTGGAAGCGGCCAGCGGGGCGGGTGATGACGTGGGCCATGGAGTAGAAACTGTAGAACATGCCGGTTTTGAGCATTGCGTCGCTGCTGATACGGTTATCGATTTTTTTCTGCAGGTCGATGATCTGCCAGAGGTAATTGGCGGGAAGACCGGGACGCGAGATGGTGGTGGCGTCGGCATGGAGGTCGATGCGGTCGTCCGTGCGCCGGCGGAGGTGGTGAAGGCCGGTGCGCCATTCTTCCAGGTGATGAGTGCCGTGAATATCCTGATACTGGGCGATGAAGTGCAGGGGGCGAGGGCCGCTGTGGTCGGCGAAGGCGGTGTCCCAGTCGATGTCCTGCGTGGAGGATGTTGCGGGTTCAACTACAGACGGATCCAACCCGCCGCGGAATGACAACGCAGGGGGAGTGTGGAAGTCCAGCAGGGCTGAGACGATGGGGAGATCTGGTTTGGGTAGGAATGGGGAGGTGGAAAGGGGCTGGGGTGCGGCGCCCGCGAAGATCGCGGAACCGCACCCCAGGGTTAGTACGAGCATGAGGGAGACTTCAGGAGTAAGGCGCATTACTGGCGGGAGACCTTCACGTAGTCAAAGTAGGTGAACTGCTTGCCGGTGGGGTCGGTGAGGACCTTGGTGTACATGGTGGCGCCGTAGTTGCCGGTTTTGGTGGTGTCGAGTGTTATACCGGTGGGGTCCGTGAGGGCCTGGAACGGGACGCCGGAGACGTTTGCGGCGGAGAGGTTGCCGGGGGTGACGGTGTAGCTGGAAGAACCGCCGGTGGTGAGGGCCTCCAGCAAGGGACGACCGTCGGCCTGGGGGAGGCTGAGGCCAAGGGTCAGGGCGATAGTGGGGGCCAGGTCGACGTTGCCGGAGGGCAGGGTGTCGGTGAAGCCGACCTTGAAGTCCGGGCCTTCGGCTACGAGAGTGTTGTGCACATCAATTGGAGAAAACGAGCCGTGCATGCCGCGGTTGTTGGCTGCGTTGTTGAAGGTGGTGCCGATCTTGCCGGAGACGGTCTGGGTCTCGTCGAAGTTCATGCTGGCGATGATGTCGGGGTTGCGGGCGCTGGCGTTCTGGAGCCTGGCGGCTGAGGC
>JAYVZP010000020.1:0-39628 GCA_043783275.1 Rhodanobacteraceae bacterium
TCGCCTGGATCCTCCCCGCCACCGGCAATCCCTACATCGTCTGCCCGGTCTTTGAAGAAGCCCGCATGACCGAGCAATTGGGTCAAATCCCTGAAGGTCGGCAAACCAAAATCTTCACCTGGAACGAAGACCAAGACCCCTACCGCTTGCTGACCCAGCAACTTCCAGCCGGCCGGCTGGCTCTCGACGAGCGTGTCCAGTTCGTCTTCGCCGACCGCATCCAGCAAGCTGACCCCTCGCGCAAAATCGTCTCCGCCATCCCCATCGTCTCCGCCTGCCGCTCCATCAAGTCGCCCGCCGAACTTGCGCTCATGCAACTCGCCAACGACATCACCCTATCCGCTTACCAGGCAGCCTGGGCCACGGGCGGACCCGGCATGACTAACCACCAGTTCTCCGGCCTCATCGCCCAGGCCTACGAGCGCTGTGGCGTCCGGGGCGAAGCCTCATGCCAGGTCGGCGAGTGGTCTGCCCTGCCCCACGGCAGCCCCCGCGCCCAGGTCATCCGCGAAGGCCAGATTATCCTCATCGACGACGGGTGCAGCGTTGAAGGCTACCAGTCCGACGTCTCCCGAACGTTCGTCTACGGCAAACCAACTTCTAAGCAACGGCAAGTATTCGAGATCGTCCACCAGGCCCAGGCCGTAGCCCTAGCCGCAGCCCGCCCCGGCGTCCCCTGCGAGGCGATCGACGCTGCCGCACGCAAAGTCGTCACCGACGCCGGCTTCGGCCCCGACTACAAGACCTTCACCCACCGCGTCGGTCACGGCATCGGCATGGACGGACACGAGTGGCCCTACCTGGTCCGCGGCAACACCCAGCCGCTCGAAGCCGCCATGACCTTCTCCGACGAACCTGGCATATACATACCGGGCGAGTTCGGAATTCGCCTTGAAGACGACTGGCACCTCACCGACGACGGTGGCGTTCTCTTCACACCCCAAAGCCCCTCACTCGAGCACCCATTTGATTAGCCCGTCGCCCTGTTGGCCTCTTTTTGTTGTTCCGCAGGCATCTGCAGTCGCAGTTCGCCTTTCATCCCTTTAATAGCCCCCATACCGATTCCCTGCGTCTAAACAACCTATGCATCAACACAAACAAGTCGATAGAAAATTCATCCTCGCAACATCGCTGGCCCTTGCCATTCTCCCCGCGGTCGCCCACGCACAGGCCACTCCCACTGGCGTAGAAGCATTCCGTCTCTCCACATTTGCCGGTGCAACCGGCACCTACACCGGTCTCGGTGGCGGAAGAAACCTCGGCGTCACCGCCGGAGTCGACCTCGGCATCCGATCTTTCTTTTCGCTTGAACCGTCGCTTGAAATCCGAGGGTCTTATCCCTTTGCCAAGGGCGTGGTCGACAGTCAGAGGAACATTCTCGGCGGGGTCAAACTTGCCAAACGCTTCTATGCATTTCACCCCTACGCGGATATCCTCTACGGCCGCGGTCAAATCAACTACGCTGGCCAGGGCTACCTAAACCCCAGCCGAAACTTCCTCTATCAGCAAACAGCCGGGAACGTCCTGTCTCCGGGGGTCGGTGTAGACCTCAACCTCTCCCGCCAATTCAGCCTCAAGGCGGACTTCCAATACCAGCGCTACGATACCCCAGCCGTCGCCTCAGGCCACATTTACGCCAAGCCCATCACCGGGGCCCTTACCTACCACTTCGACTTCAACCGCAACCATCACTACTAGACTGCCTCATCCCTTGGCATGGAGTCGTCACCTCACTTTGAGGTGTGATTTGGCGGCGCAGGCGAGGAATCGCGGCAATACTGCCATCATCGTCTCTGGCATCCCTCAGTGCCGGATAGCTCATCCCCTAAAGCCTTGCAAAGGATGAGCTATCCGACTCTGCGCGATCACGCCATCCAACCTGATCGGTTTACCTCTGGGGTACTACCAGAACCTCAATCCCACTAGCCGCACCCGCACTCCGGTACACACTCTCCGTCGCCTTCACAAACTGCTCCGGCTTCGCAAACGGAATATCCGTAAACGTCTGGGGATTCCGATCGATCAACGGGAACCACGAACTCTGTACTTGGACCATAATCCGGTGTCCCGCGCGAAAAGTGTGATTCACGTCCGGCATCTCCGAGTTGACCGAAACCATCTTCCCCACCGGCAGTGCCGTCGGTTTCTCCCAGCTATCCCGAAACTTCGCCCGCATCGGCTCACCACGCACAAGCTGCTGATAACCACCCATCTGGATCGGCGCCACCCCCAGAATCCGCTTACCCTGGTCAGCCGCCGGCGCGTTCGGATAATCCACCGGATACACGTCAATCAGCTTGACCACAAAATCAGCATCCGTCCCCGTAGAAGCTACCTTCAGCTTCGGCTTCAACGGTCCGGCAATCGTCACATCCTCCGTCAGCACGGTGCTCTCATACACCAGCACATCCGGGCGCCTCGCCGCGAACCGCTGGTCATCCGTCATGTATCGCTGTGGCACCACACCCGGCGCGCTTACATACCCGATGTAAGGCACCGGATGCGCCGGATCGCTCACATACTCATCCACGCCGCTCTTCTCTGTTGGCGCATCAAAGCTCAAACGCCCACCAGAGCGGAAATAAAGCGTCTTTGCCGTCGCAGACTTCGGAGGCCACGCGTCATACTTGCGCCAGACGTTTGTCCCCGTCTCGAACACGTAAGCCTTCGGCAAATCTTCTTCCGCCTTGCCCTTCAGATACTTTTCGAAAAAAGGAAACTGTATCGACGCCCGAAAGAACACTCCCGTCTTCTGATTGAAGTTTGCATCTCCTAGTTTGTCGCCATCCCAGACAGACCATCCGCCATGCGTCCACGGTCCCACCACCAGCGTATTCACCGACCCCGGATTCAACTGATCGATCGCATGAAATGTCTTGAATGGCCCCGAAAGATCCTCCGCGTCGAACCACCCGCCCACCGTCATCACGGCCGCATGCACACCCTTCATGCGGCGGCTAAGATCGCGTTTCTGCCAATAGTCGTCATAAGTGTCATGCAATAACTGGTCATGAAATAAAGAGTTAGTTCCATGGAAACTATTGTCTAAAGTCGCAGTATTCCCGGCTCTCAAATAAAAATCATATGCATCCGCATTCTCAAAGTCGAAAGGAACGGCTGGCTGCGGCATCGTCGGATTCTTTTGCGGCTTGAAGTTCACGTAGAACCCATAGTTCGCATTCAGCATGAACGCGCCGCCATGGTATCCGTCATCATTGAAGAAAAGGTCCGTCATCGGGGCCTGCGGGCTCGCCGCCTTGATCGCCGGATGCGAGTCGATAATGCTCGCCGAAGTATAGAACCCCGGATAACTGATCCCCGTAATCCCTAACTTACCGTTGTTGTTCTCCACATGCTTCAGCAAATACTCAATCGTGTCATAAGTATCGGTCGACTCATCCACATCCTTCGCTGAGTTCTTCTCATCCACATGCGGACTCATCTCTTTAAACTCACCCTCGCTCTCATATCTCCCACGAGCATCCCCGCACACAAAGATGTACCCACTCTCCAGCAACTCCTGGCTCACGCCCAACCGCGCCGGCAGCTTATCCACCCCATAAGGCCCGCAGCTATAAGGCGTACGCGTCATCAAAAACGGATAAGGCCCAGTTTCCTTGAACGCCCCCGCATCCGGTGAGTACACGCTCACAAACAGCTTCACCCCATCCCGCATCGGAATCCGATACTCCGCCTTCGAGTAATGCGTCTTGACGAACGCCTCTGTATCAAACGCTGGCGCCTGCCCACCAGCAATCCCACCCAACAAAGACACCGCAACCGCGGCAAAAAGAAGACGAAGCTTCATGGACAACCCTCAAAGAAAGTATTTCTCCGGAGTCTACCCCAACAAGCCTTATCGGTACTGATTCGTTTCCACCCACCTAGATCCGCGATACGCCGCGTCCTACTTCTCAAACCGCCGAAAGAAGCTGGACTCCAAGTAATGCGGCCGCTGCGCATCATTCGCCACT
The DNA here is from genome assembly GCA_043783275.1 of Rhodanobacteraceae bacterium. Classification (GTDB taxonomy): domain Bacteria; phylum Acidobacteriota; class Terriglobia; order Terriglobales; family Acidobacteriaceae; genus Edaphobacter. The sequence continues at coordinate 3,975 of JAYVZP010000020.1, forward strand.
CTCCGCGCCACGTCCCCCAAAAAGTCATCAAACTGGGCCGCCGCCGCATAGTCCACCGGCTGCGACAAATTGTCCTCAGTCGAGTGATACCGCTGCGCCAGCCATCCACGCCAGGCCTTGTACTCCGGCGACCCCTTCGTCCAGCCGAACTTCATCGCCAGCGCCGGAACGCCCGCCTGCACAAAACTGTACTGATCGGTCCTTATAAAAGAGTTCCGATCCGGTTCCGGGTCCGGCGCAATCTCAATCTTGTGCTCCGCCCCAACCACCTTCACGTCATCGGCCAGCGTGCTCTCTGCGAGCCCCTGCACATGCAGCTTCTTCAGTGGAAACAGCGGCATAAACATATCCATATTCAGGTCCGCCACAATGTCCTGCGCCGGCACGGTAGGATGCCCAGCAAAGTACCGCGAACCCAGCAGCCCCTTCTCTTCCGCCGTAAACACCACGAACAGCATCGTCCGCTTCGGACGCTCCTTCGCTTCGCTGAATTTCCTGGCAATCTCCAGCACACTGGCCACGCCCGAAGCATCATCCATCGCCCCGGAATAAATCGAGCTGCCCGCAATCGGAGCCCCCACCCCAAGGTGATCCAAATGCGCCGAAACCAGCACGTACTCGTTTTTCAGCCCAGGATCAGACCCTTCCAACTTCCCCACAAGATTCGGCGAGCTGACGCGACTGCTCTCCGTAATCACCGTCGCCTTCAAATTCTTGCCCATGGCGAACCGAGGCAACGGCTTCTGCGCATCCGCCAACGCCAGTAACTCCGCAAACGTATGTCCCGTCCCGGTAAAAAGCTTCTCTGCCTCCCCTGGATTGAAGCTCGCAGAAAACATCGTGTGCCGAATCTCCGCCAGCGCCGGATGCTGCTTCGCCACCTCCGCATCCTTTGGCCCCGCCGCAAGCCGCATCCCCGGTTGCGACGCCCCGCTCGCCACCCGCTCCCAGCCAAAGTCCATCGACTTCGGCGTCGGAATCGCAATCGACCCAATCACCCCCGCATCAGCCAGCGCCTTCGCCAGCGGGGCCGTCCGCGCATAAGACTTCAGCGCGCCCGGGAGATCCCCCGGCCCACCATTGATATAAACGACGATCTTGCCCTTCAGCGACGCATAGGGCACCTCCGCCGAATCGAAGTCGTCATACTTTGCCTCCGGCAGATGTAGCCCATACCCCAGGAACACCAGCGGCGCGTCCACCGCCGTCGGTTGCGATCCCCTCGCCCCCAGAATCGCGTCCTTCCCCAGCACCAGCGGCGTCTCTTTTCCCCCCACTACCAGGCTCACCGCAGACTTCTCCGCAAGCACCCTGGTCACATTGAACTCCACCGGCTGATAAAACCCATTCACTCCCGCCGGCTGCAATCCATAGGTCTTGAACTGCTCCACGACATACTCCGCCGCCCGCAGATAGTCGTCACTCCCCGTCAATCGTCCCTGCATCGAGTCATCCGCAAGCACCTTCACATGCTTCCACCAAGCCTGCCCCCGCGCTTCATCCTGCGCCGTCTCGGGCAATCCCTGCCCCGACGCAACACCCGTCGCCAGCAGCCCCATCGTCCCTACCAACAGCTTCGCGGCAAACGTCATCACAAACCTCGCACCTACCGTACTCTTACTGTCACTCCCCAGCGAAGCGAAGGAATCTACGATTCCCGGTCAGGACACCCGCTAAGTCAGATCACACGTATCAAATGCCGGCACCTTACGCCCCAGCGCAGAAGTATCCCTGACTCCAATCACCAGACTCTCTACTACCGAGTTCACCTCATCCACATCCGCTACGGCGGCCATCTTCTTGACGCTCTCGCCATCGTCAATGCTCTCCAGCAACACCGTCGCATAGGCTACCGCAACGCCATCCTGATTCAGCCCTTCAGGCGTCTTCGCCTTGATTCCAACCTGGTGCGGCGCAACCTCCAGCAACTCCGCGACACTCTCCCGCAACTCGCCCGCGATTGGCACAATCTTGGGCCGCATCATTACGAGGCAGGTGTCGATGTTCACGATCTTGTAACCCGCCGACTTGATTTCCTCCATTGCTGTCCGCAGAAACAGGCTTGAAGCCGCACCCTTCCAACGCGGATCGCTCGGCGGAAAGAAAGTCCCGATATCCCCCGCCGAAACCGCCCCCAGCAATGCATCCGTAATTGCATGCAGCAGCACGTCGCCATCCGAGTGCCCCGCCAACCCCTCAGGATGCTCAATCGCTAAACCGCCAATCACCAGCGGCACACCCGCCATAAAAGCATGCGAGTCAAACCCAAACCCAATCCTCATACTCATCGGCCAACTCCCAGGTAAAACTTCGCCAGTTCCAAATCCCCCGGCTGCGTAATCTTGAAATTCTTCGCCGAACCCGCCACCACCGAAACCTCGATCCCCGCCCGCTCCAGCACACTGGATTCATCTGTCCCGGCAAACCCATCCGCCTCAGCCTCTGCAAACGCCCGCTTCATCAACCCACACTTTGCCCCCTGCGGCGTCTGCGCATGCACTACAAGCTCCCTTGGAATCGTCGAAGTCACAATCGCTCCATCCGCCGTCCGCTCCACCTGCTTGATCGTATCTACCGCCGGCAGCGCCACGATTGCCGCGCCATGCTTCGCCACGCTATCGATCGTCCGTTCAATCGTCGCCGCGTCGATCAGCGGCCGCACGGCGTCATGCACCAGCACCACATCCTCATCGTCGCACTGCAGCACAGCGAGCGCATTGGTCACCGATCTCTGCCGATTCTCCCCACCCTCAACCACCCGCACCTTCGCGCTCAACCCATACGTCGCCACAAGATCGGTCACGCGCGCCATCTCGCTCGCCTTCACCGCGACAAGCACCTCAGCCACACGCGGCACGGCCACAAACGCGCGCAGGCTATATACGAGCACCGGCACCCCACCAAGCTCCAAAAACTGCTTCGCGGCCACGGGCTTATCGCCACTGCCCGCACCCGAAGACATCCTCGTCCCAATACCCGCTGCTGGAAGAATCACATAGACACGCATAGCCCACGAAGTATACCAAGCAATCACTCGCCGGCCGGTGCATCCGACATTTGACCGCGTGAAGCTGGCGTTCAATGATGGAACAATCACCTGATGCTCACCTTACCCCCCACCTCGATCCGCCCTGGCGAACGAATCTGCTGCGCCATCTCCGGAGGAGCCGACTCCACAGCCCTCCTCCTCCTCCTTTACGCCGCCAACACCCTTCCCAAAAACTCCCTCGGTGTCGGTCTCTCCGCGATCCACATTAATCACAACCTCCGCGGCTCCGAGTCCGCAGTCGACCAGACCTTCGTCCAGCAATTGTGCGATTCCCTCCAAATCCCCCTCCAGATCCAGGCAGTAGCCACCGCCGCTCACGCCCGCACCCATCACCAATCCATCGAAGAAGCCGCCCGCAATCTCCGCTACGAAGCCTTTGCCTCTCTCCTCCGCGAAGGCCACGCCAGCGCAATCCTCACCGCCCACACCCTCGACGACCAGGCCGAGACAGTCCTTATGAAGCTCCTCCGCGGCGCCTGGCTCGAAGGCCTCTCCGCCATCTCGCCCACCCTCGAACTTCCGCAAGGCCGCATCCTGCGCCCGCTGCTCACTCTGCGCCGCGAAGACCTCCGCACCTATCTCAAGCAAAGAAACCAACCCTGGCGCGAAGACTCCAGCAACTCGGACGAGGCCTTCACCCGCAATCGCCTCCGCCACTCTATCCTCCCCATCCTCCGCCAGGAGAATCCTTCCATCGACATCACTCTGGCCAACCTAGCCGAGCTGGCCCGCGAAGAAGAGACCCGCTGGTCCACCGAAATGTCGCGCATCCTCCCCGGCCTTCTTCTCCCCGGGACCCCCGTCCGCGGTGGCGGACGCTCGAACTCCACCGCCCCCGGCACTGCTGCGCTTGCCATTGAACTCGAACGCCTGCGCCCCCTGGACCCCGCCCTCCGCCGTCGCGTCATCCGCGCTGCCGCCCGCCAACTTGGCGCCCGCCTCTCATTTGACGAGACTGCTCGCATCCTCAATCTTGCCGGCTATCCCTCCGGCCTGCCCGACCCCACCGTCCCCGCCAGGCCCGGCAGCAAGCTAAAGTTAGCCGGCGGACTGCTCGTCGAGCGCAGCGCCCGCGAATTGCGTTTCTCTTTTAAAGCACTGACTTCCGTTGGAGGCGTAGCATAGCGCCAGTTTCGGGCTCGGGGTGTAGGCGCACATGCAAACTCAGACTTTCAAGAACACAATTCTTAACTCTTTGTCTTCACAAGAGGTCGCGCGACTTCACCTTGCCCCGATCAAGTTTGAACTGGGGCACCAGATCGAGTTCCCTGGCGAGCGCATCGAGCACCTCTACTTCCTCGAAGAGGGCATGGCCTCCATGACAACCACCTTCCAGGATGGATCGCAGGTTGAAGTAGGAATGTTCGGGTACGAATCCATCATCGGCGTCTCCGCCCTCATGGGCACGATACGTAGTCTCAATCGTGTCTACACCCAAATTGCCGGTCACGGCTACTGCTTCACCGTAAACGCCGGTCGCGCAGAGTTTGAGCGCGGCGGCAGCTTCCAGAAAATCGCTCTCTGCTACGTCCAGGCCCAACTCGTTCAGGCCGCGCAGTCCGCCGGCTGCAACATCAAGCACGCCGTCGAGCAGCGCCTCGCCCGCTGGCTCCTCCTCTGTGCAGATCGAGCCAACAAAAACACCTTCGCGATGCCCCACGAGCTTCTAGCCGACATGCTCGGCAGCTCTCGTCCCACCGTCAGCGTAGCCGCCGCCATCCTCAAAGACCGCGGTCTGATTGAGTACAAGCGCGGAATCATCAACATCCTCGACGTCCCAGGTCTTGAAACAGCGTCCTGCGAATGCTACAGAGTGGTTAGAGATCATCTCGACAGCCTCGCCGAGTTTGATTCGGGAATCATCGCCTGATTCCCCTGCATCAAATCGTCAGCACATAGACGTTTTCGATTGCACGCAATAATCAGCAGGCGTAAGAGTAGAATCTGGACAATTGGAGCGGGTCGCTCAATCACCCTTCCGGCCTCCAGGCGTCTAAAATGAAGAAACGACGATCATAATAAGTACACATCTGTTGCATCCCCCGCAGTGAACACGAGGAAATTCGCTTGAACTCTACAGTAAAACAACTTCTTCTCTGGGTCTCGCTGCTAGCCGGCCTCTTTATTCTCTGGAACTATGTGGCACGCACAACTAACGCTGGCAAGGATGAAACTGTCAGTGCCTCGCAGTTCCAAAATGACGTGGACGCCGGAAAAGTGCAGGAAATCACCGTCAACGGTACGGAGATCCTCGCACGTTATAAAGACAAGAAAGAAACTTTTCACAGCATCATTCCCGCCACCTTCACCCCGGCGAACTTCCCCGATCTCTACAAGTCGCTCCGTGAGCACGGCGTAAGTATCACCAACAAGGATCAGAGCCAGAGCTTCTGGCTATCGGCCCTCATCGGCGCTCTGCCCGTCCTGCTGCTCCTGGGCCTCTTCATGTTCATGATGCGCCAGATGCAGTCCGGCGGAAATAAAGCCATGAGCTTTGGCAAATCGCGCGCCCGCCTGCTCTCCATGCAGCAGAAAAAAATCACTTTCAAGGACGTCGCGGGTGTCGATGAAGCCAAGGAAGAGCTCAAGGAAATTATTGAGTTTCTTCGTGAAGCCCAGAAGTTCCAGCGCCTCGGTGGCCGCATCCCCAAGGGTGTCCTGCTCGTCGGGCCTCCGGGAACCGGCAAGACTCTACTCGCTCGCGCAGTCGCCGGCGAAGCCAACGTACCCTTCTTCTCCATCTCCGGTTCGGACTTTGTTGAAATGTTCGTCGGCGTCGGCGCCTCGCGCGTCCGCGACCTCTTCGAACAGGGTAAAAAGAACGCTCCCTGCATCATCTTCATCGACGAAATCGATGCCGTCGGTCGTCACCGTGGCGCAGGTCTAGGCGGCGGACACGATGAGCGCGAGCAGACCCTCAATCAGCTTCTTGTTGAGATGGATGGTTTCGAAGCCAACGACGGTGTCATCCTCATCGCCGCAACCAATCGCCCGGACGTCCTTGATCCAGCTCTCCTCCGCCCCGGTCGTTTCGACCGTCGCGTTATGGTTGATCGTCCGGACATCAAGGGACGCGAAGAAGTCCTCCGCGTCCACTCGAAGAAAGTTCCGATGGCAGAAGACGTCAACCTCAACGTGCTGGCACGTGGGACACCGGGCTTCTCCGGCGCCGACCTGGCCAACATGGTAAACGAGGCTGCCCTCACTGCTGCCCGGTTCAACCGCAAGTCGGTTCATATGTTCGACTTCGAAACCGCCAAGGATAAGGTCCTCATGGGCGCGGAGCGCAAATCTATGATGCTCTCCGACCAGGAGAAGAAGGTAACCGCCTATCACGAAGCCGGTCACGTTCTCGTAGCTGCCATGCGCGAACACTCCGACCCTCTCCACAAGGTGACCATCATTCCGCGCGGCATGGCCCTCGGTGTGACGATGCACCTGCCTGAAGAGGACCGCCACACCGTCACCAAGGACTATCTCGAAACCCAGATGGCCGTCTTCATGGGCGGACGCTGCGCGGAAGAGATATTCCTCAAGCAGATGACCACCGGTGCCGGCAACGACATTCAGCGTTCGACAGCTTTGGCCCGTGCCATGGTCTGCGAGTACGGTATGTCGAATCTTGGACCCTTGACCTTCGGCAAGAAGGAGCAAGAGGTGTTCCTCGGCCGCGAAATCGGCCAGGCCCGAGACTTCTCCGACGACACCGCAAAGTCCATTGACGAGGAAGTCCGCAAGTTCGTGGATGCCGGCTACCAGTCGGCCTACTCGATCCTCGACAGCCACCACGACATTATGCACCGCATGTCGCAGGCCCTGCTCGATCGCGAGACCCTTGACGCAGCAGAGATCAAGCTGATCATTGAAGGCAAGGAATTGCCTGAGATGCGTTCGCCTCTCTCCGCAGTAGATCCCGGGCCGGGCGGCGACGTCCAGAAGGTCCTAAAGCCTGAAAACGGTCGCAAGTCCGGCTTCGGCGGCGAAGGTCAACCCAGCCCCGCATAACCATTCATCATCCGGAAGCAACGACCCCGTTCACAGTCAAAGTGAGCGGGGTTTCTCTTTGGCTCCAAATACGGGCGTCCGGGTCTCGCTTCTGAGACCTCCGTTTCAACCTGCACCAACCTTGCACACTCTTCCTCAGCCACTCCCAATGCGACAATAAAAACAGCCGATGCGCCGCCTTCTCCTAATTCCCGCTTTACTCCTCACCGGTTGCGGCTATCACACCGTCGGCGCTGCCTCGCATCTGCCCGCCAACGTCCGAACCCTCGCCGTCCCACCCTTCTCCACCACCGCCCAGGCCTTCCACACCGACTTCGCCTTCACCCAGGCCATTGTCCGCGAGCTCAACACCCGCACCAAATACCGCATCCTCAATCAGGAAGGCGACGCCGACGCCACCCTCCGTGGCACTATCCTTTCGCAAACATCATCGCCTCTCACCTACGATTCCTCCTCCGGCCAGACCTCCAGCTACCTCATTACCATCACCGCCAAAGTCGTCCTCACGTCCCGCGACGGCCGCGTCCTCTACGAAAACGACGCCCTCCCCTTCCGCGAGCAGTACCAGTCCACCCAGGACCTCTCCGCCTTCATCCAGGAAGACTCCCCCGCCGTCCAGCGTCTAGCCCGCAACTTCGCTGAGACCCTCGTCTCAGACCTCCTGGAGTCCTTCTAGATGGCCACCAAGCCCCAGATCAAATCCTTCGCCAGCTCTGACCGCTTCCTCGCCGAAATCGCCACCCCCCAGTTGCGCCCCGGGTACGTCCTCCTCGGCGACGAAGCGTTCCTCTACCAGCGCTGCCGCAACGGTATCCTCGCCACCCTGGCTCCACCCGACCAGCGCGACTTCTGCCTCCACGATCTAGACCTCGCCGACACCACCATCTTCGACGTCCTCGACCTTGCCCAGACCCCGTCCCTCATGGTCCCCTTCCAAAGTATCTTCGTCCGCAACCTCAAAGCCCTCTACGGCCGCGGCAGCAAGAAAGAGGAATTCGCAGCCATCGACGCTTACTTCCGCCGCCCCAATCCCCAGGCCGTCCTCTTCTTCATCGCCGACCACGTTTCCATTCCTACCGACATCCGCCGCATGGATATGCAGGATAAAGAGCGCGTCGAGCGCATCCGCGAAACCCTCGGCGAGTGGTGCCCCACCGTAGAACTAGCCCGTGTCGACGAGGCCGATGCCGTCCGCTGGCTCACCGAGGAAGCCCCCACCCGCAACGTTCAGATCGACCCCAACGCCGCCCGCGAACTGGTGGACGCCCTCGGTGCCGATATGATGCTCATCGACAGCGAGTTCGAAAAGCTTTGCCTCTACGCCCAGGGCAAACAGCTAGCCCTGCCACAAAACCGGGTGCCGCAGATCTCGCCTCTGGAACCTGGGATGGAACCACCAACCCCCTCAACGCCAGTGCTCCCCTACCCTACAATTACCCTTGGCGACGTAGAAACCATGGTCCTCGCGGCCAAACAGCGCTCCCTTTACGAGCTCACCGACGCCATCTCCCGCCGCGACCGTCCCGCCGCCCTTGCCCTCCTTCACGGCCTCCTCAACGCCTCGGACGGCGGTGAAGACTCCGCCATCGGCCACCTTTATATGCTCGCCCGCACCTTCCGCCAGATGCTCATCATCCTCGAAAAAAACGTGCGCGACTCCCGCGCCATCTGGTCCGTTCTCTGGCAGGGCTTCCGTATGCCGCCCTTCGCCGCAGAAGAACTCATCCGCCAGGCCCGCCGCTACAAATCCCGTGCCGACCTCACCCGCGCCCTCCGCCTCATAGCCCGCGCGGACCTCGAGATCCGCTCCTCTCCCCCAGACAAGCGCCTTGTTCTGGAGCGTCTCGTCGTCGCACTTGCCACCGAACCCAAGCCCCGCCAGTTCGAACCCCTCACCCAGTTCGCCATGGAGCTTTAACCACGAGCAAGGTGCAGAATTGCTGTCTCCCTTTATTGTATTTTTGCGGGAAAGCAAAAGAAGCTGCGCTCCAGGGAGTCAGTTTTCTCAACGCAAATATAAAGCCGAGCGCCCACCACGCGTGGTAGATTCTGAGCACTCCGCAATTCACTCCCCTGAGGTGGCAACTCCCGCATGGCTTCACCCACAAACCCCACAACCTTCGCCGAACCTCTGCTCCCCCAAGGCGTAGCCCGCGGCACCGACACTCCCGTTCGCGCACATCGCCTCCTCCTCGAGCGCATCCTCAACCCCATCCGCACCTCCCTCTACCGCCCCACCCTCCGCCTGCTCAAGCGCATCCTCGGCGGCGTGATCTTCCTCCGCGAACCCCTGTCCATCGCCGACGACCGATCCCTCGTCACCATGTATAAAGAGCTCTACCCCGCCGAAACCATCGACTGCGGCGATCCCAACACCGATTCCTTCCTTCGCTCCTGCAAGTACATCGGCGATGGCAAAATCCACCGCCCAGCAATCTTCGTCGCCGAGCTCTCGAAAGCAAAGTTCTACCCCCGCATCGGTCTCGTTTTCGACTCCCGCTGGCACCCCATCCTCGAATCCATCCTCGACCTCGGCCGCTTCTACAACTTCCGCCAGCAACTCCGCCCCCGCGCAGTCACCAGGCGCACCGGCACCTTCTCCTCCGTCCATCACATCTTTCAGGAAAACGCATGGCACTGGCTCGTCGACTGCCTGGCCCAGATCCACTCACTCGAAACCCACATGGCCGGCAACCCCCTCACCCTCCTCATGCCGGATCTACTCTCCCCCCGCCGCCGTCAGCACCTTGAACTTCTCCTCCCGGCCAACTTCCAGGTCGAATACGTCCCCTCCGACAACTGGATCCAGTGCGACCACTTCATCCTCCCCTCCTACGTCTCCTCTCGCGCCAACGGCTGGCTCCCCCCCGCCTACTTCGACTTCCTTCGCACCCGCACCTTTACCGGCCTAGCCGTTGAGCCCACCATTACCTCTACTGGCCGCTATTACATCTCCCGCTCCCGCTCCAAACATCGCAAAGTCCTCAACGAGCCAGAAATCATGGCCCTCCTCGCTCCCCTCGGCTTCGAGTGCATCTGGATGGAAGACCTCTCCTTCCGCGAAGAAGTTGCCCTTCTCCGCTCCGCCGAGGCCATCATCTCGCCCCACGGTGCAGGCCTCGCCTGCATACTCTACGGCGACAACCTCAAAGTCGCCGTCCTTTATCCGGAAGCTGAGCCTGCCGGCTACTTCTACACCATGGCTCGCGGCCTCGGCCATCGCCACTTCAACACCAACGCCAATCTCCGCGAAGACGACGACTTTCCCGTCGATCTCACCCAGTTGAACCACGTAATCGAAGAGATGAACCTGCCAGCATCCCAGATACCCCACAGTCCAACGCCGCATCTCATTCCCTAGACGGTGTTCAAACGTCAAAGGGGCAGCATGCATCTTCAAAAACTTTCGATTATCCTTGTAGCCTTCGTCGCCGGTGTCCCACTCCTGACCAACGCCCAATCCGAGCCCTTCGCGCTCCCCTCTCACCCCGGTGCCATGATGCTCGACCTCACCAGTCTCCGCATCACCGAGGCTTCCGCCAAACCCGCAGGTCGCGAGATCGGCATCCGCGCCCATGATTCCGCCCACACCGAACTCCTCGCCTTCCTCTTCCTGACGCCCGGTGTCGCCTCTCAGGATGCCTCATCCTGCCTGCAGTCCGACCTTGCCCAGCTAAAAAAAGACGGCGGCCGCAACCCACCCATCGAGCGTCTTGACCCCGACGGCATCGACTCCAACGAAGTCGCCACCATGCTTCTCACCTACCCCAACGGCGCCCAGCGCCTCTATAAATACGGCGGCACCGGTGACCAGTGCCTCTCCGTCCAGATCAGCGCCGACAAAGGCACTCGCCTCGACCTCTCGAACGCCCGCGCCATCCTCGCCCGTCAGAACTACGCCCCAACCTTCCAGCCCACGATCACGGACAAGTACACCTACGCCAATATCCTCTACCGCACACGGCAGTACAAGGCCTCTATCCCTGCTTATCAGGACTTTCTAGCCGGTGTTCCCAGCGCCAAAAACACCCTCACTGTCCGCCGCGTCGCTACGGACAATCTCGGCATGTCCCTCGGACTGACCGGTGACGTAGCCGGCGCCCGCCGCATCTTTGAGAACGCGATCCACAAGGACGGCAGCTACCCCCTCTACTATTACAACCTGGCCTGCGCCGACGCCGAACAGCTTGACGCCGCCTCCGCCCGCACCCACCTCGAACAGTCCTTCTCCCGCAAAAAGAACCTGCTCCCCGGCGAATCCATGCCCAACCCCACCACCGACGAATCCCTCTTGAAACTTAAGTCCAACCAATCCTTCTGGACCTTCGTTGAGGGCCTCAAATAAATTCAGCATCCTCTAAATTCAGCATCCACCTGCGCTGCGATAACCTCCAAATGCTCCCATCCCGCCCGTATCTTGCTGTCCTGCCCGTGGCGCTCTATCCTTTCGCCGCCAATTAGCCCTCTGCCCCTGCACTGAGGCATACTTACCCGGCATGTCATTTGCCCAAATCCTCGCGACCACCGCCCTCCTCTTCCTCGCCAACGCCCCCGCCGGGCCCCCAGCCCCCTGGCGCCTTGGCCCTTTCACCCGCCCCGTCTTCGCCCCCGTTATCCAGCCGGACAAGACCTCTACCTTCGCCGACCCGCTCCGCCCCACACCTGTCCACTGGGAGTCCCTCCACACCTTCAACCCCGCCGCCATCGTCCGCGACGGCAAAATCTTCGTCCTCTACCGCGCTGAAGATGACTCCGGCGAGATGAAGATCGGCCTCCACACCTCGCGCCTTGGCCTTGCCTCCAGCACCGATGGCGTCCACTTCACCCGCCTCTCCCGGCCTGTCTTCTTCCCCTCCGCCGACGACCAGCACGACCGCGAGTGGCCCGGAGGCGTAGAAGACCCACGCATCGTCCAGGCTCCCGCGTCTGAAGGAAAATCCGGCGACTACGTCATCACCTATACCCAGTGGAATCGCATCACCTACTCCATCGGCATCGCCACCTCGCCCGACCTTACCCACTGGACCAAGTACGGTCCCGCATTCCTTGGCGCAGCTAACGGAAAATACGACCACCTGCAATACAAGTCCGGCGGCATCGTCACCCAATTGACTGAAGGCCATCTCCGGGCGGTAAAGATTAACGGCTCCTACTGGATGTACTGGGGCGAAGGTGTCATCCATATCGCCACCTCCCCCGACCTCATCCACTGGACCCCCGTCGAAGACTCCCAAGGCGTGCCCGTCGAGGTCCTGCGCAAGCGCCCTGGCCACTTCGACAGCGGCTTCCCCGAAGTCGGCCCCCCACCCGTCCTCACCTCCGCCGGCATTGTCATGATCTACAACGGCAAAAACGATGCCACCCATGGCGACCCAGCCCTCGGAGCCAACGCCTACGCTGCCGGCGAAGCCCTCTTCTCCGCTAAAGATCCCGCCAGACTCCTCACCCGAACAGAAAAGCCCGTCCTCAAACCCGAGCAGCCCTTCGAAAAGACCGGCCAATACATTGCCGGCACTACCTTCGCCGAGGGCCTGGTCCAGTTCGAAGGCAAGTGGCTGCTCTACTACGGCTGCGCCGATTCAGCTGTAGGCGTAGTAACCACCGCCCCCCAACCCTAAATCCAGTTTCGGTAAAAATCTGGGTGCATCGGGTCTCGCTTCTGTGACCCGGGTTTCTACTCGCCGCAAAAGCCGGTAGCCTAGGCCAAAATATTTGCCCCCAAGCTCTTCAAAAACATCGGCAAATCCAAATGTCAATCCCCGAAACCACCTAATTCTCTGATTCCACCGGAAATATAGTTGACATAAACACCCCTGCCGATTCCGTACAATAGGAAGAGGCCTGAAAGATGGCGGGAAGCACCCACTAACCAGTTGGTCCCTTGTTTGGGGTGGGTTCTTACCCAATAGGATGAGTGTTTTACGGCACCCCAAGATCATAAATCTCACAAAAAAAGTATCTTAGCCAAGGGATAGGGAGACCTCCCCCACCCCGCACGGAGCACATGGACACCTCAGCCTCCCCCGCACCCATCCGCGTTCGCATCGCCCCCTCCCCCACCGGCGATCCGCACGTTGGCACCGCCTACATCGGCTTGCTCAACTTCATCTACGCCAGGCAGCGCGGCGGCCAGTTCATCCTGCGCATTGAAGATACGGACCGTGCACGCTTCGTCGCCACCTCCGAGCAGGAGATCTTCGACTCGCTCCACTGGCTCGGACTCAACTGGGACGAAGGACCGGATGTCGGAGGCCCCTACGGTCCTTACCGTCAGTCCGAGCGCACCGAAATCTACCGCGAGCACGTCGAATTGCTCCTCGCCAACGGCACCGCCTACCGCAGCTTTGAAACCGCGGACGAGCTGGAAGCCATGCGCAAGTCTCAGATTGCAGCCAAGCTCCCCCCGCGCTACACCGGAGCCCACCGCGAGCTCACTTCGGACCAGATCGACGCCTTCATCGCCGAAGGCCGTCCTTACGTCATCCGCCTCAAAGTCCCCGCCGAGGGCGAAACCAGCTTCCGCGACGAACTCCGTGGCGACATCAAGTTCTCTCACAATAACGTCGACGATCAGATCCTCATGAAGTCCGACGGCTTCCCCACCTACCACCTCGCCAATGTCGTAGACGACCACCTCATGCGCATCACCGATGTCATCCGGGCCGAAGAGTGGATCTCCTCCACCCCCAAGCACGTGCTTCTCTACCAATCCTTCGGCTGGGATCTACCCCGCTTCTGGCACATGCCGCTCCTGCGCAATCTGGACAAAAGCAAGATCTCCAAACGCAAGAACCCCGTCTCGCTCATCTACTACCGCCAGGCCGGCTTCATGCCGCAGGCTGTTCTCAACTTCCTAGGCCTCATGGGGGGTGGCATGCCCGCCGGCGGCAAGATCGACCAGGCCAAAGACTTTCAGGCTGAAATCTTCCATCTGCCCCAGATGCTGGAGCAGTTCCACTTCGAGCGCATCTCTCTCGGCGGCCCGGTCTTCGACCTCGTAAAGCTGAAGTGGCTGAACGGCGAGTACCTCCGCGCCCTGCCCCCCGAAGCCTTCTACACCCAGCTCCGCACCGTCCTTTTCTCCGACGACTATCTCCGCGCCATCGCGCCGCTGGTCCAAACCCGCATCGAGACTCTGGCCCAGTTCGGCGACCTTGCCGACTTCTTCTTCCGCGACGAAGTTACGCCCCCACAAGAGCTCTTCGTCCCCAAAAAACGCACTCTCGAAGAGGCCATGGTCTTCACGGTGGAGCTCCTCGCCGGCCTCGAAACCTGTGAATGGACGGTAGAAGCTCTGGACGTAAGCCTTCGCGCGCTGGGCACTGCAAAAGAGTGGTCGGTAAAGGAGAACTTCATGCTCCTGCGCGCCATCCTGACCGGCCGCACCACGAGCCCACCGCTACTCGAAAGCCTTGTAGTCTTCGGCAAGGCCCGCTCTCTGGACCGCGTTCGCCGCTTCGTCGACACCCAGAAGAAGCTGGCCACCCAACGCGCCCGAGCCGTCTGAGTCCTAAATCCGGGTGCCCCCAGGTCTCGCTTCTGAGACCTGGGCTTTATCTGGCCGTAAACATCACGGTAACTGGCAAAGTCTTGGGCGGATAACAAGCAGCATGATCGCAAGCCTGATAGCGCAACGCACCCTTGACCTCATGCTCTCCCGCAGTCGCCACCACCGGCACCTTCACCACAAACGAGTCCTGATAAACATCCAGCTTCTCTTTCGGATCAAAGCCGAAGCTGAACAACTTGCCCGCCGGATACTCGGCCGCCGCCACCTTCACGCCATCAGCGCTCTCAAGTTCCACTCGTGTCGGAATCTGCAGGTCTGACTTGGGCGAGTGCGAATTGACATGATAGCCATCCTCAATCCGGAACCGCAGTTCCAGTACCGCGCGCTTCCCAGCCGGAATGACCAGTTGCTCCGACTGATATGCAACAAACTGGTGCGACTTGGCAGGTGGCCCATCCAGCGAGCCAAACTCCTGCGCAGCCAGCGGAAGCGCCAGCAAAACGGCAATGAGCGCAGCCTTCACTGGCCACCCGCAGCGATCAACTTCTTTATGTTCGCTTCAATCTCGTCCTTGCCGCCGGCGTCATCATTCAGGCCTGCCGTCTCGAGCATCACCTTGCCGGTCTTATCGACGTAGAAACTCTCGGGCAGGTAGCTCACACCACCGTACGCGTCCTCTACCTTCTCATCCTTCAGAAGCACGGGATACGTAACGCCAAGTTTTTGAGCAGTGCTCGCAATCAGGGTCTTGGACGCGTCATCCGCTGCGACGCCAAGAATCACCAACCCCTGCCCAGCGTACTTCTTATTAAACTCTTCAAACCAAGGCATCTCGATCTTGCACGGACCGCACCACGTGGCCCAGAAGTTGATCAGCACCGGCTTGCCCTTGAAATCGGCCAGCGAGACCTTCTTGCCCGTCAGGTCGACGAGTGAGAACGAAGGGGCCTCCTTGCCCTGCAGCTTGGGAGTCATGCCACCCCCCTCTGCAGAGCCGCGATCGCCACCGGCACGTGTGCCGGCATCGGGAATCAGCATCGCCTGGCTAACCCTTGCGTCTTCTGCCTGCTGCATCGCAACCTTGCGGGATCGCGCATTGTGAACACCCGCCCAGATCAGCAGCGTCACGACAACGACCATCGCAACTACGACCACTACACTTCGCTTAGAACTTTGCACCGCATCGGTCCTCTGTTTCTCAGAATCCAAGTCTACCGTCAATGATAGCTGCTGGCTCTGCTAGATGTTGGCTCTGCTAGCTGCTGGCTCTGCTAGCATCGTGGCTAACCTTTATGACATCGCAGCCGATCAATCCAGCGCAGTTCGTCCGTGTGGAAGCAGGGGCGTTGACCCGTCTGGCCGAGCAACTGGAAGGCGATCTGCAAGCCGCCTTGGACCAGACTCTCACCCTGATGGCGGCGCGGACGGCCGAGGGTCATCGGATTGCCGTAACCGGCGTCGGCAAGTCCGGCATCATCGCTCGCAAGATCGCTTCCACGTTGTCGTCAACCGGCTCCGCTGCGTACTTCCTGCACCCTGTAGACGCACTCCACGGCGACCTTGGGATGCTCTCGCCAGGTGATCTCGTGCTGGCGCTATCTTATTCGGGCGAGACGGAAGAGTTGTTACGCCTACTCCCGGCCCTGTCCCGCATGGGCCTTCCGATCATCAGCTTTACCGGCTGCATGACGTCTACACTGGCCTCTGTTTCTTTGGTTGCGCTGGACATCAGCGTCTCCGAGGAAGCGTGCGCGCTGAACCTCGCCCCCACGGCCTCGACCACAGTCATGCTGGCGCTGGGAGATGCGATTGCGCTGGAATTGAGCCGCCGCTCTGGCTTCAAGCCGAGCAACTTTGCCGATCTACACCCCGGAGGCCGCCTGGGAAGGCGACTGTCGCGCGTACGCGACCTGATGCACAGCGGCGAGGCGCTCCCACAGGTCACGCCATCCACACTGATGCCGCAGGTGATCTACGAGATGTCGCGCAAGAAGCTGGGCATGACGACGGTGCTTACGCCGAACGGCGGGGGCGGACTGAGCCTCGCCGGCATCGTCTCCGATGGCGATTTGCGGAGGTTGCTGGAGCGGGTCGGGCCGCACGCGCTCGAACGCACGGCAGGCGACATCATGAATCGCATTCCGCAGACTGTAAGCCCACACGCCCTCGCCTCAGACGCACTGGCGCAGATGGAAGATAAGAAGATTACTTCACTGGTCGTGGTTCAGGCGGGGCTGGTCGAAGGCGTAGTTCACCTACATGACCTGTGGCAACTTGCTCCCCGCTAGGAAGCAAGCTAATATCAGCGGCCGATGAGACGAGACGACCGTCGGTGTGACGCACGATCTGCAAGCACTCACAGGCCCTGGACTCAAGTGCGGCGTGATTGACGATGGTGATCCCTTCCACAAGCCGATTCAATCAGGCCTTGGCATTGTAGTTAACCTGCGGCAACCGACCCGGTGGAGCGGCGGGGACACAGAATCTGTGCGAGAAGCTGTCAAAGCACGAACGTCGCGTTACAGACTCGGATGTTTCTGGCCTCTAACGTTTGGGTGAAACTACGCTCTTCGGCGTTCCAAGTCTGTCATATATTTCGGACAGTACCGGCGACTAGCCATGCAAAGTCCGTAACATACGATGATCTCCGCGAGTGATGAAGGGCGCCCGAAAGCGCCGACGGATAGAATATAGCGAGGTTATACGTCCCCTTCAAGAGAGGGGCGGGAAGGCACGAAACTTAATGCACCGTTGGTCCAAACTCTTCATTCCTACCCTCCGCGAGGCACCCGCCGATGCCGAAGTTGCAAGCCACAAATTGCTGTTGCGAGCCGGCTATGTACGCCAGCTTGGCGCCGGCATTTACTCCTACCTTTTTCTTGGCAATCGGTCGATCAACAAGATCGTCGCGATTATCCGCGAAGAGATGGACACCATTGGGCAGGAGTTCCTGCTGCCGACCATCCAGCCACGCGAGGTCTGGGAAGAGTCCGGTCGCTGGACCGGCATGGGCGACAACATGTTCCGTCTGAAGGACCGCAAGGGTGCGGAGCTTTGCCTGGGCATGACGCACGAAGAGGTGATGACCTCCATCGCACGTAACGAGCTGCGCAGCTACAAGCAGCTTCCGCAGATCTGGTATCAGATTCAGACCAAGTTCCGGGATGAGCCGCGACCGAAATCCGGCCTGCTGCGGGTTCGCCAGTTCATCATGAAGGACGCGTACTCGTTTGACATCGACGAGGCCGGCCTGGACGCCAGCTACAACGCACACGACCGCGTTTACCGGCAAATCTTTACGCGCTGCGGCCTGCAGTTTGTCGCCGTCGAGGCCGACTCCGGCGCCATGGGTGGTTCGCAGTCGCAGGAGTTTATGGTCTACACCGAAGCCGGCGAAGACCTGATCGCGAGCTCCGCTTCCGGCTACGCGGCTAACCTGGAGAAGGCGACGAGCCAGCTTGAGCCGGTTGAAAGCCTTGCCGCGACAGGCAACGGCGCTCCGGAACTCGTCCACACACCGGGCTTTCGGACGATCGATGAGGTTGGCGCATTTCTGCAGACCGGCCCCGAGCATCAGATGAAGACCATGGCATACATGGCCCAGTTCCCTGCCGGGACCAAGGAAGCGGAGAAGCTGGGCACGCTGCGCCCCGTCGTCGCCTTCCTGCGTGGCGACCATAGCGTGAACGAAGCCAAGCTGGCCGCAGTGGCCGGCGGCGAGTTACGTCCGATGGTTCCCGAAGAGATTGAAGCGGTCTTTAAGGCACCTGCAGGCTACCTGGGTCCGATCGGCATTGAAGCCGCGCTGCACCCAAAAAAGCCGGGAACGATTGTGATTATGGACAAGGCTCTGGAGGGCCGGACGAATCTTGTCGCCGGGGCCAACCAGACCGATTACCACCTGCGAAATGTGACGCCGATGCGCGACTTCAAGCCGTCACTGACAGCAGATATTCGCAACATCATTGAAGGCGAAGGCGACCCGATCGATGGCTCGCCCCTGCGGCTGGGCAAGGCGGTTGAGATTGGCCACATCTTCAAACTGGGGTACAAGTATTCAAAATCCATGGGCGCGACTGTGCTCAATCGTGACGGCAAGGAAGTTACTCCCATCATGGGCAGCTACGGCATTGGCGTGGAACGCATTCTGACGGCTGCAATTGAGACAAGCGCAGCGACACTAAACGGTGAAGCTTATGTGCTGCCGGCGAGCATCGCGCCCTTTGAGGTCATCGTTACGATCACCAATACTAACGATTCTGCGCTGCTGGAGGCGGGCGAGTTGATCGCTGCCGAGTTGGAGAAGGCCGGGATCGATGTGCTGCTGGACGACCGCGACGAGCGCGCGGGCGTGAAGTTCAAAGACGCTGATTTGACCGGGGTCCCCTATCGCGTGGCCGTCGGCAAAAAGCTGGCAGAGGGCAAGGTGGAGTTGCTGGACCGCCTACAGAACCTAACAACTGACGTTGCCGTATCTGAAATTGGCAAAGCTCTGAGGAACGCGCTGGGCAAAGCGGTACGCACGAACGTCTAACCGATACGAGAGACTATGCCTGTAAAACTAAAAATCGGCCCCAACGCTCCAAGAGTCGGCTTCTTTTCCCACGTGTTGCGCTTCGTGGTCGCCGCTATTCTGTTCCTCGTTTTGATTGGCGTTGGAGTGTTTGCGTACTACTACTCGAAGTACCAGAAGGTAGTTGACGACCGGCTCGCCCAGGGTCCGCTCTTTGCGTCGGTTGCGCAGATCTACGCGGCTCCGCGGGAGATTCGCGTGGGCCAGCGACTTTCGATTCCGACGATCGCGGCCGATCTGCGGTCCGCTGGCTACAACGTAAATACGCAATTGGGTACGTTTGACCTGAGACAAAATTCGATTCTGATTAAGCCGGGGCCGCAGTCGTTTCACAACACAGATGGCGCAACGATCTCGACGGCCAGCGGTGAGGTGCTCTCGATTACGGCTGAGAATGGCGTAGCTTTGCGTGCCTATGAGTTAGAGCCGCAGCTTATTACTGCGCTGTCTGAAGACAAGAACCGCACCAAGCGGCGACTGGTTACTTTCAAGGAAATTCCACTCAAGCTGGTGCAGGCCGTCACGGCCATTGAAGACCGGCGCTTCTTTGAGCATGGTGGCGTGAATTATCTGCGTATGGCTCGATGCGCGGAAGAAGACCTGATGTCGAACAAAAAGGAGTGCGGTGGCTCGACACTGACGATGCAGCTTGCACGAGGCTTCTTTCTGACTCCGGAGAAGAAGTACTCCCGCAAATTGCGCGAGATCATGATCACATTTCAGCTTGAGTCACGCTTTTCCAAGCAGCAGATTTTTGAGATGTACGCCAATCAGATCAATCTGGGACAACGCGGCAGCTTCGCGATCAACGGCTTCGGTGAGGCGGCGCAGGCGTTCTTCGGCAAGGATCTCTCCAGACTGGACACGGCAGAGTGCGCATTGCTGGCGGGAACGATTCAGAGCCCGAATCGCCTGAACCCATATCGGCATCCGGACCGTGCAATGGAGCGGCGCAACGTCGTGCTGGAGTCCATGGTGGAGACAAGCGCGATTACAGAGGCTGAGGCCACCCGCGCGAAGGCTGAACCAATCCGCTTGGCGCCGCCGAATGTCGATGCCAGCGAAGCACCCTACTTCGTCGACCTGGTGCATGAGCAGCTTGTGCAAAGACTTGGCGACGACCTGAACCACCAGTCGCTGCGAATTTATACGTCGCTTGATCCAGATTTGCAGCGCGCGGCGTCTGCTGCTGTCGAAGCCGGGATGCGCAACGTGGACGAAGAGGTCCGCAAAGCACATGGCAAGAAGAGTGGGCCGATCAGCTATCCGCAGGTTGCGCTGGTCGCGCTGAATCCGCACACGGGGCAGATTCTGGCGCTGGTGGGTGGACGCAATTACGGCGTGTCGCAGTTGAATCATGCGACGTCAAAGCGGCCCACGGGGTCGATCTTCAAGCCGTTTGTCTATGCGGCTGCGGAGAATACGGCGATCAACGGGCACTCGCTGGCTGACGGACCGTTCACGGCCGTCACCAAGCTAAACGACGAGCCGACAACATTTACGTTCGACAACGGCCGCCAGACCTACACGCCACGCGACTACAAGGATGAGTACCATGGCGTGGTGACGGCGATCTATGCGCTCGCGCACTCGCTGAATAACGCGACGATCTCTCTGGGCCAGCAGGTGGGCTTTGAGAACGTGGCCGCACTGGGACGGGCCGCGGGTATTACGGCAGCGCGAGGGACGCCTTCGGTTTCGCTGGGGGCCTATGACGCGACGCCTGTTGACATGGCGGGCGCATATACCGTGTTCGCAAATAACGGCGTTCACCTGGATCCGTGGATGCTTGCGAGCGTCCGTAACAATAACGGCGATATCGTGGCGGATTTTGCGCCGGTCGCCAAGCAGGTGATGGACCCTCGCGCAGCATATCTGACGCAGTCGCTGTTGCAGGGAGTCATGGACTTCGGCTACGGAGTGGAGGTGCGCAAGCGCGGCTTCAAGGCTCCGGCTGCGGGTAAAACCGGTACGTCTCACGATGCCTGGTTTGCGGCGTATACGTCGAACCTGATCTGCGTGATCTGGGTCGGGAACGATGACTACACGGACGTCAAGCTCTCTGGCGCCTTGGCCGCGGCGCCCATATGGGCCGAGTTTATGAATCGGGCGATCCAACTTCCGCAGTACTCGGACATGCACCAGTTCGCACGGCCGGAAGGTGTGACGGATGTTCGGATCGACAAGGTGACGAATCTGCCGGCGGACGCATCCTGCCCAAGCACGTACACGGCAGCGTTTCTGGACGGCACGGTGCCTTCGGGGACCTGCTCGCGAATGTCTGACTCGGGTCAGTCGATTGTGGATCAGATGTTGAATGGCGTGACACCCTCCGACGCGAACGCGCTGCCGGCGTCTACAAATCCGGATGACACGACCGCTCCGCCGCCGAAGAAGAAGAACTTCTTCAAGCGGTTGTTCGGTGGAAATGGCAACGATCCTCAGCCACCGCCTCCCCCACCGCAGTAGGTTTGGTATCATCCAGAAGGAAGGCCGGGATGGCGGAATAGGCAGACGCAGCGGACTCAAAATCCGCCGAGGGCAACCTCGTGGGGGTTCGACCCCCCCTCCCGGCACCAATAAATCAAAGGGCTTGTCCTCATTGGACGAGCCCTTTCTCACGCCTCTCGGCTAGGTTGATGGGAGATTTGGTGCGAGTTGCCACAAAGACCGAATCCATTTGTTTCTGCAACTTCATTTTTTAGCGCGGGCATGACGTGGCTGTAAGTGTCCATCGTCAATTGATAGCTGGAGTGTCCAAGCGTCTCCTGCACCATCTTGGCGCTAACGCTCATCACTTGGAGCAAAGTCGCGCAGCAATGGCAAAGATCTTGAAGACGAACCCTGGGAGGCCAGCGGCCTCCAAGACTGCAGGAAGTTTGCGCGATATGTCGTCAGGATGCAAGGGCTTGCCCGCGTTTCCAGTAAAGACATAATCCCCTTCGTTCCATTTCTTCTCGGCCCGTTGCTTTTCTGTTGCCTCCTTTCCTCGCCGTCTGGCTAGGGCGGCTAGACACACCTGCAGAATGCGGCGTTTGCGTTTAAATTTGCTGCTCCTGGGTTCCCCAAGGTGCAGCCCGTCTCCCTTGACGCGGTTAAGGGCTTTCCGAACGTCACTCTGCGCCGTCTCAAGGTCGATGTCCTGCCAACGTAGGCCAAGCAGTTCCCCGCGACGCAGGCCGTACCCAAGTGATGTGAAGGATGAAGAGTGGGCGTTTGTGTTGCCGTATCTGCTGCTCTGCCGTGAGGACAGTCCGCAGCAAAAGCATGATCTGCGGACGGTGTTCAACGCGGTTCGCTATGTAGCTCGAACGGGTGATCAGTGGCGTTTTCTGCCGCGCGATCTGCCGCCCTGGTGGGTGGTCTATCAGCAGATGCAGCGTTAGATCAAGGCCGGCTGTTTTGAGTTGCTGGTAGAGGATGTGCGGTCGCTGCTGCGCGAATGGGGCGGACGCAAGGGCCAACCGACGGCGGTGTATATCGACAGCAGCACGCTGCAGTCCACACCCGAGTCGGGGGCCAGGGCAGGATACGATGGGGCCAAGCGGCGCAAAGGGTCGAAGGTCCACATCGCCGTCGATACCCTTGGACATCTGCTGGCCTTGACGGTGACTGCGGCCGACCAGGGCGATCGGGAGCAGGTTGCGGTGCTCGCCGAACAGGCGCAGTAGGTCACCGGAGGTACGGTGGAACTGGCATGTGTGGATGAGGGCTACACCGGACCAAACGCTGCCGAGGCTGCGCAGCAGCACGGCGTACGCCTTGAGGTCGTCAAGCATCTCATGGCAAGAGCGAGGCTTCGTTCTCTTGCCCCGTCGATGGGTGGTGGAGCGAAGCTTCGCCTGGGCCGCACGCTTCCGACGACTCGCAAGAGACTACGAACGGCTCGACACCACACTCAAAGGGCTCCACCTGCTCGCCTTCGCAACCCTCATGCTCAGAACCCTCGCCAATACCGTCGCATAAAGTTCCTAACAGGCTGTAGAGAATCCGTTAGATTTCATCTTCTGCTCGGCCCAGAAGATACCTTTCGCTAGAACCAAATTCGATCTCTTCGGTCTGCACCGAATGGGTAACGATCTTTGCGTTGAGGCGGCAGATGAATAGTTGAGTGCCGCATTCTCGTCGCAAAGAGGTAGCAGGAAGAGGTTCCGGCCCCGGACACTTTTTGATGCTCCCTTGCAGCGGGCCGCGACGATTGCCAGTTGCGCGCCTGCGTTGCTCGAGGAATCGTTTATCCCAAGTCAGCATTCACTTGCTGCCATTCAGTTGCACAACGGGTCTGGACCGTCGCGCCAGATCTGACCCGCCGTTGATCTCGATCGTCCACGTTGCATCCTTGTGAGCCGCACTTTTGTCACTTCACAGCATGGCGGGCATGAACTGTGGCCTCATTTCGGTTGAGCCATTTTTGGAAGGTGCGGGAACCGTAGGTAGATAGACCGTCAAAGAACAGGCAAAGCCTGCGTTGTAGATAGCAACAGCACAAAGGATTTGGTACGACGGAAGCTAAAACTTTTCGCCAAATAGCCGCCAGAGCACACCGGCCAAGTATCGATGTTTGAGCAGTCGCCTGTAGTCAGATGGGTTACAAATTTCGTAGACGCGTTCACCGAAGCGGTCGCATATGCGGAACCACAGCGTGCCGTCGCGGTCCACGGCACACTCTATGCCGATTACACTTCGACCGCCGAGTTCCGCCGGATGCACTGCGTAGCTGTAACGAATACAGGAGCGCCACTCATGGAGTTCGCCCGATCTTGCGGCCTGGTCCGGGGTGAATGGATCGTCATTGACGGCAGCAAGTTCCGCGCTGTCACCAACGGAGATAGCTTCAGTACCGCGACGCTGTGCGCCGCTACCTGGGTGGCATGCAGCAGGCCGCCGCCGAGCAGCAATCCACAATCGATGCATCCGCCGTATAGGCAACCATCGACAAGTTACTCCATCACCCAGAGCCGGAGGGGAACTTCATGCTAATCTTCGGCGACATATGGCTGGCTTACAACGTAAGCAAATCGGTGCGATGCCGAGCACGCTCTGATCGTGACGCACGCAGTTACGCTCGATGCACCGCGTGAAGTTTTTAGAGATGAATCCGGAGCCTGGGAGGGGGAGGAGTTGAAATTACGAGGCCGCGGAAAACGAATTCTGCATGCAAATCCGAAGGACGCAACTCCCGCATTGAAGCGATGCCCGAGTGAATCCGCAAAGAGGAAATCGCTTCGAGCCTCTGAAGCAGCTTAAACACATCAGAACGAAAAGCTGGTTCGCAGAGAAAGCACCTCCGATCAGTGCTTACAACTCAGGACACCCGCCGTAGTATCGAACATATGACTTATGCAAGAGCACGGTTATGGCTCGGAATCTCGGGCGTCGGATTCTTCGTAACAGCCTCAGCGGCAGCTCTTTGGTTCAATCTTCCTTCACGCGTACTCGGTGGCAGTTCGAGCCTCAGTGCCATCACGCTAACACTGACCATTTATATCCTTTTGAGCTTCCCCCTTGACCTGTTGGGTGGCTATCTACTCCCTCGGCGCTACCACCGGACAGATATAAATCTGCCTTCGTTCCTGCGATCGTGGCTACAAGGTATCTTTTTTCAAGCATTGATCATGGGCTTGTGCGCATTCATCATCCTGCAGGCAGCAAGCCGGGGTGGAACCCTTGTTGGCCTTAGCGTATTCGTAATTCTTACGCTTTGTCTCTTACAAGGACAATTAGCGGTCGCAAAGCTCGTAGGTGCTCTCAAACGAAGCTCCACCCGTCCGCCCGACTCAATGCAGTATTCATCCGGTACGCATCTGAGGCAGCCGGAGATACTCGTGTTTCAATCAGCAGATCCAGCATTTGTGGGCGGACTGGTCGGTCTCCCAGGCAAAGAAAAACTTATCCTGCCATCCGCCTGGCTTGAACATTTGTCCGCCGATGTCGTGACAATGCAGGTCACTCGACGTATTGGAGTCATCGCCACCGGCACTCGGGCAAGAGGCGTTGGGCTCGCTGTTATCTGGAACTTCGTGGGTTTTACGCTCGCAAGCCAGTTACCACGTGCGAATCTGACAAATGCTACGGGATTGATCAACACCGGGCTTTGGTTTACGCTTTGGTCTTTTGTCGGTTTGCTTTTGCTTCCTACTTTGAACCGCCCTGGTGTGCTCGAGGCGGACCGGTTTGCATTGAGCACAGGAATCGGAGAAAAAGCGATCGAACGGGGGATGATTGATCTCGACCGCCTACAAGATGATGAACCAGATCGCTCACGATGGATAGAGCGAGTCTTCCATCCGATCCCTTCAGTGACGAACCGAATGGAAGCTCTTCACAGCAGTACCGTGAAGCGGGGCGCTTGGCAAAGTGCCCGTGTCACGCTCTATCTTTCGTGGGCGTGTTTCGGTTTTCTTTCTCGCGCGGTGCATTGCAACGTGGGCCGCCCTGAACTTTGGGTCCTGTTCCCGGGAGATTGACTATGAGTTGAAATCACATATCGATGACGCCCATCGGATGCGGTCAGCGTATCAGGGTTGCTCTTGGAGCGTAACCGTGCCATCGTCCGTCGAAATTGCACCTATTTGCATGCAAACTTTTTGCATAGGGTCAAATACACGATCAATAATGGTTTCGCTTCAAAGAGTTTTTCGCACGCGAGCCCAAATCGCATTATGGTGGTGTTGCGTAATAAACGTCATTCTGCTGCATCTAAGGGATACCCAATGGAACAGCTTTCTTTAGGCGAGTACAGCCTGGTCTACAACTCTTTCTCCTTCGTTACGGCGGCAATGTTCGCGGCGACCATTTTTCTCTTCCTCAGCCGATCGCAGATTGCGCCGCAATACAAAACTGCCGTGACCGTCTCAGGTCTTGTCACTCTAATTGCGGGTTATCACTACTTCCGGATTTTCAATAGCTGGGACCAGGCTTACAGTGTGGTCAACGGAGTGGTTTCAGTGACCGGTCGTCCGTTCAACGATGCTTACCGCTACGTGGATTGGCTGCTGACGGTGCCGCTACTCGTGACCGAACTCATCCTGGTAATGCGTCTATCCGGCAATGAAGGGACCAAAAAAGCAACGCGTCTCGCCGTCCTGGCCGTCATCATGGTAGCCCTCGGATATCCGGGCGAGATCTCGAATGTAGCCTCCACGCGTTGGCTCTTCTGGTCCCTCTCCATGATTCCCTTCCTGATCATTCAGTTCGAACTCTTTGTAGGTCTGCGGTCGGCGATCGCTCTACAACCTGACTCTGCTCGCGGGATGGTCAGCTCGGCGCGATACATCACCGTTGTCACCTGGCTGTTCTACCCAATCGTCTTTATCCTTCCGATGATCGGGCTCTCCGGTGCACGAGCAGTCGTAGGCGTAAACGTCGGATACGCTATCGCCGATGTTTTGGCCAAGGCGGCATTCGGACTCTTCATCTACAACATTGCTCTAAAGAAGTCCCACTCCGAACAAGACGCGTATGACGCCCGCAAAGTGGACGCACTCGTCGCGCTGTAATTCTTTGCCAGGAGGGGAAGGCTCATGTTGAGCCTTCCCCTGCTTTCTTCTGACTGGGTCAAGAAGTTGATGGGTTTTCTCCGTACTCTCTCGAAATAGACGCTTGGATACATTGCGCTTGGATACAACGATGGACGGCTCCACACACTTACTGAGTCTCGTCGAAGGTTCTATGACGAGGATTACATGTGGCCAACGCGGAGACGATTCTGTAGTTGCGTGTGCTACTACCCATCATTTGCGCGCGGGCGGTGGGCGCATTCGGGCACGTATCTGCCTGCACGCAAGTCAGAAGCTGGGTCTTCCAGACGATACTGCGGTTCTCCTTGGGGCGGCTTGTGAACTAATTCATAACGCCTCTCTCGTTCAGGACGACGTGTTTGATCGCGCCACCTCACGTCGAGAAGTCGCGAGCGTGTGGAGCTTGTTCGGGGAGACTGTTGCGGTCTGTGCTGGTGATCTGATGCTTTCCGCCGCTTTTGCAATCCTCACGGAATTGCCCGATGCCACCCTCATTGCACCGTCCATTCAACTTGCCTTTCGTCACACCAAGTCTGTCATCGTCTCGCAGGGGACCGAAAAGGATGCTGTGCCGTTAACCTTGGCAGCCTACGAGGCACTAGCGATCAACAAGTCTGCTTCTTTACTCACACTGCCCCTTCATCTCCCCTTGATGGTCAGTGGACACGGCTCCTCAATGACCTTGGCGCAGCGGGTCACCGAGTCTTTCGCTGTGGC
Organism: Rhodanobacteraceae bacterium; assembly: GCA_043783275.1. Lineage (GTDB taxonomy): Bacteria > Acidobacteriota > Terriglobia > Terriglobales > Acidobacteriaceae > Edaphobacter. The sequence goes on from JAYVZP010000020.1 coordinate 31,349, forward strand.
GTACCAGATCGTAGACGATCTTGAAGATTACTTACAGGATCAGCAGGTTGGAGCGTTGAATGTCTTGTCTGTACTCTGCAACAGTGACGCGCCTGACCTAAATCACGCCCGCGCCCTGGCTGCCGAGCGAGCTGTCGAACTACTGCACCAGAGTATTAAAGAAGCGAGAGAGCTTCCACGGGACTGTTCGGCTGTGCTGGTCAGCCACGCTAGAAAAATGCTCAGGGATATCGAGGTCAAGTCGGGAAACTTGTCTGCGAGGACTGGAAACTTGCAATATGTCGGGTAAGGCAGTCGTCATCGGTGCAGGATTTGGAGGGATCGCCGTTGCGCTGCGTTTGCGGGCTAAGGGCTATCACGTTACGCTAGTCGACCGGTGCGACCGTCTCGGTGGACGGGCTCAGGTCTTTCATCGTGATGGATTCCGTCATGATGCAGGACCCACGGTCATTACCGCACCATTCCTCTTCGAAGAACTGTTCGCATTGTTCGGTCAAAAACTTGAAGATCACGTGCAACTTGTCCCACTTGATCCCTGGTACCGTTTTCGATTTCCAGACGGGACCTATTTCAACTACGGTGGAACGGTGGAGGACACTCTAGCCGAAATTTCCAAGTTCTGTCCGGAGGATTGTCAAGGATATCTGGACTTGGTAGCCGAATCGAAGAAGATCTTTGCCGTTGGATTCGAGCAACTCGCGGACATGCCCTTCCACCGTTTCGGCACAATGATTTCGCTGCTTCCGCAGCTCATTTCGCTCGGGAGCTATCGAACGGTCTGGCAACAGGTCGCTCGCCATATCCGACATCCGTGGCTGCGTCGCGCACTGTCAGTATCCCCTCTGCTGGTCGGCGGGAATCCCTTCGATACAACCAGTATTTACTCGCTCATTCACTATCTGGAGCGGAAGTGGGGCATTCTTTTCGCTATGGGCGGTACTGGGGCCATGGTGGATGCACTTGGAAAACTGATGACGGAGCAAGGTGTAGTGATCCGGCTGCAGGAGACTGTGACAGAAGTCACGGTGGTAAATGGGGCAGCCTCGGGTGTTCTGCTGGAGTCGGGAGAAAACCTCGATGCCGATATTGTCGTCTCGGATGCGGATCCTGCATTCCTCTATTCCAGTATGGTTCGAAGCGCTCCCATTGTGCCAAAACTAAAACTGAAGGCCGCAAGTTACTCCATGGGCCTGTTTGTGCTCTACTTCGGAACGACTCGCACGTTTCCAGACGTCGCGCATCACACTATTTGGTTCGGTGACCGTTATCGGGAACTGCTTCAGGATATCTTTCACAAACATCATCTCGGGACCGACTTTTCTCTCTATGTTCATCGCCCAACGGCAACGGACCCCAGCTTTGCTCCTGAGGGTTGCGACTCGTACTACGTATTGGCACCAGTGCCGAACCTTCAGGCCGACATTGACTGGGAGGCGACGGCAGAACAGTATGGGGACTCCATCATCCAGGCACTTGATGAGACCATGATGCCGGGCCTCCGTGACTGCATCACAGGTCGTTTCCACATGACGCCAAACGATTTCAAGAGCCGTTACCTGAGCGTGAACGGTGCGGGCTTTTCCGTCGCGCCAATCTTTCGCCAATCTGCATGGTTCCGGTTTCATAACCGGTCGGAGGGAATTCGCAATCTCTACCTAGTCGGGGCCGGTACGCATCCAGGTGCAGGATTGCCCGGCGTACTGAGCAGCGCGCGTGTAGTAGATCGCATGATCTCTCCGGTAGTGGACGCATGACCGGCATAATTGAACAGAATGCACGTGTCTCCATCAAAAGGAATGGCAAAACATTCTGGTTTGCGAGTTTATTTCTGCCTAAACAAATGGCGACCGATGCAGCGGTTCTTTACTCCTTCTGCCGCAATCTAGACGATGTGGCAGATCAAGCTACGGCGTCGAGACCAAGCCAAAACCCGATCCAGCATTTAGAGCAGATCCGTAAAGATCTGGTCTCGGGTAATTCGCAAGACCCGCTCCTCGCGGAGATCCTCCATCTGGCATCGAGAACTGGTCTCGATCTGCGTGCGGCTACTTTTCTTCTCGACACATTGCTAGCGGATGCAGAAGGCCCAGCCGAGATACTGGATGAATCCAGTTTGATCCGTTACTGCTACGGGGCCGCTGGCACGGTGGGGTTGATGATGTGCGGAGTCCTTGGGGTCGATTCACCCCGGGCGAGGCTTCAGGCCATTGACCTTGGTATTGCAATGCAGCTTACAAACATTGCGCGCGACGTGGTCGAAGATGCGACGCTGAACAGACGCTACCTGCCCGGCCTGTGGGTCGATCAACTTACTCCTCTGCAAATTATCAACCTGTCCAAAGATGACGCCAAGGTGCGTGCAAAATTGGCGGATGGTATTGAACGCGTTCTCGCGCTTGCGGATATCTTCTATGCGGCTGCGGTTCCGGGCTTTGATGCCATACCTGCACGAGCTCGAAATGGGATTCGGATTGCGGCAGCGGTTTATCGTGAGATCGGTGTCAACCTTCGGCATCAAGGTTGCGATTGCAGCCGTGGCCGCATGGTCGTACCCATGCTTTCAAAAATACGCATAGCCGTCTCCGTTCTTACCGGCCAGTCCGGGCTTGAAGAAATGCGTTCCCTGGGCGACCTCTCCCGGTTTCACGATGCACTCTGCGGCTTGCCGGGGCTACTATGAGTGCTCCTTCGATCCATCTGGACGCGGACTTGATCATCCTGGGAGGGGGCTGTGCCGGTCTCAGTCTCGCCTCTCGACTCGCTGCGTCACCGTCCACGTTGCGGGTGTTGGTTCTGGAAGCCCGGGATCATTATGAAGAAGACCGAACTTGGTGCGGTTGGAGGACTACGTCGCATCCTTACCAGGGGTGCGCCGTCGCCGCATGGCCGAAATGGCGAATTACCACTAACCAGGAGACGATCGAGCGAAGCAGCAATCGCTATCCGTACGAGATGATTCCCGCCGATCGCTTTTATGCGGAGTCCTGCCGGATGATCCGGAACAGCGCCAACGTCTCAATTAGGATGGCAACCCACGTGGCGAGTGTCTTTGAGCAGGTTGGTTCGGTCAACATAGCGTTACTCGATGGCAGCATCTTTTCCTCGAGATGGCTGGTCGATACGCGGCCTAGCGTGACTGCATTGAGGCCACCGTCGCTTTGGCAGAACTTTGTCGGTTACGTCGTTCACGGGAGTCAAACACTGGCAGAGCGAATCGGCGATTCCCCGGTTTTGATGGACTTTCAACTGCCCGGCACGAGCGCCGTCCAGTTTATTTACGTGCTGCCACTTGGTGAAAATGCCTATCTGTGCGAATGGACTCGCTTCTCAAAGGAACATGGAGAAGAGACGAAGATAGAGCAGCAATTGCTCGAATGGGTCGGTAAAAATGCGGGGCAGAACTGGTGTCTGGGAAGACGAGAATCAGGATCGCTGCCTATGAGTTCTGTGACTAAAAAGCTACATCGGGCTGGGTCGATCATCTTGGCAGGTACGGCCGGTGGCAGCATGCGCGCATCCACCGGCTACGCCTTCCATTCGATTCAACGCTGGGCAGATGCCTGCTGTGGCACCTTGCTGGCGGGTGAAGCGCCTGTGCCACCCTTGCGCAACCGTGCTCTCGACTTTATGGACGATATCTTCCTTCGGGCGCTACAGCAAAGAGATTCCTCGGGCGAGGCCATTTTTTACAGTCTTTTTAAGCATACTGAGCCCGACGCGCTGGTTCGGTTCTTGAGTGGCCAACCGCGGATAGTGGACTACTGGCCGGTCATTCGCAGCTTACCCTGGATCGACTTCTCTCTGGCAGCACTGCAATCATTATCGGGCGCAGGTGTCCCGTGAGGGCCCCTTCTGCCGGGCCGCAGTCGCGACAACTCTTTACAAAATCGCTGTTCAGCATCCTGTTTCCGTCTCTGACACTGCTACTTGTCCTCGTGTCTTTCAGGGGCATCAGCCCGGGAACACCGTTCCTCTTGATTATCTTGGTGGCTGGGGTAGTGATTCTCGGTCTTCCCCACGGTGCTCTTGATCCGTTCGTAGCGAAGCAACTTTGGGGCGCACGGCAGTCTTTCTCAATGATCGGCTTTCTGCTTTTGTATACAAGTATCGCGGCTCTTTGCGCGGTGATCTGGTTTATCACTCCGAACGCAGCGCTTGTGGGCTTTCTAATCATCTCCGCCTACCACTTTGGCAGTGATTGGGATGGCCGCTGCATAGCCTGGGGGAAAACTGCATTTGGCATATCGATTGTCTGCGTTTCAACCCTATTCAAAGCCGATAAAGTTGAAGAGATTTATCAGCAGCTAGGCGCGTCCATTGCACACCAAGTCGTGACCGTGTCGCAAGTCCTCGCAGTAGTGGGGATCGTAGCCGCCCTTCTAGCAGCAAGCTCTCGATCCAAATTCCGTATCTCTAATCTTTTGGAGTTATCGACCGTAGTCGTCGGCGGTTTCTTTTTGCCACCGCTCTTGTTCTTTGTTTGTTACTTTTGCCTGTTGCATAGCCCCAGGCACCTTATGCAAACGGCCCGCACGCTCGGCTTGGGGGGAATTGGAGATATCGCTCGTTCCGCTGCACCGGCCGTTCTCGCGACGCTCGTACTCGGAATCGGCCTATGGATCGTCTTGCCGGACGCCCTTTATTCGAAGAAGGTCATACAGTTGGTCTTCATTAGTCTTGCTGCGCTCACAGCGCCTCACATGCTGCTGACAGAATTCAGCCTGCGAAGGAATCTCCTTTCTCTATCGGCCGCAGGTTGCGCCGATCTGCCCTGAATCCAGCTGCGTTGTGATCTGCTCTTGAAGATGAACAAGGCGATTGACTCCAGTCATTTACAACTCCCAAGGATAGCGGCCAATGAACTGAAGGCGCGAATTCATCCGCGCATGCTCGTTATGCTGGATCCAAAAGACTATGCCCGATGGCTTGACCGTGACGAGACGCAACGTCTCCAGTCAAACTGCTTGACTCATAGAGTCGAAGACGATCAAGATGCGCAAAGGGAAATCAGAATCGTACGACACTCGCGCCAGTAGCCCTCTGCCTTCGCCTCTTGATCGGACAGGCCGACAGCACCAGCTTGGGGATCAGTGAACATGGTACGAGAAACTATCCGATGGTCGGCCCAGCGTTCTGCATCTCCGAGCCCATTGCCGGCCACGTTTCCCCATCCTGGCGCCCCACAAGCGTGGCCATCTGACTAGTCGTAAAGCACCCCAAAACATCACCGGCAGCATAACTTGTTCAGCGTCAACTAATCTTTTCCATCGGTGTCAGCTATTTCTCCCTACGAACGACATTACCGCCATCAGTTGCTGACGACATCTTCGTGGAGCTCTCGTGGACCAACTGGAGGCGGAGGGCGAAGCCGGAAGCCGGTGCACCGCAAGAGGGATCTGAGGGAAGGTGTCGCCTGTCTGCACATTGTGACGTGCTTGCTCCAGCCGATAAATGGGAAGGTTAAGTTCGACGATGACGCTGTGATGCACCAGACGCAGCGATGGCTGCGGTCGTCGTTAGCGGGTCCTTAAAGAATCCCTCCCACTTGGAAAACGGCAGCTTACTGGTCAATAGAACCCTTCCACGCTCGTATCGCTCGACCACTAGCGTGAAGACCACCTCCCTCTCTGCTCAGGTCTGCCGGATGTAGCCGAGGTCGTCAATCACCATCCGTTCATAGCGCGTGCACGGCTTAAGCAGGCGGCTCAGCAAGAGTCGTGCTTGGCGATCAACAGATTCTGGACCAGCATCTCGCAGGTGGTGAAGAGCATGCCGTGACCCTGGCGCACCAGTTCCCGGCTAACGACTTGCAGCATATGAATCTTGCCTGAGTCGCGATTGCCGTAACGAGAATATTCTCATTGCGATCCAGGCAGCCGCCATCGAGCAGAGAGCGCATCTGCCGCACCGCCTTGGCGGGAAGCCGTTTTGGGCCGAGGGCGTCGAGCGTCTTCTCTAGCGGCAGTCGCAACTCGCACAGCATCTTGTTGATCCGGTTCTCCTGCCGTTCTTCGCACTGTCGCTGGATCAGCCTATGTAAGTGGCGTTAATAGCTGAGCGACCTACACTCTGCCTGCCGGGCGATCTCTTCGTAGCACTGCCGCAAGGTAGGCAGATGCAGGTGTTTCAGGTTCTGCGTCAACTCCGCGGTCACGTTGCTCATTGCACCCCCTGCACGCCGCCCAAGCACAGCTACTGGTCGAAGCTGATGAGGGCAACCTGTTCGCAGCGCTTTAGGATGGCTAAATTGTTGTGGGAGTATTGATATTGTGAGGCGCAAACGTACCGCAAGCGCAAACAAAATCTCCGGGAGTCCCAGGATTTGCGGTACGCCGCTAGCAGACCATGTTTCGCTACGGTTCAGAAGGTAGCTACTGTTCCCTCCTAAATAGGTGTTCAAGGCAGTTCCGTTCTGATCGCAACTAGCGTAATTACTGGCGTGGATCTCTGGATGCAAGGAGCGCCGCAGGAGCAGCCTCTATCATCATTCCTACTCCTTCTTTCAATCGAATGCCCGTTCCCGCCTCTGAGTCTGCTCGTGCCATCGTGTGCTGTTCAAGCCGACTACCAACAGCCACAGCGTGAGTGACCCCTCCCCGACGAGACCGGGAAAAAGATTGTAGGGGTACATATGTTTGGCGAGATAGGGCGAGAAATACGTCATCCAGTTCAAGCCCGCCAGTCCCATGAGCAGGCCCAGAACCCCAGGAAAAAATTTAGATCGGAGGATGAGGTATGCGATCAGCAGGCAGTACACCCCGAAGAACACCAGACCATCGATGCCCAGAGGTTTCCAATCAAGAGCGGTCGCGATGAAGCCCACAAAGCTGAATACGCCGGAGATGAGAGAAACGCTGCGGCTTACCGCGTTGAAGATGAAGTAGAAGAGAATCGTCACGGCCATATAAGCAAAGCCTGCGAGCAGGTTGGCAGCGAGCGCCAGCCTTCCATGAAGAAACAGGGCCGCCATCCCGGCAACGATGGTGAGCAGATAGAAAACCCCAGCGATTCTGGCATTGCGACAAGGTGATGTCTTGTCTAACGGTTTCATTCGTTGGAATACGGAGAGTGCCGGTCATAAGTTCCAGGCTGAGAGGGTGAGTCCTACATCATCCTCAGACGTAATAGATTCAGCACACCTGATCATGTTGTTGTCATTCGTGAAGGAGGAGCACTACATGCACATCACGGTACCGGCGGAAATTTCAGACAAGGTGTGCCAGTTCGCCGGAGCGAAGGTCGGCCCCAGTTCTTCACGGCGCGGCCGGAAGCCCATACGCCGATGCACGATTTCTTCAGCTCGCATATTCGCATTGCCAACACCCGTCGGGTCTATCGGGTGGCAGTACAGCAGTTCTCCGTCTTTTATGCTGAACACAGCATTATGGGCCTCATTCAGATGAAGCCGGTACACGTCGCGGCTCTACTTGCCACCAACCTTCACGTACGTTTCGTCCACGCGCCATGAAGTCGCCCGGTAGCCTTGATGCCAACGGACTCGCCTCTCCAGTTCTTAGGCGTGGCGATGGACCCAACGCATGATCGTGACTGGATCGACCTCGACGCCACGCTCCTCCATCATCTCCGACAGATCGCGATACGAGATCCCATACTTGCAGTGCTAGCGAACACACAACAAGATGATCTCAACAGGAAAGCGACGATGCATGAACAGGAGCCATCCTAACGTTCCTACGCCGCTCAAGCCTCTGGTACCAACTTGATGCAAGAGTGCCCCTTTGTGCAGCCCGCAGAGCTTCAGCTGCCGCATGGAGCCGGTCTCTTTCAGCCATGCGAAGAATTCTTCCACCAGTGGGGTTGCATTCTCTAACGCGATGGAATGTATTCCTTGCTCATTGCCACGTAGCCTTCCCGCGCTGTCTTCTGGCCTCGCTCCAGGTAGAGAGCCTCGTCTTGTGGCTGCCATGTGTTTAGGCCATCTACGTAGCGGTTATACATGCAGAACGCTGCCGCAATCAGGACGGTGTCATGCACCTCAACGTCTGTGGCACCCAAGCGTCGGGCGGCCTCCACATCACTGGAGGAAACCTTCTTCCCGCCTTGCTGGACCTGGGCTGCGATGACCAGCAGCGCCTTCAGCTTGTCGGAAATTTCTGCTGACTGGAAGTCAGCCTTGACGCGCTTGACCAGATCGTAGTCGTCGTTTAGGCATGCAGCAGCTATGGCACCGTGGACGGTCTGGCAGAAGTAGCAATCGTTGAGGTAGGACACGTAAGTCGCGATCAGTTCGCGGTCACCCTGTGGCAGCGAGTTTGGCGC
>JAYVZP010000021.1:0-2494 GCA_043783275.1 Rhodanobacteraceae bacterium
CCCAACCCGGGTCAGTGCAATTTGCGCACTCACCACCGGCAGTCCAGTCAGGTCGGGCATCACGAACCCGTCAATAGTCGTGTCGTCCGCCGCCGCCACCAGCAAGTTGATGCTGGGCCGCTCAATCCCCTGGGCTTTGGGTGGAGGGTCCTGTGCAATCACGGTGCTGACTGCCGCCTTGGAATAGGGGAGCCGCGCAATCGTTCCAGTTTCGAGGCCCACCCGGCGCAGGTTCAGAGCAGCGGACCTCTCATGGCTGCCGATTACGCTCGGAACCTCGACTTTTTGAGGGCCAAGGCTCTCCGCAACGCGGACACGCCACTCGCGCCGAACCACTGCACCCGGCACGGGTGCCTGGGACAAAATGTGCCCTGCGGCGACGTCCGAAGAGTAGTACCGATTGTCCACTTCCAGGTTCAGACCCAGTCCCGCCGTCTGGCTGCGCGCCTCGGCCACTGTCATCCCCTTGAGCACAGGGATTTTCACTTCTGCGCCATGAATTGCAAAGTGCATTGTCGTGACTGCAGAAACCAGGGCCACCAGGACAAGCCCCAACAGCAGCGAGGCACCCTGAAAAAAATTCCGAATTGGACGCAGCTTGAGCTTCATTGGATCGGCTCCCCATCTTCATACTCGATGTCGAACTCGATCTCCACCGCCTTCTCCAGCATCGCGGAAACAGGACAGTACTTGTGCTTAGAGAGCGCAACAGCGTCCTCAACCGCCTTGCGACTGACCCGCCCACCCACCTTATACACCAGACGAATCTTCTTGAAGTAGCGTGGTGGATCCTCCTGTTGTTCGGCTATTGCAGAAACAGTGAGGCTGGTAAATGGCTGTCGCTTCTTCTTCAAGATGTTGACCACATCGACAGATGTGCAGCCGCAAAGCGCCATCAACACAGCCTCCATAGGACTCGGCCCGTCGGAGTGCTCGGGTGTTCCATCAAAGAGGATTGTGTGACCAGATTCTGAGTGCCCTTCGTAAAGGCTCGCATTCACTCCCGATGGCTTCCATTCGGTACTTGCGATCATCGCGCGTGTTCCTCGCTACCTAAGATTATCCGTCTCCGGCTCCGGGTGGATCAGTACCTTATGGACCTCCGGGCATTCCAGCTTGAATCGGTCTTCCAGCCCCGTAATTACTTCGTGGACGCGCTGCATCGTCAACGCATCCGGCAGCGTGCAGTGGCAAGACATTTGAATATGCTCCCCCGTCCGGCCAACAATAATCTCGTGAACGTCAACAATCTCCGGGAATTGCGTGGCTGCGCTGAGCAGCGAACGTTGGATGCGCTGTGCCTCACTCTCGAACTTTCCTTGGGCCGTCACCCGCTCCGCCTCTTCTACGGGCAGCGGCTCTTCAATCGTTGCGGGCTCACTTTCAATATGCGTCAGCACCCTGTCCAGCTCAGGCAACTCGTGCAATATCTCCGTCTCCATCGCGGTCACGAAGTTATGTGCAGCCGCTAACGTCAGTGACTCGTCCAGTTCCACATGTTGCTCGACGCGGAGTTTGCCCGCAATCGATTGCACGCTCACCTCATGCACCGATACATTGTTCCGGGCGGCCACTGCGCGTACTCGATCAAAAATGCTTTCCGCTGAACTCTGTCGAGGTACCGTGTGAATCACTACATCGGCTTCGGGCACCACGCGCTGCACCGCCTCCGTTGCGGCGCGGACAAGCTCATTGGTATGTTCAAAGGTAAAACTACGCGGCAACACCAGCGTCAGGTCGGCAAATATCGCAGAACCTGCGCGACGCACGCGTGCTTGTTCGACGGCCAAAACGCCCTTGACCCCAGAGACGGCACGCACAATGCTCTGCCTCGTCTCGGCGGGTGCTGCGTCCAGCAACACTTCCGACGTCTCCCGGGTCAGTTTCCATGTCAGGCGCAGGATCATCAGCGAAATCAACACCGCTGCGACAGGATCAGCGTAGCTCAGCCACCCGATCCCAAAGACCCCGCCAAGCCAGCTCAGGCCCAGTCCTGCAAGCACCGCCAGCGTAGACCAGATGTCCGAAGCGAAGTGGAAGGCGTCTGCTGCAAGCGCCGTACTTTTGTATTGTCGAGCTACTTTTCGAAGATCTCCGGAGCGCCAGTAGTCCACCGCAACCGATGTCAGCAGCACCACCACCGGAAACAAAGAGTGATGTACCACCGCGTCGTGGGTGAAAATCCGATGCATCGCCTCCCAGATGATCCACGCGCACGAGATGGCCATCAGGCCTGCCTCGACGAACGCTGAGAGATTTTCAAACTTGGCATGACCGTACGTGTGGTCATCGTCGGCTGGCATATCCGATACGCGCACAGAGAAAAATGTGAGCGCCGAACCCACCAGGTCCAGCCCGGAGTGCGCCCCGTCGGATAGCACACCAAGCGAGCCACTCATCAGTCCCGCCGCCACCTTGAGCAGTGTCATCACCGCGGCGGCCAGCATCGAGTGCAACGCCACGCGACGCTTGGCTGCGGTCATCTCTAAATGGT
>JAYVZP010000022.1:0-2489 GCA_043783275.1 Rhodanobacteraceae bacterium
GGGCCTCGTTCACACGACCGGCGGCTACTCCGTCGGCACCTACCTCACGTCAAAGTACGTCTTTGACCTCCGCGAGGACGATGTGTACTGGTGCACCGCCGACATTGGCTGGGTTACCGGCCACAGCTACGTTGTCTATGGGCCGCTACAGAACGGCGCGACCGTCATGATGTACGAGGGCGCGCCGAACTGGCCGCAGAACGACCGTTTCTGGAAGATCATAGACGACCATAAGGTCTCCATCTTCTACACCGCCCCGACCGCCATCCGCGCCTTCATCAAGTGGGGCGATCACTGGGTCCAGAACCATTCGCTTGCCTCTCTGCGCCTGCTTGGCACGGTCGGGGAACCCATCAACCCGGAAGCCTGGATGTGGTATCACCGCGAGATCGGCAAAGAACGTTGCCCCATCGTCGACACCTGGTGGCAGACCGAAACCGGCGCCATTCTTATCAGCCCGATCCCGGGCGCCGTCCCTACCAAACCGGGCTCCGCCACGCGACCCTTCTTCGGCATCGTGCCGGAGGTTGTCACGAAGGAAGGAACGCCCGTTGGCCCCGGCCAGGGAGGCCTTCTCGTCATCCGCAAGCCGTGGCCTTCGATGGCAAGAACGATTTATGGCGACGCCGCCCGCTACCAGGCTACCTACTTCTCCGAGATTCCCGGCAGTTACTTCACCGGCGATGGCGCACGTTGCGATGCGGACGGCTACTACTGGCTCATGGGCCGCGTCGACGATGTCATCAACGTCAGCGGACACCGCCTGGGCACTATGGAGATCGAGTCTGCCCTCGTAGCCCACGCCAAGGTAGCCGAAGCTGCCGTGGTTGGCCGCCCTGACGAACTCAAGGGTCAGGCCATCGCCGCGTTTGTGACGCTCGAAGAGGGTCACGAAGCCACCGAGGAGCTCAAGCAGGAACTCCGCCAATGGGTCGCCAAGGAAATCGGAGCGCTCGCCCGCCCCGACGACCTCCGCTTCACCCAGATGCTTCCCAAGACCCGTTCCGGCAAGATCATGCGCCGCCTTCTCCGCGAATTAGCCACCACCGGCACCGTAACCGGCGACACCACCACTCTTGAAGATTTTGGGGTGATATCGAAGCTCCGTGGAAACGAAGAATAGCTAAGTAAAATTTCTTGACGTGAATTTTGAGCGCGTATACATTGGACGGAGCTGAGGTGCAATCGATGACTTATGCGCTCCGATTCTCCCTTCAGGCTGGTTTGGTCGCCTGCCTGACAGCCTTTGCCAGCATTTCCTCCCCCGTGCAGGAAACGTCTTCTGCTCAAGTAGCTCCTCCTGTTCGGCGGGTCTCGGCCGTACAAGGAAGAATCAGCGTAATTCCCAACGCAAACCTGCGCCAGGTAATGATCTCGATCGATTCGCCCCTACAACTAAGCCCAACATCCAAGCAAATCGTGTTCCTTGTACGTGGCGACTTCACCCACTATCCTTATGCATGGGCTGGAAATGGACGCGTTTTGACGAGCGACGATACCCTCATCGTGTCTCCAGAGGGAAACGAGAGTCCTGCGCCAATATTGGCTTTCGCATTCTCAGGATCGACAACACCTGAAACCCTGAAGGACTGGAAAATGGATCGTTTTCAAGTCTTTCAGATTGCAAGGTATGGTGAAGTCACACCCCTGGCGCCGGACCAGATGCTCCAACTGAGCACCACGGGGACATATACCAGGTCACAAGCCGCAATCTTGGAGCCGTTTTCACTGACTCCACTATCGCCTTCGACGGGGACTAGTGCTTTAACTCCAAAACCATCTGGTGTTGGCCCCGCCCCCATATGCCAGGCTGGCGGCCCTGGATCGACTGGCTGCTCAGCGGGTGGCTGCTCCGTAACTTGTGGGCCCGGCTCTCATTCCTGCTGCAGCGGAGGCGTATGCAGTTGTCTTCCAGGCCCGGGTCATTAGGGAAGGCCGAGGCCGGTCCATACAGGGATCGGCCTCTGCCACTGCTTCCGTCACCTCAGTAGGCCCGAGCCCCTACTTCACCGCACCCCGCATGAAGTAAGCCACCCCACCCATCACCGCCCTGCCCTGCATCACCACCCCCGGAATCTCCTGATACCCCGTATTCCCCAAATTCGTTACCCGCACATAAGGCCGCACCCGCCCCACACTCCTCGCCACAGAAACATCCCAAAGCGGATACGCCGTGCGCCCCGTCCGCTGGACCACTCCCAGCTGAGTCGAGGCCACTACCTTCCCCCTGAAATCAACGGTCCACGACAACACGGCATTCTGTGCCGCGTAGTTATACGCATACTCGGAGATCAACCCAGCCGGAGTCGCCGCGGCCTGAATCGCCGTATACCCAAACTGAAGCCGCTGCGACCCACTCAGCCGCAGCTTCAGACTCGCCTCCGCCCCGGTGAGGTTCAAGTCGTTCACATTTGTAGCTTGCCACATCGCCGAAAGCGAGTACTTCGAGTAGTCAATGCTGTCCTTCTGCTGCAGACGGAACGCACCCA
>JAYVZP010000023.1:0-39567 GCA_043783275.1 Rhodanobacteraceae bacterium
CCGATGATGGCGATGGTGTCCATGTAATCGAAGAAGCCGAGGTGGGCGATGCGGAAGATCTGACCCTTCATCTCACCCTGGCCGTTGGTGATGATGGCGCCGAAGCGGGACTTGAGTTCCTTGACGAAGAGGCCGGAATCGACGCCTGCGGGGGGCAGGACGGCGGTAGCGGCAGAGCTTGGGGCATCGGGAGCAAAGAGGCTGCAGCCCATTGCGAGGACGGCGGCGCGGGTCATGGCGGCGATGGTTTCGGCGTTATCGACGAGCTTGCGGCGGCCCTCAACGATATCGCCAGCGGGATTCTCTGGCGTTGCGGCCTGGGCGGCGATCCAGTCGAGCGCTGCGCCTAAGGCGGCGATGAGCGCGACTGCGGGGGTGTAGGCTGACTCGCCACCGCGGGCGTTTTTGCGCTCCTTCCGGAGGTCAAAGTAGTAGCGCGGGTTGTAGCTGGCTTCCATGCGGTCCCAGGCGCGTGGGCCAACGGCGAGATAAGAGAGACCGGGAGGAATCATGACGGCTTTTTGCGAGCCGCCGATGAGGACGTCGACGCCCCAGGAGTCCATCTCCAGATGCGTGGTGCCGAGGCCAGTGATGGCGTCGACTACGAGGAGCGCCTCCGAGTTGGCTTCCTTGAGGAGTGCGGCTACGCCCGGGACGCAGTGGCGCACGCCTGTCGAGGTTTCAGTGGCCTGCATGAAGACGGCGCGGGTTTCAAGCTTGAGGGCGGCTTTGACCTCATCGACCGAGAAGGTCTCGCCGTAGGGGGCCTGGACGACATCAACTTCACACCCGAAGGCCTTGGCCAGGGCAGTCCAACGCTCACCGAACTTGCCGGCAGTGAGGACGAGCACGCGGTCGCCGGGAGAGGTGAGGTTGGAGACGGCGGCTTCCATAGCCCCGGTGCCGGAGGCGGAGAGGATGATGACATCGCCTGTCTCTGTGCCGACAAACTGCTTAAGTTGCACGAGGACGCGCGAGTAGAGGGCGCGAAACTCTGCTGTGCGGTGGTGGATATCTGCCGCAGCCATGGCGAACTGGGCTGCGGGAAGCAGAGGAGTGGGACCAGGAGTAAAGAGGCGCGTTTTGCGGATCATGGATGTATTGTATCGACGAGTAAGGAAAGGACGCGTTTACGGCTGCGGCGGGAAGAACGAAACGAGGGTGGGGGGGATAGGGGAGGGATGGCAGGTGGCTTATCAGCATCTGCTTGCTGGCCTGGGCGGTAAAATTATGGAGAGAGGTTTTTACATGAGCGAGCAAGGACAAGAACTGAATAGCGGCGCAATGAGCGCGGAGACAGGCGGCAAGCCCGTATCGATCTCTGTACGGATCGGCAAGGACATCATTACGGCGATGAAGGCGAGAAGCGAGCACCTGCTTACAACGTTGCGCATGGTCAAGAGTGCGATGAGGAGCAAGGAGATCGACAAGCGCCAGCCGTTGACGGATGCGGAAGAGACACAGATTCTCACGACGTTGATCAAGCAGCGGCGGGAGTCCGTGGAGAGCTTTACCAAAGGTGACAGGCTTGAGTTGGCAGAGAAAGAGAAGCTTGAGATCGCGATGATCGAAGGCTACCTGCCGCAATCCGCAAGTGCAGACGAAGTACGAGCAGTCGTTCAGGGAGCGATTGCCTACCTGGCAGAAGAGGGCAACAAGCCCGGACCAAAGGACATGGGGCCAGCCATGAGAGTCGTGCAGCAAAGGATACTTTCCAGCGGACTGCGCGCCGATGGAAAGATGGTGAGCGATATGGTGAAGGAAGAGTTAGGCAAGTAAAGCTGATGCAGGGGCTGGTTGCGCACGATACGATCATCGCGATCGCTACACCGCCGGGACGGGGCGGCCTGGGGATCGTTCGGCTGTCTGGTCCGGAGGCCCGGGAGATCGTGTTGCCGTTGCTGCGGTTACGACATCCGCTGGCTGCTGGGCATGCACGATTTGCGGAGCTGCTTGATCCTGAAAGTCTGAGCAATCCTGCCGGGCCTACGATGCTGGATGAGGCTGTGGTGACTTACTTTCAGGCGCCGCACTCCTACACGGGCGACGACGTAGTGGAGCTTTCGCTGCATGGCTCGCCGGTGCTGCTGCATGCTGTGATTCGTTTTGCTTTGACGCAAGGTGCGCGGTTGGCGGAGCCGGGAGAGTTTACGCAGCGTGCGTTTCTTTCCGGACGGCTGGATCTTACGCGGGCCGAGGCTGTGCGCGATCTGATCGACTCGACGACACTACACCAGGCGCGGGTAGCTGCAGCGCAACTTGGTGGGTCCATCAGTCGGGCTATTGCACCTGCGAAACGTGCGCTGCGGACGTTGATTGCGACGCTGGAGGCGGGCATCGACTTTGCGGAAGACGATCTGGACACATTTCCGACGGCCGAGATTCCGGGTGCGATCGCTCCCATCGCAGAGTCGTTGCGTGCGCTGCTGGCCACGGCAGCGCATGGCCACATGTTGCGCGAAGGACTGACGATTGCACTGGTGGGACAGCCGAACGCGGGAAAGAGTTCCATATTCAATCGGCTGCTGGGACGCGACCGCTCGATCGTAACGGGAACGCCAGGCACGACACGCGATACGGTGTCCGAGCCCTTCTCGGTGAACGGAATTCCGATCCAACTTGTCGATACGGCTGGGCTGCGCGGGATGTCGGCGGTCGTGGAGATTGATGAGGCGGAGAGCGCGGGCATCGCCAGAACGTTGACGACGCTCGCGGAGGCTGACCAGATCCTGCTGGTGGTGGATGCAGAGAAGTTGGTGGCGTCGGGATTGGAATTCAACGCGGAGGAGGCGGAGGTACTGCTGGCTTCCGTAGGGCGGCCCGTCGTCGTCGTGATGAACAAAGCTGACTTGCTGGGGGAGGAGCGTCGCGCAGAACTGACGCTGGAGTTTCCGGAGGCGGTGCTGCTCTCAAGCGTGACGGGAGAGGGCGTACAGGGTCTACTCATGCGGCTGGAATCGGTGCTGACCGGGACCGCACCGTCCGTGGATACAGCGTTGATTACGAGTCTGCGGCAGCAGAGATCGCTTGAAGCGACGCTGGCTTCACTGGAGTCTGCCGGACGTTCCGCCGAACGAGGGATTCCCCACGAGATGATTCTGCTGGACCTCTATGGCGGATTGAATGGAATGGACGAACTGACTGGTGCCACCGAGCTCGAAGATATTTTGAAAGAGATCTTTTCTACCTTCTGCATCGGCAAATAAACCTAGTTCAGAGATATTCTGTGGATTGTAGACAAATACAAAACACCCCGTTGCACAGGAATTATGTCGTTCGCTACTGTCCACCAAAGTACACGCACAGCCAATATGAAACGTGTACTCCATTGCGTACTCCACGTCGCTTAAAGTAGCAAAGGCGATCTGGAGTACACGGGCAAATTTTGGGGATGTTACATGCTCACAGATACGGGGATCAAAGCTCTCAAGCCGCAAGAGGTTCGTTATTTGGTTTCTGATGGAGGCGGCCTCAATCTGAAGGTTCGTCCGAATGGAACCTGCGGTGGGCCGAAGCATAATACTTTCCGCGTTACTCTGGATCGTTTTTGGAAGCCAAGACGGAACGACCCATGAGCGACGTCAAGAGCCCTTGACAGTGAGTTGGCTTACAGCCAGCTTCGCTCTAAACCGTCGGTAGCAGGCAAATACACCAATTGAGCGTGAGTCGAACCGGTTACAACACGATAGGTAGTGCTAAACGCGCTTTTCTTTACGAAGCCAGGCATCGCTTGACTTCCGTAACAGCCTCCTTGCCGCCACGGGGTCACCTCAAATTAGGCAAAGTTAGATACGCTAACGACGCAAGCATATTGGTGACATTACGCTTGCTCTGCGTGCAATTATGAGTCCCAAAAACGACTGTTTTCGGGATAATCAAAGGGCCCTGGCTAGACAGTTTTCAGGATGATCGATTACGTCCTTTATCGTGTGTCGAAACTGCAGAATTCTCGCGCCCACATAGTGCTCGGACTTTTTAGTTTCCAATATAGAAAGTTGCGTGTATGCTTTCCACAATGGAAAGCGAGCCGAATCACATGTCCTACTCCAAAGAAGAAGCACTTCTAGCACTTGCCGCGAAGGGTAAAGTCGAACAAAACCTCGCAAACCTAGCGCTCTGTCCGCCGTTACGTCATGCAGCTTTCGCAGCCACAATGGCAGCCCTCGTGGCGGTCCCCATCTTCCCTTTGCATATGCGCTTCATCGCACTTGCTGTCATTTTCGCAAGCATCTTTCTCATTGTGCGGTGGGATAAGCGCCGACTCGGCGTGTTCATCAACGGATATCGTCGAGGTAAGACACGTATGGTCACCTTTCCCATGCTTGCACTCATTCTCGGCCTGGACTTTGGCAGCTACTACGTCTCCTTCTTACCGGGGAAATCTGTCCTCATCCTCGCGTTAGCAGCAACAGCCTTTCTGATCGGCTATCTGGGAAGCACACTTTGGCAGCGCGTCTTCATAAGCGAACTCAATGTCGGATAACTCAACGGTGATTGCCGGCTTTGAGCCTCTGCTGCAGGCTGCTCCACGCTTGCAGGTCATGGCGGTGCTCGTACAAGCGCAACAGGTCGAGTTCTCTCGACTCAAAGAACTCACGAGCACGAGTGATTCGGTTATGTCCAAGCACCTATCGACACTTGCCGACGCCGGGTTTCTCAGACTCACCAAGGCAACGGCCAACGGTCGTCAACGCACCTGGGCCTCTGTCACCGGCACCGGTCGCAAGACATTCCGGAGTCACATCGCCGCACTGCAACGCATCATCGCGGGCACGGCGAATGATGGCTGACTCGAGATTTGTCCCTGCTCTCATGGATGATTGGCCCTTCATTGCCCACGACCACTTCTATGGAGCATCCTCGAGGGGATAAATCTGGAAGCTGTTCACTTCTGAGCTGAAGTATCGGCGTCTCATCCAAAAGGCGACATTGACTAGACCTATCAGTGCGGGTACTTCAATCAGCGGGCCGACGACTCCAACGAAAGCCTCTCCCGAATTGAGTCCAAAGACGGCGACGGCGACCGCAATAGCCAGTTCAAAGTTATTTCCTGCAGCGGTGAACGACAGCGTAGCCGACTGTGCGTAATCGGCACCCAGCTTTTTGCCCATCCAAAAGCTCACCAGGAACATGATGAGGAAGTAGATGATGAGCGGGATGGCGATCTTGACCACGTCCAGCGGCAGTCGCACAATCAGATCACCTTTGAGCGAGAACATGACCAGGATTGTGAAGAGCAGGGCAACCAGGGTCAGAGGGCTAATGCGAGGAATAAAGCGGGTTCGGTACCATTCCTCACCCTTGACCTGGATGAGCACGTAACGCGTGAGGAAGCCAGCGACAAACGGAACGCCCAGATAAAGGCCAACACTCTTCGCAATCTGTCCGATCCCGATAGGAACGACACTTCCCTGCAAGCCAAACCATTTCGGAAGAACAGTCAGGAAGACCCAGGCATAGAGGCTGTAAAAGAGGACCTGGAAGACGCTGTTGATAGCGACAAGTCCGGCAACATAATCCGTATCGCCCTCAGCGAGTTCGTTCCAGACCAGCACCATCGCAATACACCGAGCGATGCCGATCAGGATCAAACCGCGCATGTATGCAGGCTCGCCCTTGAGGAACACGATGGCCAGGAGAAACATCAGCGCTGGTCCGATGATCCAGTTCTGGACGAGCGACAGGCCAAGGACACGCTTGTTGCGGAAGACTTCTCCCAGCTTTTCGTAGCGGACCTTTGCCAGCGGCGGGAACATCATGATGATGAGCCCGATCGCGATCGGGATGTTGGTTGTGCCAGTCTGAAAGCGGTTGACGAAGCCAGCCGAGGAGGGAACGAAGTGACCGATGGCAACCCCGATCGCCATCGCCAGGAAGATCCAAAGCGTCAGGAATCGATCAAGAAAAGACAGCTTCTTGCGTGCGGCTGGGGCGCAGGTACGGCCTTGGGTGGCCAGAGCGGTAGACACTAGCAGACCTCGCAGGGGGAAACGTCGAGCGTGATTGGAAGCGGGGCACCTTCGAGGAGGGCGTACTTCGAGGGCGAGCAACAGGCTTTTGTAAGCCTTGCCCTATCAGCCTGCATGGCCTTCTCTTCTTTCAACCAACCAAGCGTTTGCTTCAGAATCTGGGAAGCTCCGATGTGTGGCGGCATGATGATGCGATAGTGCATCCACTTGCTTTCGCGTCGTGCTGAGACAATCCCCGCGCTGCGAAGGTATGCAAGATGGCGCGAAATCTTCGGTTGAGGACCGCCGAGGATTTCGACAAAGTAGCACACGCAAATCTCCTGATCGCCCATCAGATTCAGTAGCCGAAGCCGCGTTTGATCGCCAAGGGCCTGAAAGAACCGTTCCACGTTGTAAGTCTTTTTTCCTGCCATGTCCTCATGTATACGCATTGGCGTATGCGAACGCAAGTCATATAGTCGCCAAAGCATATATTTAAATGAGGCGGTTATGTCAGAGCCAACCTTTAATTCTTGCTAGCCGCGCAGCTTCTGTTCGATTGTGTGCGCCCAGCTTTGAAATCGCTTCGGATAGATAGTTGCGTATTGTTCCTTCAGTGAGCCGAAGCGTCCGGGCCAGCTCAGCGGTGCTCTCACCTTCGCCCGCACGACGAAGGACTTCCCGCTCTCTTTCCGTGAGTGGCCCAGCATCAGCAGACCAAGAGTCGGCAGCCAGACCTGGATCGATAACTCGTTCGCCCTTCGCCACGCGCCGAATTGCTTCCGCCATTTCTGTGGAAGGGCAGTCTTTCAACAGATAACCAACCGCACCTGCATTGAGTGCACGTCGCAGATAGCCAGGCCGTGCGAACGTAGTCAGAATGAGAACGCGGGTTGCTGGGTATAGCTCCTTTACCCGGATAGCCAAATCGAGCCCTGTCAATTGAGGCATTTCGATGTCAGTGACCAGCACCGCAGGCAGATGGATACCTACCGCTCGAAGTGCCTCCGTTCCGTTGCTGGCGGAGGCTACAACCTGAATGTCCGGTTCGATGCCCAACATGATCGTCAATGAACTTCGCAGGATGCCCTGGTCCTCTGCGAGTACAACCGTGATTGGCTTTTTGTTAGAGATCACGAGCGATCCTCCGTTCCGGGGTATTCAGTAAGCTGCCTCGCAGTTGTCGGGAACTCCGCAAGCACACGCATTCCCCCCAGGGGAGAACGATCGATAGTCAAGCTGCCGCGTGCTTGCCGGAGTCGTTCTCTCATTCCGAGAATTCCATTTCCGTCGGCACCTTGCTTGCCGATGCCGTCATCATCGATTGTGAGCCTTATCAGGGGATTTGCAGAGATTTCTACCCTACATTCCGTTGCGCACGCATGACGCAGGATATTTGTTGTGGCTTCCCGGAGCACGAAGCAAAGCAAGCCGCTCTCCACGGGAGAAAAATCCACGATGCCCATCGTTGTAGCGAGCTTGACCCCTACACTCTCAAACACGTTCCGTACCTTGCTTACCTCAGCCGCAACTCCTTCAGTACGATAGCCGCTTACCGCAGACCGCACCTCGCGCAGCGCCTCCCGAGCCGTAGCCTCTACCTCCGCAATCTCACGATGAGCGACACTCGGCTGAAGGAAGAAAAGACGGTTTGCCACATCGCTCTTGACTGCAATGACGGTCAGGGTATGACCGAGAAGATCATGCAGATCTCGTGCAATGCGTTCGCGTTCCGTTTGCTGCGTCAGACGTTCGATCTCCTTGTTTGCCGTCCGCAACTGGCCGCTGACGAACACTTGCCGCGCAAAGGTGAAGTTGCTCAGGCCGATGACCACCATGAAGAACACCACAGATTGAGCGATGGACCATGGCAGGTGCAACCACCAGGTCTCTAGAAACAAACCCGCAGATTGAGCGACTACGACGGCTGCGAACGTACGGAATGCAGAGAGAGTGGTCCCCTGTCGAAGGAAGAAACTACTCACCGCCACAGCGAAGACGAATTCGCCACCTGCATTCGGATTGAAAGGATAGTAGAGATAGCCCAGCAGAAAGAGAACTACTAGCCACAGGCGCTGTTCTTGCCTACTTCCACGCAGAACACGGAGATATCCGGTCAGAAAGGTTCCATAAAACACCAGGAATACTACCCACACGACGATGGATCGGCGGTGAATCGGTTCTGCGAACCAGAACACGGAGTACAGGAGTGAACCCCAGCGCAACAGACGCGTTTCATCGCGGAGCATACCAACCGCGTTTCCGCCGCGAGGTGTCCTAGTCTTATCCATGTGCTCCTCAAACTCCGACCCTTTCTATCATGGTGCAGGCAAAGGATTGGTGGAACCGCACGCCATCATGGCAGAGAGATGACACCTGTCATCTCTCTGGGTTGATACCTTGCTGTGGCCCTCGCAGATGTAACGGGCGATGATCTCCCTATCAACTAAGGAGGCACACGTCATGCACCCCGACCCACTCTGGATGAAACTCTTCCTTGCCGTCCACATCACCGCTGGCATGGTGTCATTTGTTTTAGCACCCGTAGCTCTGGCGACAGCAAAGGGCGGCCAACAGCATCGCCGCTGGGGGATGGTGTACCTCTGGTCCATGGGAGTCGTTTCATCTACTGCTCTGCCTATGGCACTGTTCCGTCCTGTGCTCTTCCTTGCGCTGGTCTCTGTGGTCAGCGCGTACCTCGCTTTCTCCGGATATCGTATTCTGAAGCTAAAGGATCTTGCTCGCGGCGGTTCGGCACGACCCATTGACTGGGCAGCCGCCTGCATAGCCCTTGCGGGATCGGTTTCACTTGTTGGCCTGGGTTGGTTGCGTCCCGCAGCCGTGCAGCATATGCAGGTGGTCGCAATATTGCTCGGAAGCCTAAGTACGTATGGGATTGTCGCGGACATCTGGCGTTTTATCCGGAAGCCGACTGACAAGATGTTCTGGTGGTACTCGCATTTGACGAAGTTCATCGCCAGTTATATTGCAGCCTGGACAGCCTTCTCTACCGTTACGTTGAGCCACATCTTCCGTCACGCCGGAATCATCCTCTGGCTCTGGCCCGCAGCCGTAGGAATTCCCGCCATTATTCTCACTACGGCTTATTACAAACGGAAGTTTGCCACGCGCAGGTCTCCCGTCGCCAACAGCCTTGCTCCCGTCTGACAGGCGACAGATCGAAATAACGTTGTCGCTGATTCCTTCTCACGAAGGTCTATCCCCTTCGCCGTGAATGACAACCTTGGATTGTAGACATACGGATTGACGTAAATGCGTAAATGCGGAAGCTTGGGTCAATGGTCGCCCAGATAGCTGTGCAGTACAGTGCCCTTGATGGCTGAAGCCGTGGGC
Source organism: Rhodanobacteraceae bacterium (assembly GCA_043783275.1). Lineage (GTDB taxonomy): Bacteria > Acidobacteriota > Terriglobia > Terriglobales > Acidobacteriaceae > Edaphobacter. The sequence continues at coordinate 9,303 of JAYVZP010000023.1, forward strand.
AACCGGCGATCGTACTTCGTGCAGATCATGGCATATGACGGGCGTCTTCCTCGTCAGTTCTTCCCTCAGCACAAGGGGGTTGCGAACAGACGCTCGCAACCACCTTGTGTTCTGAAAACAAGCCGTCAATGAGTGCGCACATTATCGAGATAGTACGTACTCCCTCCGCTGAAATACACGAAGAAGCCCTTGATGATGCTCTTGTCGACTGGCACGCTTCCTCCGCAGTTAGCGGCTGTCGCCAGGCTTTGTAGGTCAACGATCACGGTAGTGGAGGTGTTAGCGTTGATGTAGCCGGAGGGCGTAGAGCAGTAGTGATAGTCGCTCCCGAATTGAACCGCCACGGACTGCGAAGTACCCGCGGTGGTGGTCGTAATATCGAAGAGAAGTTGGTTGATACCGGCGGTTTTGAGCGGAAGTGGATTGGTGTTGTAAGCGGGACCGAAGAAACCGCCAGCGGCAGTGTTGATCTGAAGACTATGCCCGCAACTCGTTGCACCCTGCGTACCCTGGGCCACGGTGCCGGCACCAGGAGTGTAAGTGGCGGCTGCCCAGGTATCCGTGCCGCCCTCAAAGTTGAAGAGCTCACCGGCGATGCCGCCGACAGTGACGATGATGTTGGCGGGATTGGAGGTGCGACCCTTTTCATCCTGGATTGTATAGGGCGTGCTGACGCTGCCGGAGACGCATGCCGATGCCGGCTGGAACCGGACGGTACCTCCGGGCTGCAGGCTGTAAAAGCCGAAGGGGGTGGTGAAGCTGGTTTGACGACCCGGAGTGGACGGGTCGAGATCAATGGATGCGAGGTCAAGGGGAACTCCGCCGTAGGTGATGTCGTTGCTGGAGATATTGAGCGTGACTGGCGTGCTGTTGGGTGTGGCGGCAGTGTCGTTGTCGGCTACCGGCGCGTGATCAAAGGGCAGACCCTGGATCTTACGCGCGAAGTTGGTGAAAGCGCTGCAAACGGGTGTGGGGCAGTAAACGGTGTAGCCGTCGTAGTCGGGATAAAGGCTCTTGTCGTCCTGGGGGCCGGAGAGTATCCAGTAGAGCGCACCGGCACCATTGTCTTTGAGGACCTCGTTCTCCCAGGCCTGGTAGACGGGATTGCGGGTGCTTTTGTCGAGCAATCCCCATTCGCCAGCGACGGCACGATCGCCGAGACGATGAGAGTCTTCGATGTGTCTTCGAATCCACTCTGTACCCCACTCGGGCGTCTTGCCCCAAGCGTCGGGATAGAGGTGGTAAGAAATGACGTCCATATCGGGTAACTTGGCGAGAGCGATCGAATCTACGCCCTGACTGCAGTTGATGGTGAAGTCGGAGGAGCTGGGATCGGAACAGTAAAAGCCCTCGTCGCCAGGGGCCAGGAGGTGCTTCCGATCGATGCTTTTGACAAACTGGCTGACGTCGGCTGCCCAACTCGTAATGGTCTTGGTTGTGCAACTGCTGGACTGCGGGTAGACGCCGAAGCCAACGCAGCGCTCCTCGTTGGCGAGCTCCCAGCTGAGAATGGTTGGATCATCCTTGTACTTGATCCCGGTGTAGGCGTTGGTATGGTTGAGTAGGTGCGCAATCCAGTTCTTGTACCACTGCCGAATCGTAGGATCTGAGTAAAACTGGTCGTGAAACTGGCCGCCTTTCCAACGCACATACTGGTCCATGCCGCCGAAATTGTCGTAGTTGTTAACAAAGGGAATGACAAGGTTGATGTTGAGCTGACCGGCCTTGTAGATCACATAATCAAGATGTTTAAGGCCGGTGTCACCGTCGTTGAAGGCCGGTGCGGAGCCATCCCAATAATGAAAGTAGACGCCGTTGTGCGGGCCATCCACGGAGTTGGACCCGTCCTGGTTGCCGACGTCGATGAAGCCCCAGGTGCGCATGGTGTTGAAGTTTTGCGCGGCGGCGGTCGTGAGGACGCTATCAACCATGAACTGCGATGAGTACATGAGGTAGTAGTTATTCGACCCGGCAACCCGGAACGGTTGGCCCCGATGGTAGAGAGCGCGTCCTTGTCCAGGAATTTGAATCCTCTTGTCGAGAGATTTACTTGATGCGGCATGCTAGCACCTGGCCGCGCAATTGTGAACGATAACATTTGAAGATTACGCACATTCGGATCTATCAAGGCGCGTGATGGATGGGTTAGAGCCGCCAGCGCGGGGGAACAATATGTGGGCGTGAACCTTAGCGTCGTGTGGATGCCCGAGCAGGCCAGGGCGACACCGGAGGTCACCCTTTGCTTGCTCCGGGTCCGCTGCCCACAAGCAAGGTGATAGGCTCATGCGGAGCTGAGGCAGGAAATCTCTCAAGCAGACCGCTTGGCCAGTAGACCCCCAGGTGGACCTTCGCCTCTGCGCTTACACAGAAGTGCAACCCGGGATCTTTGCAGGTGAGATAACTGGATTGGCTTAGCAACTGCTGTGCCTGGAGTTTGCTGCCATAGTGGACCAGCATGCGGTTGCCAATCGCACTACGATTTGATTTTGTCCCGATGAGCTTGATCTTGATCCAGTGGTTCTCGGGCGGAGCGTCCAAAAGCATTCGTGACGCGAAGCGCGCTTTCCGTTACGAACAGGATAGAGTGAGGGGCATGAACGCTGCTTTTAGACGCCCTTCTGTGTCATTGTGCCTCGTCCTGGCGTCTTTTCGGGTTGCGTCACAGACCGCTGCATCGCAAGATCCCGGACAAACAAGCGTCAAAGCATCAAAGGTTCAGCACCAGATGGCCGAGCTGAATCCGATCGCAACGTTTGTGGTCGAAGGACGCCCCGATTGGATGGCAGTCACCGATAATGCGGTCTGGGTGACAAGTTCAAACGTCAATCATGTGGTTCGGCTGGACGCGAAGACAAATCAGCCGGGAACCGTTGTGACTGTCGCAAAGCCCTGCTCTGGGCTGGCATTCGGCTTCGGCAGCCTCTGGATACCCAGTTGTGGCGACCACAATATTGTTCGTGTCGATGCTCAAACAGGGAGGCTTGAGGCCCGGATCGCTGCGGGGCCAGCAGACGATGAAGGTGGCATTGCAGTCGGTGCCGGGAGTGTCTGGATCGTGACCTCGAAAAACGGAGTACTTGCACGCATCGATCCTGCGACAAACACAGTCAGTTCAAGCATTCGCATTCCCGCAGACTCGTTCAACCCGGTCTTTGCGAATGGTTCTATCTGGATCACCTCCTACGCAGGTAATAGGCTGGTCCGCGTGGATCCCAGGACTAACAAAGTTGTGAACCAAACTCCGGTAGGTCCTAAGCCCCGTTTCCTCGCAGTGGGTGGAGGCTCCGTCTGGGTCCTGAACCAAGGCGACGGGACAATAGCGCGGATAGACGCAGTGACTGGCAAACGGACGGCACTGATAGATGCAGGTATCCCCGGAGAGGGCGGCGAAATCGCCTTCGGAGGCGGCGCAGTATGGGCGACTGTCATCGGTCATCCCATCACACGCATCGATCCGAAGACGAATGAGGTGGTTGGCCAGTGGCATGGAAAAGGGGGCGATAGCATTCGCGTTGGACATGGATCGCTTTGGCTCACTGACCTAAAGTGCGCACAGGTGTGGCGCCTACCTTTGTCCATAAACAACAACTAGTCCTGATACGTCGCCTTGTGTTTAGGTTGTCGCAAAAACGAATGTTTCCAAGACGTGGCAGACCCAAGGTCTGGACCGTTATTTTGGGGGCCTAAAACCGTCCGTCTAACTCGTCGCTTAATGAATGTCCGGCTGAGGGTAGGGTTATGCGTCACTGCCCGCTCGTTCTTGTGGAAGCTCCCGTACATCAATTTCCGTTTATTGAACTGTTCCCTTCTTCGGGGACACGGCAGTGAAACGGAGCACGTATCACCAGGCCCGGGGCTCGAATAAAAAGTGGTGTTCTGTTCGGGAATGAGCAACGCCATATTTCGGAAAGAGTATTGTCACAGCGGCATAGGAGGGCACGCCGTACTGAGATCTCTGGTTTATAGGGCGGTCACGAGAGCCTGTAACCGTGTATTGTTCAGCTTCACACGTACGCCTCTCAGGTGGTTGTACACTTTGGTCACTCCTTGGTGGACTTCCAGAAAGACCCAGATTTGATGATCGTAAGCGGTTTGGAACGCTTCGATACGACAGTGCGGGTAGCCGCGTCCACGAAAAAAACATTGCTCTGAGAACGGTGAGAAAACACATGTAAGAGAAACAGCAGAACCTCAACTCGGCCGTGGATATATGGCTCGACGCTTGGAAAGATCATGCTGAGGCCCTCGTACATCCCCTGGACAGCGTGTACCTTAAGAAAAAAATCAAGCAACTGAGATCCCGCCACAGAGGTCAAACGGTGTTTTACGCACCAGAGCCTCCGCCCCCCGTAAACCTCGATATAAAGACAACTCAATTCAGGCGAGAGCTAGGAGCAGTCCCGTTTGTAGGCAATATTCGAACGGCCACTATTTTTTTTGCTCATGATCAACCCCGGAGTGAACCCGGGTGACTACAGGGATCGTGCCAACCCCGAAACACAATCTCTGTTCACGAGGAACAAACGGCAAGAGCTACAAACCTGCTTTGCTCTGCAGCCGAGCCCTGCTAAAAGCTGGTCGACCTACTATTTGCAAAACATATTCGGCGGTGTTCTTAAACTCTATGGGGACCATTACGACCAAGCTCGAACCTTTCTGAGCCAGAATGTAGCAATTCTTGAACTCATACCCTATTTCTCGCAGAATGTTACTTTGTAGAATCAGCTCAAGATGGGTGAAGAATTACCGACAGCGATACTCGCCAAGAATGCGGCACAGGAACTCGCTGACGATCCAAACAATCTGATCATTACGCATTGGAAAAATACCGAACAGAGGTGGGGTTTAATAGGTCGTACCGTGCAGTCAGCAACCCGGCAGGGGCTCGGCGCAAAAGCCAAGCAGGCTCTCTGGGACCGAATCGACTTAGGATTAGGGAGATAGCGTTGTCAAGTTAGGCAGGATAGTGTCTTTGCCGCACTCGTGCCAGCGCCGAAGCCGGAGCACGCCCCAAAAAGACACCTGAGAAGCCGCTTGAAAAAGACAAAGAGATCAAAAACGGACGCAGGCATGGTTTTGGGATTGGGACTAAGGAGCAGCGGTTTATTGAGAGGTAGGGCCACAGATGAGCAGCAATTGGAACAACCGCTTCTATTTCCGTCTCTGCCATATTCGGATAGCTTTTTAGGTCTTCTGTGGTTTTTGAAGTGGACGGGCGTCGTCTGGCTTACCCCGTGTTCTCACAGACACGCCTTCGTCACGAGCGATCTCTTGATTTCTGCGGCTTCTTCATCTTTGCTCGTCCGCATCGTGGGCACCTAAACTTCCTCTTGCCGTGAAAGATGTGGCCTTTCAGTTCCACCATCGTGATTCGACACCTTTTACACGTCACGCTGTTCTCTCTCGTTGAGAAGCCGAAGTCTGTCTCCAGCGGTTCTGCTGGAGGGATGGCTACGATGTTTGTGCAGCCATCCCAAGGGTATATCCAGCAGATCGAGGAAGAGATCGAACGGCTTCAGCAGCTTCTTGAGCAGGTGAGGGCAACGACCCACAGCTTTCGAATCAGCCGCGACGCGCAAGGGGGCTCTAGTGCGACGCAGTTCGGACGTGTGCTGGCCGAGCTGAACATCGAGATCCTGTGCGTAAACTCAAGCCAACGGACGCGTCGAGCTGGCCAACCAAACGTTGCAGGACCGGCTGATAAACGAGTTGCAGCTTGAGACCGTCCGCGATTTGTAAGTTGGCAACGTCTTCCTGCCGGAGTCCATGGAACCACCCACCCCCCTGCCGGATCGCCGCGCCGGAGGTAGCTCGCACGGCCACAAGTATGGCTGGCAGGGCGCTCGTTCTCAAGGTAGACACTGAAGCCCACCCGCGGCTTTCCGCGCGGTAACAGGTGCGAGGCATCCCCAACTTCGTCGTTCTGTCACACCGCAAGACCATCTTGCAGCAGGCCGGCCTCGTCGACCATGTGCAGATGGAGCAGTAGCTCCGGTCGACTTCTGCTGCGGGCTAGGCCGGGCAGGAACCTTCGGGCAGGAGCGAGCATCCTATGGATTGAGGACTATATATGGCTCAGCAGGATGCGTTGGTCTGGTTGATCACGGGTTGCTCCACGGGGTTCGGACGAGAACTGGCAAAACTGGTGCTCGCGCGCGGCGACAAGGCCGTGATCACCGCACGGAAGCCGGAAGAGATTGTGGACTTGGTAGAAGGCCATGAAGACTCTGCCCTGGCCTTGAAGCTGGACGTCACCGACGCGGCCGAGGTAAAAAAAGTGGTGAGCGAAGCTGAAAAGCGATTTGGCCAGGTAGACGTGCTGATCAACAATGCCGGATACGGGTATCTTTCAGCGATTGAAGAAGGGGAAGACGATGCCGTCCGCAAGCTGATGGAAACCAACTTTTTCGGCCTGGTGGAGATGACGAAGGCGGTTCTGCCGGGTATGCGTCAGCGCAAGACCGGGCACATTGTGAATGTTTCGTCGATCGGCGGGCTAGTGAGCTTCGCTGCGACGGGGTATTACCATGCGGCCAAGTACGCGGTGGAAGGCTTGAGCGAGTCACTCGCGCTGGAAGTTGCGCCGCTCGGCATCAAGGTGATGATCGTGGAGCCGGGCCCATTCCGCACGGACTGGTCGGGCCGTTCATTGCTGCAGTCGAAAACCCGCATCGCCGATTACGATCAGACTGCGGGCAAACGTCGCGAGCAGAGCAAGGCAAACAGCGGCAAGCAGGTCGGCGACCCGGTTCGTGGGGCACAAGCCATTATCGACACGATCACTTCCGAGAACCCGCCGTTGCGGCTCGTTCTGGGCAAGCCGGGGTTAGAGCTGGTGGAAAAAAAGCTGCAGGCCGTGCAGAAGGACCTAAATACCTGGCGAGAGACCACTCTCGCCGCTGACTTCCCTGCAGAACAAGCCGTTCTCTAAAGGGACCCAGCAACAGAAGGTAACAAACGCTAAGACATAACGGCAAGCAGCCAGCCAAATACAATTTGCCTCTCGGTTACGCTTCGAACGGGTCAGCTGCATAAGGTTGGAGCACACCGGACGCGAGAACGAGGCTCGTTGCTCCAAACTGAGACGATGCGGTATACCTCACGGTTGCTGTTCTTTTTCCTTATTAGAGAGAGTTAGCGGTTCAGCCTGACGAGACGGTTCTACAAAACAGAGCATTGTCTGCTCATGGCCGTGCGGATGCTGCTCACGCTACAGTTCCAGCAGCAACAGCGGCATCTTCTCGATTACCGTCAGAGTGCGATGTACCTTTGCATGACACCCCGGACAGAGTGAGAGCATGAACCGTAAGAGCGACTTTCCCGGCACGCGAGGATGCAGAGTGATCGAACACTTGTCTCTGCCTGAAGCGTCACAGACCCGGCAACGGTAGCCGTCATGTTGGAGAACGACTTCGCGGAGACCGCCAAAGTACTCCTCCTCTTGCCGTCTCAGCGTGTAGCAGGTTGTACATAAGCCGAGGGCAAGCACCTTCACGTTTCCGCAAGGGCAGTGCATCACCTGCTGCCGGTGACGCTTCAATGCCTTGCTCCGGCGACGTATCGATATAACGTTTGGCGGCTAATGCAAAATTCTTCGGTTAGCTTGGTCTTCGATTCGCCTGGTGCCACCCTTCAGCATAGTTCTTTGGCTTGCGATGGTGTGAGTGAATGCTTCCGGCCAACGTAGGTAGCTTCCCGCAGCTTGGCAAGAGCGATTCCCACTCGCTGACGCTCTCGAATAAGGTCACGTTCAAACTGAGCAAAGGCTCCCATGACGCTTCGCAGCAGGTGCGACATCGGCGAGTCCTCGCCGGTGAAGGTTAGCTTTTCCTTCTCAAACCGAACATGAACTCCCCGGTCAGTTAGGCCTAGAACAATCTTCAGTAGGTCATACAGGTTGCGTGCCAGACGATCCATCGTGTGGCAAACGACTTCTCTGGCGGCACTAGTTGGAGGGGATGAACGGGTCCGTGGGGCGCACAGGGAAAATGTCCGAGTCGCTTTGGGTGAGCTGGAGCGGTACACCCAGGCCCGGCTCGGCAACGTGAACGCACCGGAATCGACGGGTAAGTTCGCCGCTGCCACCTTCGCGAGTGGCACTCCACGCGAAGGCTCAAAGCATCTCCTGAGATGCGTATTGGAAAAATCATTTTGACGGATCAAGCTATGACAACGAAAATTTTTGGCTGGGGCTGACCGATATCGACCGTGACGAAGATGGCCAGCTTTCGGAGGCGAGGAGCGCTTTGGCGTAGCTCTTAGCCTGGGCGCGGGCTCAGATCATGGCCTGGTCCCAGCCGTGGGCTCCGCGAATGGCAGTGCCACGGCGGGTGCGGGTGACGGGCTGCTGCAGTTCTTTGGGGGATGGCATTGCTGCTTTACTTGGCTTCGAGGACGAACCAGTTTCGGCGATACAGGTCAATGAAGTTGGGCGTGGTGGAGCCGTCCAGTTCCTGAAGGTAGACCATCTTGTCGATGACGGAGGCGTTGAGAGCTTAGTTGTCCTGACTAGGGTCGGGTTGCGGAAGGTCAAGCAAGTCGCAAACTCGGAGATGAAGAGAACGTAGTTGTAACGCTTTAAGGCGACGGGTCGTTCCCACGCAATGGGTACATCCGGATCGTTTCATAGCGGGGGGCAGTTGAGTAGTTTTGGGACGCGACTCCGCCATCTCCGGATCATAGCGAGCACCAAAAAATGCGAACGCTGTTTTTGTAACGCAGATTAGAGGAAGAGCGCGCAGATTTGCGTACTCCGTTGTGTACTCTGTTGAAGTGATTGGTCTCTATGTATATTGCAATTAGTAGAGTTAGAGAATTTTCTATTTTCTGCGTCGGCAAATAAATAGTAATGATTTGCTGTAAGTGATCCCTTCCTAACCTTATGGAGAAGGAAGAAGGTGCTCCACAAAAGTGGTCGGGTGATCGTGCATCGGGCTGTCCTGACTTGGCCGCACAAAACACCCGCGTCTTGGAGCCCTGACCTACCCCAGCCACTTGGGATTGGCGGCCGTGCTGTCGAAGTGCTGAGTTGTCTTGAAGAGTTCAAACTTGCCTTCGCTCGCGGCTACCTGCGTGCGGTCCAAGATGTTCTTTATCTCAGCCTGTGACATCGGCTTGAAGGTCTTTGCAGCCTCAAGCGCCTGATCCAGAATTGGCTTGGCATCGATGCCGGTGATGACAACCGAAACCGGCTGCGTCAATCCGTAATGCAACGCCTCTATCGGTTTCACGGTGTTGCTGCTGAGGATGAAGCTGTCGCCAAACGTCTTCATCGCCAGCACGCCAACGCCCTGCTGCGTCGCCACGGGCAGCACCTGATGGGTGAACGAGCGGAAGTGCGCATCCATTACGTTGATGGGCATCTGTACGGTATCGAAGTGGAAGCCATGCTTCTGCGCCATCTCCAGCATCCGCAGATGTACGGCCGGATCCTTGTGGCCGGTAAAGCCGATGTAGCGAATCTTCCCCTGGTCACGCGCTTTGACCGCGGCCTCCAGAGCGCCGCCGACGGCGAAGATGCGGTCCGGGTCTTCCAGTCGGATGCACTCGTGGAACTGAACCAGGTCCACCATATCGACCTGGAGCCGGCCCAGCGATTGCTCCAGTTGCTTGTCATATTCCTTGGCGGTGCGGCCGTCTATCTTGGTCATCAGAAATACTTTTTGCCGATAACCTCCGGTCTTCAGCGCCTGCCCCATCCGTACCTCGGAGATGCCATCGTTGTAGTCCCAGCTATTGTCGAGGAAGGTGATTCCCGCGTCGATGCCTGCGTGCATCAGGCTGATACTCTCGCTGGCTTCCTTCTGCTTGCCCAGGTGATAGCCGCCCATACCGATCGCCGAGACAATTTCGCCGGTAGTACCGAGCTGTCGGTAGAGCATGTCGGGCGACTGTGGGCGCGTCACCGGGGCGTTGCCGGAACCACCGGACTCGGCGGCCAGCCTGCCTGTTGCTGCCGCGACACTGGCTACCGTAGCCGACTTTAGAAACTCTCGACGCTCCATGGTTCTCTCCCCCGGAACAGATTTCGTCCTAATCACTGCTTGTGTGATGCACGATAAGTCGCGCTTGGATGCAAAGGCCGTTGATGAAGCCTGCCTGTCTCGCTCACACGGTTGTTCGCAGAACCATGAGCCAGGTGAGATAACCTGTCCGCAACGGGGTAACGAAATGTTGAATCTAAGCCAAGTTCTGAGCGCGGCGGCAACTGTCGCGATAGTTGCACTTGGTTGCTGGCCTGTGGACGCTCAGGCAAAGGCAACCGCGGAGGCAATGCCCATCGCCCTGTTGAGCGATCTGCACTTCGATCCGCTGCATGATCCGGCCAAAGTGGCTCGCCTGGCCGCGACGCCGGTCGCGGAATGGCAGAAAATTTTGGACGAGCCCGCAAGCGCCACGCAGTCCAAAGACTTCGCCGGCGTTCAGTTGCGCTGTGGAGCCAAGGGGCTGGACACCGATGAGTCCCTGTTGAACGCAAGCCTTCACGCGGCCAAAGAGAGCGCCGTCAACGCACGCTTCGTCACCGTCAGCGGAGATCTCGTCGTACACGGTTTTGATTGCCGCTATCAACACGTCATGCACTCGGATACGGGCTTTGCCCTCTTCGCGGAAAAGACGACGGCCTACGTCATCGAGCGCGTGAAAGCCGAGTTTACCCGCGTCCCGGTCTACGTTGCACTGGGCAACAACGACTCAAGCTGCGGCGATTACCGGATGAACCTCCACGATAGCTATCTGAAGGCGACCAGCACTGCCGTCCTGAGCGGCCTGCGCGGCACCAATGCCGCAGAGCTGCAGAAGGCTCGCGAAGACTATGAGGCCGGTGGCTACTTCAGCGTCACCCTGCTGGCCCTCCCGGGCACCCGCCTGCTGGTTATCGATGACCTCTTTCTTTCTCGCAACTACATGACCTGTGACGGCAAGAAGGACGAAGCCGCAGGCGCAAGCGAACTCAAGTGGCTCAATGAGGAGCTTGCCACAGCCACGAAGAAGGGCGAAAAGGTATGGGTGATGGGCCATATTCCACCGGGGATCGACGTCTATTCAACTCTTGCCAGGTTCCGCAATGTCTGCGGCGGAAGCGACCCGGAGATGTTTCTCTCCTCCGACGCCCTTGGCAGCCTGCTCGCAAAGTATCCAAAGACGATCCGTCTCGCAATCTTCGGCCACACCCACAGCGATGAATTCCGTCTGATCAACGGAATCCCGGTCAAGCTGGTAGGGTCCGTCTCGCCGGTCCACGGCAACTCGCCTTCCTACACGATCGCGCAGGTCGAACCCCGCACTTCGACTCTCCAGGATTACTCGGTTTTTGTCGCCCCGGACAAGACCGGGTCAGGCGTATGGGCCAGGGAGTATCGGTTCGACGAGACCTTCACTTCAGACAGCTTCTCGGGACCCGCATTGCAGAGGACCATTGCCGCCTTCCGGGCCGATCCAAACGCCACCACTCCCGCCAGCCAGTCCTATGTCCGTAGCTTCTATCCCGGTGCTCAGTCACCTCTTAGCCTGGTCTGGTCGCAGGCCACATGCGCCATGGACGAGTTTACGGCAGCGGGTTATCGCGGCTGTGTCTGCGGAGCCGCCAGTCCGGGCACCCGCTAAGTTGTTTCAAATCTTTCCTCTTAGCGCAAACCATTTGCATCTGACGCTAATGGGACTCTGCTCAAGCAAGGAGACTGAGAGGAACAAAACGTGCGTCGCGCAAATTCTCTGGCAGTTCTGGTTTGTGCCGGTCTAATGTTCGCCGGCTGTGGGAAGCAGGGGCTGCAGGATGCAGGAAAAGCCGCTCCGCTACATCCACCGATGAAGCCCGCTCCCGCCACCCCGCTGGCCGAGGAAAAGACAGATCTCGGCACCAGAACCTGGGATCCATCGTGGGACCAGATCATCGAAGAGGCATTGCCTTCGGAGATGCTCTCGGCCCAGGCAGCCAGGGCCGTTCGCAGCGAATGCCCGCGGTTCGCCAGGATGCCAGAGGCCGACAAGCGCGCCTTCTGGGCCTATACCTTCCAGGCGATGGCAGCAGCGGAGGCCGGTCTAAACCCGGAGGCTGACGTCCACCACACCGACCCTGCCGTAAACCGCACGGACTCCGTCAGCGGCCGCGCGGTTCGGCAGCAGGGCTTGCTGCAACTGACCTACGAGGACAGCAAACGCTACGGCTGCGACTTCGACTGGAAGCACGACAAATCACTACCGGCGAAGGATCCCGGCAGGACTATTCTGCAGCCGAAGAATAACCTTGGTTGCGGCATCCGCATCATGCAGAACCAGATCATCCAGCGGGGCAAGCCGCTGCTCGTGCGCACCAGCTATTGGTCCACCCTGCAGCCCGGTACGGTAAGCTACCGCGTCTTCGCTAAACAGATGGCAAACGTCCCGCCACCCTGCGGGTTAGGCGCGGCCAGAACCAAAAAGGCCGCACGCGCCAGGCGCTAAGCTGAATCGATACTATGAGCGAGGCTGAATTGCGTTGCCGATGAGCAGCAGCAGCGGCGCCGGCCCGGGGTGCGACTCCGGCAATGCGGCCAGCGTCGTGGAGGTGACAAGCTGGTGCGCCGTGGACGCCCTGGACACAGCCGCGACCGGTGTCTCTGGTGGGATCCCCGCAGCCATCAGAGATTCGGCCAGCGCATGGAAGTTGCGCCCCGGCATGTACAGCACCAGAGTTGAATCCTGCGGAAACGCCCCCTCCCACGCAACCGGAGTCGTCTTGTCTGCGGCATGATGGGCTGTGGCCAGGATGAGTTTCGATGCTGAGTTCCTGTTCGTCAGCGGAGTTTGCAGCGAAGCCGCGACAGCGAACGCAGCCGTGATGCCCGGGACAATCTCAAACGGAATACTCGCCGCCCGCAGCGCTTCCATCTCTTCATTGGCACGCCCAAAGATCAGCGGATCGCCCGACTTGAGCCGCAACACCGAGAGGCCACGCGCTGTGTATTCCAGCATCAGCGCATGAATCCCGGCCTGTGTAATGCGCGGTTGGCCGCAGCGCTTGCCCACCGGAATCACGATCGCGTGCGGATTGGCCAGCGCCAGAATCTCGTCCGAGACCAGATCGTCCGGGAGAATCACATCAGCAAATGCCAGCAGGTGCGCCGCGCGCAGGGTGAGCAGGCTCGGATCGCCGGGTCCTGCACCCACCAGGTAAACTGTGCCCTTTTCAGGTCCGGGCTGCGCCGCTGCCAGACTGGCAAACGCATCGTTCATTCAGTCGGAGTCTCCGTCGCAAAATCAGTGCGAGGGTTGGTCAGCGCGTGCTTTCGCGCATAGGCCCGGGATGGGCACGCGTCAAAGCCGCAAACCTCTCGCGTCGCCAGGGTATGGAGAAGCTCTTTGCGTTGCTCGTTCAAAGGCTCAAGCTGCAGGACCTCACGCCGCAGGTTACCCAAATCCTCCAGCCATGCGCCCATGTCCTGCGGAAGTGCCGCGTTCAATTCCTTGCGCAGCCGCTGGGCCAGCGCCGGAGAGTTTCCGGCGGTCGAGATGGCAATCTGCAGATCACCACGTTTCACAATCGACGAAAAGTAATAGTCGCAATACGGTGGATCATCCACTGCATTGCAAAGGATGGACTTACCGGTCGCTTCGATGTAGACCGCACGATTCACCGCAGGCACGTCCGTCGCAGTTACCACCAAAAATGTTCCCGGCGGGATATCTCCATCGGCGTAAGGACGCTGATGCCACGTCACCTCGCCTGCCTCCGCCAGTTCCTGAATCGCGGATGATGCGTAGGGCGCAATCACCGTCACATTAGCCTCTGCGGCGCGCAGAGACTCAATCTTCGACTCTGCCAGGTTGCCTGCGCCAATCACGATGCAGTTCCGCGCGGTGAGCTTGAGAAAGATAGGGAAAAGGCTCATAAGAGTAATTCTACGAGGTGAACAGGCAATTGAAATAGATATGCCCTCCGTAACCATCCCCAGCCCGCTTTTGAGCCCTTATACTGTACGCGATGAACGAACTACACACAGGGACCGCTGCGATCACAACTGGCGAGCCGGAACCCTCTACGAAAGGTTTGATTGCACCGGCACAATCGACGCCGCGCGTCAGCATAATCGCTGACGCGCCCGTCCCCCTGAAACACTATGCCGGCGTCCTGGTCGCAGATGCCATGCATCGCCGTTTAGTCGAGGCCGCGCTGATCCCTCTCGAACTCCTTCCCGTGATGCTCGAAGAAGAGGCGCTGGATAAAGCGCGCATGTATGACTTCGAACTCCTCATCGCGGATGAGGCCATCGCATTACGCATCGAGCGACACCTGGCCGGCACGGAAGAGGAGTCTGAAGGCGTCAGACCCGCGCTGGTCGCCGTCATTGGCAAAGGCTCCGCCCCTGCTGTACTGGCGCGGAAGACCGACGATCCATTTACCGACAATCCATTTGAGGGTACCCTCGCACTCCCACTGGGGCCCGCCCTGATCGTCGCGCAGCTTGGTCTTGTCCTTTACGCGCATCGCGCCTTTGCTCGCCAATACCAGTCTGCGTTGGAGGAGCTTAATCTGAGCCGGCGCATCTTCCGTTCGGTGACCAGCGGCATCACGGTTTCAAACGCACTCTTGCCCGATTTGCCGCTCACCTACGTCAATCCGGCCTTTGAGGCCATGACGGGATACTCCCTGGAGGAGGTGGTGGGAACGAATTGCCGTTTTCTGCAGAATGGAGAGAGTGACCAGCCGCGCCTCACGCTTTTCCGCGAGGCAATTCACTCCGGGCGCGAGGTCGTCGCCACGATCAGGAACTATCGCAAAGACGGAACGCCTTTCTGGAATCAACTTTCGCTCACCCCGATCCAAAACCGGGAAGGCCTCCTGACTCACTTCGTCGGCATTCAGACAGACGTCACCGCGTGCGTCGAGCTTGAAGCCGCGCTGCGCGAGAGTGAAAAGCTGGCAGCCGTGGGAAGGCTCGCGGCCTCCATCGCACACGAGATCAACAATCCGCTTGAGAGCGTAATGAACCTCATCTATCTCGCTCGACAGTTGGAGAGCGACGGGGTCCTGCGCGAATATCTTGCCCAGGCGGACAAGGAACTCCAGCGCGTAGCGCACATCACTTCCCAATCGTTGCGATTTTTCAAACAATCGACCAAACCCAGCGCCGTGATCCCGTCCGGCTTGCTGGACGCCGTGCTCGACATTTATAGCGGGCGCCCGGAGAACGTAAATGTCCGTGTGGAGCGGCGCGACCGCATCATCGGATCTTTCGTCTGCATGGAAAGCGAGATTCGCCAGGTACTCAGCAACCTCGTCCGCAACTCATTCGATGCCATGAAAGGCTCCAGGGGGCGGCTCCTTGTTCGCAGCCGTGAAGCGACCGAGTGGCAAACCAACCGCAAAGGCGTCGTCCTGACATTTGCAGATACCGGAACCGGCATTACCCCAGAGACGATGAAGCACCTCTACACCGCATTCTTCACCACCAAAGACATCGGTGGAACCGGCCTCGGCCTCTGGGTCAGCTCGGAGATCATCAACCGTCACAGCGGTCGCCTGCGGGTCCGCAGTTCCGACACACCCGGCAAGAGCTGGACCGTCTTTCAACTCTTTCTGCCCTACCCGGGCGTGACCGTTTAGGAGCATCGCGTGAATCTCCCCATCAATCCGCCCGTCCTGCCCATGCTCGCAAAGCGGATCGCGGAGGTGCCGGAGAAACCCGGGTGGATCTTCGAGCCCAAGTGGGACGGGTTTCGGGCTGTCATCTTTCGCGACGGCGACAACATCGAGATACAAAGCCGCGACGGAAAGTCCCTGAATCGCTACTTCCCAGAGGTGGTCGCAACACTGCTGGAGCAACTTCCGCCACGCTGCGTCCTCGATGGTGAGATCGTCATCGCCGGGCCGCGCGGGCTGGACTTCGACGCGTTGCAACTCCGCATTCATCCCGCGGCCTCACGCGTAAAGATGTTGGCAGAGAAGACGCCCGCCTCGGTGGTATTTTTCGACCTGCTTGCCGTGGCGGATGAGAACTGGATGCAGCACCCCTTTGCAGAGCGTCGAGCCCAACTGGAAGTGCTGCTGGCCAACGCCACAGCGCCCGTCCACCTGACTCCCGCGACCTTGGACCGTGCCATCGCCCAGGACTGGTTCAAGCGTTTTGAAGGCGCCGGCCTGGACGGCGTCATGGCCAAGTCCGCTTCCGGCACCTACGAGCCCGACAAACGCGCCATGCTCAAGATCAAGCATGAGCGCGACTGCGACTGCGTCGTCGGCGGCTTCCGGTGGCACAAAGACGGGCCGGGAACGCTCGTAGGCTCGCTCTTGCTGGGTCTGTACAACGCGGCCGGAGCACTTCAGCAGGTTGGCGTCTGCGCCAGCTTTACGACCGTCAAACGGCGCGAATTAGTCGAGTTTCTTGCGCCCTACCGCGAGGCCGCCGGAGCCAATCACCCCTGGGGCAACGGCGGCGAAGGCAGAATGCCGGGAGGCCAAAGCCGGTGGAGCGCAGGTAAAGACCTCTCGTGGGAGCCCCTCCGCCTCGAACTCGTGGTCGAAATCGCCTACGAACACATGCAGGGCGATCGCTTCCGCCACATGGCGCAATTCCGCCGATGGCGCATGGACAAAACACCGCAGGGTTGCACCTATGCTCAACTGGAGATCGTTGCACCGGAAGAGTTAGGAACCATCTTCGCCAGTGGCCGCTAAGCTTTGAACGCACGGGTCGGGTCGTCGTCAGGGTCCGGTGTCCCCTGCTCCGGCCGAATCGCCTCTGGGACATTCTTCAGGTTCACCCGCATCCGATACCAGATGTAAGCCGAACCCCGCATCCGATCCACCAGCACATCGTCGATCGCCAGGTGCGCTGCGGCCTCCGGATGCGCCGTCTTCCAACGCTCCAGCCCTGCCTCAGCCTGCTTCTTGTCAGGTGAGTTTGCTACCGTAATCAACGGCTGCTTGATCCTCTTTGCTGGCGCCTTCACGGCCTTGGCCCTGGATGGCGCGACCCTGGGCGCCTCCCCCGCCGCCTTGGCAAAGTGTGGAGGCCAAGGAGCATCGCCCAGCCCCTCGGCCTCGTCGCGAGCGGCCAACTCCAATAGCCCTTCAAGTCCCCCCGGATTCGACGCCATCGCGGCATGCGGGTCGCCAATCGCTGCAAAGCGTTCCGGCATGGTCAGCACCGTAAAGTCCGCAGGGTCCACCTCTGGCACTTCAGCCCAGTTGAGCGGAGCCGAAACCCGCGCGTCCGGCAGCGGTCGGACCGAATACGCGCTCGCCGTCGTGCGATCCTTGGCATTCTGGTTGTAGTCCAGGAAGACGCCGTGGCGCTCTTCCTTCCACCATTTGGAGGTCGCAAGCGCAGGCACCTTCCGCTCCACAGCACGCGCTAATGCCAAGGCCGCGCGCCGAACCTCGGTAAACGTCCACTGAGGATGAATCGCCACATTGATGTGGATCCCGCGCGACCCTGAAGTCTTGGCCCATCCGGTCAACCCGTTTTCTTCCAGCACGTCGCGGACTACCATCGCGACCCGACGAACATCGGCAAAGTCCACGCCCGGCCCGGGGTCCAGGTCCACTCGCAACTGGTCAGGATGATCCAGATCGCCTGTCCGCACTGGATGTGGATGCAACTCCATACAACCCAGGTTGACGATCCAAGCCAAGCCCGCGGCATTGTCCACTACGACCTCTTCCGCCGTGCGCCCGGACGGAAATGAGAGCGTCGCAGTCCGCAGATACGCCGGCAGGTCGGACGGCGCGCGCTTTTGATAAAACGGCTCGGCGTGCGCTCCGTTTACGAAGCGCTTCAGAACGATGGGCCGGTCAGCGATCCCCGCCAAAGCCCCCGGCGCCACGGCCAGAAAGTAACGCACCAGATCGATCTTGGTAAGCTGCACGCCTTCAGAAAAATACAGCTTCCCAGGGTGCGAGACACGCACGGTCTCACCGTCGATCGTCAGCAGCTCCGCATCGTCTGGTTTCGCTTGCTTTGGCACGGCCATAGTTTATACCGATGCACGCGCAATCAGTACCGCTGTATACGCCGCCCCAAAACCATTGTCGATGTTCACCACCGACACATTCGGGCTGCACGAATTGAGCATCCCGAGCAGCGCCGTTGCCCCGCCAAACGACGCCCCGTATCCTATCGACGTCGGCACCGCAATCACCGGAACCCCCACCAGCCCGCCGACCACAGAAGGCAGCGCCCCCTCCATGCCCGCGCACACGATGACCGCGTGAGCAGAGAGCAGATCCTCCCTGACCGCCAGCAATCGGTGCAGCCCGGCAACCCCAACATCATACAGCCGTACGACCTCGACCCCAAATGCCTCTGCCGTAACCGCCGCCTCTTCCGCAACCGGCAAATCGCTGGTGCCTGCGCACACGACCGCCACGCGCCCCGCGTTCCGGGCATGATCCTGCCGCAACACCAGCGTCCGCGCAATTGCGTTGTGCTGCGCCTCCGGGTGCGCGGCCAAAACCGCCGCGGCTGTCTCGATTGAGACTCGCGTGGCCAGCACATCTACTCCATCGGCGCGCAGACTGCTGAAGATTGCCACTGTCTGCTCGGCAGTCTTTCCCGCCGCGTAAATTACCTCGGGAAGACCCGTCCGCAGGCTCCGATGGTGGTCCACCCGCGTATGTCCCAGATCCTCAAACGGAAGCTTCGCAAGACGTCCGGCGGCATCCTCAGACGTCAAGGCACCTCGCTCCACTTCAGCCAGAATCGCAAGCAAGGCAGAGGGAGTCATCGGCCAATGTTCCGGTACGCAGCAACCGCAGCCTGCTGCACCAATTTCAGCGCGACACCATGTTCCGTCGCAGCGCGCCGGCAATCTTCAAACTCCGGATTGACGTTCAACTCTTCGCCCCCCAGAGACCCGACCTTCAACCGAATCTCTCCATACGGAGTCGTTACGGCAACGTAACTACGTTCCAGGCACGACCTGCGATCTTCGCGCATCCGAATTCCCAGCGTGCTGGTCTCGCGTAGCAGCAACCTCTCCAGCACGGCACTCTCGCCTGGATTGCAGAGCACCGTCAGCAAGGTCCCAGGTCTGCCCTTCTTCATCACCACAGGGGTCAACATCACATCCAGCGCTCCTGCCGCCAGCGCCTGCTCGGCAACGTAAGCCAGAACCTGCGGCGTCATGTCATCCAAAGCCGTCTCGAGCACCTTCACCGTCTCGCCCTCATGACCATGACCATGAGCATGGCCATGCCTGGCAGCCGATGCGCTCCCACCGTCTGTCGCCTGCCCTACGCTGAGCCTGAGCACATTGGGGAAGTCGGCAGGGTTCCGAGTCCCCGCCCCATAGCCAATCTGCTCCACCTGCATCGCCGGCTGGGCTCCAAACACAGGGTCGAGAGCGCGCAGCAGCGCGGCCCCCGTAGGCGTCACCAACTCCTTCTGGATGTGCTCGGAGTAAGTCGGGACTCCGCGCAACAGGTCCGCCGTAGCCGGAGCCGGTACTGGAAACGTCCCATGCGCGCACTTCACCATGCCGCCCCCAACGTTGAGAGCAGAGCAGTACCACTTGCCTATCTGTAGATGATGAATGCCCGCGCTCGCAGCGACGATATCCACGATCGCATCCACAGCCCCCACTTCATGGAAGTGAATCTCGTCCACTGGCACGTTATGAATCTTCGCCTCCGACGCGCCCAAGAGCTCGAAGGCCCGGATCGCCGTTGCCTTCACTGCTCCATCCAGCTTCGCCGACTGAATCAACTCCCGAATCACCGTCAGCGACCGCCCGTGGACATGGTCGTGGCTGTCTGGTTCCTCGTCATGGCTATGCGGCTCATGCGTATGGGCTTGTCCGGTCTTATGCAGATGCTGTGTCTTCGGCTGATGCGTGTGCGGGTGCGAATGGCGCTGCTGCTCCACGATCGAACCCGTATCCTCCGCCAGCTGCTCGCCTTCCATCACATGGACCTTGGTGCAGGAGATCCCACTCCGGTCCACCGTCTCCACGCGCAGCGAAGCCCCAAGCCCCAGCGCCAAGGTCGCATCCTGCAGCACCTTCAGCGGCACCCCGGCATTCACCAGTGCGCCCAGAAACATATCCCCGGAGATTCCGGCAAAACAATCCAGATAGGCAACCCGCATCCATTCCTCTTTTCAAAATCCTTGTCGCTGACCTGGTTATCCGGCCGCTGCAATCGCAGTAATCGGCAGCACATCGTTCATCGAGCCCGACCGATACCCCTGCATATCCAGCGTCACATATAAAAATCCAACCGCCTTCAAAGCTGCTGTCATGGCATCGAGCACGGGAAGCTCAAGCGCCCGCGCCAGATCTTCCCGGGCAATCTCCACACGGGCCAACTCCCCGTGGTGACGAACCCGAACCCTGGCAAACCCGAGCGCATGCATCGCATCCTCCGCCCGCTCCACCTGCCCCAGATTCTCCGGAGTCACAACCCGTCCATACTCAATCCGAGACGATAAACATGCACTCGCCGGCTTATCCGCCAACGTCAATCCAGCCTCTCGCGCCAGCGCCCGAATCTCCGCCTTCGTCAACTCCGCCGTCACCAGCGGAGCCAGCGCGCCGTGCATCTTTGCGGCCTGCTGACCGGGTCTGAACTCTCCGCGGTCGTCCAGGTTCATCCCATACGCCAGCTTGTCAAAACGCATCCCCACACGCGTTTCTTCCATCCTCGTAAACAACTCGTCCTTGCAGTGGAAGCAGCGCTGCGCATCATTCCGCTGATAATCCGGGTTCTCCAGCTCCCCCGTCTTCAGGATATGGGTCGGAATCCCGTGAGTTGCGGTGAACTCCAACGCGGCGACCAGCTCTTTGCGCGGCAGTGACGCAGAATCCGCAATCACTGCCAGCATCCGATCACCCAGCACCCGATGCGCAACCCACGCCAGGTAAGCCGAGTCGGTGCCACCCGAGTAGGCCACAAGCAAAGATCCGCACTGAGCCAGCGTATCTTCCAGCAGCGAGATTTTCTCCTCCAGGTCCATTGTGCAGATTCTAGGCCACCCGACTTTCTCTTCCTGATAACGCGCCTTCAAATTTTGAAGCACAACCGTATGTTGGGGATGTACCGTGCTCCAAGCGTCTATGATGTCACCAACATCAACCACCGCTAAAACATTACTCTTCCGCAGGAGATACTTTCATGAAGCTCGCACTCCGCAGCCTTTTTGCTCTCACCGTTTTCACCCTCGGCACGGGCTTCACCGCCTCTGCCCAGATGAATCCCAACACCACTCCCAGGATCGCGCCCGGCACGCTCATCGAGCCGTCCAAGACCTTTGACGTCCTGCTCACCAACCTCGAAGGCGAACTGATGGGCGCGGCCAAGGCCATGCCCGCTGACAAATACAGCTTTGCCCCCAGCGCCGCCATCTTCGCGCCTTCACAGGCCGTTGACTTCAAGGGCGTCCGTACCTTCGCCGCCCAGCTCACACATATCGCCGAGGCCAACTACTACTATGCGGGCATGGCCAGCGGCATCAAGATGGACACCGATCTCAAGGCCATCGACAGCCTGACCGACAAGAACAAAATTATCGCCGCACTACAGGCCTCCTTCGACTTCGCTCATAAGGCGATGGCTACTCTCACAGCCAAGAATGCTTTTGAGAGTGTCCACGAGTACGACACCCGCGCCTCACTCGCCGGTGGCCTCGTAGCCCATGGCTTCGACCACTACGGCCAGCTGGTCGTATACCTCCGCATGAACGGCGTCATTCCGCCTGCCAGCGCCAAATAACCCTACCCCCACGTCTCGTCCTGCGACGTGGGGGTACCGGGCTTACTTCACGCCAAGATCGATCACCTGTACTGAAAACGCTGGCACAGTGTGGCTAAACTTTGCGCCCGCGTTGTGGAGCACCGTCTTCACCGGCACGATTCGCATGGGAGCCGCCAGTGTATTCGTCGCGGCCAGCCCGGACCCGGTCAGCGACACCAACGTCCCTGTCTTCGACACATTTCCCGCACCGGCCAACTCAATCGCTACCGGCTGCGGTTCAGACGAAGCATTCACGAGCTTCAGGTAAACCTTCCCCGCATCCCTGGTCACCGAGTAGAAAAACCGGCTCCCTCCACCCGTGAGCGTGGAGGCCGGCACGTCCGTCCCCAGATACTCCGCGAACATGGCCTGCGCGTAGTAGCTCGGCGCACCGTAGCTGGTCATCGTGTCATAACCAATCAGGTCTGACTCCCACTGCATACCGCCGGGGTTCACATTCACAAACAGAGGCGCGTAGCTGGCCATGACGATCAGATCGCTGTTCCTCTCCATACCCGTCATCCAGGCCGCGTCACCCAGCGCCGCGCCCATGTTCGTCGTGGGGCTACCTTCGCGCGTCGCCCACTCGCCGACGAAAATCTTCGGCCCGTTGCGATCAATGGCGTCATAGTGCTTGACGTCCGCGAAGAATTCGTCCGCACGCTTGTAGTAATGGTCGTCCAGAACATCCGGCTTCATGCGCTTCAGTGGTGCGGTAGCGATCAGTTCCAACTGCGGATACTTCGCCTTGATGGCCTTGTAGAACTGCGTATACCGGCTCTCATAGCTGCCTGAGCGGTCGAACTCGTCTTCGTTTCCAATCTCCACATATTTGATCGGAAATGGAGCCGGATGCCCCAGCTTCGCGCGCAATCCACCCCACTTGGTAGAAGTATCGCCCGTGGCGAACTCAATCTCGTCCAGTGCGTCTTGAACAAACGGCACGAGCGCAGGTCCGGGATGAATATAGTCGCCCTTGAGCGAGTAGCCGGCATAAACCGCCAGCACGGTCTGGATCTTCAGATCCTCGGTCCATTCCAGGAACTCGAGCAACCCCATGCCGTCGCTGGACTGATAGTTCCAGGGGCTACGGTGCGTCGGCCGGTCGACCATCGGGCCAATCGTGGTCTTCCAGTCAAAGCGCTCGTCGATGAGGTCGCCTTCAAGATAGTTCCCACCCGGCAGCCGCAGAAACGTCGGGTGCATCTTTGCCATCATCTCCATCAGGTCCGGGCGATTGCCGTTCGCGCGATTCTTGTACGTCGGCGGCATCAGCGAAACCATGTTGATCCAAAGCTTGCCCGCATGCCCCACGGTCACCAGCAGATGATTCTCCGCCGAGGGCTCAACCTTCCCGGACATCAGAGTGAAATCAAACTTCTTCCACTCCGTCCCAACGCCCGGCACTGTGGCTGACGCAACAGACTTTCCCGTAACGTCGTTTATCAGCGAGACGCTGACTGGTCCCACTGCGTCCGTGTCCACCTTGGCATAGAACGAGCCCTCGTAAACCGTTCCCGGCCGCACCGCCATACCCCAGTAGCCTTCGTTTCGCACACCAGCCGGATGCGCCGCATCAGCGGCCTTCACGTCCACGCGCAGGCTATTGTCCAGCGCCCCGCTCGGCCCCGTGGTCGTATCCAGCGTCATCGTCGCAGAGGACTCGCCGGCCTGCTCTGCGTACCAATGCGCGATCCCGCCAAATCCATGATCCTGAAATGTGCGGTTCCGCACCATCTCTGCGTATAAACCGCCGTCGTAGCTATAGTTGATCTCTTCCGTCATCAACCCATACAGCGTAGGACTCACCGGGTGCACCGGTTTATCGAGCTGCACGGAGAGAACGGCCGGCCCCTGCGCCCGACCAGTTATCGTCCCCAAAGTTAACGCGACCACGGTGAGAAGAATTTTCTGTGTAGAACCGTTCAACCGCTTCATTTTTGCCATCCTGATTGATCTCCCCCAAAACGTGCACCCATCTTCTCACGGTGATGGATCAAGCTCTCCCCCGTACGCGTCATTTCACATACCGCCCCGTAAGGGTCCAATACACTTAAGGCTACCCATAGAAACCACGGGCCGAGCGCCGAGTCCCATAAGCAATACCAGGAGAATTAAATGAAGTCCCCGTTCCTGCTGGCACTCCTTGCGCCCATGGCGCTGGCGGCCATGCCCAAGGCAAGTTCCGCCCAAACATCCCAAGCCACTGTAGCCAATGGCGCCAGCGCCGCCAACACGCCGTCTTTCGAGCTCAAAGCCGCATCCCGCGTCTCTTTCGAACCCGCCTCTTCGTCCTCCGCGCCTGCCCTTATCGCCCCCGCACCCGCCAGCGCCACGACATCCACGCCTGAGGACAAAGATCGCACCGTCCACACCAACCGGCGACCCTTCCGCTCCGGTGCCATCTCCGCCAAGGTTGGCATTCCTGGTATCGGCTTCGACCTAGCCACCCCGCTCAACAGCTTTCTAAATCTCCGCGGAGGGGCGCAGTTCTTCGACCACACCGCCAACCCCAGCGCCAACGGCATTCACTCCACCGGAAACATTACCTTTCAAAACGTCGCTGCGATGATCGACATTTTTCCTTTCCGCAATAATTCTTTCCACCTCTCGCCCGGCATTACACTCCACAATGATACCCACCTCACGTCCTCCCTATACGTCCGTGGCGGTCAGTCCTTCACGCTGGGCGACGCTACTTACGTGAGCGATCCCTCCAATCCCATCTACGGCGATGCTCACCTCTTTTTGGGTGGCAAATATGCCCCACGCTTCACCGTCGGATGGGGAAATATGCTTCCCCGGCGCGGCGGTCACTTCTCCATCCCATTCGATATCGGCTTCCAATACATCTCCAGCCCCACGCTCGACCTTCAACTTCACGGCAACGCCTGTGACAACCAGGGCGATTGCGGAGACATAAACTCCCTGGACGGCCCACAGAACATCCATCAGGAGGTCCTCGACCTGAATCAGCAAATCTCTGCCCTGCGCTTCTACCCGATCGTCTCCATCGGCTTCAGCGTCAGCTTCGGACACTAGTGTTTCGACAAAATTCTGCAGCGGGTAGAATATGCTCACGTCGCCCGACCATGAAAACCCTGCACCCGACGCAGCGCGCTCTGACATGTTTCGCCCTGCTGGCGATCCTTCTCGTCGCGCCCATCGTCCGCGCCGCCAGCAAAAATCGCTCTTCGGACCCCGAGCCAGAGGTCGTCCACACCGCCGCCGGCACAACTGAAGTAGGCACCCTCTCCGCGGTTCCCTACCGCATCGACATTCCCGCCAACTGGAACCACGGCCTCGTCGTCTACTTCCACGGCTACGCGGAAGGCCCGTTCACCTACCGGGTCTACGGCCCGCTCAACGACCAGACGCAGCCCCTCTTCGATCGTGGCTACGCCATCATCCAGTCCGGCTTCAGTACCCCAGGCTGGGCGCTTGCGGAGGCCTACCCGGAGACTGAACAACTCCGCCTCTACTTCATGAAGCGGTATGCCCAGCCCGTCGCCGGCAAAGCCGCCGCCAAGACCATGGAGACGATCGCCGCCGGCGGCAGCATGGGCGGCGCCCTCGTCGTGGCCGCCCTGGAACTGAACCCCAAGCCCTACTCCGGCGGGCTCAACCTCTGCGGCTCCGTCGGCCCCACCGACCTGGCTTTCCAGCGGCGATTCGCATGGCGCGCCGCCTTCGACTTCTACTTTCCCGGCCTCCTCCCCACCCTGGTCCCAACGCCGCCGGATTATCAGGAGTCGCGCTCCCTGCGCTTTCGCGTCGCCGAAGCCCTGAAAAACAACCAGGCCGCCGCATCCTCACTCCGAGCCCTTACCAGCCTGCACTCGGATCGCGAAGTCGCAGACGCGATGGTGTACTTCACCTATGTCATCGCTGACATGCAACACCGTTCCGGTGGCAACCCTTTCGATAACCGCAATTTTCTGTACACGGGCACCAGCCCCACCAGCTCTGCCTCAGACAACGCGCTTAACGATGGCGTCCACCGTTACGCCGCCGACCCCCACGCCCGCGAGTATCTTCTGCACCACTACACTCCGACCGGCCGCCTCACCCACCCTATGCTCTCGCTCCACACCACCTACGACCCTCGCATACCCGGAAATACCCTGACCATTTACGCCGAACAGGTCGCCATCGCCGGTTTCTCCGACAACCTCGTCCAGCAGTACGTTCACCGCGACGGCCACTGCACCTTTACCTCAGAAGAGGTAGGCCACACGTTCGACGAACTCATCCAGTGGATCCACACCGGCCACCAGCCCGTCGCGGGCCTGTTGCCCCTGCCCCCCAACCACAATCCTGCCATCACCCCACCGCCACCAGCGCCCCACGAGCAGCATCCCACCACCCTCCTCCCCGAAGTCAGGCCGAAGTCCCCCTCAACTTCATCGAGCGCCTTGCATCCAACGCAGTAAGAGGGTCCCGGCCAATGGTAAAGGCAGTAAAGATGAGAGCTGGAAGCACCATCCTGTTCACCCTGCTTGTGTCAGGAATATCAGGATTGACAGGTTGTAACCCCAATCCGCCCGCCCCCCCGGCTCAACCGCCACAAGCCCCTCAGACTCGATCCTCCACCAGCGTCCCGGCTGACTTCAACATCCCCGCTCCAACCGGCGATGAAAACACCAGCTACACGTCCTCCTCTCGCCAAAGCCAACGTCGACGCAGGCCCCACAGCCGGCCCGCCGGCAACTCGCAACCCGGTATCTTCGACTTCTACCTCCTCAACCTCTCCTGGTCCCCCGAGTTCTGCGCCACTCACAACTCCAGCCCCGAGTGCGCCGCGCACCCCGGCTTCGTCGTCCACGGCCTCTGGCCCCAGAACAACGACGGCACCTACCCGGAAAACTGCTCCAATAATCCCGGTCCCGCCAACCCCGGCCAATACACCAATCTGCTCCCCACCGTCTCGCTCATTGCGCACGAATGGGCCACCCACGGAACCTGCTCCGGCCTTGCCCCCGACGTCTACTTCCACCAGATAGGCAATGTCTTCCACAGCCTGAGGATTCCCCCGGGCTTCGTCCACACCAGTCAGCCCACCACCATGCCACCCAGCGCGATCATCGACCAATTCGCCGCCGCCAACCCCGGCCTGCCTAAAGCCAGCCTCGCCCTGAGCTGCGGCAATAATCGCCTGACCGCCGTAGAAGTTTGCCTGTCCAAATCCCTCATCCCCGAAGCCTGCCAGAACGTACACACCTGCGGCGCCACGGTTGTCAAAATCACCCCACAGTAGCCCTACGCCAAAGCCCGCCAGCCGATATCACGGCGAAACTGCATGCCCTCGAATTCGATCTCATCCAACGCCCCGTATACCTTCGCTAACGCATCTTTCAGGTCGTCCCCCATGGCGGTAACTGCGAGCACGCGTCCGCCAGCGGTCACCAGTTCCCCGGCATTTGTTCGTGCCGTGCCGGCGTGGAACACCTCTACGTCCGCTGGCACGCTTAGTGTGCCGGAAATCAACTTTCCCGAAACGTACTTTGCCGGATACCCGCCGCTGGCCGCGATCACGCACGCGCTCGCCCCAGCCTTCAGCTTTATCGGCACCTCCGCCACCCGTCCTTCAACCGCAGCCTCCAGCAACTCGCACAGGTCTGTCTCGAGCCGAAGCATCACGGCTTCCGTCTCCGGATCTCCGAATCGCGTGTTGAACTCCAGCACTTTCGGCCCCTCCGGAGTCATCATGAAACCCGTAAACAGAACCCCCTGAAACGGCGTCCCCTCAGCTTTCATCCCATCCACCACCCGCTGCGCAACTGACTCCAGCATCCACGCTGCCGTCTCCGCCGTCACCAGATCGTTAGTCGAATAAGCCCCCATCCCACCCGTGTTCGGCCCCGTATCCCCTTCGCCTACGCGCTTATGATCCTGCGCGAACGCCAGCGTCACCGCCTTCGCGCCGTCGCAAATGGCAAAGTAAGAAACCTCCGGCCCCGTCAGCATCTCTTCCAGTACCAGGCTCTCCACCTTTGAGCCCAGCAGCGCCCCATCAAACATCTCCGCGGCCGCCGCGCATGCCTCTCCGTGCGAGTCGCACAGAACGACACCCTTGCCCGCGGCCAGTCCATCGGCCTTCGCCACAACCTTCGGGCCAAACTTTTGCAGCGCATCCTGAACTTCGGAGGAGGACTTGCAAACCGCATACGCCGCCGTAGGAATGCCCCAGCGACCCATAAAGTCTTTGGCAAAACTCTTGCTTGACTCAAGCTGAACCGCTGCCTGTGTCGGCCCGAAGACCCGAACCCCGCGCTCCTGCAGAGCATCTACCACACCCGCCGCCAGCGGAACTTCTGGCCCGATGACCACCAGTCCCGGCTGCTCTACACCCACCAAAGCCGTCACGCTCGCAATAGATGCCACATCGACCGGCACGCATCGCACCAAAGCCTCGATCCCGCCATTGCCCGGAGCGCACACCACTTCCGTTACCTGCGCACTCTTTTTCAACGCCCAGACCAGCGCATGCTCGCGCCCGCCCCCACCAATTACCAATACCTTCATCTTTTTCTACTTTCCCAGTTCGAATTACTTTGTGACCGGGAAGATTCTTACATCCCCCGCAACCTCAGGCGACAAGTCAATCGCCTCGGAAGAAGAGCCGATCTTCACCGAATACCCCTGCTGCTCGCTGTGCTTTCTGACCTCGATCGTAACCCCGGGAGTCATCCCGCAAGCCTCCATGAGCCTCAGGTTATTGGAGTCCCGGTCGGACACGCTATCGATGATGAACGTCCCATCCCGCGCCACCTCCGTCAGCAGAATGGAGGTCTGATCCGCTATCTCCCCTTCCAGCGTCGGGATGGAATGTCCATGCGGATCAATCTTCGGGTGTCCTAACTTGGCCGCGATACGCTCTTCAAACCGCTCCGAGATGAAGTGTTCCAGACGTTCCGCATCGTCGTGGACTTCTTCCAGAGGGTAGTCCAGCACCTCATACAAAAATGTCTCCAGCAGACGATGATGCCGCAACACCTCCAGCGCTCGGCGTCGTCCGGCTACCGACAACCGCACCCCCCTATGCAGCTCATAGACCACCGGCGGCAACGGCAAAGCCGCAAGCTTCTGCAGCATATTCGTGACAGAAGCCGGAGCCACGCCCAATCGGTCCGCAAGCGACTTGCTGTTGACTCGATTCTCCTGCGGGCCGCCAAGCGACAGAATCGCCTTCAGGTAGTTGTCCACGGACTCCGTATTGAAATTTGCCCGCCGACGCACCTGCACCTGAATCCTCCGCATCCCACTGGGGACGCTCTTTTAGTTTGACCCATAAAGCATAATTAGGTATACCTAATAAATAGGCAAGCCTAAATTGCGGAGACGCTAAACGACTGCACTGGACGATGGGGAGGGGAATGAACGATCTTTCAACATCGCGAGTCCCATCCGCCAATCCTGACGAGGCCGTCGCGGTCGAGCTTCCCCTGCAACCACCTCCCCTGCCCCAACGGCCTCCCTCCTCCCCGACCTTCCGCCGCAATCAGATGTGGACCTACTTCGGCCCGGCTTTCGTCGCCTCCGTCGCCTACATCGACCCCGGCAACTTCGCCACCAACATTCTTGGCGGCACGCAGTTTGGATACCGCCTGCTCTGGGTCCTGCTGTGGTCCAATGCCATGGCAATCCTGATCCAGTACCTCTCCGCCAAACTGGGCATAGTCACCGGCCTCACGCTTCCGCAAAACTGCCGACGTCACTTCAGCCGCGCCACTACCTTAACCCTCTGGGCTGCTGCAGAGGTCGCCGCCATCGCCACCGATCTGGCGGAGTTTCTGGGCGCAGCTCTCGGGCTCGACCTCCTCTTTGGCCCCATCCTCTACGCTCACGGCTGGAGTCCCAAAGCCACGCTCCTGCTCGCGGCCTGCATCTCCACGGTGCTGGTCTTCGGGATCCTGGCACTGGATCTCGCCGGCCATCTGTGGCTGGAGCGAGCCATCATCACCCTCGTCGCCGTAATCGGCCTCTGTTACGGCTTTGAGGTCTTCCTCGTCCACCCGGACTGGCATAAGGCCTTCCTCTCCACGCTCATCCCGACACTCGATGGCAGTTCCTCTGCCAACTTCCGCGATTCCATCTACGCCGCCGTGGCCATGCTGGGTGCAACCGTCATGCCACACGTCGTCTACCTCCACTCGGCTCTGGTGCAACCGCGCCTCAAGGAGCTCACGGGCACCTCCGTCCCTTCTATCGAAGCGGTGACAAGCGCCACGCACGACCCACCGCCACGCCCACGGCGCTCCATCCTGAGCCGTTTCCTCCACTACGAACTCATCGACGTCTTTGTCGCCATGAACGGCGCGTGGCTCATCAACTCGGCGATGATCGTCATGGCCGCCGTCGCCCTTACCCACGTTGGTGCCTCCACCGCGCTCGTGCAGGACCCAATCCGTGAGGCTTATCGAACGCTCGGCCCTCTGCTTGGCTCCTCGGCGGCCGTCATCTTCGCCGTGGCGCTCCTGGCGTCCGGGCTATCCAGTTCGACCGTCGGCGTCATGGCCGGACAGGTCATCATTGAAGGCTTCCTCGACGTCAAGT
>JAYVZP010000024.1:0-2483 GCA_043783275.1 Rhodanobacteraceae bacterium
CCGAGGCGATGACGATTTTTGCCGTGGTATGCGCGGGGATATTCCCATTGATTCACGTGGGGCGTCCATGGTTGGCGTACTGGCTGTTCCCGTTGCCGAACACGATGAACGTGTGGCCGCAGTTCCGGTCGCCGCTGTTGTGGGATGTATTTGCGGTTTCGACGTATGCGACGATTTCAATCGTGTTCTGGTATGTGGGCCTGATTCCTGATTTTGGGACGATGCGCGATCGTTCGAAGAGCAAGTTTGCGGCGTTTGCGTACGGGTTGGTATCGCTGGGATGGCGCGGGTCGGTTCGTCACTGGATGCGGTATGAAACCGCTTCCCTGCTGCTGGCGGGTTTAGCGACGCCGCTGGTGCTCTCGGTACACACGGTCATCAGCTTCGACTTTGCCGTGGCGATCTTGCCGGGCTGGCACACGACGATTTTCCCTCCTTACTTTGTGGCGGGCGCGGTGTATTCGGGCTTTGCGATGGTGTTGACACTGGCGATTCCGCTGCGCAAGTTTTACAAGCTTGAGGGCCTGGTCACGGAACGGCACATCGACAACATGGGCAAGGTGATGTTGACGACTGGCTTGATCGTGGCTTACGGGTACGGCATGGAAGTCTTCATGAGCTGGTACTCGGCGTCGCACTGGGAAGCCTTCATGATGTGGAACCGTATTTTTGGGCCGATGGGTTGGTCTTACGGGATCCTGATCACATGCAATATTGCGATTCCGTTGACGACGCTGTGGAGCCGGAAGCTGCGAACGAATATCACGTTCATGTTTTTGATTTCACTGGTCATCAACACGGGCATGTGGTTTGAGCGGTTTGTGATTGTTGTAACGAGTTTGTATCGTGACTTTTTGCCCAGTTCCTGGGGAACTTACCGGGCGACGAAGTGGGATTACGCGACGTATGTGGGAACAATGGGGCTATTCACGGCGCTGTTTTTGCTGTTTGTACGCTTCCTACCCATGATTCCAATGAGCGAAATCAAGGTTATGCTGCCGGGTGCGAAGATCGGGCCCAAGACGGTAGCAGGGGCGGGTGACTGATGCCTGTAGCGGTTGAAGGGATTTACGGCATTGTTGCCGAGTTCGAGACGCCATCTGACCTGGTACGGGCCGCCCAGGCGGCTCACCACGATGGGTGGCGGAGGATGGATTGCTATACGCCGTACCCAGTAGAAGAGGCGGCGGAGGCGATCGGGTTTCACAAGAACAAGGTGCCGCTGATCACGCTGATTGGCGGGTTGATGGGCTTGTGCGCGATGTTTTCAATGGAGACCTGGGTATCGGCGCTGGCGTACCCGCTGAATATTGGTGGTCGGCCGCTGTACTCCTGGCCCGCGTTCCTTATCCCGGCGTACGAGTGGACGATTTTGTTTGCTGGACTTTCAGCGGCATTTGGAATGTTGGCGATGAACGGTCTGCCGAGTTTGTATCATCCGCTCTTCAATGCGGAAACGTTCAGGAACGGGGCTAGTCAGGACAAGTTCTTTTTGTGCCTGGAGGCGCTGGACCCGAAGTTTGAAACTGCAGAGACGAAGGCGTACCTGGAGAGTTTTGGGCCTACGTCTGTGGTGGAGGTGGCGTACTGATGCTGACACCAGAGACGAAGACGGGGAGCAGCTCATTTACCTCGCCCAAGATGACAGACCAAACGTCTGAGACGGCAAGCCAGGAATCCAGGATGAGAAACCAAACGGTCAAGATGTTGACCGCGATTGTTTTGACGGCAGGTAGTTTGTTGGCGGTGGGTTGTCGGCAGGATATGCACAACCAGCCCAAGTTTATTCCGCAGCGGGGAACGGTGTTCTTTGCGGATCATCGGTCTTCACGGCCGCAGGTGGAGAACACGGTGCCCCGGGGTGGTTTGAAGGAAGACAGCTATTTCTATACGGGTACGGTCGAGGGCGCGAACGGGTATCGCGAAGAGAAGGACGTACTCCCCTTCCCGGCAACCTTGACGGTGCTGCAGAAGGGTGAGGAGCGGTTCAATATCTACTGCACGCCTTGCCATTCGCGAGTGGGCAACGGATTGGGTGCGATTGTGCAGCGGGGCTACAAACCGGCTGGCAATCTGCATGACCAGGTGCGGCGTTCGCAGCCGTTGAGTCATTACTTCTACGTGATTACGCATGGGTACGGGGCGATGCCGGATTACTCGGCGCAGCTTACTCCGGAAGATCGTTGGTCGGTGGCGGCGTATATACGGGCGCTGCAGTTGAGCCAGAATGCTACGGAGAAGGATGTTCCGACGGGCACGAAGCTGGTGAGCTTGAAGGACGTGGCAGTGGCCAAGGGTTTGCCGGAGGGATTTGCCGGGCCCTGGGAGTTGCCGACTACTGCGATCGAGTCGATGCCTGCGGACGCCACGCAGGGGATGCCGGGAATGGCACCAGCCTATCCTGCGGACCCGAAGATTTTCACTCCACACTCTGCGGCTCCGGCGGCAGGCAAACCTGTAGTAATCCCACCCACCTCGAAGCC
>JAYVZP010000025.1:0-6522 GCA_043783275.1 Rhodanobacteraceae bacterium
GCCGTCAGCGTGGTCTTGCCATGGTCAATGTGACCAATCGTGCCAATGTTGACGTGCGGTTTCGACCGGTCAAACTTTTCCTTACCCATAATGCTCTCCGTCTCCTGTTGTTTTGGAACCCAGCTGATTGAACTCGGATGGCGCCGGCATAGCTCACCGACTGGCTCTAAACTATCCCCGCCCAAGACGCAGGCGAAATTGAAATCAGTAGTACGCGTACAACTTGAAAAACTTTTGCCGCAGCTCAGGCGCTACCTGCTCCAGGCTAGCGAGGTAAAGCTCACGAATCTGGCCCTGGTCAGCGTTGACGAGCTTGCCGTAGTCGGCCCTGACGCCGGATCCCAATAAATCTTTATCCAGCACCGCCTCGAATTCGCGGATCCGGATCCCTGCGCGCTCAACAGACTTCAAAAAACCGGCCAATTTGCCGGCAGAGAAAGACTGATCGATCGCGATACGAACCGCACTATACGTCTGCGGATCGGCGATGGGAAGGACGGGCTGATCGAAGTTGCCGACCGGCGGGGTTGCGCTGCCTGTGGAACTCAAAAGAAACTCCTGAGGGCTCAAACCAGATGCCCTGCTACTCGAAATCTATGGAGCGGGAGACGGGGATCGGACCCGCGACCAACAGCTTGGAAGGCTGTGACTCTACCACTGAGTTACTCCCGCCCTGCCCTTATGACCTTTACTACAAATTCTGGAGCTGACGGAGAGGCTTGAACTCTCGACCTCTCCCTTACCAAGGGAGTGCTCTACCACTGAGCTACGCCAGCATGAAATTCAACAACGGCCCGACAGCTTCATGTTATCGCATCATCGAACTCGGAGTCTTCCGATTACGACCCGAAATCCAAAAAACGCTAACAGTACAAAAGTCAGCGTGCGGTACTTGCCCGGCTCCATCGTCAGATAAACCGATAAAGCCAAAGCTCCGAGCACAGCCAGCGCAATAACCATGCGTCCAGTGCCAGCGGGGCTCAGATCCACTAAAACTCCTCTTGCCGCACAGAAAACCGGATGAATGGTGCACAGGGGAGGATTCGAACCTCCGTAACTCGAAGAGTGGCAGATTTACAGTCTGCTGCCATTAACCGCTCGGCCACCTGTGCACATCTTTTGCTACCGAGACCTATCGCCACACAAGCACCTGCACCGACCGCTCAAGAAAACTTTGATACCTGAGTGGAGTGTGGCTCGCTTTGGCCACGATAGGACAAGTAGCACAACCGGATTCCGCCCTGCAACTGTACTCAACTGGAGCTGACTTGTTATGGAGCTGACGAAGGGATTTGAACCCCCGACCCTCTGATTACAAATCAGATGCTCTACCAGCTGAGCTACGCCAGCCCAAACAGCCTTTGCTTCGCCCCTTCCGACGGACGAACGATCGCCCGCGCAAGGCTTGCCGCAAGCTCGACTCTAGCATAGCGAAGCCGCTGCCGCAAACTCTTCGGGCCTGTGGATCGCGATGGCGAGGCCGAAACTGCTGGTAAGGCATCTCACCTGACTTTTTGAGCAAAGTTACTCCACTTGAATGCCTGTTTGATGGCTAGAATGGTGCCAAACCCCACCATGAAAAATTTCTTGGCTTCTCTGCTCTTCCTCTTCGCCTTCAACCTCACCGCCCAGCAGCATATGGATGGGGCACCCCAGGTGCTCGAAGGTCCTCAGACGCCGGGCACGGCTTCCACCCGGCCCGCTGAGCCTGCGCTGATGGACAACGATTCCATCCTGCGGATGCACGCCGCAGGTCTGCCAGAGGACCTGATCCTCCAGACCGTGTCCGCCCAGCCAGGCCGCTATGAGACCGGACCGGACGACCTGATCGGCCTCAAGAAAGCCGGTATCTCGGATGCTGTTCTAAGCGCCATGAGCAACAAGGCGCGGCGGCAGATTACGAACATCGCACCGACACCGATCGACCTCTCGCCGGTGAATGAAATCGGAGTTTATTACAAGAATGGGAGCGGTGTCTGGACACCGATGGAGTCCGAGGTCGTCCATATCAAGTCAGGCGGCTTCATCAAGTCCACTTTGACCAACGGCATCATCAAGCCGGACCGCAACGGTGCCGTCAGCGGCCGTGAATCCAGGCTACTGCTTCCCCGCCCCATCGAGTTCCTCATCTACACCTCAGATGGGGTCACCGCGTCTGAATACGACTTCCTGCGCTTCCGACTCAACTCCAAAGATCGCGAATTCCGCACCCTGACTGGCGGCGTGATTCATTCGACAGGCGGCGCCCAGCGCGACGAAGTGCCCTTTGCGCCGGTCAGGATAGCACCGCATACCTACACCTTCTCGGTCAACCGCGAAACCTCGGGTGGCGAGTACGGAATTCTGCCGCCAGGCACCGGAAACGTCACCAACGGCGGCAAGATCTACACCTTTGCCATCAGCGAGTAGAGACAGTCGGCGCTAACGTCCGCAATCGGCACCCTGTAGACTCAGCTATCAGATGCGCAAGCGCACTCAATTTAGTCTCCTGGTATTCTTCGTCCTCTTCTGCGCCCTCGCGGCCATGGTGTACCTCCGGCAGAAGGCGCCGCCAGAGGCCGCACGACGGCTGCCTGAGTCGGACGCTATTGTCTTCCTGAATCTGAAGCCTTTGCGTGCGGCGACGCACTTTGACCGCAATCCCGTCACTCCTTCGCCTTCCTATCAACAGTTTATCGACGCAACAGGCATTGTCTTCGAACGCGATCTCGACCAGGCTGCCTTCGCTTTGCACCGCATGCCGAACCCTGACGGACCCAATGGCCGTGTGGCGTTTTCTGAAGTCTTTGAAGGCCGATTCGACTCCGCGCGGCTCACGCGCTATCTCGGCTCACTCGCCACCAGTCAGGAAAATTATGCCGGCCGAACGATTTATTCGATCCCGTCGGAAGGCCGCACGTTTCGCGTCGCGCTCCTGGGCTACGACATGATTGCAGCCTCCAATATGCCCACGACGGAGCAGATTCACTCCATCCTGGACCGCACACGCGCGGCCGCCAGTCCGTTTGCCGGTTCGTCCCTGTTGAGCGCGCGTTTTGGCGACATTCCACTGCTTTCGAAAGATGCCTGGGCCATTGGACATATCGGCCTTCCATTTGCGCAGAACGGCAAGATCACGGTTCTTGGCCTCGAGCTTCCAATGACGCCAGAGACCACATTCGTTGCCAGCCTGCACTACACCAATGCGCTGCACCTGCGGGTCGACCAGATCGCCGGGTCGGAAGCCGAGGCGGCCCAGAATACGCAATCGCTGAGCACACTAATCAACGTCTTCCGCAGCGTACAGCGGGCCCAGCAGCCTGTGCCTCGCACCCCGGAGGATCAAGCGCTGCGCGAATTTATCGATTCCATCACGGTGGAGCAGCGTAAGGATCGGGCCATGCTGAACGCTACTTTGCCAGCCGATACACTAAAACGCCTTATCGCTTCCAACCAGCAATAGGTCTCCGACCGTCGGAGAACAATGCGTCTTTTGCGTCCGTGCTTTCATCTTTACTTGAAACAGGTTTCGGGCCCGACACCCTACATCGAGAAAACTCCATGAAAACGAAACACTTCCTCGCCACCGCCGCCCTCCTGCTGCCCGCCTCTCTCCACGCTCAGCAGACCATTACCGGCCAGTCCGCCTTTGCCGATTGGGATACCCAGAAGCCTGGTATCCGCCGCAAGATCACCGTCGCCGACCTGCCTGCGCCCGCGCCTGGAGAAGCCGTGGATAACGGCCCACAGCTGGTTCCGCGCCCCGAAGGCGCAGGGCCCATCGCGCCTGCGGGCTTCAAGGTAACCCTGTATGCCGGCGGCGACTTCAAGCCCACGCCACGCTCGTCGTCAACCGACGGCAAGGCCCCCTCGGTACCCGCCGCTCCCTCCACTTTCCGTGAGCCAAGGCTGATGCGCACCGCCCCCAATGGCGATATCTTCATGTCCGACTCACACGGAGACAAGATCTTCGTCCTGCGCGGTGTCGGTCCGGACGGCAAGGCGCGGCAGATCTCCACCTTCGCCAGCGCTGGCCTCAACCTGCCCTTCGGCATCAACTTCTACCCCGCCGGTCCGAACCCCAGGTGGGTCTACATCGGTAACACCGACTCCGTCATGCGCTTCCCCTACAAATCCGGCGATCTCGTCGCATCCGGCGCACCTGAGACGGTCGTGGAACACCTTCCCGGCTTTGCCCAGCTTCGCGGCGGCGGCCACTGGTCCCGTGATGTCGTCTTCACCAAAGACGGCTCCAAGATGCTCGTCTCGGTCGGGTCTGGTTCTAATATCGACGATCCCGACACGACGCCGAAGGAGTTTCATCGCGCTACCATCCTGGAGTTCACGCCCGAGGGCAAGTTCCTCAAGGTCTACGCCTCCGGAGTCCGCAACTGCGTAGGCGAAGCCATAAGCCCCGTCACCGGCGAGCTTTGGTGCTCCGTCAATGAACGTGACAATCTCGGCAACCACCTCGTCCCGGACTACGTGACGTCCATCAAGGAAGACGGCTTTTACGGCTGGCCCTGGTACTACATCGGTGCGCACACTGACCCGCGTCTCGCCCCGCCCTGCGCTGACGGAACCGCCGCAAATCCCCAGGCTGCAGCCACTTCGCCAGACGGAGACACCTGCAAGCACGTCGATCTGAGCAGCAAGGTCATCGTTCCCGACGTCCTCGTCCAGCCCCACATGGCGTCGCTCCAGATGGCATTCGCCCCCACTACCAAAAAGAACTTCCCTCTCGAGTATGACGGCGATGCCTTCGCCTCCGAGCATGGCTCCTGGAACCGAGCCAAAAGAGCCGGCTACGAGGTCATCCGCATCCCCATGCACAACGGCAAGGCCGAAGGCAGCTACGAAGACTTCCTCACCGGGTTCGTCACACCGGAAGGCAACGTCTGGGGCCGCCCCGTAGGCGTCACCTTCGGCGCAGACGGCAGCATGTTCGTCACCGACGACGGCAGCCGCTCCGTTTGGCACATCACCTACGAAGGAAAGAAATCCAGCTAAGGAAAGAATTTCAGCCCCCAGAAACAAGACTCAACCCTGATCCGTAACGTTGAAATCGATTTGGAACGTGTCGCTTGACCGTTTCAAATCGATTTCATCGTTTTAGATCCGTGTTGACCCTTTTCTACTGCGGCGCCGTATCTACGTCAGTCGCTGCAATCGCGCGATCAGCTTCTCCGCCAACGGTTCTCCGCTCTCCGTCCAGAGCAACCGGCTTGAAATCCCGCAGTGCTTTTCAACTGACAACGTGAACGCCAGGAGCATCTCGACGTTGTCCTTGATCTTTGCGGCGGCCTCTGCCCTGGCATCTTCATCGGCGTAGGCATCGTCATCTTCGTCGAAGACCCATGAAGTATCCAGACCGAAATCGACACGAAGCTGTCCGTTCTGCTCAAACGTCGCGTCGTCGAAGTCAGGTCCGAACGCCAGGAACTTTACCGTTGCTGGAGCTTTCTTCCAAAGCGCATCCAGCCCCCCGCCGCCAGCCTCGTGCGACCACAACTGCCACTTCATCTCGAACTCATACGCCGTGTCTTCATGCAGCAGTTCCATGCACTCTGCCACGGCATTCTCGATGATCGAGTCCGAGGTATCGGTTCCCTCGGCCGCCCGGGTATCGAGCACATATACCCGCTGATATACCGGCACCTCACTAAAGCCGACGGGATAGGCCGCAGCCGCAGCTACCCGCGGCAGACCACTGATCCGCGCAAACTGTCGCAGCACTGAAACCGTCGCCGCCGGCAACCCCTCAAATCGAAAATTCGGAAACCACAAACTGAGATAAAGCTGATCCGCCATTCCTCAAGGATAGCCTCTCCGGGGAAAGAAGGTACAAACGCGGATCGGTACACATAAATTCGGATTTAGTGACAACAACAGTGCGCCCTGTTCTTGGTCCACGTTCACCCGTTTTAATCTGGGGTCGCTCTCCTCCTGCGAATCGGCGACACTGTCAAAGTATGGATGACAAACCGCTAGCCCCCGGCCTCTATCTCGTAGCCACTCCCATCGGCAATCTGGAGGACATTACCCTCCGCGCCCTGCGTGTCCTTCGCCAGGCCGACAAGATCGCATGTGAGGACACGCGCCAGACCCAGAAGCTGCTGAACCACTTCGATCTGCACACCCCCACCGTCAGTTATCACCTCTTCAACGAAGCTGGACGTGCCGAAGAGCTTACTGCCGAACTGAAAGCCGGCGCGCGCATTGCAATCGTCTCGGACGCCGGAACCCCCGGCATCGCCGACCCCGGCTCCCAACTCGTGGCGTCGGCCATCAAGGCTGGCATTCCGGTCTTTCCGATCCCCGGGGCCAACGCCGCCATCTGCGCCCTCATCGCCAGCGGTCTGCCCACTGAATCCTTCAGCTTCCACGGCTTTCTGCACTCCAAGCAGGGCCAGCGTCGCAGTAAGCTTGAGACACTCACCCGCGGCCCCCAGACTCACATCTTCTATGAGACGCCGCACCGCATCCTCGAAGCCCTTGCCGACATCGAAGCAGTCTTCACGCCGCAACAGCCCGTAGCCCTCG
>JAYVZP010000026.1:0-127605 GCA_043783275.1 Rhodanobacteraceae bacterium
ATGCGAACCTGCCGCTGGCGGGACTTCCAGTGGAGACAAAGAGCGACATGAGCGTTGGCTTGGAGTTCGTGGCCTTTACGGGATTCTCTGTTGCTGTAAAAGGAAAAACCTTCAGGGCCGAAGCGCTTGAGTAGGACGATGCGGACGGAGGGGACGCCGTCGGGCGTGGAGGTGGCCAGGGACATGGCGTTGGGATCGTTGATTTCGGACTCTTTGGCGTCAGTCATCCACTTCTCGAAGAGGAGAAAGGGGTCGGTTGCTTCGGTCATCTCTACTGCGGATTGAGGGCTGATTTCCACGGGGCTCTATCCTCCAAAAGCCGAGTGTACTGCATCGGGGTTGGTGGAAGTGCAACCGGAAAGGCGAGAACAACGGCAGATCCCTACCGGATGACAACAAAGAGGTAACGGCAAGGACAAGAGCAAAGCACATGCAAAGGCAGAAGCAGGTCCGGGGGACGATAACAAAAAAAGCGAACGGCGATTTCGTCGCTGTGTCGAGGGGTGGGACGGACCACGGAGCAGCTTGTTCAAGTGGTCAGCGCAGTTGGAACTCCGGGCTGCCCAGCAGCAGGGCGGTCAATAGATTGAGAGTATCGGTGGGGTTTATTGGGGGCTGGGTGAGAAGTTGAGAGTGAATGAAGTTGTCCGTACCGGGGGATATTTCGGCGCCGATAAGGGACCCCTCAAGAACCTTGAGGGCTACGTCCGGCCCCATGGATGGCATGGCGGTGCCGACGTTTTGGATGTGGGCGGGGACGGCGTTAAGGGCGGTCCTCGTGCCCCCGGGGTTGCGGTCGCTCATAAGGCTGAAGGCCAGGACCTTGGGAGAGTCGAATTTCTGGTTGGCAAAGTGATTATGCGTAAGCTGGTCGGCGAAGTTAAGCCGGGCGAGGAGAGCCTGGGTATTCATCCAGACGTCCGCGGTGACGTAGTAGCCCGTGGGTGGGAGGGCGCGGTAGAGAGGCTGGCCGAAGTCGCGGCCTAGCAGGTTGACGAGGGCGCCGGGGTTCTGGGGATCGGTAGCGGTGGCGCGGAAGGCGGACGCGACAAACTCGGACGGGGTTTTGACCTTGTTGCGGAAGTAGCGATGGGAGTTGAACTCGGGTGAGGCGATGAGGGTGCGGAGGATGGCTTTAATATCGCCGTCAGAGGCCAGGTACGTGGCGGACATACGGTCTACGAGCGCCGAAGGTGGGGCGTCGGCTACGAAGCGTTGAGCGAGAAGAAAGGAGATGAAGTGGGCAGTCTGCGGGGCGGAGGCGAGAAGCGACAAGGTTACGATTCCCTGCTTCATGCCTTCGGGCGCGCTCGCGGCGGTAGCCTGCGCGGAGGCGAGGACGGCGGCGGGGGTATTAGGGGGGCTAGCGAGGATTTTGCCGGAATCGTCGATGGTAAAGCCAAACCATTCTTTGGGCCCTGGCTCGTGGCGGCGAGGGTCGAAGTTGAACGGGCCGCCCTGGTCGGGACGGTCGACGCCCCAGCCGGTGAGGATAGCGGACAGGTGCGTAACGTCTGGCTGGGTGTAGCCGCCGTTGACGCCTACGGTGTGCAGTTCCATAATCTCGCGGCCATAGTTTTCGTTCAGGCCCTTGGTACCGCGTTTGGCGTTGGGGTTTTTGGGATCGACGCCGTTGGATAGAGAGTCGGGGCCAATCGAAAGCCAGTTGTCGAGATAGATCATCATGGCCGGCGACTGAGCGGTGGCCAGCAGCAGGTCGCGAAACTTACCGAGCGCTTGGGGGCGGATGGTGTCATGCTCGTAAACGGTGGTGTACCACTCGTCTGAATCCTTGGGCAGGTAGATGTTGAAGTGGTTGAACCAGAAGTCGGTCATGACCTCCTGAAGCTGGCGCTCGGAGAGGATGGCGCGAAGAATGTGCGCCTGGGCAAGCTCGTCGGCGATACGGTACTGGCTGCCAACGCCACCCTGGATGGCATTGACGGCGTCGCGTTCGCGAGGCGTGAAATCGGCGAAGAGGACGTTCCGCTGGTCGCCAGAGAGGTTATTGGCGAAGGCAATGCGGTCGGGGATAGGCATGGCCTCAAAGGCGGCGAGACGATCTTTTTTGGGGAGCGCGAAGAGCTCGCCGGCGATGCGGGAGGCAGTGGTCTGGGCAGCCTTCTTGATGGCGGCAAGTTCGTCTTCGGACGGCTCGGAATGGGGAGCTTTGCGGTTGTCCTGCTCGGCGTTGAACTTGAAGACCTGCGCCTGGTAGGTGGCAGCGGGGATGGGGTCTGCGGGATAGGGTCGCTTGCCCTGGGCGACGAGCGAGATGGCGTTGCGGGCCGGAAAGAGGGTAAGGAGTTGCTCGGCGGTCATGTTGATGGTGGGGTAGTCACCCAGTCTGCGGTCCATGACAGGGTCCGGAATGGTGGCAGGATTGAGTTGCTGCTCGAACCATTTTTGTGGGCTTTGGGCGAGGACCCGCTCTACCTCGCCTGGCCGTGGTCCATAGGTGAAACGGCTAAGGAGTTGGGTGGTTCGCTCGCGGGGGTCTAGCGGGGTTGTGGGGGGAATCTTCGAGGGCGGAAGCTTTAGTTGCGCGGTAGCTTTGTGGGTCGGCTGGAGGGTGGCTTCATCGTCCTGCTGGGCAACGGCGGGGAGGGCTAAGGCGGCGAGGGCTATGGTGGCGAGGGCTGGGCCGGTCAGGAGTACGCGCATGGTTGGGCCTCATCGATTGGAACAGATCTTGCGCGGGGAAGTTGCGGTGGAGTGCGCTTTTGGACGCGTAGAGGACTCGGCTCACGATAACTCGCGCCTTCAGCTAGGCGTCTACGAGGGCAAACCGGGGTTTTTGGCAACACTCGCACTCTTGCCAGACCCGGGCCTTCTGCAAAGCACGCATCTGTCGGGGACTTCTCTAAGCGCGAGCCAGGATGGCGGTGCGGCGGCGTTTCAGGGCTACGTAAACTACGCGGGCGAGGAGGAGGAGGGTGAGGATGAGGGTATCGGGAAGCGGGGTGCGGACGCCTGATTTGACCAGCCACCAGTAGTGGATGCAGGCGGCTCCGGCGGCCAGGTAAACCAGGCTGTGGAGGCGCTGCCAGTTCTTACCGCCCATCTTGCGCAGCATGACAGTGGGCGACGTGACGGCAAGGGCGAGCAGGATGGTCCAGGCTAAAAGGCCAACCTGGATAAAACGACGCTTTTCCAGGTCTTCAAGGACCGTGGGCCAGACGGCTTTCCACTGGGTCCAAAGCTCACCGGGATGGCCGTGGCGAAGGCCGGCGAGGGCGGTGGGAAGATCGTAGCCGGTGAAGAGGAAGGCGTAGGTGGCCAGATGGAGCGTCGCGTAGAAGAAGGCATAGAGGCCGAGGAGGCGACGAAAGCGTATGAGATTGGAGAGCCGGAGACTGAGGCGGCGGAGAGGGGTAACGGTCAGCGAAATCAGGAGGAGCCAGAGAGCCCAATTACCGGTGACATGGGTAATGTAATTGACCGGGTCAGCTTCGTTCGCAAGGGATCCGGTGCGGTACTGATTGATGAGCAGGACGAGAGGGATCAGGCAAAGGAGATGGACGACCACTTTGACATACGGGATGAGACGGGTAGGCATGGATTAGCTTCGTTCCCTGCTGGTACGTTTGGTGATCCGTGGAAAACCGGGTCTCATAGGCGAGACCCGGGTCGCCCGAATTTGTAGTTAGTAGAACTTCGTTAGGTCCATGCCGTTGTAGAGGCTGGCTACCTGGTCCCCATAGCCGTTGAACATCTGGGTGGCGACGGAGTGGGGGAAGCCGGAATCGATGCGGCGCTCATGGGCCTGGGACCAGCGGTGGCTGATATTGGGATTGACGTTGGAGTAGAAGCCGTACTCCTCCGGGTTCTGGTCGTTCCAGAGAGTGCGGGGCTGCTTGTCGGTGAAGTTGATTTTTACGATGGATTTCGCTGACTTGTAGCCCCACTTCCACGGGAGGACGACGCGGACCGGAGCGCCGTTCTGGTTGGGGAGCGTCTGGCCGTAGCAGCCGAAGGTAAGGAGCGTAAGGGGGTGCATGGCTTCGTCCATGCGCAGGCCTTCCGAGTAAGGCCAGCTGAACTCGCTGGGGAGCTCTGGCATCTGCTTCTTGTCGACCAGCGAGATGAACTGGACGTACTTGGCGCTGGGGAGAGGCTCGCAGAAGTTGATGAATTCTGACAGCGAGTAGCCATCCCACGGGATCACCATGGACCAGGCTTCGACGCAGCGGTGGCGGTAGATGCGGGATTCGAGCGGGCGGTAGTGGAGAAGGTCGTCGATGTTGACGTTGAGGGGCTTTTTCACCATGCCGGTAACCTGGACCGTCCACGGGCGGGTGTGGAGAGTGTGGGCGTTTTTGGACGGGAGATCCTTGTCGATGCCGAACTCGTAGAAGTTGTTGTAGGTGGTGGCCTTGGCAAAGGGGGTCTGGGTATCGGTGGCCTGGAACTTGCCGGGAATCGTGATGAGCTTGTCGTCGGCAAAGGCACGGCGGGGGAGCAGGCTGGCTGCGACGGCGGCGCTGCCGGCGGAGATAAAGGCGCGGCGGTCGATACGAGACTCGGGGCGGCCGTTGAGAAACTTGTCCTGCGGGGTGATCTGGGAGGACGGAATGGCGTCCCCGGAAAGCTGGGTTTTGCGGATGAGCATGATGTCTTGCCTTTCAGTACAAATTGCTACGGATGGTCGCCGGACGGGATTCAGCTGGTCGCCCTGATATAAGACTAACGCTCAGGGCAAAATGATGGATGTTGTTTTCGGTGAATGCGGGTCCACTAACATTTCCAGGTTGAGTATTCGCTGGAGCGGCTAAAGCGCCGGATCCTGAACGATTTCAGGTCAGCAGTTCCCTGCCAGGACCTCTGCCAGATGGACAGCGCGGCGGGCAGAATTCTGGGCGATTTGCTCGCGGCAACTGAAGCCGTTGGTGACGAGGATTGTTTCCGGAGAGGCGGCGCGGACAGCGGGCAGCAGGACACGCTCGGCGAGAGTCTGGGATACTTCAAACTTGTCTTTCTCGAAGCCGAAGGGGCCGGCCATTCCGCAGCAGCCGGAGTCCAGCATCTCCACCGTTGCACCGGTGGCGCGGAGCAGTGCCATCTCGTCCTTCATCGTCATCAGGGCTTTTTGATGGCAGTGGC
The DNA here is from genome assembly GCA_043783275.1 of Rhodanobacteraceae bacterium. Classification (GTDB taxonomy): domain Bacteria; phylum Acidobacteriota; class Terriglobia; order Terriglobales; family Acidobacteriaceae; genus Edaphobacter. The sequence continues at coordinate 5,104 of JAYVZP010000026.1, forward strand.
CATGGACGACGATCGTGCGTCCTGGAAGTTGCGGTGGCTGCCAGTGGGCAACGGCCTCACTGAGCATGATGGTCTGTTTGCTGAGGAGCAGCGCGCGCTCATCGTTGGGGAAGAAATTGACAAGTTCGTCGCGGAAGACGCTGGCGCAGCTTGGCTCCAGCATGACGACGGGGATGCCGCTGCGGATTTGAGGTTCGAACTCGTCGAGGATGTTGAGGAGGTAACGGCGCGCCTCATCGAGAAAGCCAAAGTCGTACAGGGGGCGGCCGCAGCAGACATGCTTGCGCGGGATGGTGACGTGCTTGCCGGCGGAGGTGAGGACTCTGGTGGCGGCGGTCAGGGCCTGGGGGTGGAAGTAGTTGTTCCAGGTGTCGGGCCAGAGAAGGACTTCAGGTGCAGAAGTCTTGGGGCTGGGGCGGAAGCTGTCGCGGAAGTTTTTAGCCGCGAAGGTAGGAAGCGTGCGCTGGGGAGCTACACCCATGAGCGACTTCACGACGGCGTTCAGGCCGGGCACGCGCATGGGTAGATTGGCCAGGACGGGGGCGTGTGAAGCCAATCTGGCCCAGCGATCCATGTAGCCAAAGGCATAGTGCTGGAGCGGATGGCGGCGGCCTTCGTAGTGATGAGCGAGAAACTCCGCTTTCCAGGTGGCCATGTCAACGTTGACGGGGCACTCGGTCTTGCAGGCTTTGCAGGAAAGGCAGAGGTCGAGGGCTTCTTTGACTTCGGTATTTTGCCAGCCGTGGTCGAGAACGTTGCCCTGCATGAGTTCCCACAGCAGATGTGCGCGGCCTCGGGTGCTGTGCTTTTCCTCGCGGGTCGCCATGTAGCTTGGGCACATGGTGCCGGTATCCACTTTGCGACATGCCCCTACGCCGACGCAGCGCTCGGTGGCCTCCGAGAAGAGTCCGTTGTCGCCCGGGAACTGGAAGTACGTCTTGCTCTTTACGGGTTCGTAATCGGGGCCAATGCGGAGGTTTTCGATAGGATCGTAGACCTGGATGGGGTCGATGAGCTTGCCGGGGTTCATCCGGTTGAGTGGATCCCAGAGGGCCTTGAACTGACGGAAGGCATCCATGAGTTCCGGGCCGAACATTTTGGGGAGCAAGGAGGCGCGGGACTGCCCGTCACCATGCTCGCCGGAGAAGGACCCGCCGTACTTGAGGCAGATGTCGGAGGCTTCCTCGATAAAGCTGCGGTAAGCTGCGACGCCCGCGTGGGTGCGGAGGTTGAAGGAGATGCGCAGGTGGACGCAGCCCTGGCCGAAGTGGCCGTACATGGGGGTGCGGTAGCCATAGGAATCGATGAGGGTGAAGAGTTCGCGAAGATAGCTTCCAAGTTGCGCGGGCGGCACGGCGGAGTCTTCCCAGCCTTCCCATCCGCCGGGTTCGCCGGGGACGAAGACGGAGGCGCCGAGGCCGGATTCCCGGACCTTCCAGACACGGACAGCCTGCTCGGGCGTGTAGCGGGCGACGCTGGGTGGATGGTCGAAGGAGACGACTGCGGCGACGAGAGCGTCGGCCATTGCGTCGACCTCTTCGAGCGAGTCAGCGCCAAACTCACAGAGGAGGAAGCCGCGGCCGGGAGGGAGGAGCTTTACGTCGTCGACGCCCAGATTTTTGCGGAGCATGAAGTCGACAAGGAGACCATCGAAACCTTCGAGCCCGATGGGTTTGAAGGCAAGGACGGCGGGGACATGGTCGGCGGCGATGAAGGGGTCCGGGAATCCGAGGGCGATCAGGCGACGGTACTGCGGGCTGGGCTTGAGCTCGCAGATAGCTTCAAGAATGGTGACGCAGGTGCCTTCCGTGCCGACGAGGGCGCGGGCCACGTTGAAGCCGTTTTCGGGTAGCAGTTGGTCGAGGTTATAGCCGGAGACGCGGCGCGGGATATCCGGAAAGCGCTCACGGACGAGGGTGGCGTAGGTATCGCGGAGGCCCTTGAGGCCGGCGTAGATCTCGCCCCGGCGACCGCCGGCGGCGATGATCGCGTTTAGTTCCGGCTCGGGCGTGGGGCCGACGCGCATGCGAGTGCCGTCATAAAGCAGGATCTCGAGAGCCTCGATGTTGTCGACTGTTTTGCCGCCCATAAGGGCGTGGACGCCGCAGGAGTTGTTGCCGATCATGCCGCCCAGGGTGCAACGACTATGGGTGGCGGGGTCGGGGGCGAAGGTAAGTTCGTGCCGCTCGGCGGCGTTGCGGAGTGCGTCAAGCACAATTCCGGGTTGGACGGTGGCCATGCGGGTAGTTGCGTCGAGAGCGAGAATGCCGTGCATATACTTCGAGAAGTCAAGGACTACGGCGACATTGCAACACTGGCCGGCGAGGCTGGTGCCGCCACCGCGGGAGAGGACAGGAGCGCCAAACTCGCGGCAGGCAGCGATGGTGGCAACTACGTCAGCGGTGTCGCGGGGGATGACGAGGCCGATGGGAACCTGGCGATAGTTGGAGGCGTCGGTGGCGTAGAGGGCGCGGGAGGCATCGTCGAAACGGACTTCGCCGCTGACGGTTTCGCGGAGCCGGGCTTCGAGCGAGTTGGCTTCGGAGAAGGATTCGTGAGGGTGGGCGTGGCCGGGAGTGGCGCTGCTTTGCAGGATCGGAAATGGTGAGGCGGAGATCATGCGCGGAGAGTCCTTGGTTACCTGCAATTGAGCACAAGGCTAAACTACCAGCGTGATGAAGGACAAGGTGGGCAGGTGGGGGCGTTGCGATCCAATCGAAGCGCAGCCCCTGAAGGTTACCAAGCACTTCCAGCGATCCGCTCTGAGTGAAGTTTTGCAGCACAGTTTCGAATGCGCCACAGCCTAGCGGCCGAAGAATACCTTGGCGGCGATGAGAATCAGCAAGACTGCGAAGCCTTTTCTCAGCATGGTATCGGAGAGGTGCTGAGCGTAGACGCCGCCGAACCAGCCTCCTATTGCAAATCCTGCTGAGATGAGAAGGGCCATTTTGATATCGACGTGGCCGGCTTTGTAGTAGCTCCAGCAGGCGAAGATACCAATGGGCAGAAGCAGCGTCGCGAGCGAGGTGCCCTGAGCGCGGATCTGGGACATGCCATAGAAGAAGACAAGGCCGGGGATGAGGAAAGCACCGCCTCCTATACCGACTACACCGGAGATAGCGCCGATGAGGAGTCCAAGAGCAACCGCGCCAGCCATTCCGGCGGGACTCATTCGGCAGTCCTGACTGGTTTATTCCATGGAAATTTTGCGAGCACGAACGCCATCATACAGGTATCGCTGACGCCTGCGAACACCAGACCAGCGCCGACAAGCGTTGTACCCAGAAGGAAGTAATGGGACACGGTATAGGCGAGCGCAAGGGTGACGAGGATGAGGGCTCCGGCAGTGGTCCGGACCTGACGCTCCATGGACCAGGGCCTCTTTTGAGTGACGACTAGCGACTTTCCCGAGGCGCGCCAGGCGTCCACTCCTCCGTCCAGGACGAAGAGCGAGGTGAAGCCTAGAGACTCGAGTTGTTGACGCGCCTGTTCTGCGCGGCGGCCGCTCTTGCAGATGAGGGTGATTGGGTCCGTTTTGTTCCACGTGGCACATTTTGCTTTCACGGTGCTGAGTGGCACGAGATTGGACCCTTGAATATGTCCGGCAGCGTACTCCGGGTACTGCCGTACGTCGATCAGTCTGGCCTTCACTGAACTTTCCATAACTTGAATATATGCTTACATAGCGATATATGCAATTGTAATGATGTCACCGAATTTTTGCATTATTATGGTGTCCGTCAGCTGCAGATAGCGCACTGACACCGTCAATGATTTCTTTCTCAGTCCCCTGGAAGGTGTCCAGCATGCCCAGCTTGTCCCGTCGTGCGATACTTCGCTCCGGTTTTGCGCTGTCTGCTTCTTCGTTGATTGCCAGTTCGGCGATGGCTCGTGCTGAAGCTCTGTTTGCCACCTCTGCTGCTGATGATGCCCTTGCGCCGCGTGAGCGCTTGCTGCTTGATTTTGACTGGAAGTTCTTTCAGGGTCACGCTAACGACCCGGAGAGGGATCTAGGCTTTGGTGACGACCAGGGGGACTTTTCAAAGACCGGTGACTTCGGCTTTGCGAAAGCCGGGTTCGATGACTCCAAGTGGAGGAGCCTGAACCTGCCGCATGACTGGGCGGTCGAACTTCCCTTTGTGCATGATGAAAAGCTGAATTCCCATGGCTACAAGCCGCTTGGGCGCCGGTATCCGGAGACTTCGGTGGGGTGGTACCGCCGGTCGTTTGATCTGCCTGCGAGCGATCTTGGGCGGCGCATCGTGGTGGATTTCGATGGGGCGTTTCGGAGTGCGCTCATTTTTTTCAATGGTTACTTTGTCGGTCGCAATGACAATGGGTACGCGCCCTTCTCGTTCGATCTGACGGATTTTTCGATTTATGGTGGAGCGAACTCGCTTGTTGTGAGGATGGATGCGAGCTTTGGGGACGGCTGGTTTTATGAAGGTGCCGGGATTTATCGCCATGTCTGGTTGAGGAAGACGTCAGCGCTTCATCTGGGGCAATGGGAAAGTTATGTGCGTCCAGAGCTCAAGGGTTCGGTTGCGACGCTGGCTTTGGGCACTCTTGTGAAAAACAATGGCTCGGTGGCAGCGGGGTCACGGGTTCGATGGACGATTCTCGACGCGAGTGGCAAGACGGTTGGATCAGCTGAGTCAGCGAGCCAGAGTGTTGCGGCGGGATCCGAGGCTTCGTTCACTGCGTCCGTCAAAGTTGCGAACCCGGCACTCTGGTCGCCTGAGAGCCCTGCGCTGTACAAGGCGGTCGTTACGGTCGAGTCGGAGGGCAAGGCTGTGGACGCGGAGCAACATGCGTTTGGGGTGCGTACGCTTCGGTTCGATGCCGACAAAGGATTCTTTCTGAATGGCAAGCCGGTCAAGATCAAGGGGACCTGCAACCATCAGGATCATGCAGGGGTTGGGGCCGCTCTGCCGGACCGTATGCAGTGGTTCCGGCTTGGGCTGCTGAAGGAGATGGGCGGCAATGCGGTGCGGACCTCGCACAATATGCCGACGCCGGAATGGGTTGAAGCATGCGACCGGATGGGCATGATGATGATGTGCGAGACGCGCATGATGAGTTCCTCTGCGGAGGGGCTTGAGCAGTACGGCATGATGGTGAAACGGTTCCGTAACTCGCCTGCAATCATTCTTTGGTCGATTGGCAATGAGGAGGGACGCCTGCAGGCGAACCCCGAGGGCGAGCGCGTGGCCGCGACGATGATTGCGTTGTCGCACCAGCTTGACCCGACGCGGCAATGCAGTGCTGCGGTAAACAGCAACTACGGGAAGGGCATCTCGAAGGCTCTTGAGATAGAAGGATTCAACTACAACCTATCTCAAATCGAGCCGTATCACAGGGAGCACCCGAGGCAACCGCTGATTGGGTCGGAGACTGCAAGTGCCGTGTCTACTCGGGGAATCTACTCGACCGATACGCTGCGCAACTGGGTGAGTTCTTACGACCTGAACTATCCCAAGTGGGCAGAGACGGCCGAGACGTGGTGGAAGTTCTACGGTGAGCGGGAGTATCTGCCGGGGGGCTTTGCGTGGACTGGCTTCGACTATCGCGGCGAGCCGACTCCTTATGGTTGGCCGTCGATTAACTCGCAGTTTGGCATTCTGGATATGTGCGGTTTCCCGAAGGACACGTTTTATTACTACAAGGCGTGGTGGGGTGCGGAGCCGGTCCTGCACCTGTTCCCTCACTGGAACTGGGCAGAACGCAACGGGGAGGAAATCAGTGTGTGGGTTCACTCCAATTGCGATGAGGTTGAACTGTTTCTGAATGGCAAGAGCCAGGGATCAAAGAAGATGCCAAGCCTGAGTCACCTTGAGTGGAAGGTCAGGTATGAGCCGGGGACATTGGAGGCGCGGGGAAGCAAGGGTGGCAAGGTCATTCTGACGGAGAAACGTGAGACGACTGGAGCTGTTGCGAATCTCAGGCTCACGGCGGATCGAATCAGCATCGATGCCGACGGAGAAGACATTGCTGTAATTCTCGTCGAGGGCATCGATGGGCAGGGCCGCGTGGTTCCCACGGCGGATGACCTGATTCATTTCAAGGTCGCAGGTGCGGGTAAGAGTCTGGGGGTGGGGAACGGCGATCCCAACTGTCAGGAGTCAGACAAGGGGGATCGGCGCAGCCTCTTCAATGGCCTTGCGCAATTGATTGTCCAGTCCACGAAGATGCCTGGCGAGATGGTGGTGGAGGCTAGACGGGCTGATTCGGCTCCGGTAAAGCTGACGATCAACATCGCGAAGGTGAAACTGCGTGCTGCTCTTTAGCGCCAGAGTGGCGAAGGGCCGAGGTTGCAAAGAGACAGGCCGGTGAAGGGCTGGAACGGTGAAGGGCAAAGGGTGCAGAGATAGCAACTATCTCCGCACCCTTTGTTTTTACATTTCGTTTTTGTAGTTGGACTAGGGTGCCACATCCAGACTCGTGATGATGTATTCGCTTGAGAGAGGGAAGAAGCCCATTTTGGTGGACTTCGCCAGACGGGAGGGGATGGTAGCCGAGGCTGTCTTCCCTCCGCATGAGATAGTTGCAATCTTGCCATGAAGGGCGACCGTAAGGTTACCCGTGGTTGATGGAAGGTAGATAACGGCGAGTGTCTTGCTTTTGCCCTTGATCATTGAGTAGAGATCGATCTCTCCTTCGTAGGTCACGACGAACAAATTCTGATTGAGGTTCGTGTAGCGGAAGAGGAGATGCGATCCGTAGTTGGGGAGATTATAGGTGGCGGTATAGTCCGTGTGGCGAGCATCGATCAGGACGGGATTCTGCAGATCAGGCGTGTCAGAGATGATGCCGCCTGAAGGGCTGAAGGTCCAGTCGTGATTGGGGTCGCTCCATACCGAGGAGACGTTATTGATGGCGGGCGAGCTTTGATCCAAAGCGCTTCCGGCGGAGTGTTCTGTGAAGCTGGTGTGGAGGTACAGGTTGCTGGTTTGGGGGACGACGACAAGTGCGGGCGATTGGCTCGCGGTAGAGGCGCTGGTGCCACCGTAAGACGTGGTGTAGCTGTGCGGACCAGCAGTAATGCCGGTTACCGTGAAGGTCGCAGATCCTGCAGATAGATTCGCAGATCCGATGAGATTCGCATTATCGCTGAGGGCAATAATGCCGGTTTGTGGACCACCTACCAAGGTTGACGAGAGGAGGATATTCGAGCCCAGGGTTGGTGTTGCGTTTGAGGTGGAAAGCATTAGCGAAGTGGGTGTCGGTTGTGGCGTTGTGGGTGCTGTTGGTAGTGGTGTTGTTGGTGGTGTGGGTGTTGTGGGTGTTGTTGGTGGTGTGGGTGTTGTTGGTGGTGTGGGTGGTGTTGGTGGTGTTGGTTCTGTTGGTAGAGGTGTTGTGGGTGCATCGATTGGGCTCGAACCAGTGATTGAGACAACTGCGGATGTGCTGGCTGCAAACGAACTGTTGCCTGGGTAGACCGCATCGTAGTTGTGAGCACCAGCGATGATGGAAGGAACGATCAGGCTGGCTGAGCCTTTGACGATCAGGGCTGACCCGATCGAGGAACCGGAGTCCTGGAAGGTGATCGACCCTGAAGCCGTGGCGGGAGAGACCGAGGCGGTGAGTGTTGTGCTGCCGGCCACCGGGGTGTAGGTGCGGACGCTCAAGGCGGTGGAGGTTGAGTGCGGAGCAGTTGTTCCGCCGCTGGTCCAGTCGTAGCGAGTGATGGAGTAGGGCGGCAAGATATCAGCCGACGGGACGGTGAGAGTGAGGGGCGCGTTGATTGCGACGTTCTGTGAAGCGAACTGAGTCGGGTTGTTCGCTGTGCTTTCGTTGGTTGCGGAGATGCTGCTGGGGGCGTAACGAGTCATGACGACCTGACCCGATGGCGCCTGGGCTCCGGCGAATGAAATTGCATGCGAGTTGGTGATGTCGGTATTGATGACGACCATGGAGCGCTGATTGCCATTTTTGAAGCAGTAGGCATACTCCTGCGGGATGTTGTTGGTTGCCGGGGTTCCGTTGGAATCCTGGCCGTTATGGTTTGCGAGCAGATTGGAGGTTGTGGGTTTAGCGACTGAGCAGTCGTACATGGGCCCGATGATGGCAGCGTTGACCATGCGCATGCCTAGTTCCTGCGGACGCAAAGCGTTTGTGGCACCACCCATGTCCACGACGGCACCCCAATTGTGAACCCAAATCCCACCGGAAATCTGGAAGGCAAACTGATCCAGAGAGAAGAAGTTCTGGTCCACGATGCCGAAAGTCAGATGCTGGAGCGCCTGAAGGGCCGTGGCGGTTCCGTAACCAGCCGCATCGGTAAAGCTATCGAGCACCGACTGGGTAAGGCCCGGAGATCCGAAGTTGGTGCCGTTGTCAAACTCGTAGACGTTGAGCTTGCCATGAGCTTTGATCGCGTTTCCCTGCTGAAAGAAGCTGGTGGCGGGATTGGTGGTGTTGGCGACGACCTCGTAGAAGAGGGGATTCCAGAGCGCAGTGAGAGGACTTACATCGCCAACGTTGTACTGCGTGTAGGGTGCGAGTTCACCACTGTTTGGATTAGCGCGCGCCATGGCCTCCGTTACGCCGTAGTCGGGATTGCCATCCTGAAAGCCGAGCACGAGGTCAATGCCCGTGCCGCCAGCAGGCCATGAAGCATTTTTACGCATCGCGCCCCAAACGGCAGCGGCATCGACGGAGTAGTCGTAGTAGAGGTCTGGAGCGTTTGGACGAAAGCCCAAACCCTGTCCGGTGCGGCCTTCGTTCCAATTCTCATTACCCATGGGGAGGTGGATTGTCGGAAAGACGGTGAGCCAACTGGCAGACTGGCCGTTTGCGGCTCGCAGAGCACCATACGGCGTCGTGCTGGCACCATTGATGTACTCGATCCACTTGCCGGCATCCTCCGGTCCGGTGGTTTCGGGCAAGGTGTAATAGGGCTCTGCGTCGATCATCTTGCAGAGTTGGAGGAACTCTTCGAAGCCGACGCTGAGGGCTCCACCCCCATTAGGCGCTACATCGTAATCGGCGCCGGCAAAGGATGGCGACCGTTTAAACATCGGCTTGATGGTGTTGTCGATTTCTTCTGCGTTCATACCCGCCCAGTCCCGCAATTCACACGGAACATTTGAGAGTGAGGCACCGGCGCAATGCGCTTTCAGGGTTGCGATCAATTCATCGCGAAACACTGTGGTGTTGGCTGGGTCAACGCCTGATGTCTTTTGAAAAGAGATGTCGTCGAGAAGAACGGTGCCATTTTGAGCCGTAAAGCTGACAGCGATTGAACCGGCACTAACCTGGTTTGTTTCACTGGCAGGGCAGACTAACGTGAAAGCCTTCCACGTACCTGACGCGGAGAATATCTGAGACGAGCAGTTGAGAGGATTGCCAGTTGCGGAGGCGACAAGGCGTCGCGCACCCACGGTCAGCGTTGGGCTGCCTACCGTTTTATAGAAACCCGAGACGGTGTATTGGCCGTTAAGAACAATGCCGACGTCTGAAGGATTGGTGTCGATGTAGCCTGTGACTCCAGCCGTTGAGCCGGCTGCGGTTGCATCCATACGGAGGGATTGCGATCCGTCGTATGGGGCGACGCACTCCGATAGAAGCTTTCCACCGGAAGAGACGCCACCCCACCAACCGCCACCCTGAGCTTCCCAGGTTGATTCGGCGGTGCATGGGACTGCCTGGCGGAGGATGATGACATCGCCTTCCTGGACAGCAGATGAGCAAGGAGTTGCGAAGGTGTAGACCGGGCCCAGGTTGTTGGCCGCGACAGTGTTGCCGGAGACTGTTCCAGAGCAGACGACCTGGTGCGCGAGGCCGCGATAGAGGCGGAAGGTTGCGCCTGTCCAGAAGTTGGCGATGACGGGATCGTAGTTATTGGGCGAGGTGAAGGTGGTGGTGGTGCCAGCGGTGAACGCAACGAACTTGTCGCGGTACAGATCCGGCTCGAAACCTGGGTTGCGCCAGAGGAGGTTCTTATAGATCTCGCCACCTTGATAAAAAGTGGGACCATTGAGATTGATACCGACTTTTTTGGGGGACTGAAGGACGATACTCGACTCGTTTGGAGTGATCGTTTGAGCCTGCGCGAAAGGTGCGAGGATCACAAAAATAATTGAAAAGAACAATTTCATTGCATAGGCTCCAATATCAAATTTTGGAAACCCAAGGGCAGGCTTGCATTTATTCCAGAAGCACCGCGCCAGACGGATTGTGTGAGAGTTTCCACAATCTCTATCTTTGGGAGTCAAGTCCATGGACGTTTCTAAGACGCACTCTATGGATTGGAGCTTCGCAGCTAAGAAGCGACAACACTACTCGACTTTGGTGTGATGTCCAGCCCTGAATGGGCCATTCCACCTACACCACACGGACAATCAAACGGCATTTATGGCTGGATACTTCCCCATCTTAACCCAGATGTATCGGGAGGAGATACCCCTGCGGCGATAGCCGCACCGCCTATCGGCCACATTTGCGATGAATTTTCCGCTTATGTCGGCGTTGGAGACTGATTTCTGGCTTTAAATGCAGAAAGCCGACTCCTCGAAGGAGTCGGCTTTTGCAAGTACGCGATATTTAGAAGTTGAGACGCAATGCGAACTGGGCTAGGCGCGCTCCGCCAATAGTGCCGCCAGAACCGCTGCTTGCACTGCCGACCGTGGACGTGATTTGCCCAAAGCTGGCGCTGGTGTAGGTCGCGACAGGGTTGGCGAAGTTGGTGTGGTTGAAGACGTTGAAGAGGTCAGCCCGGAATTGCAGCTTGACTCGCTCAGTCAGGATGGGGAAGTCTTTGGAGGCAGAAAGATCGAAGTTGACGAGACCGGGACCGAAGTGCTGGTCGCGACGCTCTGTACCGATCTGGCCGGCGCCGATGGTTGTGAAGTAGGTTGGTGCGCCCCTCTTGCCGTTGTCAAAGGCCGCGTCCGGATTCTTGTTGTTCTGTCCAAGACGCCCGACGCCTGTATTGGGACGATCGGCAAACTGGTTGAAGCCGCTGTAGTCTGCTGATCCCAGGTAGACGGTAAATGGCAAGCCGGATTGAAATTCGGTGATACCCGAGATATTCCAACCTTCAAAAGCTTCACGAGAGACCAGTTTGGGAGAGGTGAGGAACAGGCCGCCGGGACCTATCGGCAGAGGAACGGAGTAGTACCCGACAAAGCGATGGCGCATGTCGAAGGCTGAGTTTCCATACTCCGCTTTCAGATTATTGCCGTTGGACGGATACCCGGCATCGCCGGTGGAACCGAAGAACGCAGAGCTGTAGTCCAGCGAGTGGCTCCAGGTGTAGGAGCCCTGCGCGGAGACTCCGCGGGGACCACGGTATTTGATGATGGCCACGACGCCGCTGTAGTTGGAGTTGACGGCGGCTTTGCCATAGCTATCGGCGAAGCTGCCGTAGTGCGTGTAGGGGAAGACCTGTTCGTTGGGGGTCTGATTTCCGCGCTTGGTCGAATCGCGGACAATCACGTTGGGCTGGTTGGGATCGACAAAGATACCAAGTTTGCGACCGAGGCTGCCGATGTAGTCTGCCTCGAATGACATACGACTGTTCAGCTTTTGTTCGATGCTGAGGTTGTAGGCGTAGTTATAGGAGCTGCGGAGGTACGGGTCCTCGCCGTTGAAGGAGAGCAACCCAACGGTTGGAGTTCCGGGTCCCTGCTTTCCGACGTTTTTGACGAGAGGGACGTTTTGATTGAAGACCGTGGCATAGCTGAACTTCCCTGGCTGGGTGGTACCAGCGGCCTGGTTCGTGGTGATGTTGAATGGCGGATTGAGCGACTGGTTGGCAGGGATGTTGTTGAAGATATCGTCATAACCGACTCGGAATCCACCACGCAGCACTGTTGCATCACTGCCGTGGAACGGGCTCCATGCGAAGCCGAGTACGGGAGCGACGTTATTACGATCCACGGCGAGTTGGCCGCTGTTGCTCATCTTCGTCGCACCCTGGGTAAAGATGATGGAGGACGGGCCAACTTTGGTGGTGTCGATATCCAACACATTATTGGTGCCGAAGAGCGTAACGCCCTGGCCGGCGATCAGATTGGCTGCACGGTTGTCGAGCTCGTAGATTGCGGACGGAAGCTCATAACGGATGCCGATGTTGAGGGTCAGGTTAGGAAGAATCTTCCATTGATCCTGCGCGAACATGTCCATGGGGTACCGGCGGTAATGAGCAAGCGTCCTGCCGCTGCGGAGCGTGGACGTATTGACTTGTCCCGCTGCGAAGTCAGCAAACGTGAGGAAGTTGACGCTTCCGCGGAAAGTTCCATCCAGAAAGCGACGCGCATCTTCGCGACGGATGTGATATCCGAACTTGAAGACATGCTTCGTGGACCCGAAGAGGGACGCGGCACTGACGGTGTCGTAAATCTCATACGTGCGCGTTTTACGTCCCTGGGGGAGGTTGGTTGCGGAGCCGAGACGGGCAAATCCGCCAGCGATCGCAATCGTTGGGAGACCCGAGTCCTGCAGGTTTTGCGAGCCATTCACGACGCCGGGGAGGGCTGCGCCGCTGCCATCGACAAAGATGCTTTGAGCGTTGTAGCCAGCATCCTGTACGACGAAGTTTGTCTGGTTGAAGGAGTAACCAATCCTGAGCGTGTTGACGAGTGTAGGAGAGAAGGTGTGGTTTTCTTCGAGGAAAATTGACTGACTCAACGGAGCATTGGTGTTGCCTCCGCTGATGGGTGTCGGACCGCCGGAGATGACGCGGCCGTTATAGGTTATAAAGTGCCCACTCAGACGGTCGCGGTCGCTGAGCGTGTGATCGATGCGAACGAGACCTGTGTCATCGCTGAGGACGCTACGAACATTAGCCGTGTAGTTGGTTCCGTTTGAGGCGAGTTGGTCGCCCTGCTGCTGGGAAAGTGGAAAGAACTGGAGAAGCTGCTTTGAGATCGGGTCAGTGACGGAGGCACGCTGAGTGGGGGTTGGGACGAGAACTGCGCTCACCGTGGGAGCTACCTGACGGAAACCTTCATAGGAGAGAAAGAAGAAGGTTTTGTCGCGCCAGATGGGGCCTCCAAGGGCGCCTCCAAACTGATTGCGGTTCAGGACCGGCTTAAGAATCCTGGTTCCGGGCGCGGCTGTGTGCTTGGCGAAGTAGTCAGTTGCATCGAGCACGGTGTTGCGGAAGTACTCGAAGGCCGATCCGTGGAACTGGTTGGAGCCGCTACGGATGACGGCGTTGATCTGTGCACCTTCTCCGCGACCGAACTCTGCAGTTGGAACGCTGGTCTGAACACTGAATTCCTGGACGGCGTCGTTGATGCGAAAACTGGAGAGACCGCCGTTGATCTGGGTGTCCATGTTGCTGATGCCGTCGATGAGATAGTCGTTGGACTGAGTGCGCGCACCCGCTACGTTGAAGCCAGTTACCTGACTGCCGCCAGCGGAGGGAGTTGCGCCAGGTGTCAGCAGAGCCAGATCCAGAAAGTTCCGCGAGTTGAGCGGCATGGTGCTGATGGCCTGTTGATCGATGACATTAGTGAGGGTGTTTTGCTCCGTGTCGATCAAGGGTGCGGCTGCGGTGACGTCAACGGTCTGGTCGATATTGCCGACTGCCAGGGTGACGTCGATGCGGGTGTCCTGATCAACCAGGATGGTGACATCTGAGATGACGACACGTTTGAAACCGGGCGCTTCCACGGTCAGCGTGTAAACGTCTGGATTCAGGTCCGAGAAATGGAAATTGCCGCCGGCGTCACTGGTCGTGTTGAAGACCGCATTGGTACTGATGCGCTTGAGCGTCAACTTTGCCTTGTCGACAACGGCGTTTGTCGCGTCTTTGACCACGCCGACACCGCTTCCGACGGGCGCTGCCATTGCATGTTGGGTGACCATGAACAAGGATAGGAAGAGGAGGCTCGACAGCAGTCGGGAAAGGGTGTTTTTGATGCAGATGGTCATACGGTTCTCCTCGGGAAAACTTGCAATTGGACCAGCTGGACTGTTCATCCAACTTTAACTTGTAGATTGTCGTGTTTGATGCAAGTTTATGTTGCCGCGCCGGACCACGTCAACGACAGGTTCCGCTTGTGGTTGTTCGGTGCTGCTCGCGTTGACCATGCGAAACTAAACGTGTTTTCAGTTATTCGGTTACTTTCCGTCTTGACTTCCGTTTCGCTTTGAATGTGTTTTCGGATAGCTTCAAGCCAATGTGGGTCAGTGCGCGACGCGCACCCCAATTCTCGCGAGTTTACAAGGATGATCCATTGAATCGGACTTTACAGAAGGCTTTGCGGTCTTTCGCCGTCGCAGCTGTTTTTCTTTGGCTGCCATCAATCTCGTTGGCTGCACCGAGTGGGCCAGGTGAGTCTGGTTTCGATGTTCGCGAGACGACGGTTGCGCTGACGCTGGATGCGATCCGGGATGGCAAGGTTAGCTGTCATCAACTTGTCGAGATGTACCTGAAACGCATTATGGCGTTTGACGAGCCGACTCGCCTCAATTCAATTGTTACGTTGAATCCGGATGCGCTTGCGGATGCAGATGCGCTCGATCTCGAATTTGCTACAACGCACAAACTGCGTCCGTTGCACGGGATTGTGGTCATCGTGAAGGATAATTACGACACCAAGGGGCTACAGACGACGGGCGGGTCGCTGGCTCTGAAGTGGTTTGTACCTGCTGAAGATGCGTTCATGGTGAAAAAGCTGCGTGAGGCGGGGGCCATTATCCTGGCGAAGTCAAATATGGCTGAGTGGGCGTTTAGCCCTTTGCTGACAGAGAGTTCAATCGCAGGGATCACGCGCAATCCTTATGCTTTGGATCGGGTGCCGGCTGGGTCCAGTGGAGGCACGGCAGCGGCCGTCGCCGCAAACCTGGGCGAAGTTGGACTGGGAACCGATACGGGCGATTCGATTCGCGGCCCGGCGTCACACAATGGGCTTGTTGGCATTCGGCCGACGATCGGGATGACGAGTCGGGATGGCATCATTCCTTTGTCGTCCACGAACGACGTTGGGGGTCCGCTGGCACGGTCGGTTGCGGATGCGGCAGCTATTCTTGCGGCGGTGCAGGGATACGACTCGGCAGATTCAGTGACAAGATTTTCAGATGGCAAGATTGAGAAGGACTACTCACGATTTCTAGTCAAGGATGGTCTGCGCGGTGCCCGGATTGGCATTGTTCGGAGCTACGTTGAGACGGCTACGACGGACCCGCAGATCAAGTCGCTGTTTGAGAACGCGATCGTTGATCTGAAGGCGCATGGCGCGATCATTTTCGATGCCTTTCCGTTGCCCGAGTACGAATGGCCTCCGCATCCGGCCCCCTGTGGAGGATTCGAGTTCGACCTGAATAACTACCTCGCGGACCACGGCAAGAGCGCGTCCTACAAAAATCTGCAGCAAATTATCGCGTCAGGACTCTATCTGGGGTCGATTGAAGAACGGCTGAAGGGAGCAGTTGCGTCAAAGCCGGGCGCAGAAGGGCCGGTGGTTCCATGCCCGGATACGTATCACGACCCACGAAAAATCAAGTTTCGCGATGCGATCTTGAAGGAGATGGACAAACAGAAACTCGATGCGCTGATCTATCCCACCTGGAGCAATGCGCCGCGGAAGGTCGGCGACTTGAAGAGTCCAGGGGGCGATAACAGCCAGATTATCTGTCCGATGACAGGCTTTCCCGGGATCAGTGTTCCGATGGGCGTGACGTACGGCGTACTGCCCGCGGGCTTGACCTTCGTTGGTAGAAGCTTTAGCGAGCCGCTGCTGATCAAGCTTGCCTATGGGTACGAGCAGGCGACGAAGTACCGGCGACCCCCGCCGCTGTTTGGGGCGCTCCCTGCGTCAGTCCATGGGAAGAACTAATTTTTTGCCGGGGTTATGTAAATGGTTTCTGCGAAGAATTTCCGCGGCCATCATTTCATTACGTGAAATAGGTACGAATCTTTCCGATGATGACGACACGAGGCTGCTCACGTGTGCTGGCGCGACTCTCGCGTGAAGATGTACTCTATTGACGTTCGAGCAATCGAAACTGTTGCGCATTTGAAAGGCTCTTTTATGGCAGACGCTCCGAAGACAGACTTTTCCCGTCGCGGGTTTCTAAAGGGTGCCGGCATCACGGCGGCAACTACGGTCATTGAATCTGCGAGCGCCTTCGCGAAGGATGCAAAGGATGCGCTTCACATTCCGAGCACGATGGGACCTGCGGCCTTGCCCATCAAACTCCAGATCAATGGGCATGAGCATTCGGTTACGGTAGAGCCCCGCTACACGCTGGCGGAGACGCTGCGCGACAACCTGGGGATGACCGGGACGAAAGTCGTCTGCGATCGCGGATCCTGCTCGGCGTGTACGGTGTGGATCGACGATGTACCGGCGCTTGCCTGCATGACACTGGCAGTCGATCTGACCGGACGGAAGATTACGACGATCGAAGGCTTGTCGCATGGTGATGCGATGCATCCGATGCAGGCTGCCTTCGTAAAGCATGACGCCATGCAATGCGGCTTTTGCACCCCGGGGATGGTGATGAGTTGCGCGGCTCTGCTGAAGCGCAATCCGAATCCGAGTCTGGACGATGTGAAGCATGCGGTGAGCGGCAATCTGTGCCGCTGCGGGACTTACCCAAAGGTATTTGCGGCGACGTTGGATGTGGCACAGCAGGGCAAACTTGCCGGTCTGGTGACCTTGAGCTCGGGGACGGAGGCATAGATGGAAATCAATACGGTTCTCGATACGGAGATTCAGGCGGCGCAGAAAAAAGCACCGGCAAAGGGTACTCAGGAAGTCGCCACGCCGAAGACGGAAGGCGTGAAGAAGGATGCCGAGACACCTTCGGTTGCGGCGAGTCCGATCGTGGCCACGCGGACCGATAGCTTCGTCTTCGGGATTCCGCAGAACGGGCTGGAACGGAAAGAACGCACGGTCCCGCAGGACGAGCCTCCACCGCTGCCACCGAACTCTGAGCTGATGTACATCGGCAAGCCAACCGTGCGTTATGACGGTCCAGCCAAGGCGATGGGTAAAGGCAGATATACCGCGGACGTGAATTTACCGGGGATGCTGTACGGGCGCATGGTGGATGCGACGATACCGCACGGACGGATTGTTTCGATTGACACGAGCGCGGCGGAAAAGCTGCCCGGTGTACGTGCCGTCCATGTGATTGAACATGTGTACGGCAATGCTGAGTTGCGTGATCCAAAGATGGAGACGCCGTCACGCTATCCGGTAATCCGCTACGCCGGTCAGCCTATCGCAGCCGTTGCGGCGGTGTCGCAGCAGATCGCGAACGACGCGGCAAAGCTGGTCAAGGTGACCTACGACCCGATGGCGTTCGTGGTGAATCGCGATGACGCGCAAAAAGACTCCGCTCCAATGGTCTATCCGGGACCAGCAGATGCGGCGGGCAGTGCGGGTGGCGGCGGCGGTCCGAAGGGTGTTCCGCAAAAGGGCAATGTCCATGGACCTCAGCGGAAGTTGACCGGCGATATCGACAAGGGATTTGCCGAGGCTGATGTGATTGTGGAGGGGGAGTACTTCACCGAGGTTCAGACGCACTCGGCACTTGAGACTCACGGATTCGTAGTGGATTGGAAGCCCGATGAAGTGACAGTCTACGCCTCGACGCAAGGCACATCCAGCGTTCGTAATGACTTTGCCGATGTGTTCAAGCTGCCCAAGAGCAAGGTTCGCGTCATCACGGAATATATGGGTGGTGGCTTTGGCGCGAAGTTCGGTGCGGGTAACGAAGGTGTGGTTGCGGCTAACCTGTCGCGGAAGGCGAATGCTCCGGTTAAGCTGATGCTGGACCGGCGGCAGGAGCATATTGTGAGCAATCGGCCGGACTCGCACCAGAAGTTGAAGATTGGTGCGAAGAAGGATGGGACGCTGACAGCGATCCAACTCACAAGTTACGGTTCAGCGGGTGTGGGAACCGGTGCCGGCACCGCAGGCCCGGCGACGAATCTGTATAGGTGTCCGAATCTGCTGACGGAAGAGTATGACGTCTTCATCAATGCGGGTCCGGGTGCGGCATTTCGTGCGCCAGGCCATCCGCAGGGTTGCTTTGCCTTTGAGCAGGCGATCGATGATCTGGCAGTCAAGTTGGATATGGATGCACTGGCTTTGCGCGAAAAGATCGACGCAAGTCCAGCGCGCAAGGCCGAGCGGGCAGTGATTCTTGAGCGAACAAACTGGCGCAATCGCAAGCCTGCCGGGTCAGATCAGACCCCCGTTAAAAGGGGCATGGGCATCGCACAGTCGGTCTGGTACCGATTCGTCAATATGAACTCGTCCTGCGAGGTACGCGTGTCGCGAGATGGGTCCGTTGAACTGATGTCTGCGGTGCAGGATCTGGGCACCGGCACCAAGACGATGCTGGCGCAAATTGTGGGTGAAGAGTTCGGTATACCGCCTGCGTCGGTTGTGGTGCGAATTGGCGACACGCGCTTCCCTATCGGACCGGACTCTGGTGGCAGCGTTACGGCGGGTTCCATTACACCGGCGGTTCGCAATGCGGCGTACCAGGCAAAGCAGAAACTCTTCACTGCGGTTGCGCCCGCGTTTGGGACTACGCCTGAAAACTTCGAGATGAAGAACGGACGCATCGCGCTGAAGAATGATTCGTCGAAGTCCTTCACGCTGAAGCAGATGACAGCGAAGATGCCGACGGAGGTGATTTCCGTTCAATCCACGCGAGTTCCTGAGTATTCGAAAGACCGCATAACGTACGGCGGAGTGGATTATGTGGAGCTTGCGGTCGATACGGAGACTGGTAGGGTGCATATCGAAAAGGTGGTTGGGGCTCATGATTGTGGGCGTCCGATCAACCCGACAGGAGTCATTAGCCAGATCAACGGAGGCATTCTGCAGGGTATCTCGTATGCACTGTTTGAACAGCGGATTATGGATCGCAAGGCGGGCTACATGCTGAATGCGAACTTGGAAAATTACAAGATTCTCGGGGCCCGTGAAGTGCCGGAGATTGAGATTCATCTGGTAGAAAATTACATTGCGCAGAGCTCAACGGATGCTGCGGGTATTGGAGAGTCGGCGGGCATTATTACGCTGGCTGCGGCGATTGGCAATGCCTTCTACAACGCAACGGGAGTGCGGATGCATAAGATTCCGATGACGCCGGCGAACGTACTCGCCGCGCTTGGCAAAGTGCAGGGAGAGGTACGCGCATGAACAACTTTACCTTCGTGGATTGCACGACAATCGATGAGGCGTTTGGCCAGATGACCGGGAACGCCACGGTCAAGGCAGGTGGCATCGACCTGCTGGACCTGATGAAAGATGGAATTGTCTCGCCTGCGAAGCTAGTGAACATTCGCAATGTGAGTAGTCTGCGCGGCATCGTAGTAACGCCGGAAGGGCTGCGTCTTGGGCCGTTGTCTACGCTAAGTGAGATCGCGGTGCATCCCGACATTCAGCGGAGTTATGCAGCACTCGCAGACGCGGCGGGACATGCGGCTACACCTCAAATTCGCAACATGGCAACGCTGGGTGGCAACCTGATGCAGCGCCCGCGATGCTGGTACTTCCGATCCAGCGACTTCGATTGCAAGAAGAAAAGTGGTACCAGCGACGAATGCCATGCTCATGACGGCGAGAACCAATATCACGCGGTGATGAACAATGGCACCTGCGCTATGGTGCATCCTTCTTCTACCGCCGTGCCGTTGCTGGGGATGAATGCCCTGGTGGAACTGACGTCCAGACGCGGCAAGCGCACTGTGGCGATGAGTGAGTTCTATGTTCCGCCGGAGAAGAGCCTGATCAATGAAACTGTCGTGCAGCCGGGCGAGTTGATTACGAGCATTTTTGTGCCGACGCCCGAGCCTGGAACGCGATCCGCTTACCAGAAGTACGGTGAGAAAGAGAGCTTCGACTGGCCCATAGCAGATGCGGGCGTGGTGCTGGTGATGGATGGTAATCGGTGCCGGAAGGCTGCGATCGTAATGGGAGTTGCGGCTCCTACGCCGATTCGTTCGACGGCCGCGGAGGCTATGCTGAACGGCAAGACAATCGACGAGACGGTGGCTCGAGCGGCAGCAAAGGCGGCCATGCAGGGGGCTACGCCACTCTCGCAAAACGGCTATAAGACTCAACTCTTTCAAACCGCGATCTACCGCACGATTCTGCTTGCGGCAGGACAGATGCAGCGCGATCCAAGCTCCATCGGCTAAGGAGGCCCGACATGACGACACCACTGGTACAGATCCGCTGTGGTTCTTTGCGCAGCAAATCCTCTTATGGCGCCTTCGGCGATTTCCACGATGAACTGGTTGAGTTGATGGGTGCGACGACGACTTACTGGTGTCTCAAGACCATGGGCAAGGCCGGCCCGGATGAGCACTACGTACATCGTTCGATCTGTCAGGAAGGGCGTTCCTGCTGGGAGAGTTGCGAGAGCGATGCCTAGTTTCGGGCGTTGGCATCGTTGGGCGTTTCTTTTGAGCTTTGCCTGGATCGGCCTCTCTGAGGAAGGACACTCAACGTGATTCTGCAGCCAAGTGACCATGCGATTCAGCAATTAGAAAGAAGAACGGTCTGCTTTGGATGGTCCCTTAGACAGCATGCCCAAGTTTTCCCGACCCATTCGCGTAATATCCGCACGTCAACTTTGTCTGGACACCGCGATGTTGCAAATGTGATGATTGGCGAATTGAAGGATTCGGAAAACGCTCGGCTGAGTGCCTGCACGAAGTACCTGCCGAGGTACAGGAACATCGGACAAGTTCCGTATAGATCGAACAACTCAGATAATTCTCGGGAAAGAGTCTTTTGGGCCTTTTAGTCTTCACTTTGGTGACTAGAAAATGTCTGGTCCATGGCAATCCGGCGAGCATTACAAAGCAGCCGCTTCTGGGGAAAGCTCTGCGTTTGGCGCTCCCGGAGTTAAGTCGGAAGAGTTGCGTCCCGTTCCACCCCGGTCCGATTCCCCGGATTTGCCGGGATTTCGCATAAGCGGAAGTACGCGTCATACGAGTCCGTCTGCAACGGAGCCGGTTCGTTTTTCCCGAGGGGAGATGATCGCAGGAAGGTTTCGGGTGATTCGCTTCATCGCCAGGGGTGGCATGGGTGAGGTGTACGAAGTCGAGGACCGCTTTCTGCAGGGGGTCCACGTAGCCCTGAAGATCGTGTTGCCTGAGATCGCGGCCGATGCTGATATGAGTCATCGATTCGAGCAGGAGGTGCTGCTGGCGCGCAAAGTAACTCACCAGAACCTGTGTCCCATCTACGACATGTTTCGCTGCCAAGAGCCTCCGCCACCCTTCCTTTTCCTCACGATGAAGCTGCTCGGTGGAGAGACGCTTGCGTCAAAGCTTCGGCTGAACGCCCGCGTGAAGGGTTCGGAGGCAGCCTGCATCTTCCGCCAGATGGTGGCAGGGCTGAGCGCGATTCACGCCCAGGGCATCGTGCACCGAGATATCAAGCCTACAAACGTAATGCTGGAAGGGACGGACTCGGAGATTTGCGTCTCCATCATGGACTTTGGGTTGGCGCGTCTGCATGAGGCACGGACGACGACCCTGGCGGTCGGGCAGCTTTCGGGGACAGTGGGGTATCTGGCTCCGGAATTGCTCCTTGGCTATCCTGCCTCACAAGCGACGGACATCTTTGCGCTTGGAGTATTACTGCATGAGATGCTTACCGGCCAGCGTCCGATGATGCAGCCCCACGGAGCATGCGTTAGAGCGGCACCGGAATTAGATAACGCCGATGTGCCGCCCATGCTCCGTAAAGGTGTCAAAAACTTTCTATCCGACGACGCGGCTCGGCGATGCAAGGCATTCAAAGAGATCCAGACTCAGGGTGAAGCGACGTGGCTCTCTACGCTTCCCTCGGGTCGGCACTTCCTGACGCGGCGACACTTTATAACGGGCGGCGCGGTGGCAATAGGTGCGCTGGGTTCCGGCCTGGCGTGGAAGCAGGAGGCCATCGTAAACCGGATGCATCCGCTTCCACAAAAGCGATTCGTTGCTTTACTGGGCTGGCCACCGACAGCGGATACGAGTCTGCAGCCGATGACCTCAGGTGTCATTGATGGAATCGCATCCGACCTCTCGCGGGTTGAGGCCTTCGACCATAACTTCCTGATCCTCGCGCAGAAGACGCTGAGCACGTTGAAGACGGCCACTGACGTCACTGAGGCGCGTGAATCACTTGGCGCTAACCTGGTGCTAGGTGTGTCCAGCTTTACGCAGGGCAAGCTGATACGGGTGATGCTGACCGTTCTGGACTCCTCGCTGGGCCGGCCGCTTCGGCGCAAGCAGGTCGAGGTTGCGCTCAACGACCAGGACACTCTGCCCCTGCGAGCAACGGAGGCTGCAGCCGGTTTACTCGACGTGGCGCGATGGAAGACAACGCATCAACATTCTGGCAAAGGGACCGAAAACCCTGAAGCGTATGCGGCTTTCCAGGAAGCTGAAGCCTTGAAAAAAGAGGATAACGACAAGAGTCTGGACGAGGCGATTGACAAGTACAAGCGGGCGCTTGAGCTAGATCCGCGCTTTGCGGTGGCGCAGTCGGGTCTTGCATGGGCGTATCTGCGGTCGTATGGACTGCAGAGTAACCCGGCGACGCTGGCATTGGCGCACGCAAACTGTCAGTCCGCCCTTGCGCTCAATCCAGACCTGGTGGATGCACACCTGGGCCTTGGATTCTTCTATCAACAGACGGGCAACCGCGAAGGCGCATCCAGAGAGATCGCAAAGGCACTGTCGCTGGACCCTACCAACCCGCACACGTTGACCTACCAGGCGAACTATTACGCTTCGATCAACCGTTACGGGGAGGCTGAAGATACTTTCGCGAGGGCGATCACACTCCGACCGAACTACTGGATTGCTCACAATGAATTGGGAGTTATTTACGATAACCAAGCTAAATATTCGCAGGCCTTGATGGAGTTTCACCTAGCCAACGTGGCTGCTCCGAAGAATGCGTTGGCGTTAGCAAATATCGGCAGCGTATATCTGCAACTTGGAAAGCTTCCCGAAGCGATCGATAATCTGAATGCCAGTATGCGATTAAAGCTAATTGAGGGTGCCGCTCAGAGTCTGTCCGCAGCTTTGCTGATTCAAGGCAAGACCGCAGACGCAATTGGATTTGCACAACAGGCTATTGCGCTGAATGGTTTAGAGGCGGGCAACTGGCTTGGACTTGGGGATTGTCTGGCTGCGACGCCCAAGGGGAAGTCTAAGGCGCTGGATGCATACAAGCGCGCTGCAATATTAGAAGAAGAGCACTTGAGGACTGAGAAGAAGGACGGTCCAGGCTGGATGCTGCTGGCCTTATGCCGCGCAAAAGTTGGAGGAGATATAAGTGTCGGGCTGTCAACTATTAAACTTGCAGACTCGTACGCGGCAGATGATATTGACTCCCAGCTTAAAAAAGTAAGAGTGTTTGAAATCTTGGATAAGAGAGACGAGGCACTATCTACTTTGAAGCGTTGCCTGATGAGAGGTGCCACGGTATTTCAATTTCAAACAATGCCGGATTTGGATCTATTACGCAATGACAAACGCTACAGCGACATAGTCGCTGCCATACCTGAAGGAACGAGCACAGCTTAGTCATCTATTTCATGAGGGAGATCATAATGAGAGCTTTCTTAGAACTGGGCCTGATTGGAGTTGCAACCCTTCTTGCGGGCACAGGGGTCCAATCAGGGCACCGACATATTTTCGCTGCGATCGCATGCGATGGTGGCTGCCTCTGGCGGAGCAGCAGGACCTACACGAACGTCCACCAAACGTGCCCTGGTCGATGTTGATCATCCGAAACTGCGTCGTACTACTTTGTCGGAGGTAAAGATCACACGGCGAGTTGCAAGGTCCGGGATGATTTGCCAAAGAGCATTACTTACGCTGAGCTTTCCTCAACGAAACGATACTCAAAGTCACTTGAATAAATGTCAGGAGAATCCATGAACCGATCGCTTAGATGCGTACTATTAGCAATCCCGGTTGGACCTATGCTCATTGGTTGTCAGTCCAAGCCACCTGGTGCACCGTTCGTCACTCCTGCGCCGTCGAAACCTTCGACCGAACTAAGTGGGTCATCGAAGATTCCTGACAATCTTAGTATTACTATCATCAAAGATCCAACCGATCCAAGTGGTTTTGGCGTTCGTCATCGTGCAGGCAAGACGACCACAATTCGCTTCCGCAATCCACTTGACCAATCCGTGTGGCTTCAGTTTGCGCCAAGTCCGTTTAGCTCAGGGAATTCATGCGGAGCTGCAGTCAGTCTAATGATTCCGAAAAAACAAGAGCTGGTATGCGAGTTAACGGACATAGATAAGACGGAGTACAAGTACGAGATCTTTTCAAGTGAGCCTCCGCATAAGCTTGACAGCGTTACGCCGTGCAAAGGATGCTTTATCCAAGGGGAACAATGAACCAGTCTTCTGAGAAAAGATAAAACTTTCAACCTGTTTCGGCTTATCGCTTCTTCGTCTTCGCCTACTTTTGGTTCAGCTTTTTCTGGTTGCCTGCCGCCACACGCCCAGTTGCTTGATGGCTTGCTTCAGGGTGCCGACGACGACGTCAGGTCTTGCTGTTCCGAAGCGCTCTACGACGTCATCGCTGTCTTCGAATGTATTCCAGAAGGCTACCGCGATGCGGTTTTCAGGCATGTAGGTGCGGACGACCTTGCAGAACTCGCGGGCCGGCGCGAAGGCAAAGGGCGGAACGGCAGATATGAAAACCACTGTGTCCTTCTCTGCGGCGAGACGCTTCAGAACCTCTGGTGAAAGACCATCGGGCATGAGGGTGATGGTCTGGAAGTCTTCGCGTTCCAGAAGTTGCGTCAACATCTCGGTCGTCAGCTCGTCGGCGGGGTCGCGAGACGAGATACAGACTACCGCGAACTCTTTGAGAGGTGGCACCTGGTGGGCCTCGATAATCCTGGAACGGCTCGACTTTTCTTCAACGATTGGTGCTTTCTGCCGGTAACCCGATAGTGTGGCTACTAACTCGCCGATATTGAGAAGGATAAAGGAGGCTCGCTCTGGATCCATGGCGCCGGCGTGGCGGTCCTCTTCCGCCAGGCTAAGCGCGGGTACGAGGAGGTTATCGTACAAGTCCACGAGCGGCTTGCCGTCGAGGTATTGCTCTGCAATTGCCTTGGCTTCCAGTTTGTCGGAGGCGAGGAGTCGCTCATAAAAGTGGGCCGCAGGAGAAAGCTGCACGTTGCTGCCAAGGAGACTATGCAGGAACGACATTTGCGGAACATGCCTCCCGAGGACGACGAGGCAGACGGTGAGAGGTGTGGAGAGTACGAGACCAGGCCAGCCCCAGAGCATGGTCCAGAAAATAGCGCTGGAGAGTAAGGCGAGCGAGGATATACCTGTCCGGGAACTGAAGATCCATGGCTCAATAAAGTTAGTGACGGTGACTTCAAGAATTAGAAATACAACTATTACGAATAATGGGGGCCACCATGTTGTCGAGACAGCGATCGATAACAATAACGGCAGCAGCATCCCGACTGTTGTGCCAATGAATGGAATGATGCGCAGTACTCCGGCGAGCACACCCCAGAGCGTCGCGTTCGGCACATGGAGCAGCTGCAAGCCCAGTCCAAAAGCCAGGCCGTAGCAGGCGTTGACTTTTATCTGCATCACGAAATATTGGCTTATTCGCCTGGTGGCGTCATCGAGCGCACGTGTCATCAGATTGATCTTTGCCATACCGGCCATAAGGAGAAGGCGATGGCGCAGGTCACTGCGATTCATAAGCATATAAATCGCGAACACGAGAACGATGGCGAGCCCGCCCACCCTGCGCGCGGCCTCCAGGATCAAACTGCCGGCGGATCGTAATTTTTCGTTTCTGGGTTCGATCAGTTGGACCGGCACGCCTTTTGGCGCGTTGCTGACGTTGCTGCGGGTGAGGTCCTCGCCAAGATCCTCCACCGAGGCGAGCGCGTTCTCGAGAGAAGAAACGGTTGGAGAGTGCAGAGCCCTAAGCCTGCTTTCTATATTGCTTCGGTATCCCGGAAGAGTTTCAGCAATGCTTACCACCTGGCGGGAGATGACATAAGCGGCTGCAACAAAGAGGGATGAGGTGACGATCATGACCGTTGCGACGGCAATCTCTCTTCGGAATCGCCAACTTTCCAACCTTGCCACTGCGGGAGCCAGAAGCAGTGACACAGTCAGCGCGAATGCGAGCGGAACAAGGATCGTCTTCCCCAGGACGAAGAGAAGGACGACAACGACTGCGAAAAAAAGAGATCCACCGGATGCCGCGTCAGGCAATCTGTTTCGGGACATAATCCCCCTGAATCGATTTCTTACCTTAGCCGCCACGATACAGCAGACTTCGCTCTTTGCACCGGGAAAAGAGCAAAATCGATCTACCGCAAGCACGTTTACCAAGTGCCCGGCGCTAGTCTCCGCAATTGACACAACGTATTTCAAGAAGGGTGCAGTCGTCTTCGAGCTGGTTACCACCGATGAAGTGGTTTACATCTTCGAGGATCATGCTTAGAGTTGCGCCGGACCTGATCAGGTCGCGCAGACGCTCGTCGCCATAGGGTTCACCCTGACCGGTTTCCGCTTCGGTCACTCCATCGGTAACGATCAGGATTCTCTCGCCAGGCTGTATATGCCGCAGCTCGGAGGTATAGCTTGCAGACGGGATGAGGCCCACGGGCAGGTTGCTGTTCTGTAACTGATGCACCTCGTTCTGAAGATGAATCACCGGCTGAACATGCCCGCAGTTGATGTATTCAATCTCACCCCTGGAAGTAAGCCGGAGAATGACAAGGGTTGCGTACTTGCCGATATTTTTCTGGCAGATAAATTGATTGGTGAATTGCGCAATCTGTGAAAGCGGTTGTCGGGCCAGCAATTGCGCATAGATCAAGCCTTGCAGGGTGGAGCCGAGGATTGCGGCAGAAAGACCTTTACCTGAGATATCGGCCACGACGATATACAGGCCATCGTCCATACTGACCACATCGTAGAAGTCCCCGCCAATGCCCTTGCATGGCAAACTGTGAGCTTCGACACTTGCGAAGCTGAGCTTCGGGATGCGGACGCGCATAAGACCTTGTTGGATCTCGGAGGCGATCTTCAGCTCCTCGATGTATCGTCTTCCCTCCTCCTCGGCTCGTGCCAGGATGGTATGTTCGACCAGCATGGCGGCCTCGCTGGCAATCAGATTGAGTAGATCGCTGTCGATGCTGGTGAGCTTATTTCGTTCCTTGCGGCTGTCCAGATAGAGGACGCCAAGAATGTCGACTTCTCTTGTCTTTCGTTCTACCCCTGGCTTGCGCAAAGGTATGCACAAGATAGCCCTCAGGCTTTGAGCGACCATACTGTTCGATAACGTGCCAGCCCCGGCAGACAAGGTGTCCGTGATGATGTATTCCAAACCGCTGTCCAGTGAGCGTTGGATTGCGGTCGTGGAAACCGTCGATTCATCTGCGCGAATACCGTGTTGAGCATCCCAGCCGGCTGCGAGGGCAAGTGTCCCCGTACCGTTGCGGAGAAAGACATATCCACGTTCGGCGCCGGTAAGTGAGAGGGTGATCTCAATCAAGGCGGTAAGGATTTCATTTACCCCGTCGAGCGCGTTGAGCCGGCGTGCCGCTTGTACAAACCAACTGAGTTTCCCGAGACTCAGTTCGCGCCCATCATCCCCTGGGGCCTGGTTGAGTAGAGTGCGCAGCGGCAGATCTGATTCTATGTCGGCAGTGCGGAAGTGGAGTTGCACTGCATCCGACGCACCGATCTGGACGAGATCGCCGTCCGCCAAGACGCAACGCTGAACTTTGACACCGTTGACGAAGGTTCCGCCTCGAGTTGCAGCGGCGACCAGCAGGAAGTGAGGGTCTTCCCACACAATTTGCGCGTGGTTCCGCGAAACAAACGGATACGACAGCAGGAGGTCTTGATTGGCTTCACGGCCAATTGTGAAGGGACAATGGGTGATCGTGACCTCTCGTCGCCTTGCGCCTTCTGACAGCAACAGAACCGCTTTGTAACGAGGCTGTTCCATAGGCAAGATCTTACCCCCTCCCGGAAACACCGGGCCGGATGATTGCTTACCTAGACACCCGGCATGAGATGGCTTCAGTTGTCGCCGTGCGTTGAATTGTGAGAGATCCTAGTTTTTTATAGACGGCTGGGCTTGTGGGAGCATTCCCTTTCCAACTCTCTGGAGCTTTCTGAACTTGTCTACCTGGTACTCCGCTTGCTTCGCCAAATCGAAGATGTATTCAAGCTGTTCGTTTCTATCCAGAGCTTCTTTTGCGCTCAGGACGGTTAAATCAACTATCTGCAGCCAGGTGAGGAGTTCCTCGAATTTTTCTTTCTCGAAGTAAGTCGAACCATGTGCTTCGCTCTTGCCGAGGAGCCATTGGACGTCGGGATGTTCCCAGAATTGGTTTGACCCAATGGTCTCAAGCAGTGTCGCCTGCTGGGCTAGCAGCATGTGGATGCGGGCGGCTGCACGCCAGGAGTCTTCCCCATAGATTCCCACCGTCGAAAACATGCCCGCCAGCGCAGAGCGCAGTCTTAGTTCATCGAAAAAAGCTGTCCTGTTTACCGCTTCTGGAAGACTCTTCAATGCAATCCATATCACCACCAAGGGCCATTGCGATGAGGGTAGCTGAGCTCGAAAAGCTTTGGGTTCGAAGGATGAGATGGCAGGCGAAGTGGCTAATTCCTTTTTTATAAATGGCGAACGAGTTACAAGTTCCGCAGCCTCACGCAACCTCTGCGCGTAAGACGCTGACTGCGAGGACTTCTGCGATGCGTCCGGGGGGGGCGATTGTCCTGCTGCCAGGATGGGAAAGAACATCGCTGCCTTGTTGTAAAAGTCTTCGCCTGAGCTGACAAATTTTGCGAAGGCGTCATGGTGCGCAACCGGAGTGGTGAGTTCGACCGTCGCTAATGCTTTGTTAACCACGGCAACAACATGGTTCGGAGCTGTCTGGATTTGCTTTGCGGCCTGTTTAACAGTCTTCGGGGGATCTTTTATAGCTATCGGTTCCTCTGCGGCAGCGAGCGCCGTTGCGAAACGAGCTTCCTCAAGAAAGGCGTGCAGATTCGCGGGACTGATCAACTCCCGAAGCGCATCGTGTACCGGCCTTAGACGAAGGGCTGCAATGGCCTCTTCCAGGCTATGGACGCCAGTCCCGTTCAGTGAATCGCAGAGTTGGTTCCACGGCTTATCAGCCGAAGACCGGAGTTCCCGCCATTCCTGCAGGACGACATACTGGTAGCCGTGAAGGTTGAGAGTCAGGCCGTTATCGCGCAGATCAGACCCGCGTCGAAGATATTCAACGCCTTGATTGCTGTCACGATAGCTTACGAAGCAGTCATTGTCGTCCGGGAGCGCGAGTGCCTCCGTGAGAGTCTTGTGACGCAGTCTGCCGCTTACCTTATCAACGGATGCGGCAGAGATGTGAATCGTTCCGCGTGTGCTTTCGTATACGTTGTTGTAAAGAATTACGGCGCGCTGATTATCGAGTCGATTTGAGTAGGCAATTACGTTTTCATCGACCGACCCGAAATCCGTCCAGACGTCGAAGAGAACGAAGTTGGTGCTGTCGGCAAAGAGTTGTCGGTTGCGGAGCAGAGGGGTGATTTCGCGTTGGTAACGTGCGATCAATCGCTCGTCAGGGACCTCCTGCAGGCGAGCTTGCTTGAAGTCCATGCCGTATCGTTCGGAGAAGCCTTCTACTTGTCCATGAGCAAACATCGGCAGCCCGGGCAAGGTAGCCAGCAAGGTGCAGGTACCAAAATGCTTGTCGCCTGAGCCGAACTGGTCCGCCGCGGTCTTCTCGTCCGGATTGCTCATGAAGTTGACGTAGCGCTTCAAGATATCCGGGTCAAACTCGAGGGTTTTCTTCAGGTAAGAGCGGTATTTCGCATTCTCCTCGTCGCGCAGCATGTTCATGAAGGCGCTGTTGTAGACGCGGTGCATGCCCAGCGTCCTTACGAAGTAGCCTTCGAGGAGCCAGAACGCCTCTGCGAGCAGGAGAGTGCCGGGCACTTCGACGGCAACGCGGTCAACTACTTCTCGCCAGAATTCGTTGGGCATGAGCGCGTCGAATTCTTCCTGCGACATGGCATTTTCTGCTCGCGAAGGAATCGACCCGCCCACGCCGGGCAGCGGGAACCAAAGTCGTTGTACGTGCCGCTTGGCAAGCACCATTGCCGCGTCGAAGCGGATGATGGGGAACAGCCGAGCAACATGCAGGATTGTCTGGATAATGTGTTCGCGAACGGAGGCCTTCGAGTAGTCAAGTTGCGCCGTGTCGTTCCAAGCAAACGTCGTTCCATCGTTGCCGTGATAGACGAACTTTGTCTTGTTGTCGCGATAGGTCCGAAGCCGGAAGGCCACGGCGGCGTCGGTCTGATCGTAGTAATGATCTTCGATCCTGATCTCGGCCCTGCTGTCCATCGAAAGATCCGGACCTTCGAAACGATATACCGGGAACGGACTTTCATCGCGGGTGATGAACCACTCCGGATGTTCTATAACCCATGCTGAATCGATGCCCATGTGATTAGGAACCATATCGCTTGCGAGTCGAATTCCGTAAGTCGCCGCGCGGTCGCGAAGTGTCTCATACGCCGCATTTCCACCCAGATCGTCGGCGATGTTGTAATCCTTGAGCGAATAAGCGGATGCTACGGCATCGGCCTGGCCGCGAAGCCTTTTGATTGTTCTCGACGCAATACTGCGCTCCCAAAGGCCGATGAGCCACAGGGCCGTCATGCCCCGGTCCGCGAGATAGCGGAGTTCGTCGTCGGGAATCTGATCCAACCGGTGGATGTGGCGCAGGTACTTCTTTGAAAGCTGCTCCAGCCAGACGTAGGTGCTCTTTGCCATCATCACGACGGTTGGCATCCATGCCTGGTCCGGGCTGAACGCCTCATACTCCACCAGCGGCGCCTGGTGGTCGGTGGCGTACCGACGTGGACTTCTCCGGCCATCCGGACCGATGACGAAATCCTCGTCGTAACCGACATATTCATCACCGACAAAGCCGTGGGCTTCCCACCCGGGCTCGCCATGCTGCGGTACCCGGTCGGTAGGGGGATGAAAGCGCATCCAGATGGCGACGTCTTCTTCCCGGATGACGTCGATCGCGAGCAAGGCTCGCTGCAATTCCTGCCCGAGATAGGGCGTCCAGCGTTCGCGCATGAACTCCAATTGCCCGCTGAGTGAGTCCGGCGAGGCCAACATCGGGGCTCGCAGCGCTTCGATCAACGTTCCCGCCTCCTTCGACAGCGACGGCCGCGTGTCGAAGTATTCCGGAAGTCCCCCTGTCAGATTGGGATAGGCGGTCTGTTGCTTCAGATCGTCGTCGGCAAAGAGTTCACGAAATGGTGCAAACGCAGGGTTCTGGTTTGCCAGCCAGAGCATCAACAACTCTTCGAGTTCCGCCTCGCGGTGAGGCAGTCCGTCTGTGCTGCCCGTCAGCCAATCGGCGGGGGCAACCTTTCCGTTGAACACCTGAGTTCCGGGAAACTGCTTGACGAAGGCGAGCAGCAAAAGTTCAACCTTGTCCGCTCCCAAGCGCTGCTCAAACCACTTCATCGCCTCGGTCAGGACCGCCGGATCAATCTCCCTGCGGTAGTGAGCGACCATTGCATGGCTGAGTTCGTCAATCAATCCCATGGCAAATAGAGCTCCGCCGTGGACCGTGGCGGGAGCCTCTGCGCTTTGACCACGTATTGCATTCAACCCTGCTGCAAGTTTCCGCGCAGCCGCGACATTCGCAAACACGACATTTCCGGTATAGCTGCACAACACGTCGTCTAAGCTCAGCCGCTCTCGTAAAGAACGTGCAACATGAAATTCCATCAGGCCTGCTCCGGGCGCGGACAACTCGCGCTAGTCACGATTCTAATTTTTCAGATGCGCTAATTGGTGAAAGCGCAGTCAGTTAATTGCTCAAAGGGGAATCGAAGGCGAAGCAAGCCACATCCGTT
The DNA here is from genome assembly GCA_043783275.1 of Rhodanobacteraceae bacterium. Taxonomy (GTDB): domain Bacteria; phylum Acidobacteriota; class Terriglobia; order Terriglobales; family Acidobacteriaceae; genus Edaphobacter. Next base: position 37,006 of record JAYVZP010000026.1, read on the forward strand.
GACGGATGCAGCTTTACACACTTTGGGGAGTTTAATCGAGACATTCGCGCAGCGGGATCAAAAGACTTTTCCACATCCGCGATGAAGGTGCACCAAGCAAAAGAACGCGCCCTTTGCGGGGGCGCGGGAGGAGTGACGCGAAATCTGTCTTTAGAGTAGGGCGTGTAGTGCGGGTTGCCATCCATCTTCTTGATGAAAGAATCTCCACCTTTCGATGGACTCGTGGATGGAAATGAGGGATTAGTGAGCCTGAATGCGGTGCATCGGTCATTTGCCGATCCTGTAGGGCAGCATGTAGCGCCCAATCTGAATGTATTGCTGCTCGTCAGGGGGCCAGATCCGAAAGCTTTCAACTCGTTTTGGTTGGGGAATCGGCCGGGCAAGTACAGTGCCACGCTCCTTGACGGTTGCGGCATCGAAGATGTGGACCCTCAGGCCGCTTTCCGAGCGGGTCCAGCCGATGACGTACGCGCCCGCAGACAGCTCAAGCTTGTCTCCAAGCGTCACTGGGCGCTGGATGAGGAAGAAGTGCGAATATTTTCCCTCTGCAGCATAGCCGGCGGTTATCAGCACAACCGAGGCGATGATCTGGCCGTGATCGTTGATGATGCCGGAGGCCGTTCGCATTTCAGATTCGATGCGCTCTTTATCGACCGCAGCGCGGGCCGGCAAAACGGTCTCAAGTTCAGCAGGCGTAGCGGTGCGCCAGACTCCCTTTGTCTGCGCGAAGCAGCCTGTGGAGAGAGAGCAGAGGACAAGGAAAAGTGCGAGGAGGCGTCTCATAGGCGATCAGGGGAGGCGAACAAAGCCCCGTTGCAGGCCGATTATAGCGGCTTGCGTCCGGTCCTCGGCACCCAGCTTGCCGAGCAGACTGTTGACGTGTGACTTGACGGTGGCCTCCGAGATGTTCAGGTCGGCAGCAATTTCCTTGTTGGACCGACCGGCGACGATGCGCTCCAGCGTCCCAAGTTCCCTCGCCGTGAGTTGCTGGCCGCTGACGCGCTCGGCGAGCTTTTCCGCGATAGCGTAGGGAATTCGTCCCTTTCCCATAAATACAGTGCGGATCGTCGTTAGAAGTTCTTCAAGGTCGCTTCCCTTCAGCAGATAGGCCTTTGCACCGGCCTGCATGGCACGGAAGATATCTTCATCGCCATCGAAGGTGGTGAGCACGATAAAGCGGGCGGATGGATAGCTTGCCCGAATCCGCATGATGGCCTCCACACCGCCGACTTTTGGCAGTTGCAGGTCCATGAGCGTGACGTCGGGTTTGTATTTTGAAAAGAGCTCTATGGCCTCCAGGCCGTCGCATGCTGAACCGACAATTTCGATGTCCGGAAGGGTCGTCAGGAGAGCGATAAGTCCTTGACGAACGACTGCATGATCCTCGACCAGCATGACTCGAATGCGTTCTGTCATCTTTGCGAACCTTTCCTGCCAGTGACCGGAACGACAAGTTCCACGGTAGTTCCCTCCCCTGGGCTGCTCCTGAGATTCAGGTCGGCCCCGAGTGATGCTGCTCGCTCACGCATGCCTTGCAGACCGAAGTGACCCGGTTTGGCGGCGGCTTCCTGCACGGAAAAGCCGCAGCCGTTGTCTTCGACTTTAACCACGAGCTTATCCTGTCCGTACATGAGCTGAACAAGGATGACTGTCGCTGCGGCATGTCTCTGTGCGTTAGAGAGAATCTCCTGCAGGATGCGCAGCACTTCCGCCTCAAGCGAGGGCGGAAGCGTGCGGTACGCACCGCCGATTCTTGTCTTGAGGACGATATCCTCCGTGGAGAAACGCTGCGCCAGAGCTGTCAGACGGGTGGGGAGGCTGTCTTGAGCAGAGTTGGCACGCAGATTCCAGATGCTCTGGCGGGCTTCTTCGAGACCAGCTTTGACGAGCTTGCGCGTCGCCTTGAGCTGCGTGGTGGCCTCCTGCAAACTGTCTCGCGCTAATAGTTGCGTAACCAGATCCAGTTGGAGGGAGACACCAACGAAGTCCTGCGCAAGGGTGTCGTGAATCTCTCGGGCTATTCTGTTTCGCTCCGCGAGTACGGCGTCAAAGCTTACCTGCAGCCTTCTGACGCGCAAGCGGTAGATGAGGACCAGGAGGGCTCCAAAGATAAGCAGCATTGCGAGCACGAACCACCATCGCCGGTAGATGGGCGGCAGGATGCGAAACCTGACCTTCGCGCCAACGTCGTTCCAGAGGCCATCGTTATTCGCGGCCTGCACCTGGAAGGCATATCGGCCGGGTGGAAGGTTGGTGTAGGAGGCACTTCTACGACTCGACGCATTGCTCCAAACCTGGTCAAAGCCCTCAAGCCTGGAGCGGTAGAGCACCTTTGAAGGAACGGTATAGCTGAGCCCTGCGAAGTCAAAGGTATAGCGTGCGTGGCCGCTGGGAATCGTCTGGAGTCCGGCTCCGACCGGCACCTCCTCGGTATCGGCAAGGAAGTGTTCTATCACGACGGGCGGCGGGACGCGGTTCAGCGGCAAAGTCGCTGGATCAGCGATTGCAACGCCCTTTCGGGTGGCAAACCAAAGTTCACCGTTCGTCGTGCGCCATGCGGAAGGGTCGCCGTTTGCGACTATTTCCTCACTCGGCATGCGATCTTCGACGCCATAGACACCGAGGTCAGGCTGACAGGGATTTTGAGTGGCGCAACGGGCCAGTTCTTCGTCCGACACCCTGAGGACGCCGTGACGGCCGCGCAGCCAGAGGAAGCCTTGCTGATCTGCAAGGATGCTGAAGATCTCATGGGGTACGCCCTTCGCGGCGATGGACAAGAAGCGATGGCCATCAAAGAGGAAGAGGCCTGCATCGCGTGTGGAGACCCAGAGTCTGTTCGCACCGTCTGTAGCAACGCCGGTGACAAGGTTACTCTGGAGGCCATCGGCACGTGTGAAGTTTTTGAAAACACCGTCGCTCAGCACCGACAAGCCGGCCAGAGTCGCGATCCAGAGTTCGTGGGTCGACTCATGATTGCGGTTGAACTTGCTGGAATCGGGTCCATTGGACTCAAAGAGGGTTCCGATAAGATCGCTGCCAAGGCCGTTTGCCTGCGTCAAGACGTCGAAGTGGCCGGCCTGAAGATGAGCGAGGCCATGACGTGTTCCAACCCAGAGCGTTCCGTTCGGCAGGAAGAGCAGCGAGCGAATAAGGTCGTCCGGGAGACCGTCGGAAGAGGTATAGCGGGTTGTCTTTCCGGTGGCTTCGACATGGGTAAGACCGTCCGGCGTGCCCGCCCACACGTCCCCGTGAAGCCCAGGTGCGAGGGAGAGGATGACAGGACTGGTAAGCGCGCTGTTGGGAGCGGGTCGATCAAGTCGGGTCCCGGCTGAACCTGGCCGGAGACGGTGCAGCCCGTCATCTTTCGTTCCAATCCACATGGAACCGTCGGTCGCCTGAACGATGCAACTCACCTCGTCATCGGCAAGCGCAGGCTCTTCGCGAAACTTTCGCGGACGCAAGGCATGGAGGCCAGAGGTCTCGGTGCCGATCCAGAGATTGTGCTCAGAGTCTTCCATGACGGACAGAATCGAATTGACGCCGAGTGCTGGAATCGGCGTTGGTGACTGGGAGGATGACCGGAGCATCACGAGACCACGGTTGGTTCCAACCCACGCCGCTCCCAGATGATCGGCGAAAAGCGCCTGCACCCGCGCACCGGGGAGTTCTGTGCCGACGCGCCACACGGACTGTTTGCCCGGGCCGGTGACGAGAACTTCATGTTCATTCCAGAGCCAGATCTCTCCGTTTTGCCCAGTCAGTGCACCACTGAGCCGTGCAGCGGGCGGGGATATTGACGCAACAAGGGGTTGAAACTGACCATTCCAGAGGCGTATCAGCCCTCGGGCCGTCGCCAGGACTACGCTTCCATCTGCTTGCTGTACAAGTTGATTGACGGGGAAAAGGACAGCATCTACAGGCTTGAATTGCGAACCATCGAAGCGTACCAGGCCATCTGCAGTCAGGATGAGGACCGAACCGTCATTTGAAGCTGCGATCGATAGGATGGAGGACGAGGGCATGCCATCGCTTTCGCTAAAGCGGCGAAACTGTCCCTTGGTATCGCGAACCAGACCATCTGCCGTGCCAAACCAAAGGTTGCCAGCACGGTCCTCTGCGAGTGAAGTTACGTCGTTGCTTGTGAAGCTCGGATCCGTTTCGTGGCTGAAAACCTTGAACGACGCACCGTCGTAGCGAACTACACCACCCTCGGTCGCGAGCCACAGGTATCCATCCTGCGATTGCAGTATCTGATGCACGCTGCTCTGGGGCAGTCCTTGCCCGGTCGACCAACTCTGATGTTGCAGTGGTGCAGGCGCCTGCGCGCGACCATGCTCGATGGGCAGGCACGTCAGCACAGCCATCATGGCTGCGAGCGTGAACCGTTTGTAGAAGAAGTTCAACATGTCATGCGGAATGATGTCACGCTAACCGGTTGCTTCGCGCTTTGCAACTACCTGCTTTTCAATGGGCCTCCACCTTTCGATGGATATGAAAGCCATTCGTTTGGGCGAAGACAGCAACTCGCGCTAATCCCTATAGTCTCGAAGAGTCAACAGAGTCAATTTGCAGGTTTCAAAATACTTTCCCGGCAGGATTGTCAGGGAGACAACCGGCTTTCCATGGCTTAAGCCAGATGAGCTGCTCAAAGGATAGGTTCTCATGAGTTTTACGAAGATGATCGCCAAGAACATACTTCAGGCGATACGCGGATGCGGGCGAATCACCGTTGCCGTCTTCCTGATTCTCGTCGCGGCGGGCGGCACCAGGGTCAGCGCCCAGACCTTTGACGACGGCATTATGTTGTCCAAGCTGAAGTATTGCACCGGTGTGTTCTACAGCTACGACTACTGGGACCACTATTGGGAAGGTTCGACGAACCGCGTTAATGGCAACATCGGCACGATCACCACCCGCAGTGTTCAGTACATCGGCAACTACGGTGTCACGGACCATCTCGATCTGCTGGTGAATGTGCCCTACGTCTACACCGCTGCCAGCAAGGGAGTGCTGCACGGCCAGTCCGGCTTTCAGGATGTGACGTTTGGCGCGAAGTACAAGGTGGTCAGCGTCCCGGTGCGGGAGATGGGTGCAATACGCGCCTTTGCCGTACTCTCGGGCGCGATACCGATGACCAACTACACACCGGATGACGCACCGGTCTCCATTGGCACCCATAGCAAGCGAATCTCCGGCCGCACAACGCTCAACTATCTGGGCCGGAATGGCCTTTACCTGAACGGCTCGACGTCTTATACGCTCCGCGGCAATGTAACGCTGGACCGAGCCTCTTACTACACCAATAACAAGCTTTACTTCAGCAATCAGGTGGCAATGCCTAATCAATTCGACTACATCGTGAGTGCGGGCTACCGCAAAAACGACGCCACCCTGACCGCCGCCTTCAGCCAGCAGCAAAGCCGGGGAGGTGGGGATATCCGCCGTCAGGACGTCCCCTTCGTCTCCAACCGCGTCAACTTTTCCAAGATCAGCGCGACGCTCACCTATCCCCTGCCCCGCCTCAACGAAATGCAGTACTGGTTCCTGTACAGCAATACCTTCGACGGCCGGAACGTCGGACAGACCAACAACTTCACTATGGGCTTCCTCTACACCTTCGACTTCAACAAGCGAGCAATAACACGATGAACTCTCACCATGCTCCCCGATACTTTTGTCTTCCAATCACGTTGCTGCTTGCCTGCACGGTTCTGGGCTGCACGAAGTCCATCCCCTCGACTGAATCTCTTACTTCGGTAACTCCCGCAACAACCGACGCGAACGCGGGTAACTGGAAGATGATCGTTCTGTCCGGTCCCACTCAGATTTCAGTTGCCGCTCCGGTCCCCGTCACGGACCCCGCATATCTCTCGGAGGTTAGTGCGATCAAGGTCGCGCAGGACTCCATTACGTCCGACCAGCAGACCGCCATTACCTATTGGAGCGCCGGTGGCGCGCTGCGCTGGAATGAGATCCTCCGCGAACTCGTCGCACGTCAGGATCTTCCGCCTTCACCTAACCCGGACGGCAGCTACCCTTCGCCGAATCCAGGCAATCCCTTTGCGAATCCGCAATATCCCTTTAGCAATCCCCCCTATGCGGCCCGCGCGTATAGCTACGTTTCAATTGCACAGTTTGAAGCTCTGAAGTCAGCCTGGTATTACAAGTACCAGTTCAATCGGCCCTCTCCGTATAAGAACGATGGCTCCATCAAGAGCCTGATGCCCGCTTCGGGGATTCCCTCTTACCCCTCAGAAGACGCGGTCGAATCAGCTGTCAATGCCACGCTGCTCAAGCTTATCTTCCCTACCAATGCGGTTGAAATCGACCAGAAAGCCGCCGAGCAACAGCAGGTCGCTCTCCTCTCCGGCCGCGCCTCTGCCTCGGATGTCGCTGCTGGAGTCTCCCTGGGCAAAGGCATAGCCGCGGTCTTTGCTGCTCGCGCGGCCAGCGATGGAATGAAGGGTGCCGCCGGCAACGCGACGATCTGGCAACAGCTTCACAGTAACTCCGTGGCCCATGGAGAGATTCCATGGATAAGCATGGATGGCCCGCCGCGTCCCCCTATGCTTCCCGTCTTTGGACAGGTAAAGGGATGGATGATGTCCCCGACAGATATTGTCAATGAACGTTCTGTGCCTCCACCCTCAACCTCCTCGGCTCAGATGGCCTCGGACCTTACTGAGGTGCGTACGGTCACCGGCAATATCACTCGAGATCAACTGGCCACCGTTTACAAATGGGCTGACGGCGTGAGCACGCCTACGCCCTCCGGCCACTGGAACGCAATTGCCGTTCCATACATTGTGGCCGCGCAGATGAGCGAGGTTCGCACCGCCCGCGTCTTCGCGCTGCTTGACATGGCGATGCATGATGGAGCGGTTAGCTGCTGGGATACCAAGTATGCCTACTTCAACCCTCGTCCATCACAGTTGGACCCCAACATTAAAACCTGGACCGGGCTCCCGAACTTTCCGTCCTACGTGTCGGGCCACGCGGTCTTTTCCGCAGCCGGCGCCGATGTTCTCTCCTACCTGTTTCCGAGCGGTGCCGTGTACTTCAACGCACAGGCGCAGGAAGCCGCGATGTCTCGCCTTTATGCAGGAATCCACTACCGGACGGATATTACTGTCGGCTTGAGCCAAGGCCAGCGCGTCGGCGAATATACCGTGCGATTTGCCAAAGCAGATGGTGCGCATTAGAAGTTTCTTTCGGCATCACAAAGTTGTCTGAAACCCCATCGCTGGCAAGTTATCTGGTTGCTCACTTACCGGCGGTGGGACTGAAACTCTTACTGTTGTAAAACGACCTGGTCCCCTTCGTTGAGCCCGTTTGCGATCTCGGTTACGGAGCCGTTCGACAGGCCGACCTTGACCGGGACTTTTCTCTTTCCTTCCTTCTGCTTGCTGTCCGGTATCTCCACCGAGGCGCTCTTCTGGTTGTCGTAGATCACGGCATTTTCCGGTACGGTGAGGACTCCGTGGTGCTCTTCCAGCAGGATCTCGGCGTTCGCAGTCATATTGGCCTTCAACTCACCGCCGGGATTGTCGATAGAGACGCGAACTTCAAAGGTGGTTACGTTGTCTTTTTCCACGCCGAGTGGCGCGATCCTGGTTACTTTACCTGTAAACAGACGGTCTCGGAAGCTCTCGACCTTGATACGCGCTGCCTGTGCCATGAAGACGTGGGCAATGTCGGCCTCATCTACCTTGCCCTGCACGTAGACCTGGTTGATATTGCCCTCCGTCATGACGAGCGTGGCCGTTGAACCGAGTATAAGAATCGAGCTGACTGCATCGCCGATCTCGACGTCACGCGAGAGCATCATCCCATCCATTGGAGCCACGATAGTTGTGTAGCTTAACTGCTCCTCTAACTGCTTCAGGCTGGCCTTGCTTTGCATGACCTGGGCCTGTGCCTGCTTCAGTTTGGCGCTGTCGGCGCCGATCTGTGCGCGGGAAGAGTCTCGCCGGGTAAGTGCCGCGAGGTAGTCCCTGTTCGTGTCGTCGACGGCCTGCTGGCTTACGATTCCATCGGATTTCATGCGCTGAGTACGATCCAGCGTGGCCTTGTACATCGGCAGGTCCGGCGCGGACGCGTTCACGGTATCTTGCTCAATGTTTGCGCGAAAGGTGCCCACGTTGGCTTCCGCTGCGGCAAGTTGCGCGCGCTGTGCCGCCACCTGGGCCGTGATCTCTTCCTGGTCAAGTTGCGCTAACGGTTGTCCCTTGGTCACTCGCTGGTTGATGTCGACGTAAAGCTTCTCCACAATACCTGAGGCTTTGCTCTTTACTTCGACCTTGGTGATCGGTTGGATCTTACCGGTTGCGACCACGGAGCGAGCTACATCGCCTCGGGTAACTTTTGCCAATTTGTTGGGATCGATGGCGGAACCCTTCACCATGCGAGTCAGTGCAAACGCAACACCTGCCAGCAACAGGATCATGACTGCGCCAACACTTAGCCACGCCCAGAACCGTTTTGTCTTTCGCGATGATGATGCCACAACTACCTCCGAAACCGAGAGATGCCGCTGATGTAAGCGGGCAAATCGGCAGAATACGACGCACTTCCGTTCGCCGATGTCACGTCATACGCAAGCCGCTGCGGGTTGGTTCCAATTGCCTGTTCTTTTTGAAGGAACCAAGACGGCAACCCGCGCGTATCATCCGTTGAACGCCCGGACGGGGTCAATAACATGCAAAGTTTCTGGGACATTATCGGGCAGGTTTTTCGTGCGATCGCGGCCAACAAACTGCGCAGTTTCCTGACCATGTTCGGGATCGCTTGGGGCGTCGGTTCCCTGCTGGTGCTCGTGGGATTGGGAGAGGGATTCCGGTCCGGCCAGCACCGCCAGTTGTCTACGCTTGGAAACGATCTGATCATGATGTGGAACGGCACCATTCCTGCCCTGGCAAATCAGCACACTGGAATGCGCCCTTACAAGTTGACGCTGGGGGACGAAGAAGCTCTGCGCCACTTACCCGAGTTGCGATCCGTCACGGTGGAGTTGAGCAGATTCGATCTCTATGAGGTCAGTCAATGGAGCAATACCTCAAGCCGCGTGATGGGAGTCGAACCGAACTATCCGGTGGTGCGCTTTATTCCGATAGCCCAGGGTCGCTTTCTGGATGACGCCGATCTGAAGGAACGGCGACGCGTCGTGGTGCTGGGATTCAAGGCAGCCGCGCTTCTGTACAACGGACGGCCGACGCTGGGCGAGACCATCACGATCAACGGAACCGCATTTACTGTCGTCGGACAGGTGGGCAAGATCAGCCGCGGGACCCAGGATTTCGATGATCAAAAAGTTTATATTCCCATCACCACGATGCAGGAACTGTTTGCGATGAAGGGAGATAATATTCCCCGGGACGCGCTGACCTCCATTCAATACCAGCCAACAAAGAAGGGCGATTCCACCGCAGCCGTCGCTGCGGTTCGCCGTGTGATCGCTGAGCGACATGGCTTTGATCCACGGCTAACCGATGCCTTCGACCAGTTCGACTCTATCGAAGAGGAACGAATGGTCGGAGCGATCTTCAATGCCATGGATATCTTTCTGGGCGGCGTCGGAATCGTTACGCTGGGTCTGGGCGCGGTAGGGATCGTCAACATTATGCTGGTTTCGGTTACGGAGCGCACGCCCGAGATTGGATTGCTTAGAGCGCTGGGAGCGACCAGACGCAGCATCCTGTCCCAGTTCTTTTGGGAAGGACTGCTGCTGACGGGTATCAGTGGAGTGATTGGCATTATTGTTTCAGGGGGCTTTATGTGGCTGCTGCAACAGGCACTTACGGGCAAGATGCCTGGTTGGGATCCTCCGCGACTGGTGCCCTGGTCGGCTGCGCTGGCACTTGGATCACTGCTGGTGGCCGGAATCGCGGCAGGACTCTACCCAGCGAGCAAGGCGGCGAATCTGGATCCCGTCGAAGCCCTGAGACGGGAATAAGAAACCAGAAATCCAGTTCAGTAAGGGAGCAGGCATGTTCAAAGACATCATCGGCCAGGCGTGGGAAGCAATGGTCTATAACCGCCGACGTACGACCATCACCATCGTCGGCATGGCGTGGGGCATTGCCACGGTGGTGCTGCTCCTTGCGTATGGCGCAGGATTCAGTCGCGCCATTGAAGCCATCTTTGCGCAGTGGGGCACCAACATTGTCGGAGTTTTTCCCGGCCGAACCAGCCAACAGGCAGGCGGAGACAAGGCTGGCCTGCGCGTTCGCTTCACGCTGGAGGATGTGGACCGAGTGACCTCCAGCGTTCCCGGCGTCTTTCATATTTCACCAGTCGTGATGAAAGATGTACCCGTACAGAACGATTTGCATACTTATACCTGGACCGTAAATGGCGTCCGTCCGGAGTTTCAGGACATCTGGAAGATGACAACCGATCAAGGCCGATTCTTCAACGGACTGGAGAATCAACAGCGAGCCCATGTGTGTGTGATCGGTTCAGAAGCAAAGATCAAATTGTTCTCGGGCGGGTGGGCGTTAGGCGAAAGTATTCGCTTGCAGGGAGAGCTCTTCACAATCGTCGGCGTGCTGAATCCCAAGATGCAGGAGGGAGAGAACAGCGACCGCAACCGGCAGATTTATATCCCGTTCAACACAATGAGCGACGTGAAAGATACGCACTACCTCGACGGTATCTGGTTCAATTACACCGGTAACAATGAGCAGGTGGAGAAGAGCCTGCGTGAGACACTCGCAGCGGCACATCACTTCCGAGACTCGGATCACAGTGCCATCAACGTTGCTAACCTGATGACTGAGCTGCACCAGTTCAAGATCCTCTCACTTGCCCTCCAGGTACTCCTGTCCCTTGTCGGGGCGCTCACGCTCGGGATTGCGGGCATCGGCCTTATGAACATCATGCTGATGGCGGTCAAACAGCGCACGCGCGAGATAGGAGTCGAAAAAGCACTGGGTGCGCAGAAGAGACACATCCTTCTGCAGTTCCTGTCCGAAGCCATGGCGATCACTACGATGGGTGGCGTATGCGGGATCGGGCTCGCCTATTTGATCTCCGCGCTCGTAGGGCGCATCACGTTTTACAGTGCGCTGGCACAGCATGCCGAGGACGCAGATATAAGACTGATCATCTCGCCGATGTCAGTGCTTGTCGCCACCGTGATTCTTGCGATCACGGGCCTGGTGAGCGGTATGATTCCTGCCATTCGCGCGGCGAACCTGGACCCCATCGAGGCACTGCGGTACGAGTAGACGCGGCCGCCAGAGGTCCAGTCGGAGGAGAACGGCTGGGTACGCACAGCTTTGTGCGTACCCAGCATCACTTTTTATTCATGGTAACCATGGATTTACGAGTCTCCGCCTGATTCAATTCAATGGCGGCATTCAGGGGTAGAGACGCGAGCGAGTCACCCACGGCGATATCAAAGTGGCCGGGATCTATCGTCCAGCTCTTCGTTGCAACATCGTAGTAAGCGAAGGCACGTGCATCCAGGCTGACGGAGACGTGGCGAGTTTGTCCTGGGGCAAGTTCCACACGTTCGAAGCCCTTGAGCTCATGGAGCGGCCGAGGCACACGAGCACCTGGGTCTGAGACGTAGACCTGGGCCACATCAGCGCCCTTGCGAGAGCCAGAGTTGGTGATATCGAACTCAACCGTGGCGAGCATAGCGTCCGTCGTGGTCTTACCTACCTTGATGTTAGCGAAGCCGAAGGTGGTGTAAGAGAGGCCGTAGCCAAAGGAGAAGAGGGGCTGGGTGTGGTTCTTCTCGTACCCACGATAACCGACGAATATGCCGTCTTTGTAGACCACGCGTTTGGAGTCGCCTTCGGGGTAGTACGAGGCAAAGGAGGGGTTATCCTCGGCGCGGCGTTCAAACGTAGCGGGCAGGTGGCCGGAGGGGTTGACGTCGCCGAAGAGGATCTCGGCCATGGCCTGTCCGCCGGCCTGTCCGCTGTACCAGCCTTCGATGAGTGCGGGGACACGATCGAACCAGGTGGAGGAGTCCACGTTGCCGCCGGAGGTGACCGAGACGATTGTCCTGGGGTTGGCTGCGGCCATAGTGCGGATGAGTTCGTCCTGGCCGTAGGGGAGGTCGAAGGTGCGATCTCCGCCTTCGCTCTCGGTGTCGGCGTCCTTGTTGGTGGTAAAGCCGGCGGCTACGATGACAGCGTCGGCAGTGGCGGCCATTTGCTTAATACGGGGATTGACAAGGGATTCTTCGGGGACGAGGGCAAAGCGTAGCTTGCCGCCGATGGGGCCACTTTGCCAGGACTCAACAACCACCTTGTGCATACCGGCAGATAGGGGCATGGATACGTGAGGCTCGAAGGCGCGGACAAGGTCCCAGTCATCGATGACGAGCTTGTCGTCAATGTAAACGCGGTCGCCATTGTTTTCCCCGGCCCCGGCCAACGCGATGAGGTAGCTGGTCGAGGTAGGGGCATTGAAGTATCCAGAGTAGCGCTGCGAGATCAGTTTAGGTGGCGCCATGAAGAAGGCTGTGACGTCGTCCACGTTACCGGCGATCTGGTCCCAACCAAAGCCAGTGTTGTTGATGTGGTGGGCGGTGGAGTGCGTCGTGGCGACACCTGAGGGGTCCTTGGAATCGAAGATCTCATGGAGGATGCCGGGCTGGCCACCGGTGGCTGCGGTCATGAATTCCGTCCTGCGAGCGAGTTCGCCCAGCGTCGGGAGACCGGCGGCGTAGAGGATGTTGACTCCGGGGGCCACGTTTTGAAGGCCTTCGACCAGACTGATCTGATGAAACGGGACGACGCCGGCGCTGCCGCCACCGACGGCCACGCCGGGGTAAGCCGCGGGTCCGACGACAAGGATGGTTTTAATGGACTTGTTGAGAGGTAGCAGGCCGCCGGTATTCTTGAGCAGGACCGGAGCTTCGCGCGCGGACTGGAGAGCGGTTTCGTTGCTCTCGCGGTTGGTCACAGAAACGGAAGAGTCACGCTGGGAGTAGTTCGGGGCAAGCCACCCAAACATGGCAGCGGTGGTCAGGATGTGGCGGACCTTGTCATCGATAGTGGCCTGTTTGACCTGCCCGGACTGGAGCGCGGGCATCAGGTTGGCCTTGTTCATGAACTTGCCGACGGGCATCTCGAGGTCGAGGCCACCATTGGCTGCTCCGACCGCGTTGTAGGTGGCGTTCCAATCTGACATGAGGGTGCCGGGGAAGCTCCATTCGCGGCGTGCAATGTCAATGTTGAAGTATCCGTTTTCGGTGGCGTGCTGGCCGTTGATCAGGTTGTAGCTATCCATAATGGCGCCGACGTGAGCGCGTTTGACCGCGGCCTCGAAGGCGGGCAAGTAGATTTCACGCACGCTGCGCTCGTCAACGATGGAGTCGGAGTCGTGGCGGAGATACTCCGAGTTGTTCGCGAGGTAGTGCTTTACGGTGGCGCTGACGCCCTGCTGCTGCATTCCGTTGATGTAGCCAACTACCATCTCGGAGGCGAGGAAGGGGTCTTCGCCGAAGTACTCGAAATTGCGGCCGTTGAGGGGCGAACGATAGATGTTGGTCCCCGGGCCGAGCATGTAGTGGATGCCACGGGCACGTGCATCGCGGCCAATGCCAGCTCCTACTTTCTGGGCAAGAGTGCGGTCCCACGTGGCGGCGAGTCCGATTCCGGCGGCGTACGTGGTTGACGGAAAGCCGGCGTTGGAGCGGACGCCGTAGGGGCCATCGGACATCTCAAGGGCCGGGAGGCCGAGTGCGGGAATGCCGCGGACCGCAAAGCCGGTACCGCCAATATAGTCAATCTTCTGCTCGACGGACATGCGTTGAATGAGCGAGTCGATCTGCTTGCGATCGGCGGTCGTCAGCTCATGCGGAGCCTGCGCATGCAGATACGATGGGGCAGCCAGGATGAAGGCGAACATTGCAACTGCCTGCTGGCGACGTACGAGATGGGTGAGGATCGACAACTTTTGCAATGTGGAACTCCTGAAAGAAGGGTGTTGCCAGGGAATGGTTTTGAAGCCTCATCCAACAACTGCGGACGCGTAACTTTAAGTTCGAACCGGAACCCACACTCTATCAAAACTTATTCTGGATTGTCTTGCGAAAAGTGGTGCACTGCTACGTGGATTGAAATGCAGAAGCTTTGCGTTACCAACGCATAGCATCGACGCATATGATGCAGTGGTTGCGGCTTATCTCTCGAGGTTCCTTCTCTATGCGTCTCGGTTCAGTTCTTCTCGTTGCAGCGTCCACAGCCCTTTCTTCCTGCGTGTTTGCTCAAAACACAGTGCGGCCTCTACCTGATCGTGATCAGTGGTATCTGAACGCAGGCGAGAGCACCTACGTAGTCGGCATCAACGAAAAACATATGGCGCAGACCCTGTACTGGGGACCCGCCCTACCAAAGGACGCGGTGCTGCCGCGCGCGCACAGTGCCCCGGAACGGGCTTCGTTCGACCCGTCCATTGGGACGACACAACTTGAGTATCCAGCCTGGGGCCAGGGACTCTTTACCGAGCCCGCGCTGAAGGTAGATTCACCCAACGGTGATCGAACTCTTGTTCTGATTTATGAAAGCGCAAAGGTCTCCGGCAGCCAACTCGAGATTGTGCTGCACGACTCTTTTCAGCCAATACGTGTTCATCTCTATTACCAGACCTACGGTGAAGGAGTTCTGGCCCGCTGGTCGCGTATCGAGAACACAGGCAAGGCCCCTTTCCACATCGAACAGGCAGCCTCCGCCACGTGGAACCTTCCAGCAGAAGAGGACTACTCTCTGAGCTGGTTGACCGGCCAGTGGGGCGGCGAGTGGCAACTCCATACCGCGCCGATCGCAACGGGTTCGCAGGTCCTGGAGAGCCGTCGTGGCAGCACCGGACATCAGGCCAATCCATGGTTTGCCATCGGTCGGCAAGGAGAGACCACAGAAGAAAATGGCCCGGTCTGGTTTGGCGAACTCGGTTGGAGCGGCAGTTGGCGGATGAATGTCGAAAGCACTTCCCTTCACCAGGTTCGGGTTACCGCCGGCTACAACCCCTTCGACTTTGCATACCAACTTAAGCCTGGCGCAAGCCTTGAAACACCAAGGTTCTATGCGGGCTACACGGCGCACGGACAAGGCGAGGCCTCACGCGCTTTGCATAGCTTCCAACTCGCGGAAATCCTGCCAACCCATCCAAACCCCAAACCGCGCCCGGTCATCTATAACTCCTGGGAAGCAACCGAGTTTGCCGTCAACGAGGCTGGTCAGATGGCGTTGGCTGATAAAGCTGCCAGGCTTGGGGTTGAGCGTTTCGTGGTTGACGATGGATGGTTCGGGCAGCGCAACAGTGACCATGCCGGACTTGGGGATTGGTATGTGAACAAGACCAAGTTTCCGAATGGCCTCAAGCCGTTGATAGACCATGTCCACACCCTGGGGATGGACTTCGGGCTGTGGGTTGAACCGGAGATGATCAACCCCGACAGTGACCTGTACCGCGCACATCCAGACTGGGCCATGCACTTCCCCGACCGGCAGCGCTCAGAAAGTCGCAACCAGCTTGTGCTGAACCTGGCTCGTCCCGAGGTGAAGGAATACATCTTTACCTTCCTCGACAAACTTGTCACCGATAACGACATTGCATTTCTGAAGTGGGATTACAACCGGAACTGGAGCGAGCCAGGCTGGGCCGAGGCTGCAGGCAGCACGCCCGAGCATCCGGACGTCACAGCGCAGAAAGAGATCTATGTGCAATACATCGACAATTTGTATGACGTGCTGGCGAAACTGCGGTCGAAGCATCCGAAGCTTGAGATCGAGTCCTGTTCCGGCGGTGGCGGCCGGGTCGATCTTGGCATTCTTCGCTACACGGATGAGGTGTGGCCATCCGACAACACGGATGCGCTCGATCGCCTAAGTATCCAGGACGGCTTCACCCACGCCTATAGTCCGGAGACCATGGCCGCGTGGGTCACCGACGTACCGAACTTCCTCGATAATCGCTCGATTCCGCTCCAGTTCCGATTCCTCTCTGCCATGCAAGGCGCGTTGGGGATCGGAAGCAACCTGACGAAATGGACGCCGGAGGAGATGGATGCGGCGACGCGGCTTACTGCGTTCTATAAAACCGTCCGAACGACAGTTCAGCACGGCAAGCTCTACCGCCTCGAACGCCCGGAGGGACATGAAAGTTCGCAAGTACAGTACGTCGCGCAGGATGGCTCGCAGGCTGTGCTGTTCGCCTACCTGCACTCGCAGCGCTATGGGCTTGTCCAGACGCTGATCCGCCTGCGTGGATTGAATCCGGCATCGAACTACCGCATTGCCCCACTGGACGCGAACAAGTACACCGGCGAACAGGTCGTATCCGGAGCGTTGTTGATGGGCCGTGGCGTGGAGTTGCGATTACGCGGTGACTACGACAGCGAAGCGTTGCTACTGCAGCAAGTCACGCCCTAGTCAACAGACGCAAAGACTGCGTAGTCCCAAGCAGTTCCGCAACCATGTCATTCGGGACAGACACGAGAGGATACCGACGATGGAAATCAAAAATATTGGGTCACAGCCTTCTGGAAAGGGACCGGCAGATTGGTTCACAGGCACGGTCCGTATCGATCCGCTGTTCCAGGCGCCCGATCCCGCACGAGTTGGAGGCGCGAGCGTTACATTCGAGCCGGGAGCACGGACTGCATGGCACACACATCCGCTCGGTCAGACGCTCATTGTGACGGCGGGCTTCGGCTGGGCGCAGCGCGAAGATGGACCGATCGAGGAGATTCGCCCAGGTGACGTGGTCTGGTTTGCTCCAGCCGAAAAACATTGGCACGGCGCATCTCCGACCACGGCCATGACGCATATCGCCATCCAGGAGAAGCTCGATGGCAAAGCGGTGGATTGGATGGAGCAAGTAAGCGAAGATCAGTACCGCGCGTAATTCGGACTTTGCTCCGATGCATCTGTCGGCCAGCTTTGCTGCGATGTATTTATGCAAAATCAGAGCCGTTCAGGCTCCGCGCCGCCGTGCTGCAACCTCGCCGATCGAACTCCATTGCCATCACATTCGCCAAATGTCTTTGCCTAGAAAACAAACACCGGAACTAACTTGACAAATTCTTAGATTAGACTCAATCTAATAAAGAACATTATGAATGTAGAAGAAATCACGCAGACTTTGGAACGAAGCGGGTTGAGGTTAACTCCGCAGCGCTACGGCGTGATGGCTTTTTTGCTTGAGCACACCGGGCACCCGACGGCTGCAGAGATCTTCGAGGGTGTGAATCGTCTTGATCCACGCTCTTCGAGAGCAACAACCTATAACAATCTACGGGACCTGGTGCAAGCGGGTTTGGTGCGCGAAGTCGCCGTTGAGGGGCGCGTGGCGCGATTCGACGTAAAGGGTGTGCACCATTACCACTTCATCTGCGACAGTTGCGGAATCGTTGAGGATCTGGAGTGGTACGACGTATCCACCCCTACCTCAAACTCCCTCGGTAAGCGAACGCTTCGGGAATGCGAGCTTATTGCCCGCGGTCTCTGCGCTACGTGCGCAACATAGCAAGCTGAGGAACAGGTGGGGTCGGTAGCCAGGCAGGTTGCTTGGAAACATTGGATCGCAGGAGATAGTTAGCGGCAGTTCTGCGAAGTAAATCAGCACGATCACTTAGAAGTCGGTTGGACATCAGGACCGGAAACTTACCACAGCAAGGCGAACTATCTGTCGCCGATACAAGGAGCAAAAAGTTGTCAACCGAAGCAAAATGCCCTGTCATGAACACCGTCCTCGCACCCACCGCATCCGCTGCGCTTTCGAACGCAGACTGGTGGCCGAATCAGCTAAACCTCAAAATTCTTCACCAGAACTCCGAATTATCCAATCCGATGGATAAGGACTTTAACTACGCCAAAGAGTTCAATAGCCTTGATCTGGACGGATTGATCAAAGATCTTCACACCCTGATGACAGATTCGCAGGACTGGTGGCCAGCCGACTATGGTCATTATGGGCCGTTCTTTATACGTATGGCGTGGCACAGTGCAGGCACTTATCGCACCAGCGATGGCCGCGGCGGTGCGGGCTACGGTACACAGCGATTTGCGCCCCTGAACAGCTGGCCCGACAATGTGAATCTGGATAAGGCCCGTCGCCTGCTGTGGCCGCTCAAGCAGAAATATGGCAAGAAGATCTCCTGGTCTGATTTGATGATTCTGACGGGCAATGTGGCTTTGGAGTCGATGGGCTTCAAGACCTTTGGCTTTGCCGGCGGTCGTGTCGACGTGTGGGAGCCACAGGAAGACATTTTCTGGGGACCTGAGGGCAAATGGCTGGGCGATGAGCGCTACAAGGGCGATCGAGTACTCCTGAAGCCGTTGGCTGCTGTGCAGATGGGGCTCGTTTATGTGAACCCGGAAGGCCCCAATAGCAACCCCGATCCGCTCCTTGCCGCGCACGATATCCGCGAGACCTTTGGTCGCATGGCGATGAACGACGAAGAGACCTTCGCGCTGGCTGCAGGCGGTCACACGTTCGGCAAAGCCCATGGCGCTGCCGATCCTGGCAAGTACGTCGGCCCGGAACCCGAAGGGGCTCCGATTGAAGAGCAGGGTTTCGGCTGGAAAAACTCCTTTGGCACCGGCAACGCTGGCGATACGATCAGCAGCGGTCTCGAAGGCGCATGGACCGAAAACCCTACCAAATGGGACAACAACTATCTGGAAAACCTGATGGGCTATGAGTGGGAACTCACCAAAAGCCCGGCCGGCGCACACCAGTGGACTCCCAAGAATTCAGCCGGTGCGGGGACTGTTCCGGATGCCCACGATCCTGCGAAGCGGCATGCTCCCATGATGTTCACGACAGACATCGCTTTGCGTGTAGACCCGATCTACGCAACCATTGCAAAGCGCTTCCTTGAGAATCCGCAGGAGTTGGCCGATACGTTTGCCAAGGCCTGGTACAAGCTAACGCATCGCGACATGGGACCGATTGCCCGTTATCTCGGCCCCCTTGTTCCGGCGGAACCCCAGATCTGGCAAGACCCGGTCCCTGCGGTGGAGCATGAACTTATCGGCGAGCAGGAGATTGCTTCACTGAAGACGAAGCTTCTCGAGTCTGGACTGTCGATCTCAGAACTGGTCACGACCGCATGGGCATCTGCTTCGACCTTCCGCGGCTCCGACAAGCGTGGTGGAGCGAATGGAGCACGCATTCGTCTTGAGCCACAGAAGAATTGGGAAGTGAACCAGCCAAACGCTCTCGCGAGGATTCTCGGAAAGCTGGAGTCGATTCAGAGTGACTTCAACGTTGCACAGACCGGTGGCAAGAAGGTTTCGCTTGCTGACCTGATTGTGCTCGGTGGCTGCGCAGCGGTCCAGGAGGCTGCGAAGAAGGCGGGTCACGACGTGAAGGTTCCCTTCACGCCGGGTCGCACGGATGCCTCGCAGGAACAGACAGACGTGCATTCCTTCACGGTCCTCGAGCCGATCTCCGACGGCTTCCGCAACTATTTTCAGAGCGGAGACGACGTTCCAGCCGAGAAATTGCTGTTGGATCGGGCCCAGTTGTTGAGGCTGACCGCCCCTGAAATGACCGTTCTCATCGGCGGCTTACGTGTCTTGAATGCGAGTTTCGCGCAGTCTCAACACGGCGTTTTCACCAAACAGCCGGAGACGCTCACCAACGACTTCTTCGTCAACCTGCTCGATATGCGCACGGAGTGGAAGCCCTCTGCAACATCGGAAGGTGTGTTTGATGGGCTTGATCGCACTACTGGCGAAGTCAAGTGGACCGGCACCCGCGTTGACCTGATCTTCGGTTCACAGTCGCAGCTTCGGGGAATTGCAGAAGTCTATGCGTGTGCAGACTCAAAGGAAATGTTTGTGAATAACTTTGTGGCAGTGTGGAACAAAGTGATGAACCTGGACCGCTACGACCTGATCCTAGCTGCAAACTCAATGCAGGCTTGATCTAACCTAATACTGAAATCTCGTTTTATTCGTTGATTTCAGCTAACTAAGTTCGTTCTTCAATACTAGTTAGCGTGTGCCTCATCGTGGCACACGCTGACTTTTTTTAGTGCTCTCCCGGCCGGTGGCCCGCAAAGCTACCGAGTGGCCTGCAACCTTTGTTCACGTATAAGTAACATGTCCTGCCGCTCAGAGAGGATGAACTCGAAACGCGTCTTCTGTTCAACGACCAGCCAGCTCAACTTCGTTTCAATGAGCCTTATATCGCCAAGGCTCGCTTCGACAGTTTTAGAGTTGCAGACGCTTGGAACGTAATTGGGCCTGTTGCCAACAGTCGAAATCCTGGGTTTCCGGATAGTCCGTCATCAGAGCACCATCCGCTCGTGGCGCGGGCAGATTAGAGATCGGAAGGCGAAACACTCCGAGCTAAATATTGTTGTGACCATCCACCTTGTGTGTTATCTTTTCCCGTTCCCGTAAACCGATTATCGGCGGCCGCGTAGACCCAACTTCACAAAGGGGGAAAAGCTGTGGCAACAGACGCTATTCTTGCGCAATCACCCGTTCAAGCGCTCCGGTACAGACCAGTCAACCGAACCGTGGAACGCTTTTTCTACAGCGGCATGGCGATCCTGATGTGCGTCGCCGTCTTCATCGGCTTTTCTTCAACTTACTTTCAGGCCGGCATGATGCGAGCGCCGCTGCCCAGTGTAGTAGTTCACATCCATGGAGCAGTCTTCACCCTCTGGATGCTTCTGTTCGTCGTTCAGGTCGCATTCATCTCCACTCGCCACGTCAAATGGCATCGTTCCTTTGGCATCATCGCTTTTTGCCTTCCGCCCATCATGGTCGTCTTCGGCGTGGTCACTGCGATTGGCGCGCTTCACCGCGGAGCGCGGATCGGCCCGATCGACGCTGAAGGCTCGCTTGCAATTCCGCTGATCGGGATCTTTGCTTTTACCGTCATCATCTATGCTTCCTGGCGGGCTCGGCGCAGACCGGACGCGCATAAACGCCTTATCCTTATTGCCACCATTGGGCTTGTCGGTGCAGCGTTTGGACGCTTTCCCTGGAGCCGCATCGGACTGCCGCCTGCCGCAGGAGCGGTCACAGGCATCGGCACACTACTTCTCCTGCTCATCGTTTACGAACTCATCACGATCCGCCGCATCCACCGCTCCACCATGTGGGCCGCGCCACTTACGTTCGCCGCCATCGCCTTTGCCGTCCCCATTGGAATGACACCCGCCTGGCATATTTTTGCCGCATTGCTCAATCGAACCATCGGGCTACATCTTTAGCACGCAACACGAATGCGGCCCGGTATGGATTGAGGATCGAGGCAAACAAAACTTTGCAACGCCAGGAACAGTTCTTTTGAGATCGTCCGAGTGAATTGACGCGTTTTTGAACAAGCGCACAATCGCTAAAGTATTCATCGAAGCGTGATTGGGGTGACCGGATGTAGGCCTTGTGGCAATAAAAATTTTGGCTAAGACCAGTTGCTCGTCCGCATACCCAAAAGATCTATCCAAATCTAATCAAGACAAAACAGGACCTTTCCTGTTCAACAAGTTTCTACTGGCCCGCTTAGTCCAGATGCTCCATAGTAATTATGCATTTGGACCCCCAAACCGCTTCTCAATTTAGGTTCAATGCCGACCACAACAAGCTTTTATGCTCGAAGTAGAACCTCGTGTTCTCCTTCACACCAATGAGGTCGAATTCTTGAATGCCTCCCCTCGAAGAGTCAAACGTAGGCCAACCAGGTGCTCCATCGGTACGGCGGTCACCCGTTGCAATAAAAGCTGCCCACGCTCCGCTGAACTGGTCGGAAAGTTTTCTCCGTACGGAACTGAACATCGGCCGCGCGGCGGTCCCCGGAATCACGCACTGGAACGCATAAACCAGGCTGCTGCCATCAAACGAACCAAGTCCAGATAAATCGGCGGATACCTTCAGACTTGTGGCAGCTTGAGCGTCGCTGAACTCGTACGCGTACACAGGGACATACTTGGAAAGCGCACTATTTATACGCTCGGCGAGGCAGCTGAATACGCCATCCATGAACCTTGTCGCAAAGGCAAGCGTAGGTGCCCCATACGTGCGGAACGGGCACTGGAGAGGGACTTTTCGCGTGTTCGCGGAAAGGGCTTTACGCCCGTAACCACTCCGTGGCGGTAAGCAATCCTTTCAGTCGCGGTGATGCGCTCCCCATTCAACCCTTCCAATCTTCCGGGTTGTGCATCGCTTACCTTGATGTAACGCATCGCCTTGCCGTTGATATTTATCTCTGCGTCGAGGCGGACGGAGCAACCGGTCGATTCTCCCCCTATTGCCATTACGCGACTCAGTGCGCCGGTAATGGAAAGCTTCTGGGCCGACATGATTGCAGTCGACATGCTACCCACGACCACGGCAAAGACTACTCCTTTAAGACACTGAACTAAACGCATAAAGCATCCTTTCGCCAAGCCACAGTAGTAACGAACGATTCTCGTGATGGTGAACTTACCACGTGGCAGGTTGGCGATCACAGTCTATCTGTAAACGCAGAAGCGGCAAGCAGTGGCGCTTGAATAAGTGACTTATGCTGGCATAAAAATACCGTTCATGGGGGGAGAGCAATAAAGGTCAGTCCAACTTCGCCAATCTTCTGAGTACTACAGGGCGCCACTGGCGATCCATTCGGCGCGGATCAGACCACAACTTAATGCGAACAAGACTCACTCGTAGCCGAGCATCCCCACCAAAGTGGGAATGTCCGGCGTGGCAGAAAAGGTCCTTCCCCTCGACAGCCGCGCTGATCCCACCAAGCTCGACTGGTCCATCTGGACCGCAACTTTCGCCTCCAACCCCGCCGACTTCAACGCCATCATGGACCCATCGTCCTCTGGATCAACGAGACTCCCACGCGCGTTCCGCTCATCGACTTGTACGACACTAAAGAAAGCAACCAGATCGGCTTCCAGGCACGCAACGTGGTCGGCGGTGTATAGATCAAGGCACTCGCCGATAAGCAGTTGACCGAAAAGTGGCAAGCCACGGCTCTTTCGGGTGCAGAGAAATAGCGATGGCACAAATGCTTTTCTCAACCACGCTCCGGGCTCATCGGTCGTGGCACGATCAATCGGCGACCCAAAGGGACAACTGCATAAGTCATGAATGTCTGGCGATGTGGATTGACCCGCAGCTCGGAGGAATCGCCACTTAGATCTGCCTCAGACCACTTCGTGCTTCTCGATGGTACAGGCAGCAGCTTCATTGCTTGAACCGGCTCGACTGCTAGCTTGCCTTCGCCGTATACACGTCACCATGGAAACCACACGTTTGCGTTCACGCTATGAGCTGAGCCGCGCACGCAACACTTGCGCCAGGCCCCGGTGCCTGCCCAACAATCAACCACTTCTCAGAAGCAGAAAGATGCTTGCGTACTTAGCGGACCAACACTCCAGATTATGACTTTCGATTGGCAGGTAGCAGACCAGCCGTTTGATCTATAAAGACGATACGGTTTCCACTCACTCCAACGAAGTGGTCCGTTTTGCCATTCGGCCAGCGGACCGTGATATCGCCGGCTAACGCTTTGCCCAGGCCAAAATGAAGCCGTGAATCGTTAACCGAGAAGAAGCTCGATTGGCTGAGGAGCTCCTGCATTGTGGTGCGGCCTTCCACCTGCAGCGTAACGCGAGAGCCTATGGCGCTTCGGTTGGAAGTGCGGCCGATAAGCTTGACCTTGAGCCAGTTGCCGCCGCCGTGCAGATCGTTACGCAGCAGCGACGGCGGCTCGTTGAGGTTGATGATGAGGGCGTCGAGATCGCCGTCGTTGTCGAAGTCTCCGATGGCAAGGCCGCGGCTGCAGTGAGCAGCGCTGATTCCCGAGCCAGCCTCGGGGATGAGCTCTTCGAACTTGCCTTTGCCAAGGTTGCGGAAGAGGACGCGTGGGGTTTTGAGCGGATATGCGGGGAGCTTTGCGGCGATCTCTGGATAGACGTTGCCTGTAACGAACAGAATGTCGTTGGTGCCATTGTTTTGGAAATCGGCAACAGCTGCGCCCCAGCCGATGAAGCGGGTTTCGACGCCAAGGCCCGACGATGAGGTCGAGTCATCGAAGTTGCCATTGCCAAGGTTGCGATAGAGCACATTGGTGTCATCGGCGAAGTGGGTTTTGAAGATGTCAAGGCGATTGTTACCGAACAGGTCTCCGACGCCGACTCCCATGCCAGCCTGTTCCATACCATCTTCGCTGAGGGCAACGCCCCGTTTAAGAGCCTCCTCGCGAAACGTGCCGTCACGATTGTTAATAAGCAACACGCTCGGCGTGGAATCGCAGGCGATGTAGATGTCGGACCAGCCGTCGTCGTCGAAGTCAGCAGCGACGACGCTGAGACCGTAAGTTTCTTTAACGGCACTAATACCGCTTTGTTCTGAGACATCAGTGAAGGTTCCGTCGCCATTGTTGCGGTAAAGAGAGTGCTTGCCGTAGGGGAGACCACGAGGGCCGCAGTTTACAGGGACACCCTTAAAATTGCAGTTGGTTTCGACGCCTGGACGGGGTGCATGTTCGAAGTCGAACCCGACGTAGTTGCTGACGAGAAGGTCGAGATGGCCGTTACGATTGAACTCGGCGAAGGTGCATCCGGCTCCCCAGCGGGCGGCTTCATGATGTAGCAGGCCTGCTTCGCGGGTGACATCGGTAAAGGTGCCATTGCCGTTGTTGCGATACAGCTTGTTCTCTCCCCATTGCGCGATGAAGATGTCCTCGAAGCCGTCGTTGTTGTAGTCGCCGACGCATACACCGGAAGCCCAGCCATTTGAGAGCAGACCGGCGTCCCGGGTGACATCAGTGAAGGTTCCGTTGCGATTGTTGTGGTACAGGCGGTTGCTGTTCCCAGGGTCGGGGTGCTCAGTCCGGGTGCCGGTGAGGACGAAGAGGTCCATCCAGCCATCATTGTCGTAGTCGATGAAGGCGCAGCCGCAGCCTACGGTTTCGAGGATGTAGTCTTTGTGGTTGACCTCGCCGTAGATGGTGGGGAAGGTGAGTCCCGCCGCGGCTGCAATGTCGCTAAACTGCGCGAGATAGGGGAGGCCGGATGCCTTGCCGCGTGCCTGTGGCTTAACATTGCGGGTGGTGACACCCTGGGGCAGCATGCGGTTGAAGGCCCCAAGCAGACCGAGTTGAAGGAGACTTCTACGGCTGGTGTTGCTCATGGATTCTTTGGGGCTCCGTCAGGGGATCTGGGTGCAGGCTCCAGGGTGAGGTGGATGCGGTTGCGCGCAGTCTCCAGGGCGCGGTCTGAGGATACAGCCTGGGCAAGGATTGCGCTGGTGCGGTTGGCGTCTGCGGTTCGGCCGAGCCGGCGGTAGGCGGTCAGGAGCTGGTTGAGGGCGGTGCGGTCAGTGCCCTGGAGATGGACAGCGGCTTCGAGCTGGCCGACTGCGTCCTCGGCCCGGCCCTGCTTGAGCAGGAGCTTGCCGAGCAAGGCGTGCGACTGGGCGAGGTTGGGGTCGCGCTTGAGCGATTCATCAAGGAGATTAATGGCGTGGGCAAAGGCGGGATCGCCGGGATCTGCACCTTTACGGAGGAGGGTATCTGCGAGCATGAAATTGAGGACGGCGTCGTGCGGACTTTGTACGAGCTTGACTTCAAGAATGCTCTGCGCCTGGTCGAGGTTGGATTCTTCACGGAGCAGGACGCCGAGCCCAAGAGTGCCGAAGATCGAGTGGGGATCGAGGCGATCGGCACGTTCGAAGTCTGTCTGGGCAAGGTCATTTCTGCCGATCTGGGCGTAAACGGTGCCGCGCAGGACCAGAAGGCGCGGGGAGGTCGGGATCTTTGCGATACCCGCGTTCAGTACGCCAAGTGCAACCTCTGGCGACTGGTGGTCCATGCTGAGAACGGTCAGGTCGATGTAATACCGGTCATCGGTGGGTACGAGCTGAATGGCTGCGCGGTAGGCATCGACTGCGTTGATGGTGTCGTCGATTCCATTGTAGGCATCAGCCAGGAGGCCGAAACCGTTAGCGTCGAGCGAGGCGCGCAAGGGGTTGAGCAGCGCGATGGTTTCGGCAAAGTGGCTGGTGTTGAAATCGAGCAGGGCGAGTTGAAGGTTGATGTCGCGATCGCTGGGCGCCATGCTGTGAAGTTCGGTCATAAGGTTGACGGCGCCGGTCAGGTCGCCTTGCTGGGCCATGCAGGAAGCTAATCGACGTTTGAGCGAGAGATCGTGATTGGCCAGTTCTCCGGCCTGCTTGAGGTGTTGAATCGCTGCTGAGCAGTCCGATTTTTCAAGAGCTAGGACGCCAGCCATAGCGTGAGCTGGCTGGCTTTCTGGTTCGAAGCGAAGAACCTGATCCACGTAGTAACCCGCGCTCGCGTCGTGTGCAGTGTATGAAATTTGAGCCCCGGCCTCGGCGGCCTGGGTGTTGGCAGGATTGAGCTGAAGTGCGCGGCGAATGCTTTCCAGAGACACCTTGACCTGGTTGAGCCCGCGCTCGGCGAGGCCTCGGTAAAGCCAGAGAAAGCTGTCATCCGGATGCATGCGCAGTAGGTCAGTAGCGGTTTGGAGGGCTTCGCCGTAACGGTGCTGGCGTAGGAGGGTGGGGAACAGGTCATCCTGGCTGGGTGCCGGGGATGCTATGAGAGTAAGGAGAAGGATGTAGAACAGGAGACGACGCCAGGAAGCCAAGACGCACTGCGGTCGCTTGCTTGCCCAGCCATGCCGGATAGTGGTTTTCCGATACAAGTTCATACTTCTATCATAGAAAAAGAGGGGCAGACCGAATGAATTATCTCGGCTGCCGCCTTTAGGAGGAAGACACTTGGATTAGAACTGAAATCTTGCTCCCGCCTGCATGATGCGGGGCTGCAGGGTGCTGAGGGATCTGCCGAAGGTATTCGAACCGACGTTGTAGTCCACCGGTGTGAGGTTGACGCGGTTAAGTACGTTGAAGAAGTCCATGCGAACCTGCAGGTTAGCCTTCTCGGAACCGAACCAACGGATGGAGTTGTTTTTTATGACGCTGGCATCCATGGCGAGAACGCCGGGATTGCGGAATATGTTGCGTGGCTCGTTACCAAGGGTGCCGGCGGCGGGCGCGGTGAAGCCGGTGGGTACGACGTAGGTTTTTTTGTTCGCAGTGACGGATGCGCTTGCGAAGACGCCCCGCTTGTAGTCGTTACGGGTAAAGCCACTGCGGCGTTCACCTTCTACGAGGTTCGGCCGGTCGTTGTTATAGCCGTCTGCGTTGTAGTCTCCGCAGGTGACGATAATGCCGGTGCAGCTAGCATCGAAGTTGTTGAAGTTGACAGCAGAGAATGGAATGCCGCTCTGCGCGGTGGCGATGGTGGCAACTTCCCAACCTCCAAGGACACGATTAACAATGCCTTCAATGTGCGGGGTGGGTACGGTGTAACTGCCCGAGATCTTGAAGTTGTTGCGGACGTCGAAGGCGCTCGGTCCCAAGTTAGCTGCAAAGTTGTGTTGATCACCGGGGCAGTCAACGCCGCCATTGAAGTCAAAGCGCGTGTTACAGGTGCCTAGGTCAGTTGCTTTTGAAAAGGTGTAGGAGGCCTGGTAGGTGAGGTTGCCGACCCGTTGGGTTAGCGTAGTCACAAGGCCATAGTAATTAGAAGTGTTGAGATTGCTGACGTAGGCGATGCCAGAGAAACTAGGGTTGAGCCGAAGCAGCTTGCCTTTGTTGCGGATGAGGTCCCCCGCAACCCGGTTGAAGTCGGTACCGCTAAGCTGATCGTAGGCATGCGAACCGACGCCGTTGAAGCCTAAGACCATGTGATATGGCAGCTCGGTAGAAATGCCGACGGTGTAGTTGAGCGTTTTGGGAACGCGAACGTGCGGATCGATTCCGGTCACCCCAGCGCCCAAGCCCGCAATACCACCGTGGGAATCGAGTCCGGGAGTGGGAATGGTCGGGTAGGTATAACCGTAGGGCAGCGCTTGCGAGTTGCCGAGAGCGTAGACGGCTTGAATCGGCTGGGTGGGCGAGAAGTAGGGGAACACCCAGCCTGGAGGATTGCCGCGCAGACCGTCGACGACCTGTCCGAGGGTCACCGGGTCTCGATAGAGACCAACGCCACCGTGCAGACTGATGTTGTTGTTAGATTTATAGGGTCGCCAAGAAAAAGCGGCACGCGGGGTGAAATTGAGGTTTTGTCGTGAGGGGTAGACATTGGCTGCCTGCTTAATGGAAGCGTCGGCGAACTGTGCGTCAAGGGTGGCGGCGTTCGGCTGTGAGCTGGTGCCGGCAAGCTGGACATTGGCGATCTTGGTATATGTGGAATAGCCATAGGTGCTGGGATTGCCAAAGTCGTCCCAACGGAGACCTAAAGTCAAGGATAAATTGCTTGCTATCTTCCACTGATCTTCGGCATAGAAGCCAAGGCTGGTTCCTTGCACCCCGAACTGAAGCGGCTTGAATTTTCCTGTGAATGGATCGAAGGAAAGATTGCCCTCGTCATAGACCTTGTCTTGAATGAAGTCAGTGAGGCTATTGAAGCCGAAATTGGGGCGAGCCTGCGCGCCCCCGAAGTTGGCGCTGTCGTCGCCATGCTCTGCCTGCACACCGAATTTGAAGTCATGCTTGCCGCGGACATATGTCGCAACGTCTCGCCAGGAGTAGTTGTGCTGGATGAAGCTACCCGGCCCCCAGCCGCCACCGAAGCCGGTGACTGATTGGGCGTTGTTGATGTGGATGAGCGGGACGGAAGGGTCGGCGGTGTTGTTGGCGCCTTCCACCTTGTAGGCCGCGAACTGGATCTCATTGAGGAAGTTAGGCGTGAAGACGTGGGTATAGTTGGCGTTCGTAAACCAACTGCGATTAGTATTGACGGCGCTTGCAGAAGCGCGTGGATCGATCTGTTGGTTGTCTAGCTTGATGTTGTAGTAGTAGCCATAGATACGGTCTTTGCCCTGGCGGAAGTATTGGTCGCCGCGGGCCGAGTACTGCAGACCGTGCTGGTACGGACTGACATTGTTCGAGGCCGAATCGATGAAAGGCGTGTTGCAGCTTGCACTGGTGGCCTGGCAGGTCGTAAGGAAGTCAGGCGTGGCGTAGAGAAGGACTCCAGTGCGCGAACCATTCTGTAGGGGAAACTTGTTCAACAGCGTGGTGCCGGTTGAGTTCGGATTGTTGGCTTTTGCGTAAGCGATAAAAGCAGGGTCTTCAACCGAGAATTGGTTAGTGGCTGCAGTCTTGTTATTCAACTGTTCGACCGAACCGAAGAAGAAGGTACGGTCCTTGAAGATTGGCCCACCAAAGGTCGCGCTGAAGTCTTTATTGCTGATCTTCGGGATGACGCCCTTCTGGAAGTAACCATGAGCGCGTAAGGTTTGGTCGGTGTAGGTGAAGTTTCCCGTGCCGTGGAACTTGTTGCTGCCGCCCTTTGTGGTCACAGCGGTGGTAAGCCCAGACCCGGCGGGAAAGTCGATGCTGAAGGTGTTTACCTGGAGCGAAATCTCCTGAATCGAGTCCGAGTTCGGCGAAATGTTGGCGGTGCCTGTGGTGATATTTGAGGTGATGGATATTCCATCGAGCACGAACAGGTTGCCACCGGAGTAGTGGCCGTTCGCGGCTGCCGCCGGCGTTTGTTCCACGGCGAAGTTATTAGTATTTTCGGTATAGCCACTTACCCCAGGTGCAGTGTTGACAAGGTTGAGCGTACCTCTTCCCTGCAGCGGCAAGTCCCGCACCTGCTGCGTATCCAGCGTAGTCTGCACGCGAGTCTCTTCGGGGTCCAGACCCCCGACTTCTGTCGACACGTTGATGGATTGCGTCGAAGACTCGACTGCAAGGGTGAGGTCGACGCCTGCGTCCTGCGAAGTGGTAATGCTGCTGACCACCTCAGTTGTCTGAAAGCCCGGAGCGACCACGTGGATGCGATATTGACCTGGTGCGAGACTGTTGACACGATACTGACCGGATTGGTTGGTGGAGGACTGGTTGATGACACCAGTGTCGGCGCTCGTAACGGTCACGCTTGCGTTCGGGATTACGGCTCCGCCGCTGTCACGCACCGTGCCCTGCACGTTTCCGCTGAACTGCGCCATAGCTCCTGCGCTGGTGATCAGAACGAGCGCGCCGGTTACTCTGATTGCGTATGTGCAAACTCGATTCAGGATGCTTGGAGTAGACAATGTAACCATTTTCATTTTTGGCCATCCGGACAAATTTTTTGGATCGAAGCCAGTCCTCAGGAAGACTGGCGGATATATCGTTCAACTCGAACGAATGCGATAAACGAGAACGACCTGAAGCCTAGGCTCGAAATGTGGAGCGCGACATAGGCCGAATGGCCAATTTGAGATTCAGGAGATCTTGGTGGTTCGCTGATGCAACGTGTACAGACAGAGCAATTCATACCCCGTCAGGAGCCGCTAATTTCCAGCTCGAGCGAAAGGTGCGCAGCAAGAAATTCACGCGAAAGGAGCACGGCATCTCCATCGAGCACGCCGATTGATGTGCGCGATAACCGCTTACCTTGGGGTGGGTGAAGATGCAGGATCAGATCAGCATCGAAGTGAGGCGGTAGTTGGAGGTTGATGGTCCAGTGCGCATCGTCCTTCGCTTCTGTCTTCCACGTGATAAGGCCGAAGCGGGTTGGACAACGCTCCACTGCGATCACGTTGCCAGCTGCAAACCAGTGGCTGGGGGCTGCCTTCTGCAAATGAACGCGCGGTTTATCACTCTCTTCGTAGCAGAGCAGCCAACGCAGCCCGAGGGTGGGTTGCAGCACGGAGTTGACAGTCGCCGACCAGGAATACTTCTGACCTTCGCCCGCCGTGCCGCCGGGAAGAAGGGCGTCCTCGGGTGAGTAGCGGTTTCCAGAGTCTGCCGCGAAGCAGACGAGACCGTAGAGCGTGAGCAGGAAGGAACGGTAATCATCCTCCCGGATCTTGACCGACAAGGTTCCATGCTCCATAAAGTTCGAGGTGCGCGGCTCCGTTCCATCCATGTGCAGGCCCACCCATTGCATGCCGCTGAGGGTGCGATGGCGAAGGTGGCCGGCATCGAGGGCAGGATCTCCCCAGTCAGCCAAAAACCAGTCCTGCATGAAGCGATGATTCTCGTAGGAGGACAGCATCTTTGGGTCGCGCCTGGTGTCTTCAGGTGTGAAAGGGCTAATGCCGGCGCGCTTCATCGCGTCATTGCGCTGGCTCATCGTGTGGACCAGTGAGCGCTCAATTTTTGCGCGCATCTCTTCAGCGAGGACCTGCAGGCGACTCGCTTCAGGCTTCAGGGTTGAGTCAACAACCGCCGCCTGGTCTAGTGCCTTCGCGTAGTCGGCGATGCCTCGCCAGACCCCTGCTGCGTTTTGATAGTAGTACGGATGGGAATCTGGGTAGTCGTTGTGTGGATCGCCCAGATCGGCTTCGGGCGAGCCCCACATCAGGCCATGGTGAGGATCGGATTCGGGGAAGCTTCGCTTCGATAGTTCGTACCGCTCGACAACGTAGCTGAGCATGCGGCCAAGGACCGGCATCTGTGATTTGAAGCTGTCAAGATCACGTCGATAGAGGTACCCGCGTGCGCTGTTTCGGAGAACGAAGCCGACGGTGAGTGGGGCCTCTACCTGATCTTGAATGTTGTAAAGGAAGTTCCCGTCGGGAAGGATGTAGTGATCGAGATAATACTGAAAATAGGGATCGCTCTCACGAGTGAGTCCCCAGATCTGCTGCGCCCAGATGAACTCGTAGTGCGCCACCGGGAAGAGCGCGTGGCTGCGCTCCGGGATCTTGGTGTAAGCGCCCTCGCCGACCTGGTAGGTAGGCCGAAGGCCGCGATAGCTGCAGCGAGAGAGCATGATGCCTGCGCGGGCACTATCGAGTAGATTCTCGTCTGGGATATGCACTGGCATCGAGGTCTCGAAGAAAGTGCGCCAATGATTCCAGATACCCGCGAGCGTCGCGAAGAACGTAGCCGCGTCACACCCTTTGTATCGTTCGACAAAGACACGCCCTTTGAAGTCACGCCTGACCGTCATACCGGGTGTGATCTGCTCTTCGGGAAGGATCACGATGCAGCGAGACATCGGCGTAGCGTCCCCGCCATCAGGCAGCAGGACCGATAGCTCATAGCCACAGTGATAACGTTCGTTCCAAACGCCTATGTTGGCGGTGGGAGTATATCCGCCAAAGAGCGTGCGCTTGCTGTAGCCCTCTTCATACTTCCAGACGTGCACATTGTCGTTCGGGAAGAAGTCGCGGGGGTCGATCACCGGGCTCATCTCGTCGGGGGCCCAGGCTGCTTGCGCGGGGTCATTGTTGATCTCACGAGAGGTGCCATCGGGCTCAAGAAACAGCGAGCGCTCTGGCCCGGCCTCCTCGTTAGCGACGAGACCCCAGCCGATAAACTCCTTGCCAAGCGCTGCAACAGACTCCCACGATGGGTCTCCAGCTGCCTCGAGGATGTACTCCCCGGCAATATCCGGACCGTTGGTCCATCCCTTGCCTCGTTTGAGGCGCTTGTCAGTTGGGGCAGTCACGGCACGCGGACGGATGTTTGCAATATCTCCCAAGAAAGTTGGGATCTGCGCGATGACGCCCTGGTCAACGGTGACGTATGCGATGCTGCCACGATAAGAGGTGCGTTTTTCAAAGACCGCGGTGCGCGTGCCATTCATGTCGACGACCGTGAGCAGCGTCCAACCGTCCACCGCTTCACCCGGTGCGAGCGCCGATCGTTGTCCCGCGTCGCGCAGCGTGACGCTTCCTCCGGTAACCGATTGGATCGCCGGAACTCTTTGCAGGGATTCACGTTCCCCGGGAAGGAAGCGGTAGTAGTCGTTGGGAATGCTAGCCGCAGCATAGCCGGTCTTCACGCGCGGATCAAAAGCCCATGAGGTATTGGCGTGTGACGCTGCGCCGGTGCATGCAAGCAGCTTCATAAACATTCTGCGGTCCATTGGGAACCATCCTTGTCGATGCGGAGTCACTGAGGTCGGCGCATGGCCAACGATGATCCTACGTGACAAATGAAACGGCTTTGTACGCTGCGACATAGGCCGAATGGCCAATTCTGACCAGATTATCTAGAGCTGTACGATGCCCCTTTGGACCGCTGTCGTCGCCGCTTCGGTACGGTCGGTGACCTCGAGCTTTGCGAATATGGCGTTGAGTTGATTTTTGACCGTGCTCACGCTGGTGCCAAGGACAGTCGCAATCTCCTTATTAATCAAACCCTTCACCACCAGCCGAAGCACCTCCGTCTCACGCGAGGTGAGCGCATGACGCGGAAGGCGTTCGGCAAGCCGATTCGCGACCTGTTCGGGGATGCAGCGGCGATTGTCATGCACCATGCGGATCGCGCTGATCAGTTCAGCATGCTCGATATCCTTGAGCACGTAGCCCATGGCTCCCGACTGCACCGCGAGGAAAATCTCTTCCTCGGTACAGTAGCTGGTGAGCATCAGGACTTTGGCCGTAGGATAAGCCGCACGAATCCTCGTCAAAGCCGACAAGCCGTCCACTGTAGGCATCCGCAGGTCCATTAGGACCACGTCCGGCAGAAGCTCGCGATAGAGCGCAACACTCTCTTCACCGTTGCGCCCTTCGCCCACAACCATGAGGCCCTCTTCAGACGCGAGCAGCGCCTTGAGCCCCATCCGAAAGACCAGGTGATCATCGACGATAAGGATAGTGATCGCTGCGCTCAGGTACTTGCCCCCCTTGTTTTGTGATCGATTGCAGACACGAGCTGACGGAGACGCAGCGCTCGTGTCACGAGGCCTGGGCTCGGCGTAGCAATCGGTACTCTGACGTGCACGCTGGTCCCATGTGCTCCAGAAGCGATCGTCAGGTGGCCTTTTATACGAGATACGCGTTCGCGCATCCCTATAAGGCCAAAGTGAATCATCGGCGAACCAGCAATCTGGTCGGGGTCAAAGCCGTTGCCATCATCCCACACCCGCAACTCAAGGGCCCCGTCGGACTCGCTAATTTGAATCCAGGCATTCCGGGCGTGTGCATGTTGCATGCAGTTTGCCAGGGCTTCCTGGCAGATCCGGAAGAGCTGTTCTGCGGTATCTTGTGGGACCGCATGCCGCAGTGGAGGACCTGCTTCCAGATGAAGCCTGGTTGCCGATGTGCTGGACAGACTTGTGACCATTTCACCAAACATCTCGTCCAGTCGCATGGCACTCGAAAATGCCCGTAACGAGGCGATCGACCGATGCGCCTCAGCCCGGCTGTGGCGCACCATGGCGAGCGCGGTGCGAAGATGCTCATCGGCCAGAGAATGGTCGCGTATTAGGCTCACCTTCACCACCTCAAGCTGCATCGCAATCCCAGCAAACCCCTGTGCCAAGGTGTCATGGATATCCCGTGCAATGCGCGCTCGCTCTTCGAGGATGGCAGCGAACTGTCGCTCTACGTTCCGCACATGCACCACCTGGATGAACACAGCGCAGAGGACAAGCGCGACGATGCACTCCGCAATGTGGTCCAACGTTCCCCATGGTGGTCCGGACACCAGCGATACATCGGCGGGTGAACGCAGGTAGATGCGAAAGCTGCCGGCAGACGTGCTGTATTGTTCGTGAGAGACCGATAGAACCCCCGTCAGGCGAAGGACACTGTTCGCCTTCAGGGCACTGAACCGGCCATCTGGTCCGGAGGGCAGGTCGTCAGACTCCACGCTGAAAAACTGGTGGTCCCCTTCCATCTGGAGGCGCGTCAAGCCCTCGTCGTGATCGACGCGAAGCAGCTTGCCCTGCACCTGCACGAGGTAGTCGTTGTGCTCACCATCCGCGGCATCGTCGGGCGTCAGCGCGAGCGGCGGCGGCGGAGAGCTGCGCCAGAGACTCATCACACGGGCATTCACGATCGTGTGCGATTGCTCTTGAAACAGATCGGTACCGACCGCCTCCGCCTCATCTCCCAGTGAAAGTATGGAGCTCTTAAGGGGTACGACCTTTATTGCGCCTGTTTGATCCTGCAGAGTAACGAAGCGACCAACGTAGGTTACGGTTCCGCGAATCGTGACCGGACCGGCGGCGTGTTTGGAATGTGTCCCGACGATGGCCTCGATCGAGGCCAGTGCGGACTGGACTTCCCTCGGTCGTGCCCGACCGAATTGCCACGCGCCATCACAAGTTGACCAGGCAATCATCAGGGCAGCAAGCAAGAACGCCACCCGCCTGGACGCCTTGTAGGCTGATCTCGTATGGCTTTGGTCTGGCATGGCTCCCTTGCAAGTTGTCGAACGTCCGTGCAGCCTTCCATCTCTCAACGGCCTTGCGGAGGCGCTGATCTTGCATGACTGGGTATCGTCCGATCATGATAGCCTAGGGCTCGTTCCGAACGTTTCCATGAACCTGATGCAATGAAACTGCGCCGATTGATCGTTCTGATGCTCCTGGTCGTGGTGTCTCTGGCCGCTGTAATGGCAGTCCGACACTACCGCCAGCCTCGTATGCGTGCGCCAATATCTCTTAGGCTGGCGGACTGGCAAGCTTTTGAAGGCGCCTGGACCATCGCAGAGGGCGTCCTACACGATGGTAAGGGCGGCCGCGGGGACAAACTGATAACCGGAGATCCTTCGCTCAACGAATTTGTCCTTAGCGGTGACCTGCGGTTCGACACCGATCGCGACTACGAGTTTGGGGACGCCGGCTTCGTCTTTCGGGCATCCAACATCAGCGTCGGAACCGATTCCATGTACGGCTACTATGCGGGCATCCGGCCGGGGATGAACATATTGAAGCTCGGGCGCATGGAAGACGACTACACAGACCTTGCCGTGAAGAAGCTGAGCAGGCCTGTAGTGATCGGTACCTGGTACCACTTCACAATTCAGGCTCAGCAATGCCGACTTCATATTCAGGTCGCGGATGACGTCGGACCCGATGGCGAGATTCTCTTCAACGACCAGGCCTGCGTTCTGCGGGCGGGCCGCATTGGTCTCCGCGCCTACAGTATGGTAGCGTCCTGGCGCAATCTCATGCTGCAACCCTCACTTTGAGAAGGACTGTTCAGGGGGCATGACTGGCGACGGTAGATAGGGACGGATCTCGGGGCGATCAAGACTCTGGCCCGTGACCATCTCCACGGGAACTTCCACATGCTGCGTGTGCGGTCGGTGTTCAAGCACCGCCTGCATAAGGTCCATCGAGAGCCGGCCCTGGGTGTACCAGTCCAGAGCTACCACTCCGTCAATATCGCCATTGCGCAGAGCTTCCATGACGTAGGTCTCGAGGTCCACCCCAACCAGGACGACATGCCTCGGCTTTCGCTTCCTTAGCACTGCTATGGTCGCCATCGTTGCGTAGCCGTCGGAGGCGAAAATAGCGGATACGTTCGGATAACGCACAAGCAGATCCTGCGCGGCGTTCGTAGCACGAGCCCAGTCGGACAAGCCATACTCTGTCCCAACTACCTCGATACCCGGGTACTGTGCGCGTAGGCGTTGCGCAAAAACCGTCTCCCGCCGATTGAAGCCCTCGAGCATCGGGCTGACACCGACGATGCCTACCTCCCCCTTCCCGCCAAGCAGATGGCCGATCCGGTCTGCTGCCAGCAAGCCGATCTGGCTATCGTTGCTCCCGACAAACGCGTCGTAGTCACCACTGGAAAGCGAGATGGGCGCCCCGACGATCACTACCGGTATGCCGAGGTCTTTTGCATGCTGCACCGAGGAAGCGAGCACGAGTTGATGGTCCGGCACGAGCACGATACCGGCGACATGTTGCTCCGTCGCTTCGCGCACCATGTTTGCCTGCTGCGTATAGTCGGATTCGGATTGGGGGGCCTTCCATGCAACGACATAGCCTCCCTGATGCGTCAGGTCCATTACCCCTTGTCTCATCCTCTTCGCCATATCGGTCGAGGTCGAGCGCGGGATCACAACAATCGTCTTCATTCTTCCGCGGCCATTGCAGCCCATGATCAGAATCACGCAACACACGGAGACGGCTCGACTTGAAAGTGTGAACCACATGTCGCTGCTTATTGTGCCATGTTTTCCTCCGCCGGGCTTCGCGACGGCGGTCCAACTCGTAGGCCCTTTAGCTCATGCGCAGCACCCCGTACTCTGCATAAGCTTGGTGAGTCAATTTTTATTCGGAAAGGTCAGTCCATGGATGACGTTTCACGTCGCAGATTTATGCAAATCGGGGCGAGCACGCTTGCCGTCGCTGCACTCGCTCCCTCCTCTCTCCACGCCACGGCCGAACCGTCCGCGCAAACCCTCTCGTCTTTTGTTCCGCTCCCACTCGGATCCATCGTTCCGTCAGGTTGGCTTCGAGATCAGCTTCGTATCCAGGCGAATGGTCTGACAGGTCACCTTGACGAAGTGTGGCCAGACGTTGGGCCGAATAGTGGCTGGCTGGGCGGTAAAGGGGAGAGCTGGGAGCGTGGCCCTTACTACGTCGACGGGTTGCTCCCGCTGGCCTGGCAGTTGGATGATTCCACGCTCAAAGCAAAGGCGCGGCGCTTTATAGACTGGACGCTCGATCACCAGCAGCCCAGCGGCATGATCGGCCCCGCTACCAACAGTGACTGGTGGGCGCGCATGGTCATGGTGAAGGTGCTTGCGCAGTTCTATGAACTCACGTCCGACCCGCGTGTCTTACCCGTCATGACAAGGTACTTCCACTACCAACTTGAGACACTGTCCGCTCGTCCCCTGGTGGACTGGGGCAAGTACCGTTGGCAGGACCAGGTATTGATTGTTCAGTGGCTGCACCAGCGCACGCACGATTCCAAATTGTTGCAACTTGAAGCTCTTCTTCAGGAGCAAGGAGTCGACTGGGTCGCGAGCTTCCGGGATTTCAAGTACACCGCACCCACGACCCTGGCCTTCATCGACACCACTTCCGCTACTGGCAACAAGCCTGATGGCATGATGACGCACGGTGTGAACAACGGGCAGGCGATCAAGACGGCTGCCGTCCGTTACTTCAGAACGAAGAACCCGGAGGAATGGGAGAACTACCAACGGCAGATCAACATGCTGGACCGTTACCACGGTATGCCGAACGGAATGTTCTCCTGCGATGAACACCTTGGGGGTCTGGACCCCAGCCACGGCACTGAACTCTGTACCGTCGTTGAAACCATGTTCTCCATGGAGGTAGCTCTTGCCGCATTTGGGCAAGCCTCTATTGGCGACCGCATCGAAAAGATCGCCTTCAACGCCCTCCCAGGAACCTTCACCGACAATATGTGGGCACACCAGTACGACCAGCAACCTAACCAGGTGCAGGTCAGTCTCAACTCCAAGCCATGGACGACGAACGGACCCGAGTCCAACCTTTACGGCCTCGCGCCCCATTTCGGTTGCTGCACCGCAAACTACCACCAGGGCTGGCCTAAGTTCAATTCCAGCCTGTGGATGCATTCGTCCGACGGAGGCCTGGTAGCCGCCCTCTACGCACCCTGCGAAGTGTCAACCACCTTAGCCGGCCAGGCGGTGCACGTGAAGGTAGAAACTGAGTATCCGTTCCATGAGTCGATCCGCATCCACGTCACTCCAAAAGACGGCCTCAGCTTTCCTATCCGCTTCCGGGTTCCTGAATGGACCGAAGAGGCTGTCATCAAAGTCAACGGAACAGTCGTGCCTGAAGCGGTTATCGCCGGAAGCTTCACCAGAATCGAGAGAAAATGGCACCCCGGCGACCTCGTCGAAATTCGCTTCCCCATGAAGCCCCGAGTGAACCGCGGATTTAACAAATCCATCTCTCTATCGCGTGGACCGCTGATATTTTCCTTTGACCCCGGCGGAAGCTGGGTCAAGCTGGTTGACCGGGGGTTGGCCTCCGATTGGCAGGTCTTTCCTACCTCCGCTTGGAACTACGCGCTCTCGGTCGATGAAACGTCTGCACCCGGGATAGAGGTGATTCAGTCGCCTGTGGGGTCTATACCCTTTGCAGCAGCAGAAACGTCCGTTCGCCTGCGTGTAAAAGCAACGCAGCTCAAGGAATGGCGCTCTGTGGACGGAGTAGCCCAACCGATTCCAGCCGC
This sequence comes from Rhodanobacteraceae bacterium, assembly GCA_043783275.1. Taxonomy (GTDB): domain Bacteria; phylum Acidobacteriota; class Terriglobia; order Terriglobales; family Acidobacteriaceae; genus Edaphobacter. Next base: position 75,878 of record JAYVZP010000026.1, read on the forward strand.
CTCGCGAGTCAAAACAGCTGACGAAACGCTTATCACTCTTATCCCCTACGGCGCTGCAAAGCTACGCATCACGGCATTTCCCGGGTCAATAGGATGAAAGAGGGACCTACAGCAACTCAAAGATATCTAAGGGTCGCGCCGAGAGCATTTCCTTTAGTTGCTCCTCCTGCGATCAAGCGGCCGATTCAAAAGCGTACCCGCTCGTAGACCGCCCTTTTTCTCCTCCTCTTTCCAGTAGAGGTATCTCAGGCCATCCTTTCCCTGCAACTGGTCTACCGTGGAATCAAGGACAGCATCAGGTAGTACCAGCTTCCCGTGTGCAGAACAGCAGTAGTCCCGCTGCGGTCAATTTGTGGCCTTGTCAGAAGCTCGCAGCCCAGACGACGGCTGCGGAAATTTCGATTCAAAGAACAACCAAACCCTGAAGCTAACAATGTACCGGCAAACATTGAGCTTCATCGGCGGGGACCATACTTCATTAAGGCTCTACGGGGATCATCACTTCATTCCGCCTCATGAACCATAACGTCCAGGGCGGATTGTATTGGGCAAGCGATATGGGGCCGATGGCACGCAAATGATGAGCCTTGGTGGCAGCGATAAGCTCAGTGGTTTTCGTATCCACATCACCTTTCCCTGCCAATCCCGAAAAACGGAGGACAGCAACGCGCTGCGTGGGGAGACGTTTCAATTGAACCTTGGGATCGTTAGGCTCGGGCAGCGTTTCGAGCGTGTAGCCGCTCGGCATTGTGAACCGGACGATCCAAGTCCCGGCGTTCGCGATCTGGGTGACAGGTGCCGTCATCGCTATTTTTTCACTGATGGGTGCCTGCGCCACCGGCGCCGTCATGGCGATGCTCTGCTTTCGCTTGTTACCGCCAAAGATGTAACCGGCGAGCAAACGAAAGCCCTTGCTGGCCGCCTCCTTCTGTCCGCCAGTCACGGTGACCTCGGCGACAACAAGGGAGGGATAGTCGCGAACTTCAAAATCGCCATCTTGCAGGACTTTCTTGAAAGCGGGTTCTTCAACGGCCATTGCAGAGCTCCCAAACAGACTGAAAATCAGAACTGCGCTAAAAAGAGTACGACTGCGGATCATTTGAAGACCTCCTGGCCCTATCCAAGGACCGACCGATCCCAGCTAAAGATTGATTGCAGCAAGAGTTCCGACTGTGAGTTTAGTCGCCTTCGCGAAAAATCGTCGCTTAATCGTCGGCGACCGCAGCTTTGCACCAACGCATCGCCAGTTTCGGTACAAATCATCCAGCGAAAAATGGCAGTGAACCGTCGGTTATTGCGAAAAAAAGAGTCTGCTATACCGGCCAGCATAGCCGTGGCGCGTAATCAAAGCAGCGAAACCCTCGTGATCTGCAGGGTCTCCCGCTTGCTATGCACGTCGACGGCAAGATAACCGACCTCCCGGAGCGTGAAGACGTCGGGATCTCCGACTCAGGCGATGGGCACGCTGCTGAAGCAGCGCGTACGGCTGCAGGGGTTCATTCTCACGCACTATTACGCAAAATTTAATGCTGATTTCCTGAAGCAGATGTCCAAATGGGTTGGGTCAGGAGCCATCAACTATTGCGAGCAAGTGGTGGAAGGCCCGGAGAACGCGCCCGAAGCCTTCATGGGAATGCTATCGGGAAAAAACTTTGGCAAGCTGGTGGTGCGCGTCAGCAGCGACGACGCGTAATAAGTTCGGCCGCAGCAGGCATGAAGTTGCAATGAACGCATCAGAACTAAGGAAAGGGATACACAAATGAAAATCTTGATGGTGCTTACGTCACACGACGAGTTAGGCAATACGGGGAAGAAGACCGGGTTCTGGCTGGAGGAGCTTGCCGCTCCTTATTACATATTCTCCGATGCTGGGGCCAGCATCACGTTGGCCTCTCCCAAGGGTGGTCAGCCGCCACTTGATCCCAAGAGCGATGACTCCACCGCCCAGACTGCAGACACCGCGCGCTTCAAACAGGATGCGGGCGCGCAGCAAGCGTTGGCACAGACTGTAAAGCTGTCGAGTGTTTCCGCAACAGACTTTGACGCGGTCTTTTACCCAGGCGGACACGGCCCGTTGTGGGACCTGGCGGAGGATAAGTTGTCGATTGCATTGATCGAGTCCTTCCACGCCGCGGGCAAGCCAGTAGCCCTGGTGTGCCATGCGCCTGGTGTGCTGCGCCACGTCAAGGCCAAGGATGCGACTCCTCTGGTGAAGGCAAAGCGGGTGACCGGATTCAGCGATTCAGAGGAAGATGCCGTACAGCTTTCAAAGATTGTTCCGTTTCTGGTCGAAGACGAACTGAAGCGTCTGGGCGGCTTCTATTCGAAGGGACCGGATTGGTCGTCTTTTGTCGTGACCGATGGCAATCTGATCACCGGACAAAACCCGGCTTCCTCGGCGGAAGCTGCCCGCCAGGAACTAAAGATGCTGGCCGACGCACATCCAGCGAATTGAGCGAGTGCAGGGTGGCTGCCCGGAGGTCTCCCTCCTGAAGTCATAAGCGCCGTCACGGGCCATCGAATGAGGGGAAAGGCCGAAGGCGGTTCCATGAACCGTTCTTCTCGCTGGCTACTGCCAACGGCGATGCGGATGCCGTGCCGCTGCATAGGCTTGGGGGTTATCCAAAGACCCGGGCCTGTGCAGGTCATCCCTTCGTCGTATAAAACACCTCCATGATGCGTGCCTTGGTTTCAGCGCACTTGCTGCTGCCAATGTCAGCAAAAAAAGCAGCTGCTCCCACGTGCGTTAGTCGTTTTGAATTACCTAGAAACCTGGGCGTGTGCAAAAAGATACAGCTTGCCTTGAATAGAGAGCCGAAGCTCCCTACAGAGTGCTTCAGTCCGCGCGGGAGATCCCGCTCGCGGCAATTGCAGAGAAGGAGAAGTTTATGCCCGAACAAATGCAGGCAGCAGTGGTCGAGGAGTTTGGCAAACCGCTTGTTTTGAGAGAGGTTGAATTGCCGAAACCCGGCGTTGGACAGATACTCGTCAAGACCGAGGCCTGCGGTGTTTGCCACACCGACCTTCACGCTGCAAACGGCGATTGGCCGGTCAAACCGAAGCCGCCGTTTATTCCGGGCCATGAGGCCATCGGATCCGTGGTCGCAGTCGGTAGTGGTGTGACGACCGTGAAGGAGGGCGACCGGGTCGGCGTTCCATGGCTCTACTCCGCTTGTGGGCACTGTGAGTATTGCCTTTCTGCGTGGGAGACAGTCTGCCCCGACGCGCAGTTTGGGGGCTACACAAAGAACGGTGGCTTTGCCGAATACATCCTTGCAGACCCAGATTATGTCGCGCACATTCCATCGGGTCTGAAATCGGTCGAGGCTGCGCCACTCATCTGCGCGGGCATTACAACTTATAAGGGCATCAAGCAGACGGAGGCGAAACCCGGAGAATGGATTGCCATCTCCGGTATTGGCGGGTTGGGACACCTGGCTGTCCAATATGCGAAGTCAATGGGTCTAATGGTCTGCGCGGTCGACATAGACGATGGCAAACTCGCCCATGCAAAGCAGTTGGGAGCGGATCTCCTGGTCAACGCGAAGACAGACAATCCTGCTGAGGTTCTTAAGAAAGAGACCGGGGGTGGAGCCCACGGCGTCCTGATCACGGCACCTTCGCTGATTGCTTTTAAACAAGGTATCGGCATGACGAGGCGACGTGGTACGTGCGTTCTAGTGGGTCTGCCGCCGGGAGAGTTCCCCGTCCCGCTATTCGATCTGGTGGCGAGTTGCGTAACGATCCGCGGCTCCTTCGTCGGAACTAGGAAAGATATGGCGGAGGCCCTGGGATTTGCTGCAGCTGGCAAGGTAAAAGCAGACATTGAGCTGCAGCCGCTCTCTGCGATCAACGGCATCTTCGAGCGGTTGGCGCACGGCGATGTGCCGTCACGTGTCGTTCTGGACTTTGCAAAGACAACCGCATAGCAACACATACCTAAACGTATCTAAGTTTTGTTTCTTGACTTTCCCCGGCTGAATGGGAGACGACCTGCCGAGTCTAACCCGGCTTTCCGTCATTGCACCTCAGGCCCAAGCTATACGCGATTCGCCCTAGCGGTGGCGGATGTAGCCTGGGGCCGCGGTGCTGTCGAGCTGCGAACGATCAACTTCGTCTCAAGGCGGATCGTCTGCGGCATACGCCGTTTCTCGTCGTCCGAAGGCAGTAGAGCGTTGACCGCCAAGCGGCTCAGCTCTTCGCGAGGGATATCGATTGAGGTGAGCGGCGGCGAGAGAAACTCGCTCAGATAGGTATTGTCGAAGCCCACCACCGACACGTCCTCAGGGATGCGGATGCCGTGATCGTGAAGGCCGCGGCAGACCCCAAGCGCTATGAGATCCGTGGCGCAGACGACCGCTGTAAAGACCTCGCCCCTAAGAGCTGCTTCCACCGCCTCCCGGCCGGCATTTGTAGGAAAGCCTACGCCATTTACCACGCTGGTCCGGATACCTTGTATCCCGCAGCCCTTGATCGCAGCAACGAAGCCCTGGTCGCGGTACTTGTGCGAGAGCAGTGCGGGCCCATCGCCCGGATTGGAGTTGCGCACAAACAGCAGCTCCGTGTGGCCGAGCGCTACCAGATGATCAACAGCCGCAACCATGCCCTGGCGCGTATCGACGCGAATGTTGGTGGACCTGACACCGGCCTTACCGACGTCCATGAACACCGAAGGAACGCCGCTGCGATGCACCATCTCAAAAGCCTCTTCGTCGTACTCCGAGGTGATGATGGCGATCCCTGCAATCCGGGCGCCGAGCATCTGACGCACGCTTTCACGCAGCAGGTCCGGTGAAAAATTCGTATTCCTCAGGATAATTCCGTAGCCATGCCCGCGCGCCTCTTCCTCGATCGCATGCGCTGTCTCCGAGAAGAACGGATTGCGCAGGTCCGAGACGATCAGGCCGAAGACCCGCGTCTGCCGCCGGGCAAGATTGCTCGCATAAAAATCCGGCCGGTACTGCAGCGCTTCGATCGCATTGAGAACCCGCTCACGCGTCCCGGCACTCACGATCTTCTTCTCGTTCAGCACGGCCGAGACCGTGCTGAGCGACACATCCGCAAGCCGGGCTACATCCTGTATTTTGGCGCGTGTCGGCATGAGGTCAGCTTATCCCAAATCGTTTATCCAGAGCTTGACAAGCATGCAACCGCGGCATAACAATACTCGACAAGTTTCGAAACGTTTCGATTTGAAGTCCAGTGAGGAGAAACAATGCCCAGCCACCAGCAAGTACTAAGCGAACTCGACATCCCTTACACGCTAAGCACCGACCAGATCGAAGCCTTTCGGGAAAACGGATTCATCAAACTTTCGGACGTCCTCTCAGCCGACCTTCTTCACTATTACCGCCAGCAGATCAGCGACAAGGTTGCCAAGCTGAGTGCCGACGCACTTCCGCTTGCCCAGCGCTCCACCTACGGCAAAGCCTTCCTCCAGATCATGAATCTCTGGCAGGAGAGCGAGGCCGTACGTGAATTCGTCTTCGGACGCCGCCTGGCGCGCATCGCGACCGAGCTGATGGGCTGCCGCGGAGTCCGGATTTATCACGACCAGGCTCTCTATAAAGAGCCGGGAGGCGGCATCACCCCCTGGCACGCCGATCAGTACTACTGGCCCGTATCGAACGACCACATGGTGACCGCTTGGGTTCCCCTGCAGGCCACACCGCTCGAGATGGGCCCACTCATCTTCTGTGAGAAGAGCCATTGCGTCCAGATCGGCCGAGATCTCGAAATCAGCGATGAAAGCGAGTTGACTCTACAAGAAGCGCTAACCCATTTTCGCCAAGAGGAGGGACCGTATGCCTTGGGCGACGTCAGCTTCCACTCCGGCTGGACATTCCATCGCGCCGGTGCCAACTCGACCGCCAGACCGCGCGAGGTCATGACCATGATTTACATGGATCAGGATATGCGGCTGGCGCCTTCAAAGAACAAAAATCAGGTGGCTGATGTTGAGCGCTGGTGCCCCGCGGTTCAGGTCGGGGAGCTCGTCGCGTCGCGACTCAATCCCCTACTTTATTCAACTTCGGTAGAGGGTTAAATGGTCTTTGGTTCTGTGCCGGCCGCCGCCGGGCGTTTGCTGGCTGAACAGACGTTCGCGTCACCGCGCCTGCTCCTGGTGCTGGTGCCATCCGCGCACCTCAACTGGCTCGACATCCTTGTCATCGTCATCTATTTCGCTGCCGTCCTTGGCGTGGGTCTTCTGCTCAAGAATCAGACCCACACCAGCACGGACTTCTTCCTGGCGGGTCGCGAGATGACGGCGTGGGTTGCCGGGATCAGCTTTCTTGCAGCCAACATGGGAGCGCTCGAGCTGATGGGCTGGGCCGCTGCGTCTTACCAGTACGGCCTGCTCGCGGCGCACTGGTACTGGATTGGCGCCGTGCCCGCCATGCTCTTCCTGGGACTGGTGATGATGCCCTTTTACTACATCTCCAAAACCCACTCCGTCCCGGGTTATCTCAAGCTCCGCTTCGGCGAGCCGACCCGCGCCCTGAGCGCCATCAGCTTTGCCGGCATGACCATTCTGATGAGCGGCATCAACATGTTTGCCATGGCCAAGGTGATGCAGGTCGTCCTTGGCTGGAACCTGAACTTTTCCATTCTGATCTCCTCCGTCACCGTCGCCATCTATGTCACGCTTGGCGGCCTGCGGTCAGCGATCTTGAACGAAGTTCTGCAATTCTTTCTAATCTGGGCGGGAGCCCTGGTCATACCCGTGCTCGGGCTCATCGAGACGGGCGGCTGGTCCGGTATGAAGACCCGCATCCTGGCCAACACCGCCGGCAACTCGGGTTATCTTCACCTCTGGACAACGCTCGGCCACTTCAATACCAACTCCATGGGCATCCACTGGACCGGCATCGTCTTCGGCCTTGGCTTCGTCGGCGCATTCGGCTACTGGACGACCGACTTCCTTGTCGTGCAGCGCATCCTTGCAGCGCGTGACCTGCGAGCCGCACAGATGGCGCCAATTATTGGCGCCACCTTCAAACTGCTTGTGCCTCTGATTGTCATCGTGCCCGGCCTGATCGGACTCGCCGTGCTGCCGGGGAGCGGCTTGGCGCTGGTCGGTGAGGGAACAGCCCGCGCCGGACAGCATACCTATAACGAGGTTCTGCCCCTGCTTCTGACACGCTACGCCGGCCCTGGTCTGCTCGGCCTGGGCATCACCGCGCTCATCGCTGGGTTCATGTCCGGCATGGCTGGCAATGTCAGCGCTTTTGCGGCCGTGTGGACGTACGACATCTATCAGCCGCTTCGTCCCCGATCCAGCGATCAACACATGCTGCTGGTCGGCCGATGGAGTACCGTCCTGGGTGTCCTCGCCTCCATCGGAACCGCCTACTTCGCCATGCATTTTTCGAGCATCATGGACTATGTCCAGGCGCTCTTCAGCTTCTTCGTTACGCCACTCTTCGGCACCGTCATACTGGGTATGTTGTGGAAGCGAACATCCGGCCCCGGTGCCTTCTGGGGCTTGCTTGCGGGTACCGGATCGTCCATTGGAATGTGGGCCTGGGTGCAACTTCAACCTTCCGCCCTGCAAACGCTCGCCCTCTCCCCCGACGCCCAACCGATGGCCGAAACCCTCTACCGTATGCTCTGGTCGTGGCTCGTATGTGTCATTGTCACAGTCAGCGTTAGTCTCGTCACCAAGCCGAAGCCGGAGGCAGAACTCGCTGGCCTCGTCTACGGATGTACGGTCATGCCTGATAGCACTTCTTACCCGCTCGTGCAGCAGCCGATTTTCTGGGCGGCTGCTGCGTTCCTCGTCTTTCTCTGGCTGCAATGGCTGTTCCGCTAAAGGAGGCCCACCATCGAAGAACGACCTGTCGAAATCTGGTTGTACATCGGTAGCCTGCTTGCCGTCTATGGAGTACTGCTGACGCTCGCCGGCATCTTTCAGTGGATTCATCCCCCACCCACCGTCCTCGCCAGCTATCACGCGACCTTCTGGACTGGCATTATCCTGAGCATCCTGGGCGGTATTTATGTAGCCATCTTCCGTCCGCGCCGGCAACGCCCACCTACGGACTAGCAACATCCACATGAGGGAGAATCAAGAATGAAGATTCAGGCAGCCATCACCGAGGGCGACGGAACGTTCTCGATCGTCCCGCTGGAGCTAGGCCAGCCGGGCGCCGGCGAAGTACTCGTCGCAATCAAAGCGAGTGGCGTCTGCCATACCGATTTTGATTCACTTGGCTGGAAGAAGCGACTCATCCTTGGACACGAAGGAGCCGGCGTCGTCGCTGACGTAGGAGCAGGTGTCGCTGGACTACGCGCAGGCGACCGCGTTATGTTGAATTGGGCCATTCCCTGCGGCGTCTGCTTCCAGTGTGCCCGGGGCGCGGAGAACATCTGTGAAGACCGTGGCACTGTCCCAGATGATCGCTTCGTCTATCCCGGAGGGCCGCTGAACGCCTCCTTCAGTCTTGGAACCATGGCGACGCATGCGATCGTGCCCGCGGCGGCGGTCATCCCAATACCCGACGATCTACCCTTCGAAGTGGGAGCAATCCTTGGCTGCGGCGTTATGACGGGTTTCGGCTCCGTCGTGAACGCCGGCCGCGTAGCGAAGGGCAGCTCGGTAGCCGTGCTGGGTTGCGGCGGCGTCGGTCTTAGCGCCATCCTCGGTGCTGTTTATAGCGAGGCCGGCAGGATTATCGCTGTCGATCTAAGCCCATCGCGCCTCAAACTCGCGCGTCAATTCGGTGCAACGGAAATCCTGCAGGCCGATCGTAACGACCTAGGCCTGCGCGATGCCGCAGCGACCGTCCGTCGCATGAACGGCGGCCGGGGCGTCGATTATTGCTTCGAGTGCACCGCCATCCCGGAACTTGGACCCGCCCCTCTCGCCATGGTGCGCAGCGGGGGCACAGCCGTCGGCGTCAGCGGCATCGAGCAGGTCGTCCCAGTCAACATGGAACTCTTTGAGTGGGACAAGATCTATATAAACCCGCTCTACGGCCAGTGTCGCCCCATCCGCGACTTCCCGCTGCTCATCGACCTCTACTGCTCCGGCCGGCTTCCGCTCGATGCAATGATCTCGCGACGTTACCCGCTCGAGCATCTGCAACAGGCCTTTGACGATATGCGCAATGGCATCCACGCGAAGGGAGTTCTGACGTTTTGACCGGCGAACAGCAACTCTTTCCCACCATCGAAACCTCGGACCCACGATTCGAGCGCGACGGTTTACGCCACATTGTCGTCAGGAGCCCGGCTCTCGGCCGCCGTGCCGACATCACCGTCTTTGTACCCGCCGGCCATCCCCGGACGCGCACGCTGCTGCTTCTGCTGCACGGGGTCTACGGCAGCCATTGGTCGTGGGCGCAGCGGACCGGCGTGCACCTTCTCGCACAGCGGATGATTGATGCTGCCGAGATCGAGCCCATGGTGATAGCCATGCCGTCCGACGGCCTCTGGGGGGACGGCAGCGGCTACCTGCCGCACCCCGGCTGTGACGTCGAGCGGTGGATTGTCGACGAGGTCGTCGCCGCGACGAAGCTGACCGTTCCCTGCCTTGAAGCCGATGCGCAGCTCTCGATCGCCGGCTTTTCCATGGGTGGCTATGGCGCGCTCCGGCTGGGCTCCCGGTACGCCTCGCGATTCGCCGCCATATCCGCGCACTCCCCCATCACGCACATCAGCCAGATGGGTAACTTCACCAGCGAACCGCTGGATCGGTACCGTCAGCTGAACGCAGACAGTATCGATCCAGACGAAGATCTCGATCCGCTCTCATGGTTGCGCAAAAACCTTCTGACCCTGCCACGATTACGTTTTGATTGCGGCTCGTCCGATCCACTTGTCGCAGCTAATCGCGCGCTCCATACCTCGCTTGTGGCGGACCACATTCCCCACATCTACGAGGAGCTCCCCGGTGGCCACGAGTGGAGCTACTGGGAGCAAAATGTAGTCCGCACCTTACGCTTCGTCAATGCACCGCCGTAACGATCGGGAGACCGCAGACCCGCCCGGGTCATCAAATACTTGGCGCCTCTAAAACTAGTCCGTCACAAGGTAACGGTCACTGCCGACCGCCAATATTGATTGTCACCGGGGCTGAGAGCCTGCGGGTGAAATGGCTCTCCAGCAATGAGACGGGCGAAACGGCAATCATCGAACTGGTGTGCGAACTGTTGAATGCTGAAAAGCTATCAGCACTCAGCCGGTGCGAAATGTGCAAACGTTGGCTGGTGAAAACCAAAGCTGACCGGAAGTTCTGCACTCAGAATTGCCGTTCCAACTTTTATGCACAGACGGACAAGGGGAAGCTGTATCACGGCAACAAGGCGAGAGAACAACATGAGCGAAAGCGCCAGCCAACGCTAGAAAAGGTCAGGAAGGTATTGAAGGAATGGGCACGCAAGCCGCTGAAGGCTAACACGGATTGGAAAGCCAAAATGGGGCTGAGAGTCGCTGACGTGTCTAGAGCGTTCCTGACAAGGGCTATCAGGAAAGGCGAGATTGCCAGCCCGAAGTATCTTTAGAGAAGCCACCTCGAGGAGGTTTCAGTGTCGGAAAGTACAAATGGGTATTATCTCGACTACTTCAGTGGCGGTGTTCCGCCGCTTTCGTACTTTGAGATTAGGGTTAATGACGTACGACTGCTATCGGGGCAGCAACAGAAGGATGACGAAGAAGAGGGCTTAAACTTCAGGACGGAGCTTTGCATCATTGGTCTTGCCGCCTACTTTGAAGCGTTTTGCAAAGACCAATTCGCAGCCATCGTCAACATCGCCCCACAAACCCTATCCCGCTTCGCAACCATGCGAGATTGCAAGTTGCCGGTGAAGAGCCTTCTGCACGCGCTTCCTGACATGTCACATAAACTCGGCTTTCTCATCGCTGAGGAATACGACTTTGGAACGGCCAAGTGCATCAATTCGCTATTCAGCGACCTGTTGAAGTTGAGTCCGTTCTCTCAAGCGGAAATGGAACGCTATGCGAAATTCCTTAATGACCGTAATCTGCTGGTGCATCATGGGGGCGTCTACACGTTAAAATATGCAACCCAACACTTCTCACCAGACGAAGTAAAAAGTCTTATCAACATGCATAGCCTCACGGTCCAACACTCGGACGTGGAAGATTGGGCGGAGTTTCTCTTAAGTGTCGCAATCAAGACGGCCAAAGCGTCAGCCAAAGCATTGTTGCAGTTCGCTGCCGACAACAACATCGTCTTTGACAATAAGGCAAAAGCCGCCATCAACTCACTGAACTCCAAATGAGTGACAGAAGAGGTCTATGACGTACCAGTGACGTATCGACCCTTTGGATTTGCTGTAAGTTGTTCAGTTTATGGTGGGCACAGCAGGATTCGAACCTACGACTTCCACCGTGTGAAGGTGGCACTCTACCGCTGAGTTATGCGCCCGATTTTGCGTTTCTGGCATCGCAACAGTCCCGTGAGACCGGCGAACTTCCTATTCCAAAAGCATAACACTCTCGCTGATCCTTGGCCATGCAGGGATTCGCCCCGGCCCTGCTCCATCGATACACATGCACTCTCCTCAGCAAGTACAATCAACCAGCACATGTCGGCCCCGACAACATCTTCGCGAACGCCTGCAAACCCGTTTATGGAGGGTCTACTGCATCGTGTCCAGGCTTTATGGGCTACGTCGCCCAACCCTCCCCTTGGATCCCTGATGAGGCGTGTAAACCCTGGTCCAGACCGCGACACTCTCGAAGATTTTGACAAGAACACACCTCGCCCCGCCCCCAAGACTAATCCGGAAAAGGAATTTGTGGATGAAACGCAACCCGAAGCCGAAGACGGGGTTACAGAAGATATGTCAACGCTGGCGCTCAACACGGGACACCTCAAGGCCTCCGATCTTGAAGGCCTCGCCGAGGGCGGGCTCAAGGCTAGCGCGTTGCATTTGAATGGCGATTTTCGCGATATGGAAGACTCGGCCATCATGCTGGAATTGAAGGCCGGCAACATGGCAGCGTTCGATTTCCTGATGCAAAAATACCGTAAGCCGATCATCAACTTCATGTATCGCATGACGCGCAACCAGGCTGTGGCTGAAGAGCTGGCACAAGAGATCTTTCTCCGAGTCTACCGTTCACGCGAAACCTATCGGGCAGAAGCCCGTTTCAGCACCTGGCTATACCGGATCGCGACGAACCTTGGAGTCAATCGAGCTCGGGATACCCGCCACGAACGCGCCGCCTCTACGGTTTATCTGGATGAAACGGACCCCGAGACTGGCACCGCACCGGATGTTGCCGACTCCACCCCTGGTGCCGAAGCCCGACTCCTTCGCGATGAGAGGATGGCAGCCATTCGCGAGCATGTCATGGCGCTTCCCGAACGACAGCGCATGGGCGTCCTTATGCATAAATACGAGGGGATGGATTACAAGCAGATCGGAGACGTTTTGAAGCTGTCAGAATCTGCCACTAAATCTCTTCTCTTTCGGGCCTACCAGAGCTTACGCGACAAGCTCAAGGATTTCGTATAAACGATTCGGTCTATCGTTTAGATTTTTGAGCGGTTTTCCGGAGTGCGCAACACATTGCTAGACGCACACGGCAACACAAGGAGACACACAATGGACTGCAAGGTCTTTCAAAATGAACTACCGGACCTCGTACTTACCCCTGGTGTAAGGCCGTCGGTTGCGGTACTCGCTCATATGAAGGTTTGCCCTCCCTGTGCTGAAGAGTTCCTCAGCTTTCAGAGCACATTTGCAGCGCTCGATTCCTGGAAGGCACCAGAGCCGACACCTTACTTCGACCAAAAGCTTGCCGTCCGGATCCGTGAAGAACAGGCTAAGCAGCCAATGAATTTCTTTGAGCGCCTTCAGACACGGCTGCTTTTCAACACAGGAAGGAACTTCCGGCCAGCTATGGTTGGAGCACTGGCGTTGGCACTCGTCGCCGGCGGCGGTGTTGTTGGTTTCAATACGATTCAACCCGCGGGAGTACCACAGGCATCCGCCACGGTGAATGACCTCCAGATCCTTGATCGCAACGAGCAGGCATTCCAGCAAATGGACGAGTTGCAGCAGGAAGACGAAAACTCGCCCAACGGCAGTAAGACCCCTGACGACGGTGGTTCATCCGCTTCTCCAACCACCTAGCGTCTCGCGTCTGCCGAACCGGCTCAATTGTTGGAAAAGCCTCGACTTTCACTTTTTAAAGTTAGTTGAAATAAATGGTCAGCAAGTCTTCAAGTCGCCAGCTCCCCCTCAAAGCCTTTCCCAAGGCCATGAGGGGAACCGTGCTTCTAATTACACTGTTTTCAGTTTCGTTCTCAAGCTTCAGCCAATCCACACAGTCAGCGCCTCCAGCGCCCCGCAGGCAACCAGCCCCCATCGAGCGTCGCTCGCCGGATGCCCTGCCGCCCCAACCGGCAGCCCCAGCAAATTCCTATCCGGTTCTCACAGCACCGAGCAGCCCGGCTTCCTCACCCGGCTTCATCCCTCACAACAATTCAAGCCAGCAACACCTGGGCGAGTGGATAGAGTCTCACCGCAATCTCTCCCTGCCCCAGCAGCAACTTGCGCTGGACAATGAGCCTGGTTTCCGTCAACTCAAGCCGCAAGTGCAGCAGCGCATGCACGATCGGCTCATGCAACTGAACAACATGCCGCCCGATCAACAGCAGCGCGTGCTTGCCCGGACAGAGGCCATGGAACGCCTCGCGCCCGCGCAGCGACAGCAGATTCGCGGCGCCATGCAGCAACTTGGCAGCCTTCCAGAGGATCGCCGTCGCGCCGTGGCCCGGACTTTTCGAAAACTCCGCGACATGCCTGACTCCGAGCGGCAGAACTATATAGCCTCACCCCAATACCGCGGGCAGTTCACGGATACGGAGCGCAACACGTTGAACAATCTCCTCAACGTAGCGCCCATGCTTCCGCCTGCCCCAACGCAACACTGAAAGTTCGTGGCTTCGGTCTGCTGCGAAGACCGAGATCCCGAAAAGTTACTGCTTGAAGAAGTTCTTCGCCAGGAACAATACATTGGCTGGGCGCTCTGCGAGCCTGCGCATGAAGTATGGGTACCACTCCGGCCCAAATGGAATGTAGACCCTGACCCCAAAGCCTTCGGCCACCAGCTTCCGCTGCAGATCCCGCCGGATTCCATAGAGCATCTGAAATTCGAACAGGCTCTTTGGAATTCGTTTCTCCGCAACGAATCGCCGCATCGTGTCGATAATTGCCTCGTCATGCGTTGCAATGCCACAGAAGACACCGCTCGTCGCCAGGTAAATCATCAAGTCCGCGTAGTTTCGATCCACATCCGCCTTGTCGGGAAAAGCAATGCTGGCCGGCTCTTTATAGGCACCCTTGCACAGCCGAATGCGAATTCCCTGCTCAACCAGACGTTTCGCATCATCCGCGGTCCGGTAGAGGTACGCCTGAAGCACCGTTCCCACGCGTCCCGGCCACCGGCCATTCAACCGTTCTGTCATCTGGATAGACGCCTCGGTAAGCTCGGCTCCTTCCATATCGATCCGAACAAAGGTGTCTGCCTCTTCCGCATGCACGAGCATGCCGGCGACAATTGTCTCCGCCAGTTGCGGATCCAGGTCCATCCCGATTTGCGTCAATTTCACACTGACGTTCGCATTGAGCCCGCGGGTCTTTATCGCATCCAGGATCTGGTGATAAACCGCCGCGCTGGCATGCGCCTGAGTGGCTTCGGTCACGCTTTCCCCAAGGGAGTCCAGCGAAACCGCAATCCCCTCACTGTTCATTATCTCGGCGGCCCTGAGTGCTGCCTCAACTGTCATTCCCGCAACGAATCGGCTTGAAAGGTTCTTCCCCACAGCAGACCGTTCTGAAAAACGCCGAAAACTTTTATTCTTTGACATTGAAATAAAAAAAGACCGAAGCACCGTTAGACCCTCACCGTGAGTTTCTCACGAACGCCTCTGCGACATCCGTCATCAGTTTCAGATACGACCCTTGCTCCTGTAACTTGTGCGACGGACTCCACAAAAAGCGCAGTTGTGGCAACGCCGTTGGGTGGCAAGCCCTCCCCTGAGTTGCTCAGCCTCAAAATTCTTAGGTCTTGTGCAAATCCGTAGACTTCATCTTGATCGGACTCCGTCATGCGCCGGTCGCTGACGTCCAGACCCGCACTAAGGTCGACCACAATCTGAGACCAATTGAAATGGCTTTCCGGAATTACCTGGCGGCGGCAGGATCTATGAGGACGAGCGCACACCCTGCGACCTGTATCGGAACAAAGACTTGCTGAACATTACAGCTTGCACAAACGAAAGGCATCGTGGGTGGAACTCGCTACTGGACTGGCGTCCCCACTTTTGCAACATGCTCCACCGGTTTCGTTACCATGCCGCTCGTATCCTTCATCGCAGCGATTGCCTCATCGTACCGGCCAGCCAGCGAGTTGTAACGAATCACGGCCATCTCTTCCAGCATCTTCATGCCGTCTTTCAGATAGCTCATGCGGCTGCGCTCATCGTGTCCCCAGGTAACCGGAACTTCCCGAATCGAATATTTGAGCTTCCGGGCAATGAACAGAATCTCCGGATCAAAACCCCAGCGCTCGATCCGCTGAAGACGAAAGATCATGTGCGCCGCCGGCCGTTTGAATGCCTTGAACCCGCATTGCGTATCTTTGAATGGAAGCCCCATCACCCCACGCGTAATCGCGTTAAAACACCGGCCGAAAAACTGCCGATATAGAGGCTGTTGAATGGTCTGGCGTGTCCGGTCCATCCAGCGCGACCCGATAGCAACATCCGCACCCGCGTGAATAGCGGCCAGCAGACGGCCCGCTTCCTCCATCGGAGCCGAAAGGTCCGCATCCGTAAACATCACCACATCGCCAGCAGCCTGAAGCAACCCATTCCGCACCGAGTAGCCCTTGCCGCGATTTCCTGGGTTCTTGATCAAGTGCAAACGAGGAAAGCGAGCCATCCAGCCTTCCACGATTGCCGCCGTGTCATCCTTCGATCCGTCATCCACCACCAGGACTTCGGCATCCCATCCCTCGTTTTCGATGCACGTCATTACGCGGTCCAGCGTCGCTTCAATGCGCGCGCTCTCGTTGTAGGCCGGAATAACGATACTTAGCATCGGATGAGACATGATTGATTCCTAACTCGGACCTTACTCTAACTGCGTGCCAGGAACAGGAATCGTCCCATGTTGTCGTTCATCATACTGCAATCATGAGACGCCTGAACTTAGCATAAGTTGCAATTGTTCAATGTCCTCGAGCATCCTGCTACACTCGCCAAATGTCGGACGATGTCAATCAACCCATCCCACCTCCGCCACCCCGCGGCACCCCGCCTTACGCATCGAACCCGTATGCCGGCAGTCCTTATGCGCAACCGGCGGCCTTTGGTCAGGCACCCTTTTATCCACCATACGTTCCGCGCGCGCCCCGCCCCGCCTGGTTTTGGCCAGTCATTATTCTGGGAACGATCGCACTGCTGGCAATCCTGCTCTTCAGCATGGTGCGCTCAGTCATCCACGCCGGAGATGAGTCCACCACGTTCGCCACTGACCGCATCGCCGTCATCGATGTGGATGGTGTCATCGTCGACGCCGAAAAGGTCGATAAGGAACTGCGCAAATACGGCGATGACTCCTCCGTCAAGGCCATCATCCTCCACATCAATTCGCCCGGAGGAGGCGCGGCCGCCTCGCAGGAGATCTATCACGAGGTCCTGCGCATTCGCCAAGAGAAACACAAGAAGATTATTGCCTCCGTCGAAAGCGTAGCCGCCTCCGGTGCCTACTACATCGCCAGCGCCTGCGATAAAATCTACGCCAACGAAGCCTCAGTCGTTGGTTCCGTAGGCGTCATCATGGAATGGACCAATTATGGCGATCTGATGCGCTGGGCCAAACTCAAGCCGGTCGTCATTCACGCCGGGGCACTCAAAGATGCCGGCGACCCAACCCACGACATGACACCTGAAGAGGCCACCTACTTCCAGTCTCTCGTCGACAACATGTACACCCAGTTCATCCACGATGTCGCCACAGGCCGCCACACGACCGACGACAAAATACATCCACTCGCCACCGGCCAGGTCTGGACCGGCCAGCAATCCCTCCCACTCGGTCTCATTGACAAACTGGGCGGCTACCGCATTGCGCTTATGGACACGGCGCGTGAGGTCGGCATCAAGGGCGAGCCCTCAATCGTCCGTCCCATCTCAACAAAGAAGGGCCTTGCAGCCCTGATTAGTGGGGGAGCCGACGATTTAATCCCGAATCCAACGAAAATGCTGGACCGTTCTCCCGGTTTTTACTTCCTTTGGAAGTAAACCTAAAGCGTATTGCAACTTTCCACAGGGGGCTCGGAGACAAACCGGGCCTTTGTTGCGCCTTCATGTCCGATTAAGCATCCATAGAGTAATAGAATGCACCACAGGAGACAGCACTTGACCAAAGCAGACCTCGTCGACAAAGTGACCTCCCTTGGCGACCTCACCCGGCGCGACGGCGAGATCATCGTTGACCTGCTCTTTGACGCAGTCATCGGCGCGCTGAAGTCGGGTGACAAGATTGAAATTCGCGGATTCGGCAGTTTCCGCATCCGCCAGCGGAACGCCCGCATCGGTCGCAATCCCAAGACCGGGGCCAAGGTTGACGTTCCAGCAAAAAAAGTCCCATTCTTCAAGCCCTCCAAAGAACTCCGCGATCTTATCAACCCCGACGGCAAGCGCTCAGTTGCCGTTTCAACCAGCAAGATCGACCCTCACCATCCACCTGCCATGTAGAAGAGCTTTCGCCTCATCGCCTGGGGGGCAATCGCCCCACAGAAAAGGTCGCTGACCCTTTAGGCGCAGAATCCGGCTCACATCCTTCTACCCGGTTAGCTTCAGTTCGAGCAGCGCTTCCTCCTGACAAGCGACGCGCTGAGGCTAAACCGCGAATCCGGGACCCTGCAAATCAACAAGCTCGTCCACATTCGTTACTTCATGGTCCAGGTCGCCAACTAGCCCTTTACTCACACCACCTTCAAGCCCATAGTTTCTTCGACTGACCGGGGGGAGGCCTCGTTCTTGGTGCTCAGGTCTTTTTCTCCGACGAAGAGGAGGGTCGTTCCACAATCCCTACTATGGCCACCGCATTCAAGCGCCGCGTTGGCTCCGGCACCTCTTCCGATCTTCACGGTAGTGGCTCATCACCCTGCTCGGCAGTGGAACAATCCGCGGCATTCACTACGACATCAACTTCGTCGTCGGCGAGCAGCTCGATTCCTCCCAACCAGGTCTCGTGATCCGTCGCACTTTAATGCCATGGGCCTTCTAATCGCTGACGGCTATGCCACCCGTCCCGCATTGGTTCTTGACGCCGGCATTGACCACGGTTTGACCTCGAACAGCACCAACTGTCAGGGTTTAGCCGGCATCACCTATCTCCTCCCTTGCCGCTTATGGCCCGACCGCAAAACTAATCATCAACCCCCGGACCGATCCAAGGTATTATCACTCCATTCATGACCCCTGCCGTCCAGACCCACTCCCTCACCCGCCGCTTTGGTGATTTCACCGCAGTCGACGATGTCAACCTCACCGTCGTACAAGGCCAGTTCTTCGGTTTCCTGGGACCAAACGGCGCAGGTAAGTCCACCATCATCAAGATGCTGACGGGGCTCCTGGCCCCAACCTCCGGCTCAATCAATCTCCTTGGCGAAGACCTTACCAACAACACCGTCGATCTCAAGCGTCAGATCGGCGTGGTCCCGGAAGGCCTCGCGCTCTTCGGTCGCCTGACCGCCCCCGAATACCTCAACTTCGTCGGCCAGATGTACGGCCTCGACGCGGCTACCACCAAACAGCGGTCAGCTGAACTCCTCGATTTCATGAGCCTCGCCGGAGAAAGCAAGAAGCTCATCACCGACTTCTCTCACGGCATGCAAAAGAAGCTGGCCCTCTCCGCCGCCGTCATCCACGGGCCACGTATCCTCTTTCTGGATGAGCCCTTTGAGGGTGTCGACGCCATCGCCGCCAACCTCCTCAAGAACATGCTCCACGGCATGATCGGTCGCGGAGCCACCATCTTCCTCACCTCCCACGTCCTCGAAATTGTCGAGCGTCTTTGCACCCACATCGCCATCATTCAGAGCGGCAGCCTAGTCGCTCAGGGCTCGCTCGAAGAACTTCGGGCCGGGGTCCCCACCCACGGTGTTGACCCCGCCAAGAAGGCCACGTTAGAAGAGATCTTCCTCAACGTCCTGGGCACCACCGGCACCGCCCCGCCCGAGCAGGAGCTTTCATGGCTCGGCTAGATTCTCCCCCCATCCCAGCAGTCAAACAGTTCAGGGCAGTAGCCTACCTGCGCTGGCTTCTCTTCAAAAATGGCTTCCGCCGCAAGGGTGGCAAGGGTGAGCTTGTCGCGCGCTTCATCACCTTCCCCTTCGCAGCCATCATCCTTCTGTCCGTCATCTCCAGCGCCTTTGCCTCTGCCTACGGCTCTGTCCGCCACGGAGACTTAGGCTACCTCACGGCAATCTTCTCGGGCATCTTCCTCCTCCAGGTCGTTGTCAGCGTCAACATCGCCCCCCCCGGCCTGTCTTTCGATCCAGAATCCCTGATCCGCTTCCCTCTCAATTTTTCTCGCTATCTCCTTATCCGCCTCTTCCTCGGCCTTCTCAGCGCCTCAACCATCATCGGCACAGTTTCCCTGCTCGCGGCCGCCACCGGCATCACCGTTGCCCGCCCCGACCTTGCACCCGTCGCC
This sequence comes from Rhodanobacteraceae bacterium, assembly GCA_043783275.1. Classification (GTDB taxonomy): domain Bacteria; phylum Acidobacteriota; class Terriglobia; order Terriglobales; family Acidobacteriaceae; genus Edaphobacter. The sequence continues at coordinate 95,587 of JAYVZP010000026.1, forward strand.
TATGCAGCAGCCCTCGCCCTCGCGATTGCCAACATGCTCTTCACCCGCATGGTCTTCGCATGGGTGGATCGCTGGCTCTCCACCCGCCGTGCCCGCGAGTTCTTTACCTTCTTCATCATCGCCATTTCGCTTGGCTTCCAGTATGTCAACGTCACCATCAACGGCCTCGGCAAACACACCAGCCATGCCCAGCAAGCGGCAAAGCTGAACGCTATGCTCAACGTGTACCACCACGCCGAGCCCGTCCTCCAGTTTCTCCCCCCCGGTCTCGCTGGCCAGGCCATCACTCACGCCGCGCATAAGGAAGCTTTCCCCACAATTTTTTCGATCATCGGAATCCTCGGCTACTCAGCCTTCTTCCTGGTCGTCTTCGCATGGCGCATGCAGCGCGAATACCGCGGCGAAAACCTCTCTGAAGTCACCCATGCCAAAGCGCCTCAGCCCACAAAGACTCCCGCCCCGATCCGCCCTGAAGCCGACCTGATTTCAACCCGACTCGCCCCTCCTGCAAAGAGCGTCATCTCACCCGCCCTCTCCGCTCTTCTTCTCAAAGAGTGGATCTACATCCGCCGCAATCCGGCCCAGTTCTACGGACTTATCGCACCCCTTGCAATGGTGTTCATCTTGGCCGGCCGCATGGGCAGATTTGCCGCGACGGGCCTCGTCTTCCCTGCTGCCGCCGCCTACTCCATCCTCGGCGTCTCCACCCTCGCCTACAACGTTCTGGGCCTCGACGCCTCGGGAGTCCAATTCTATTTCCTCTCCCCCGTCCCCATGCGGACCATCTTCCTGGCCAAGAATCTCTTCGGTTTCGCGATCACCGCCACCCAACTTGTCCTCCTCTACATCCTTCTGGCGTACACCTCCGGCCCTCCTCCGCTCCTGATTGCGGTAATGACCCTTTGCTGGGTGTTCTTCGCTGCCTTGGTCAATGTCACCGTTGGCAACATACGCTCGATCACCACACCCAAAAGGATCGATCCCTCCAAGATCTCCCGCAAGCAGGCCTCGCAACTGAGCGCCCTCCTCTCCCTGGCCCTGATGCTGGTTGTCGCGGCTGTCGGTGCCGGGCTCATTCTGCTCTCCCGCGCCTACGAGCTTCCCTGGCTCCCCATCCCCATACTCCTTGCCCTTGCAATCGGCGCCTTCGCTCTCTATTGGTCGGGACTCGGGCACATCGACGCCCTGGCGCAAAACCATCGCGAAACCCTTGTCGAAGAGCTTTCAAAGACAGCCTGACGGCAACCCACACCCCCATGTTGGGGACCATACCTTTATTTTCATTCCGCAGCGCACGGAGGACTACGAGGTTGCTGACTCCTCCACCATTTCACCCAACAATCCCAATCAGCCCCATGCTCCGCCCCGTCATTTTCCCGTCGCCTCGATAAGAAAAATATTTCCTGGTGCCTTCGACCCGCGAACACTGCGTGCACTCTCCAATCACCGCCACGCTCCTGACCCCCGCCTGAGCCAACTGCCGCCGATTCGCCTCCCACAGATTCAGCCGTCGCCCCACTGCGAACAAGTCCTCCGAAAACTTTCCTAGCAGCTCCTCCCCTACCCCATAGCAACAAGGCCCAATCGAAGGCCCAACCGCCGCCACCAGGTCTTCCACCCTGCAGCCAAACTCCCTCTGCATCCTGCTAATCCCTGCGGATGAAATTCCCGCCGCCGTTCCCCGCCACCCCGCGTGGAAAGCCCCCACCACTCGCAATCGAGTATCCGCCACCAGAATCGGAACGCAATCCGCCACCAGCACGCCCAACATTACCCCACCCTTATCCGTTAACATTCCGTCGCCCTCACCCGCCGCCCCACCGCACTCTGCCATAGCAATCTGCACCCCATGCACCTGTCTCAGTGTTGCGATCTCACCCAAGGTTCCCACCGCATTCAGAAATCGTCGTCGATTTTCCCCCACGGCATCGCCGTCGTCTTCACGCGTAAAACCCAGATTCAATTCCAGTTCCCCATATGCGCTGGAAACCCCACCAGCACGTGTGCTGAAGCCATGCCGCAGCCAGCCCCACCGCTTCCAGTCCGCCACACAGACCACCTGAATCTCATTCTCGACCATTTCCGCACACCCCCTGCAGCAGTTTACCCACAGCACCTTTCGTTCCACGCAACGTCTATTGAACGGTGGAGGAATAGCCCGCAATCCATGAATCATTTGTGCGACACTCACATGGCGTCTGAAACTTCAACAACCCAAATAGCGTAACTCCGCGCATCCCTTTCAAACGCGCTTGCATCCCCATCGGGTGGGCTGTAAGATACGCGACTGCAACCCCTTGAGATCGAATCCATTGCCCAGCCTGACCACACAGCACTTACGAACGCGTATTGGAAAGGTTTGTGTCGCCATCATCGGCGCCACAGCTGCTGAAATGATCGACAAGGCCTCCGCTGCCGTCAAGGCGACGCCCTTCCTCGAGTTCCGGCTTGACTACCTTGAGAAGCCGACACTCGCCTTGGCGAAGATCAAGCAGTTTCTGGCCGACAACACCGCCGCAACAGCCATCGCCACCTGCCGCCTCGCGGCCAATGGCGGGCGTTTTGAAGGCACTCCAGCCTCCGAACTCGACATCCTGCTTAAAGCCGCAGCCGCTGGATTTCAAATCGTCGATCTCGAACTGGAAACGGCTGAAGCTCTCAAAAAAACCGGCCTTCAGCCTCTGCGCGATACCGGCGTCGGCCTCATCATCTCGCATCACAACTTCAAGGAAACCAAAGACCTCGATACCATCTACGAACGCATCGCACCTTTCGCCCCTGACTTCATAAAAATAGTACCCACAGCCCGGACCCTCACCGACAACGTCACCCTCATACGATTCCTTGAACGCATGAGTGACCACGCCAACATCGTCGGCATCTGCATGGGCGATGCAGGTGTCATCTCCCGTGTCCTCGGCCTCCGAGCCGGCTCAACTTTTACTTTCGCCGCCGCCTCCGCCGGCGAAGAGACCGGCCCCGGTCAGATCGCCGCGCGCACTCTGGTTGAAACCTTCCGCATCGAGGAAGTCGATGCCGCCACCAAGGTCTATGGAGTCGCAGGCAATCCTGTCGGCAAGTCCCTCTCCCCCGTCATGATGAACGCGGCCTTCAAGCGAGAGACCGTCAATGCGGTCTACCTTGCTCTCCAGACCTCCAGGATCGATGACCTCGTCACCCTCATCCGCGAGATCCCCATCCACGGCGTCTCCATCACCATGCCGTACAAGCAGGACATCCTCCCCTACCTGGAGCACATGGACCCGCTCTCCAAAAAGATCGGAGCATGCAACACGGTACTCCGCGTTGCTTCTGGAGAGCATCAGGGCAAGCTATACGGCTTCAACACGGACGTTGCCGGCATCGTCACTCCACTCGAGCGCAGAATGTCCCTCAAGGACGCCAGGGTCCTCGTGCTTGGTGCCGGTGGCTCCGCCCGGGCCGCCGTCTTTGGCCTCCGCGACAAGGGCGCCGAAGTCTTCATCTACAACCGCACCCCGGAGACCGCAACCAAACTAGCCAGGCAGTCCGGCGCCAAGGCCATCAAGCGCGAAGCCATCCCAAAGACGCAGTTCGACATCATCATCAACGCCACTCCCATCGGTATGGCTGGCCAAAAAGCTGCACAGATTCTAACCGCGGAAGACTTCGAAAAATTCAGTCCCAAGTTCGTCTTCGATCTGGTCTACAACCCGGCAGACACGCCTCTCATACGTCTCGCACGTGCAGCTAATATCCCCGTCGTTACCGGCGTAGAGATGTTTGTCCAACAGGGTGCGCGCCAGTTCGAGATCTGGACCGGCAAGCCTGCCCCGGAGGAAGAGATGCTCCGCGTCGTCGTGCATGCGCTCCGTCCCGCAGCAGAACCGATCGCCTCCACCCCAGCCGCAGAACCAGCAGCAAAGAAGGCGAAGGCCGGCAAAATCTGACCAATCCCGCATAGCCAAAATCAAAACACCGCCGCGGGATCTTTTTCCGAGGCGGTTTTTTTGTTCTGCGAACTTCTTGTGTGTCTAACTCGGCTTACTCACACCAAAGAGTCATTTTGCATCTGCTCCGACACGCTATGCTTCACTCATTGCGCCGATTGTAAGATTTTTAGCTGTCTCCCACTCTCCACAAACCCAAGGAGGTTTTATGTTCCACAGACCCACCCAGGCCCTGACGTGCGCCTTGGCGTTCTCAGTTGCCTTCTCATCCCCGGCCCGGTCACAGGAGCAGAACACCCCACAGGTTAATCCCGCACCAGTCGCAGCAGCGGTCGCGCCCATCGACTCCGCGCCGCAACTCCCCGCCAAGAGCAAGAAGGGCAAAGCCGACTACACCGGGCCCACCACAGTCGTTGAGCTTACCCCAGCCCCAGTCCTCGATGCGGAAGGCCGTCAGCGCCTGGATCCCGATGGCAAGCCAATGTTCGACCAACCCATTCGGCAGATACGCGACAAAAAAGGCCATCCAGTCGTCGACGAGTCTGGAAAACCAATCTTCCAGACCGCCAAAGACCGCGGGTACGACGAGAGTGGAAAAAAGATCCCGCTCCTCAAAGAAAAGATCCCTAAAACAATTCTTGTGAACATTACCCACGGAACCTTCACCGTAGACGGCCTTACTGGCAAAGCCGCCCTCAACTACGAGATCAAGGACCTCAAGTACATCTATCTCTACGTCCCCTGGATCGGCACTACGATCGTCTCGAACGCCTCCTTCCCCGGCTCCAAAGAGCAGAAAGACGCTTTCAACGACAAGACCCTCACCGTTATCGTCTCCGATCACACCCTGCAGCTCTACTCGGACACCCGCCTTCTTGGAAAAAAGCCTGAGCCGGCGTACGTCCTTGTGGATCGTGACTTCAAACTTCCTGCAAAATTCCCCGTCATCGGCTACGGCGCCACTCTCCACGTCCCCTACGAGTGGCCCGGGGCTACAGCGTCCAAACTCGTCGCCGGTGCGGTCATTCCACCGCCAATGCCGGACAGCCTTAAGCCCGCCCTACTCCTCTCCGCGTGCCCAGCCGGCCAGATGCGGATAGCCGGGCTCAAGCCCCTTCCCGGCCAAATCGTCAATGTCCAACCCTGCGTCCCTATAGAGAAGTCCATCGCCGCAAAACCAGTTCCTAACCCCGCGACATAAACCTCCGCTCTTTCAATATCCAATCCCAACCCCGAGTAACCCAGAGCGCAACCGCTTCGGGATTACTCGGCTCCTATCGAGCCCCGCCACCTTCCAGGCCCCCTCTCCCTCAATTTTTATAATTCCTGAGCATCGGATGTAATTCCGCAGCGACCCTCCAGACTGCAGCGACCTACCAAGCATCGTCCTGAGTCAGGGGATTCCTTCAGCAGTGTCACAAGTCACATCCTGTTTTCGCCTTTAGCCGCTGCGTTAAGATTCCACAAATGGCAGGACGATCCGAACCAAATAGGGTCTAGGCGCAAATAATATAACGGCGGGAACACCGCTTGGTCTTTCCGCAGCAAAACGAATGGTGGTGTCACTAAAACGGCAAGGAAATCAGAAACGCATCCTTGGCAGAGAATGTTCGTTTCAAAAAAGCAACAAAATCGCGTGTCAATAACCCCAAAACACCGACTGCCCCTCACAATGTCCTAGCCAACAACCGAGGTCGCATAGGGATCCACGTAGATTGCGTGGACTGGGATCACGGGGCGCAGTAAGGGCGGACCTCTCCGGCCCGCTCCCTAATCGCTTGCTTTTCGGACATTCCCGGGAGTCGTCTATTGCGAGTATTTTGCGACGACCCACTCCCGCAAATTATTCACAAATCAAACTTTAGGCAGCGAGGGGGGTACCCACCCTCCCCCACGAAAAACGCTAAACGCTGCCTTTGCCCTCAGCCGAAACCAGTTCCTCTTCAGCCTTACGAGTGATTTCATTCGCCTCGTCGTACTTGGCGCCGTCGTCACCAGCCTCAGCCCACATTTTCTCGCCCAGCCTCAGATCTTCCAGAGCCCGTACCTTGTCGATCTCGTTGGGATGCATCGCGGTCTCAGCCAGAATAGTCACCCGCTCCGGAAGGACTTCGACAAACCCCCAAGCCACAAAGAACTTTTGGTCCCCTGATGTGCCACCATGCAGACGAACCTCGCCCGCGCCCAGTTCCGCCAGCAGCGGCGCCGCCCCATAAAGTGCTTCGAGATACCCCGAAGCCGAGGGCAGTTCGACTGCATCAGCCGTCGCGTCCAGTAGCACGCGATCCGGCGTCACGAGTCGGACTGCCAATTTCCCGGTTTGTGTCGTCTCGGCCATTACGCGCTCTGCTTCATCTTTTCTGCGGCTGCCTGCACGTCCTCGATGCCGCCCTTCAGGTAGAAGGCCTGCTCAGGAATGTGATCATGTTTGCCTTCAATAATCTCCTTGAAGGAACGCACTGTATCCGCAACCTTCACATAAGCACCGGGAATACCGGTAAAGATCTCGGCCACGTGGAACGGTTGCGAAAGGAATCGCTGTACCTTGCGAGCGCGGGCCACGGTGATCTTGTCGTCTTCCGATAATTCATCGATACCCAGAATCGCGATGATGTCCTGCAAATCCTTATAACGTTGCAGAATGCGCTTGACACCCTGCGCCACGTCATAGTGCTCCTGCCCAACCACGCGCGGAGACAGGATGCGCGATGTGGATGCGAGCGGATCAACTGCCGGGTAAATACCAAGCTCGGACAGCGGACGAGAAAGCACGGTCGTCGCATCCAGGTGAGCAAAGGTCGTTGCCGGAGCCGGGTCGGTCAAGTCGTCGGCGGGTACGTACACAGCCTGCACGGAAGTAATCGAACCCTTCTTTGTGGAGGTAATGCGCTCTTGCAGTTCGCCCATTTCAGTCGCAAGGTTCGGTTGGTATCCGACTGCGGAAGGCATACGACCGAGCAGTGTAGAGACCTCAGAACCGGCCTGCGTAAACCGGAAGATGTTGTCGATGAACAGAAGGGTGTCTGCGCCTTCTTCGTCGCGGAAGTACTCAGCGACGGTCAGACCAGTCAGCGCCACGCGGAGACGGGCTCCTGGAGGCTCGGTCATCTGCCCATAAATCAGTGCGGCTTTGGACTTGGTGAAGTCGTTGATATCAATAACGCCCGACTCCTGGAACTCATGCCAGAGGTCATTTCCCTCGCGAGTACGCTCTCCAACGCCGGCAAATACCGAGAAGCCGCCATGCTGCTGGGCCACGTTGTTGATCAGTTCCTGAATGACTACAGTCTTGCCGACGCCGGCGCCGCCAAACAGTCCGATCTTTCCGCCCTTGAGGAATGGCTGGATCAGATCGATGACCTTGATACCAGTTTCGAACATCTCCTCAGACGTCGACTGCTCGTCAAACGCAGGAGCCTGCCGGTGAATCGGCATGTGCACCTTTGCATTCACCGGACCAAGCTCGTCTACGGGCTGACCTAGCACGTTCAACACGCGCCCCAACGTCTCACGCCCAACCGGCACCATGATGCCGTTGCCGGTATCGATCGCCTTCATGCCGCGAACCATACCCTCGGTCGCAACCATCGCAATGCAGCGCACGCGGCCTTCGCCAAGGTGCTGCTGCACTTCGACGACCACGTCGAGCGGGGTGGGCACATCAAAGCCTTCGCTGACAATACGCAGCGCCTGGTAGATCGGTGGCATCTGCGCCTCAGCGAACTGCACATCAACGGCCGGGCCGCTGATCGAAATTACTTTGCCAATATTTTCTGCCATAGTCCTCTCGTTTCGTCAGCTTTATAACGCTGACGCTCCGCTCACAATCTCGATAATTTCCTTGGTAATTGCGGCCTGGCGCACCCGGTTCATGGTCAGGCTCAAACTGTCGATCAGGTCACCGGCATTCTTCGTAGCGGCGTCTGTTGCGGTCATACGTGCCGCATGTTCTGCAGCCGTCGACTCAAGCAGCGCATGGAAGATCTGCGTGGTGACATAACGCGGCATGAGATGGCTGAAGAGCTCTTCCGGAGACTGGTCGTAAATGTAGTCGACGTCTGCGGTCCCGAACTTCTTAGACTCCAACTCTATGTCAGTCACGTCAGGCTCGTACACATCGATACCTTCCGAAGCCGCTGCGAGAATGACAGCTTCACGCTGCCCTTCCGTCATTTCCTGCGAGCTCTCGATGACGTGGGCTCCGAGTTTCTTGATCGGCAAGAGCTTTTCGACCACGATGCGCTGCGAAAGCACAGATTTGAATTCGTTGAAGACGATGTAGACCGAGTCGATCTCGGCCCGCTCGTAGCGCTCGATGATCCAGCGAGCCATTGCGCTCACGTCGTCAATTGTCGACTTGAGCAGCAAATCCATGTGCTCAGCTGCGACTTCAATTTGGGCAGCCCGATGCCGAACCTGCTCGAAGTGGACCGAAAGCTCGTTGTCGTACTTTTCTTCGGTCTTCTCGTAGATCGCGGCAGCGAAACGGCGTTTATAGAATCCGATCGCTTTCTTTCCGACCGGCTCCAGATCGATGTTTTGTCCCTTGGCCGTGCGAATGTCGATAAATTTCTGCGCTGCCTTACCGACGTTCGAATTGAAACCGCCTGCGAACCCCTTGTCACCGGCGATCACGATGACCAGAACATTCTTCTCTTCACGTTCAACCAGCAAAGGATGAACGATCTCGCCAGTCTGGCTGTTGTACAGGTCCGTGCGGCGCACCAGAGATTCAAGAACGTTCACGAGCATCTGTGCGTAGGGTCGGGCCTGCATGGCACGTTCCTGGGCGCGGCGCAGCTTGGCAGCCGAGACCATTTTCATGGCTTTTGTGATCTGCCGCGTATTTTTTACACTGCGGATGCGGCGTCGTAGGTCGAGGACGTTTGCCATGGTTTACTTGCTGCCCGCCATTGCCGGTGCGGCTTTTGACTTGTCGTTCAAGCCAGCCAGAAAGATACCCTTGAAGTCCTTGATGGCCGCATTCAGACGGTTCTTGATGTCGTCATCGAGTGCTTTTTTGGTAGCGATGTCAGTCAGGATCGTGGGCTGTGCGCTTTCCAGATAAGGGTAGAAGCCATCTTCAAACGCGCGCAGATCCTTCACCTGAACGTCATCCAGCAGGCCGTTTACGCCGGCGTACAGGATCGCTACCTGTTTCTCCGCCGAGAGCGGCTTGAATTGAGGCTGCTTGAGCAGTTCAACCAATCGCGCGCCACGGTTGAGCTGATTCTGCGTGACCTTATCCAGGTCTGAGCCGAATTGCGAGAAAGCTGCAAGCTCCCGGTACTGTGCGAGGTCGAGCTTCAAGGTCGCACCCACCTGCTTGGTTGCTTTGATGGCCGCGGCGAATCCTACGCGCGATACCGACAGACCGACGTTGACGGCCGGACGGATTCCAGAGTTGAAGAGGTCTGTTTCAACGAAGATCTGACCATCGGTGATCGAAATAACATTAGTGGGAATGTATGCCGAAACATCGCCAGCCTGCGTCTCAATAATAGGCAGCGCGGTAAGAGAGCCGCCGCCAAGTTTGTCGGACACCTTGGATGAACGCTCGAGCAGACGCGAGTGGAGGTAGAAGACGTCTCCAGGGTACGCTTCGCGTCCTGGCGGACGGCGCAGAAGCAGCGAAATCTCGCGATAGCTCGCAGCATGCTTGGAAAGATCGTCGTAGATGATCAGCGCGTGCATGCCGTTGTCGCGGAAGTACTCGCCCATGGCGGTTGCAGCGAAGGGTGCGAGGTACTGCATCGGCGCGGGTTCAGAGGCCGTGGCGGCGACGACAATGGTGTAGGCCATCGCGCCGTACTCTTCAAGCGTCTGGACAACCTGGGCGACCGACGAGCGCTTTTGGCCGATGGCGCAGTAGATGCAGATGAGGTTGTTCTTGGCCGAGTTGATGATGGTGTCGAGCGCGATGGCGGTCTTGCCGGTCTGACGATCGCCAATCAGCAGTTCGCGCTGGCCGCGACCAATCGGAATCATGGTGTCGATGGCCTTGATGCCTGTGGCCATAGGTTCGCGTACGCCTTGACGGTCTACGACACCGGGAGCGAGCCGCTCTACTGGCAGCGTTTGTGTGGCGTTGATGGGGCCCTTGTCGTCGATGGGCTGGCCGAGTGCGTTGACGACGCGACCGATGAGTTCCTTGCCGACCGGAACGGACATAATCTTGCCTGTGCGCTTGACCTGATCGCCTTCGCGAAGTTCAGCAAAGTCGCCCAGCAGCACGGCGCCGACCTGGTCTTCATCGAGGTTCATCGCAAGTCCGGCAACGCCGTGGGGGAACTCGATGAGCTCACCGGCCATGACCTTATCGAGGCCGTGGACGCGTGCGATTCCGTCGCCGAGCGACATGATGGTGCCAACCTCGTCCACCTGGACGCGCTGTTCGTAGTTGGCAATCTTCTGGCTAAGCAGTGCGGTAATCTCGTCAGCTCTAATCTGTGCCATATCTTTTCCTGATCCTGTCCAAACTCAAAATTCTTTGCATTGCCCAACAAATCTACCGTCTACGCAGTGACCAAAGTATGCTTCAGCTGCTCCAGTTGCGTTCTCACCGAACCGTCATAAACCGTTGAACCGATACGCACGATGGCACCGCCCAACAAAGACGGGTCCAACTTGTATGCCACGCGGACATGGCTTCCAGCCAACTCGGCTACCCTTGCCTCAAGTGCCTGCCGGTCCTGCGGATCCAAGTCGTGAGCGCTCGTGACCTCCGCCTCGCAGAGGCCTCCCTTTGCATCGGCAACCCGATCATACTCGGCGATAATTTCGTTCAACTCACCGAGCCGTCCGTGATCCATGATGACGGCGATAAAGTTACGAACTTCGCGAACCATTCCAAAGCGCTCTGCGAGGGCATCAATGACATTAAGCTTCTGATCGGCAGGAACGGAAGGGTCAGTGAGGATCTCGCGCAGGTCGTGGCTTCCGCTGAGCGTATCGGCGAAATCCTTCATTCCTTGCTGGGCGGCGGCAACATCAAGACCGGTGGAGGCTGCGACATTTGCAAACGCATTGGCGTAGCGGTGGGCGTAGAGGCTTGAACCTGCCATTAGTTTTGGCCTCCCTTGACATCATCGCCACCTAGGCGACGTACAAAACTCTGCACCAGCAGCCGGTCAGTCTCTGCGGAGATGACCAATTTTTTCGCGGCCTGCTCAATCGCAAGCTCAGCGGCGTACTGCTGCAATTGCTTTTGTGCCTGCAGGGTGGCCGCTGCAATCTCCTGGTCGGCAGAGGCCAGAATTCTTTTGGTCTCTTCCTCTACAGAAGCCTTGGTCCGGATCTCATCTAAAACTGAATCTTTATCGGCCTGGGCTCGCATCTCGGCAATCTGGCCATCAAGCTTCGAAAGCCGATCTTCAACGCTATTGAGGCGGGAGCTGGCCTCTTCTGTAGCAGAGCGGGCATCTACGAAATGCTTTTGGAGAAGTGTGGTGCGATCACGGAAGACCTTGGGAAGCGCCTTGAGCAGGAAGCCGCCGATCACTACCGCGAGTATGGCGAAATTCAATATCTCAAAGGCGGTTGCAGCTTTCTCGGTGCTCATGCCCATCAGGCTGCCAAGCTTTTGAACCATCGGAGAGTGGCGATAGGCATCGTTCTCGTCGGCGACACCTTTATTAGCTGCGGCAGACTGGGCTGCGGGGGTGGACTCGACACCACCATCTGCTTTCTGCGCATGCAGGATGGGGGAACACAGAATCAGAAGTGCGCCGAACAATGCGCTGAGGAAGATTCTCTTGAACTTAGGAAGTGTGGTCACTGGACGACCTCGGCGATAACTGCCGTTGCGGGCATAACGGCCTTGAGAATCTGGGCGCTCAACTCATCGCTCATAGATTCAATCTGCTGGCGGGCCTCGACAGCACTTTGCTCGATGCTTTCACGAGCCGCTTTCACCTTCAAATGTGTGGACTCGCGAGCCTGCTCAAGAGCCCGGTCACGCTCGCCTGCCCAAAGTTTCAGCTTCGTCTCGCGAGATTGAAAGATTTCGCTCCTGGCCGCACGGAGTTTGTCTTCAAAAACTGCGGTCTCCGCTTCGGCCGCACTAATCGCACTACGCGCTTGCTCCACGGCGCCGGTTGTGCGCACGCGCCGCTCAGCGAGGACGGCATCGAGCGGCCGTCGTACTAGCAAGGCATAAGCCGCAACGAGCACGAGAAAAAGGATGATCGTCGGCACAGAGCCGAGCAACAATCCACCAAGTTGATTAAGTATTTCGTCCATGCATGGAGGACAGTCCGGAGGGACTGCCTTGAACCTCTTCACTCATCTGCCGGCAAAAACACAACCGACTGCTGAAAATTGACTCGATACCCTTTGGATACCCTCCAGTATTATCAAAGAATAAGAGAGGGTGTCAAACCATAAATCCGATAATCGATCATGACGTTCGGTAAACGGATGATCGCCTAAGCGACTTCCCGATCTCGAAATTTCCGGTATCGGCCGATTAAAGATGCAGGGCCGACTGCGCGGAAAAAGCAGAGATTTCCGTCAAAGCGCTTGTCGGATACAACGGCTCCGGCTTCCAAAGCGGACAGAACGTTGCCTTCGGACTGAGGAATGCGAAAGCGCGCGTCGACGAGGGGATCTTTGATCATTGCTGCGTCGATCGCAAGAAGAAGGTCCTCGAGCCCGATCCCGGTAAGTCCGGACACGGCAACCTGACCCGGGCCGATGTGAAGCTGCTCACGGTCCTCTGAAAGAAGATCCACTTTGTTGAGGACTTCGATAATTGGCTTTCCGGCAGTGTCGAGTTCCGCCAGGACCTTTTCCACCTGTGCTTTCTGCTCTTCCATCATCGGGCTTGATGCATCGCGGACATGCAGGAGGATTTCTGCGCGCTCGACCTCTTCCAGCGTCGCCCGGAAGCTGGTAACGAGGGCGTGGGGCAGATTCCGGATGAAGCCGACGGTGTCTGACAGCAGGATTTTCCTGCGTGAGGGTAGCTGTAGCTGGCTAAGCTTAGGATCCAGCGTGGCGAACATGCGGGCGCTCTCGAGCACGCCGGCCGCCGTCATCGCGTTGAACAGAGTGCTCTTCCCTGCGTTCGTATAGCCGACGAGGGCGACGACAGGAACAGGGACCGCCTCGCGGCGCTGACGTTGCTGGCGGCGGATACGCCTGACAGCTTCCAACCGCTGCTTGACGGTATCAATCCGCAGATTGATGCGGCGGCGATCGGTTTCCAGCTTGGTTTCGCCAGGTCCCCGGGTACCGATACCGCCTCCCAGCTGGCTCATGGCCTTGCCTTTTCCGGCGAGACGCGGCAGTTGATATTCAAGCTGGGCGAGTTCAACCTGAAGCTGGCCCTCCCGGGTGCGCGCATGGCGGGCGAAGATATCGAGGATCAGTTGAGTGCGGTCGATGACGCGGCAGGGTAGACGCGCCTCAAGATTACGCATTTGCGATGGAGTCAGATCGTGATCGAAGAGCACCAGGTCAGCCTCGGTTGAGGCGACGACGCCCTCAATTTCGTCGATCTTTCCAGTGCCGACGAGGGTGGCGGCATCGGGTCGTGGGCGCTTTTGCAGGATCGTGGCTACGACCTCGGCGCCGGCGCTGCGTGCCAGCTCCCCAAATTCGGCCAGAGAGGCTTCGAAGTCCAGGTCGGCGTAGTCGGTCCTCGGCTCAGGGGATTTCTCGGGTTCCAGGTCGTCGAAGACATCTCCAGCAGAAATGTCTCCGGCAAGAACCGCAGAAGAGCTTTTAGCTAGTCTTGCCGCTGGGCTTAGCCTTACGCGTTTGGCAGTGAAGTCCACAGCTACGAGTACGGCCCGTTCAGCGCGTGGAAGCGCTGCTGCCCGGGCCGCTGCCTGATTATCACTGCGGTGTTTCGTTTTAGTTTTAGTCATGGGCGCACCCAAGGGCAAAGGACGCGCTTATTCACCCGCACCTGCATCCGCAGCGCTCTGAGCATGGGCAGACGAGGTAGATGTGCTTCCCACATGCGGGCGGGTGTCGGTGCGGCCTTCCATATGGCCTGCTCGTCCGCTTACCACCGTTGAAATGGCGTGCTTGAAGATCAGTTGCTCCTGGCTGTTGTTTTCGAGCAGCACGGAGTACTTGTCGAAGGAGCGAATTTTGCCAGTAAGCTTTACCCCGCTCACCAGGTAGATGGTGATTGGGCTTTTATCCTTACGGACGGTGTTCAGGAAGGTGTCCTGAATGTTCTGTGCCGGCTTGGAATCCATAGTGCCGATCTCCTCAATTTAGGTATTGCGCATCACGCCGTCTGCGTGTGATCTCTGCCAGATTGCAGTTGTCTTCGAACCTTGAAGGGACAGAGAAGCCCTCCCACAATACGAGCATCTTAAGTAGGAATCAAGTTGCCCCAGTGAAAGCGAATTCCTGTACGAAGTAAAGGACTGGATTTAAGCACGGTAGGATAGCAAGGTGTCTGAAACAGTGTCCTCTCCATCCCCGAACCGTCACCTGTCCGACCTTGGCCCAGCGGTGCCGATGCTCGATTTCTCACGACAATTTGCCGGTCTCCGCGACGAAGTGATGGCCGCCATTGAGGCCGTTTGCGGTTCTCAGCGATTTATTCTGGGGCCGCAGGTGGAAAGCTTCGAGCGGGAAGCGGCTCTTGCCTGTGGCGCGCCCCATGCAATTGGCTGCGCCAGCGGTACAGATGCGCTCTGGCTGGCTCTGGCGGCAGGGAATATCGGCGAGATTGCGGGAGCTAATGACCATGCCGTAGTGACCTCGCCGTTCAGTTTCTTTGCGTCTGCGAGCTCGATTGTCCGAGCGGGAGCGCGGCCGGTCTTTGCTGATATCGACCCGTTGACATTCAATCTGTCGCCAGACTCTGTCATTGAAAAACTGGAGAGAATTCCGGGCAAAGTGAAGGCCATTTTGCCTGTTCATCTGTTCGGACAGTGTGCCGATTGGGATGCCTTCACGGCGATCCAGCGTGCAAATTCCGAGTTGCTGCTTATTGAAGACGCCGCCCAGGCATTTGGAGCTACGTGGAACTCGATTCCCGTGGGTTCGCTGGGGGATGCGGCGGCTTTCAGCTTTTATCCGACCAAGAATCTCTCCGCTTTTGGCGATGCCGGCCTTATGACGACTCGATCATCCGCGATGGATGAACACGCCCGCTCGCTGCGAGCCCACGGGATGCGACGAAGGTATTTCCATGACGAGATGGGCTGGAACTCGCGGCTGGATACTTTGCAGGCGGCAGTGCTTGAGGTAAAGCTGAAGTATATTGCGGGATGGAACCAGCAGCGCCGGGAGCTTGCGGCACGTTATCAGCAGCTTTTCCTCGCGGCTGGAATCGCGATTATACCGTCAGCGGAGAAGCCGGGATCGATAGCAGATGGCGTGATACTTCCATTTACGCACCTCCGGGCGCAGCATGTGTTTCACCAGTATGTCGTTCGGGCTCCGCGGCGGGATGAACTTCGGGCTTACCTTGTAGAGCGCGGGATCGGCTCGGAGGTCTACTATCCGCTCTCGCTGCACCAGCAGGCGGCTTTAGCGTACCTGGGCTACCGGACCGGAGACTTTCCGGAGAGCGAGCGGGCGGCGGCTGAGGTGCTTGCGTTGCCGATGTATCCGGAGCTTCGGCATGATGAACAGGATATCGTCGTGGAGGCTATCCGCTGTTTCTACGCGGGTTCCTGATCGCGGGAGAAGTCTTCAAAGCTGGTGCCTGTCAAAACACAGTCCCTTCAACGCGTGCTCTCAAAGGCGCTGAGTCGCACAGGCGAATAAATGTTGGCATTCTCGACTTAGTGCTTCTTTCTTTTTCTTTCTTTTTTCTCTTCAAACACGGGGTGTGCCGCCAGTTCGAGCGGTACACCGGGCTGCAAGATGCGGTGCATGAAGTTGCCTTCCATGCGATAGGTGCGCGTGATGGTACGGCTTGGGACCATGGCTCCGGTGCCAGGATCGGGCGTGACCGCAGGTGCGTCGGCTGGTAGGAGTTTGTAAGTAAAGCTGGGCAACTCGGCCAGGGCGGCTGCCGTCTTGCCGTAGGGGTCTTTCATCTTCCCGATCGCGACTGGCAGGTAGCCTTCGATATTTTTCTCGCGGAAACCGGTTTCATAGCGGTGCCTCGACGTGCTCCAGGTAAAGACGCGAATCTGGTCGAAGTCATATGGCAGGCCAGCTTTGTAAGGGCTCAAAACGGTCACGTAGATGGGAACGTCCTTGACGGGGCCAGGCGCCTCTTCGTCGTGGACGGTGGTCAGCACGTACGCTCCCACGATCCGCTGCCCTTCAGCGTAGCGAGTCAGGGATTCAGGCGCGTCGACATCCATCATGCGAGCGAAGAGCCATCCGGTGTGGCCTTGCGAGTCGCGGACGAGCCACCAATCTTCCATGGAGGGCGGGGTGGACGCCTCGGCTGGGACGGACTGTGCCAGGGAGGGCGCGTCCTTGCGCTTTGCGTCTGACCCGGCAGCCTGCGGGATTGACTTTTGCGCTCTTGCGACAAGCGCCGGATTCACGGTCTTGATGAGCGTGGCGCGCTTGAGCAGCTTGAGCTTTTCGCCTTCGGCCAGCAGATAGAACCGTTCGGAATCGCGGCCCGGCTTCAGGTGCATGTAGACCGCATCACGCACGACAGCCGAGGCGACCTCCGGGTCGGCTTTGTGCTGCTCTTTCAATGTGTCGAACTCGCCCGCGGCCTGACCGGTGGCGACGGCCTTTTCTTCAATCCAGCCGATCTCGCCCTTCTGTGTCTGGACTTTGAGGAAGTGACGGCCGTGGTCGAGGATTTTCAGGCGATCGCCGTTCACTACGGCTCCGGTGCGGTTGCTCACCGCGGCCACACGGTCGCGCAGGTTGGCGGACTTGGCCGTGACGTAAACATACTGGTCCGCGGGCTTGGTCTGGAAGCGGGAGCAGCCCGTCGCGAGCGTCAGAGAAGAGAGCAGGATCAAGAATGCTTTGCTGGCGGAGATTCCGTAACTGCAAAGGTGAACTGGAAGATGATAATTTCGTCTTAATCGCAAGTGTCGTATCCCATCGCAGACTACCATCCGCGATGGCTGCGAGCGCTAATGGGTTGTGGCGAGTGCGACCGAACCTGCCGGCTCGGATCCGCTGGCAACCGTAACCAACGCGTTCAATTTGCCCGCTGTCAAGGCGTCGAAGCCATAGAGAGTAACGTCCGGGGAGCCCGCGGACGCCGCGGCGATAACGTACTTCTTGCTGTTATCTTCCGCCAGTGCGATAACCGATGAGCCGCTGGGGTACGGCGCACTTGGAAGCGCCGTTAGCGTGCTGCCAGAGATGGAATAGGCCGATATCGTCGAGCCGCCGGCAGCCACAACTGCGCGGTTTGCTGAGTACAGATAGGTGCCGGCGCTTTCAAGCAGGAGGCCAAAGGGGGCATCACCACTGGTTGCAAGGACCTGTGCCTGGGTGAGCGTGCCTGAGGAGCTTACGGTGTAAGTCGAAATGCCGCTGGTACCCGCCGTCGGTCCGCCCCTGGCGACGAACAGGTTGGCGCTGGTGGAATCGAACTGGACTCCGTTATCGCTGTACCCGACAGCCAGTTTGATGGCTGCCGTCTGCGCTGTGAGGACGCCGGTGGTGGTGTTGAACGGAAACAGGATGTCGCCGCCAGGCCCTAGAGCCACGGCAAGGAAGGCCCCGCTTGGCGAAATGCGCAAGCTTCGCTGGGCGGCGGTTCCGGCGCCGGGAGGGGCAAAGCTCGTCGTCGCATTCAGGGTCAAGGCTCCGGTAGAGGTATTGATCGTGTAAACGTATACGGTAAAAGTCGTGGAATCGAGTGCGAGGAGCCACTTTCCATCCAAGGACGTTTCAAGCGAGACGAAGTTGGCGGTGGCACCTGCGCCGCCTGCGGTGACCGCGGAGAGCGCTCCACCGGTTCCGATGGAGTAACAAGTGATCGCGCCATTGCCTCCAACGTAAACGTAGGTATTTGGGCGCGTAATTGCGACGGAGGCTGCTGCGAGGCCGGTGGTCAGCGCAATGGGCGAGCCACTGACGGCCGTCAGGGTCGCGGCGCCTACGACAAACTCACTGAGCGTGTTGGTGGTTTGATTGACGACGTAAACGTAGTCGCCGGAAGAAGTGTCGGGGGGGATCTTGCTGGGGTCGATGAAAAATCCGCCACCGCAGCCGGTGGCCAGTGTTGCAGCGCCAAATACTGCCCAAAGCAGCCGACCCGATCGTGCTTGCTTGCTCATCATTTCCTCACCACTGCTGTGCCCTGCTTGATTATGATCGCCGCCGATTATTCGACGCGCTCTCGAGCGAAATAGTATCGTCCCCCATCCTAATTGGACTTGTGTGAATGACTGAGACTTCGTGATGCACAGGAACCTTCTTCGTTCTACCTCTTGATAGCAGAACACCGGAGCTTTCTAGAGAATCTTTTGCCGATTCAGGTTGGCTTAAGCCCTGCATGCCAAGCTCTTGACCAGCAGACTACGCTCGTTTGCTTTGGAGAAACCCATGAAGTATTTACTGGCACTTGTAGCCTGCTCGCTTTTTACAACCACGGCACTGAACGCGCAGGAGCGTAAAATTCAGCGGGCAGCCCTGCCGGCGGCCGTCGAGAGGTCTCTGCAGGCTAACTTGCAGGGGGCAACAATCAAGGGCTTTGCCGTCGAAATCGAGGGCGGCAGGAAAGTCTATGAAGCGGAAACCGTGCTCAACGGACATACCCGCGACCTGCAATTCGCGGTCGATGGATCGCTGAATGAGATTGAGGAAGAAGTCTCGTTCGATTCGCTTCCTGCACCAGTCCAGCAAGCGCTGAAGGTCAAGGCGGGCGTGGCGAAGATTACGAAGATCGAATCCCTGACCAAACATGAAATGCTCGTCGCGTACGAAGCCGCCATCATGAGAGGCACGAAAAAGGGCGAAGTTCAGGTTGGCCCCAATGGAGAGACCTTACAACACGCTGAATAACCTCATCTGCAATTTGCGGACACTGCTCCAACAGGGCCCGGCTGACGCGCTAATTCAAACGTTCACGGTCGCGCCCGAAGGATCCCGGCTCCAGTTTCTGCGTGGCCGAGCCGGGCTCGTCCTCGCGCCAACGTTCGATCAGGTCTTCACCCAGGCTCCAGCAGAGGAGCACAATGCGGCCTTCGGCCAGGCTCGGAAATTCGAGCGTGCCATCCTCGGACTCGGCTACGCGGGCGCCGATTTCTTCGATCTCTTCGATCGTCGAACGCGCTTCAGTGAGAGCTTTCTCACGCTCTGCGCGGCGCTTGGCTGCGGCTGCCACGTCGACGTGCATGCCACCGGAGAGGAAGATCCTTTGGCTTAGCTCCGCCATCTCATTTTCCAGGATATTTGCCCGCAATGCGGCGTCGCGCGCCTTCAACAGCAGTGCGCCGAGTACAGGCACCAGAGTCTGTGCTTCTTCCAGAATGAACGTCTTTGCCAAACTCCACCTCAACCCTAACTAATCTAGTCCCTTCCGACACAGCGTGTACCTTTAGGGGCGGCCGCATTGGGACCCAATCCAATATGGCATTTGTACCGTCATCCTGTAAGCCGTATCATAGCGTTCAGACAGTATTAGACATGCCTAGTTTTCAAGACAGCGCCGTCATCTTCTTCATCGCCCTGCTTCTCTTCGGACCGAAGAAGCTGCCAGAACTTGCACGCTATGTCGGCAAGTTGATGGGTGAGTTTCGCCGGGCTTCCTCGGAGTTCCGCATTCAAATGGAAGATGAGTTCCGCGTGGCCGAACAAGCCGAACAGCAGAAAAAGATAGCGGCCATTGAAGCAGCGGCCCCGGTTGCACCTTTGCTACACGAAAATGTTCCAGAGCCCGAGCATCCGCATATTGACGCCCAGTTGGAGGCTGCCTCAGACGATCCAACTGACCTTCCGGATCGTCACATCGACGCACGACCAGCGCCGATCGCTATCGCGTCCTCTGGCGAACTGAACATGATGCCACCGGCTACGGGTTTACCTATCTCACGGTCAGCGTCGGCCAGTTCTCTGGGCGCTGTGTTTGACTCTATCCCGCACGTGCCGGACCCCGAAGCCGTCGCCGCCGAACCGGAGGCGCACACCAATGGCTGATGTCATCGACAACTTTCGCTCTGAAGTGACCGAACGAGTTGAACTCCCGGGCATGACCCTGATGCAGCACCTGGAAGAGTTGCGCAAGCGTCTGATCCGCGCTGTTTCGTTTTTGATCGTAGGTTTCGGTGTCGCGTATTACTTTCACGAGAAGCTGTACGGCATCATCCAAAAGCCGCTGGACGACCTTCACATTCCGCTGAACTTCACCCATCCAACGGATGGGTTGAATTTGTACCTTAAGACGGCTTTGCTGGGCGGCGCGATTCTTGCGGCTCCGTTCATCCTGTACCAGGTGTGGCTCTTCATCTCGCCGGGTATGTACGCGCACGAGAAGAAATACGTCTTCCCCTTTATGACCGCTACAGTCGGTCTGTTTATGGCCGGAGCATGGTTTGGCTATCACTGGGTGCTGCCCGGTGCCATCAAGGTGCTGGTGCTTGACTTCGGCAAGCGCTTCCACCCGATCCTGACCATTGAGGACTACACCCAGTTCTTTCTGGCAGTAATTCTCGGGTTGGGAATCTGTTTTGAACTACCGATCCTGATGTTCTTTCTGGCGCTGTTCGGCATCGCCGATGGCAAGTTCTTTCTGAAGCAGTATCGCTATGCCATTTTGATCATCTTCCTTATCTCGGCGATTATCTGCCCCCTGCCGGATCCCGTGAGCATGTGTCTTTTTGCCTCGCCCATGCTTGCGCTTTACATCCTGGGAGTCGGCATCGCCTTCCTGGTTCATCCCGGCCGGCGCAGAAAGAAGGAACTGAAAGCCTCATGAGAACACCCGTTTTGATACGCCTCCGAAAAGCTTCGCTGCTCTTCCTCGTTCTCTCGGCGGGTCTCGCCTGCAAGTCCACTCCCGTTCCGGCGCCCTCCGCCCCTCGCACCACAACGTCTGCCCCAGCGCCGGCCATCGTCGCGCCAGTGAGCGTCGCGCCAACACCTGCGCCGGAGTCTGTCCCCCAGGTTGCCAAAGGCCCGCTTCCACCCACGCCGCATGTCTCAGGGACGGCCGCTTTTGCTTTGACCAAAGAGCTCCTCACAGTCGCGCCGAAGCGTTTCAACGGCTCTCCCGGACACGCGGCAGCAGAGAAATTTATCGCGTCGCACTTCGCCCCCGAAGAAAAAGACCATCGATTGGAGATCGATACCTTCACCGCCTCGACACCTGTGGGCATGCAGACGATGCACAACATTATCGTTCGTTTCCCGGGCAAGAAAGACGGCATTATCGTTCTAGACAGCCACTATGAAACGAACTATCCGCTGAGAGACATCAACTTTTTCGGCGCCAACGATGGTGCGTGCACCTCCGCGATGCTGATCCAGATCGGCCAGTATCTGCGCTCGCACCCGCCGCAGGGATACAGCATTTGGCTAGTATTCGACGACGGCGAAGAGGCGGTCAAGGAATGGAACGCGCAGGACTCGCTCTACGGGACACGCCACCTGGCTGCGAAATGGTCGCAGGACGGGACTCTGGGCAAGATCAAGGCTTTCCTCCTCGCCGACATGATTGGGGATAAGGACCTGAATATCAACCCCGATGACCAGTCGACGCCGTGGCTTGTGGACCTGCTGAGGACGGCTGCAAAGAACACCCATCACACCCAGAACGTTCTGCAGCATGCTCAAATGGAGATCGGCGATGCCCACCTTCCGTTTGTGAAACGCGGTGTTCCGTCACTCGACCTGATCGACATCGACTACGGCCCCAAGACGAACGAGTTCCCGGACGGATGGCACCACACCGTGCACGACACGATCGACAAGATCAGCAGTCAGTCGCTACAGGTTTCTCTCGACATCATGATGGAACTGATCGACCTCATCGATCAACGCTAAGCAGAGCTAAGAACCGGAACTCGCCAGCGTAACCCGAATCACATCGGCGCGCGTAACCTTATGCCCGGACACGGGACTCTGGCTGATGATGATGGCGTTGGTATCTACCGGGAACGGCTCGACCGGAAAGGCGACCACGGACTGAACCAGAGCCGATTCGGGTCCCCCCTCCGCACTCGGGGCAGACGCTTCGGCCTGAGGTTGTTGCGCGCTCGCGATGTGCAGGCCAGCCGTAGCCAGCCGCGACGAAGCAGCTGCCAAGGTCATCCCCGTGATGGCAGGCATGACAAACGCCGCAGATGACGCATTCTTATCGTCCTCGGAAACGAGCAGAGAAACCCTCGGTCCGTTCAGGCCGACGGTGTTCGGCGGGGGCGACTGTGCCAGGACTACTCCTGATGGGCCCGGCGTCAGCAGATGCACGACCGCTCCGAGCTCAAGTTGTTGACGTCGCAAGGCCAGCGATGCAGGGCGCTCCGTCTGACCTATTACGTCCGGTACGGCGACCTTCTGGCCCCCCAGCGACTCCGTCACACGAACCTGCCAGCCGCGTCTTACACGGGAACCGGCAGGTGGGGATTGCGACAACACATTGCTGGCCGGAACAGCTGCCGAATAAAAGCGATTTTCCACCGAAAGATTCAACCCAAGACTCTTTGCGATGGCGGCTGCATCGGCGTCGGACTTCCCTTCCAGCTTCGGGACAACCACCTCTCGCCCATGGATCGCAAGGCGCAGGGTAATGGAAGCAGCCAGCAATGCAACGGCGAACATTGCCAGCCCTGCGAGAACAGTTCTGAAAAAGCGTTTCATAGGCCTACAAGAATACAGCGACATCCGGCAATTTCCGGTTAGCGCCGATTGTCCGTCTCCGGCTCCGGATGAATGAGCAACCGGGAGACCTCTGGCGGCGCCTCCAGCTTGAATGCGTTCTCAAGCGCCGTAATGATGGCATGCACCTCTGCCATCGGCATCTCGTCCGGCAGACTGCAATGGCAGTTCACCTGGATTCGATCGTTATGATTGGTGACGTGGATATCATGAATGTCTCGGACCTGCGGAAAATGGGATGCCACCCTGCGCAAGGTTTGCTCCAGAATGCGGTCTTCTTCGAGTGTCGCGGGCCTCTCGATGGTCGCGGGTTCGGATTCGATGTGGGTCAGGATTGAAGCAATCTGAGGGACCTCGCTCCGGATATTCGCCTCCAGCCCGACGACGATATCGTGGGCGGCGCGCAGCGGAAGGGTTTCATTCAGCTCCAAGTGCAACTCCAGTCGCAGCTTTCCGTTGTAATCCTGCAGAGCCACATCGTGGATTGCGAGATTGGCACGGGCTGCGACGGCTCGAACCCGGTCGTGCACACTCTCAGCCAGTGAGGCGGTCGGGACGGAGTGAACGACGACGTCTGCCTCCGGGAGCAGACGCTGGATCACCTGAGTGGCCGAAGTAGTAATTTGCTCGGAGCGTTGGAATGTTAGATTTCTCGGCATCGCCAAACTTACATCCGCAAAATAACCGGAGCCGGACCGACGAGTTCTAAGCCGGTCCACGGAGAGAACGCCATCGATCCCAGCGAGGTCCTGGATGAGCTTGCGGCGGGTCTGCGCGGCGGTCTGCCCATCCTGGGCGGGGGTGGCATCGAGTAATGTCTCGGCCGTCCGGCGAGCCAGCGTCCAGGTAACTCGGAGGATGATTCCGGAGACAACGAGGGCCGCGATTGGATCGGCAATCTCCATTGCGGGGATGTGGAAACGCTCTCCAATCACCGTGGCCGTGAGCCCGAGCAACACCGCCACGGACGACCAGATGTCCGTGCTGAAATGAACGGCGTCCGCACCCAGAGCCTCGGAGCGATACTGGCTGGCGATGCGCTTCAGGTTACGCGCCCGGGTGTAATCGACCACGATTGAAAGCAGCAGGACCAGGAACGGCCAGATCGTAAGAGGAAGAGCCAGCCGATTATGGAAGAGGATCCGGTGAAAGGCTTCATAGACGATCCAAATGGATGAGGTCAGCATGAGTCCGGTTTGGACAAACGCTGACAGCGACTCCACTTTTCCGTGGCCGTAGTTATGCTCTTCATCCGCCGGTCTGTCCGCCACCTGGACCGAAAACAGTGTGATTGCCGCAGCAACTAGATCAATGCCCGAATGCGCCCCCTCCGAAAGCATTCCGAGCGAGCCGGTCAAGACGCCAGTGAGCAATTTGAGGGCAGTAATCACCGCCGCCGCGATGACCGACAGCAGCGCAGCCGAATGCTTGGCTGCGTGACGCAGCTCGGGGTTTGGCGGCACGACAGTCCCCTGCGCTTTGGCGTTCAGCTCGGGAATCTTGGGAGAGCTTGTCATAGCGTGAATGGGACGGGTTCTATGCAAAGGAAGATCAAGGTTTGGTCGCCATGTAGAGACCAACCACGCCCAGGGTGTAGCTTGTCCAGGTCGCGTCTCGAAAGCCAGCCTTGTGGATAAGTTGCAACATGGCAGGCGGACGTGGAAAACGCGCTACAGATGCCGGTAGATAGGTATACGCCGCTGAGTCCGAAATCATCCCTCCTACTTTAGGCAAGATCTTTTGGAAGTAAAGGTTGTAAGCCATCCCTACCAAGCCTGACGGCTGATTGCATTCCAGGATACCGATCTGTCCGCCGGGGCGGAGTACGCGGAAGAGCTCCGCCAGACCCGCTCCGTAATCGGACAGATTGCGAAATCCGAAAGCAGAGGATATCAAGTCCGCCGTGCCTGAGTGCAGGGGTAGATGTAGCGCATCACTTTCAACTGGTAACACTCTCATTTGCTTGAACTTAAAATCTCCGGCGGACAGCATTTTATGGGAGAAATCCACAGCAATAATTGGGGCTGTGGAAGGTGTGGATGGCCTGTGACGATAGAGCGCTTTTGTCATATCACCCGTCCCACAGCAAAGGTCGACAACTACCGATTCAGGGCGGACAAGCTTGGGGCGTAGCGCTCGTGCAGCCCGCCACCACCATAGATGATCCACTCCGGCTGAGAGTACATGGTTCAGCAGGTCGTAGCGCGGAGCGATGGTGTCGAACATCTCCTGAACGGTCTGCGCGGCTGCATCCGGTGAGATGTCAGGCTTCCCGACAGGGCGTGCTCCTGTGGATATCTCACTCATGCCCGCACTCCAATCGACTTCATTTCTGCCAGCATCGCGTCCGCTGCTGCGGCCAGTTCTTCATCTGTGACGTCGTAGACGATCTCTACCGAGCCAATCCCTGTCGGCAGCACAAACGCCCGCCGTCCGCTCCTGGTCTTTTTGTCGGAAGCCGCGAACGCCACCAGTTGCTCGGCTGTTGCACTGAAACGTGGCAGAGGCCCGTAGGCGAGGATCAGATTGGCCATACGTGCGAACTCTTCGCCGCTGATCGACTTTCTCGCAAGCCCAAGGTGCAGTGCGGCGATCGATCCCCAGGCGACTGCTTCCCCATGGAGCAAACGTTTGTAGCCCGTCGCTGCCTCGATGGCATGTCCTAACGTATGGCCGAAGTTGAGCGTCATCCGAACACCGGACTCTTTCTCGTCCTTAGCCACGACGTCGGCCTTCACTTTGATCGAGGCTCCGATCACGCGGCTCAGATATTGGGGCTTCCCGGCAAGAATAAGCGCCTTGTTTTTTTCGATGTAAGCAAACAACTTTGCATCGTGAATAATGCCAGCTTTGATCGACTCCTGCAGTCCTGCGCGAAGCTCTCTGGCGGGCAAGGTTGAGAGAAGATCGACGTCGGCGAAGACTCCACGCGGATGATAAAAGCTGCCTAAGAGGTTCTTACCGGCAGCCAGATTTACCCCCGTCTTGCCGCCAACCGAAGAATCCACCTGAGCCAGAAGCGTGGTTGGAACCTGGACGTAGGGAATGCCGCGCATATAAATTGCCGCGAGAAATCCTGTGATATCGCCGATAACCCCGCCGCCAAACGCAATCAGCAAAGAGTCGCGGTCTGCGCCGGCTTCCGCGAGTTGCTCCGCCAGACTCCCCACCGCGGCGAGGCGTTTGTGCTTCTCTCCGGGGGGCAAAAAGAGGACGGTTGGGCTGGCAGCCTCGGGAAAGGAGGCCCTGACCTGGGTAGACCAGATCTTCCAGATGTTTGGAGAGGTGATAAGAAACGGCCGATAAGGCCGACCAGCAGCAAGCTTCTGCAGACGCTTATGCAGCGTTGAGAGGAGACCCTGGCCCACCAAGATATCGTATGCAGCGGATGCGGTAGAAAGACGTATGACGGAGGAAGGCACGATCTCTTCATCCTACCGCAGTCACTCCGCCTACCCGGGCAAGAGGACTAGTGGCACGATAACGCCGGAAAACGTCTGCAGGCAACGCGTGAACGCAAATAAGATGGCCGTCGGCGCCGGCAACACGCCGGTATCGCAATGGATCTGGCGCATGACTTTCAGGGGCGGGGAACCAACCATGTCTACCCAGTTTGCACGTAATTCTCGTTGCCAAAATGATCACGTAAGCGCAATCGGTGAAACGCCTAAGTGGCCGTGACGGGCTTCTTATAAGCGATGGAAACTACGATTGTGACCGCTAAAATTCCAACGATAACCCCCAGCGAAAGCAAGGGGCCGACGTCGTAAAAGCTCGCTGTCAGCATCTTGATTGCGGCGAAGGCAAGCACGGCCGCAAGCCCGTAGTGCAGGAACCGCAGCTGCTTCAACATAAGAGCGAGAAGGAAGAAGAGCGACCGCAGCCCCATCACTGCCAGAATGTTGGACGTGTACGCCAGGAACGGATTCCGCGTGATCGACAGCACCGCCGGGATGGAATCCAATGCAAAGATGATGTCAGCAGTCTCAATCGCTATCAGCGCGAGCATCAGCATCGTGGCCATGCGCTGGCCATTTTCTACCGCGAAGAAAACGTCCGAACGTAAGCTGACGGGATGTATCCGTGAGATCCAGGCGATCCAGCGCGGCGGCTTCTCGGAAGTTTCGCCCCCATCCGGTATTACGAGCCGAATAGAGGCTCCGAGAAGAATAATGGCAAAGAGATAACTGATCCATTGGAACCGCGCCAGTAGCCCAAGGCCTGCGGCAATAAAGGCGCCGCGCATTAGAATCGCGCCGAGGACCCCCCAGAACAACACTCGCGGTTGGAAAGTCGGGGAAATGCGAAAGACGCGAAAGAGCAGCAGGAAGACGAAGAGGTTGTCGATGGACAGCGACTCTTCAATCGCGTAGCCAGCCAGAAATTGGGTGGCCGGGGGGCCCCCCATGGTGCGGAAGACGTAGACTGCGAATGCCAGGGCGGCGGCAACCCACATCACCGTTGCGGCTACTGCATTGCGGTGCTGACGCTTCGCCCGAGCCTTCGGGGCAAGCGCCGAAAGTCCCCAACGCGAATACAACAATTCAAGACCGAGCAGCACCAGCAGCGCTAGATGGAAACCGACCCACTCCGAGCGATTGGCCAGCCAATGGATTGGGGACGCAGACATATTAATATGATGGTACTTTGCGAGCTTCTAAAAGGAGAATTACTGTAATGACAGGACTTCCGCTCTCAATTTAGGATGCTTTGGTCGCATATTCGCTGTCAAATCACTTGAGGTGTCAGGATGAAAATGCAATTCGGCATGATGTTGTTGGGCTTGGGACTGGTTGCCACCGCGGCAGCACAGGCACCAGCCGGAGCGCCCGCTGGAGCCATGGGCATCTGCAAAGACGGAACCTATTCGATGCAGGCCAAGAAGGAAGGCGCGTGTCGCGGCCATAAAGGCGTGCAAACCTGGTACGCAGCTGATGCCGCTCCGGCAGCGAACGGTGCGGCCGCTCCAGCAGCAAAGGCTACAACGGCATCTTTAGCTGCAAAAGTCGCTCCAACTCCAGTACCCGCAGTAAGAGCGATGCCGGCACCCACGCCAGCGCCGAGCGCACCGTCCCGTCCTGCAGCGACACCTGCAGCAGCACCGGCCGCCATGCCAGCTGCGCTTGCCACGGCAGCCACACCCACCAAGACCGGCAAGCGCATGGGCCCGCAGGAAGCAGCCGCTCAGAAGCCTCTGGCTCCTGGTGGCGGCCCGGGATTAGTCTGGGTCAATACCGAGAGCAACGTGTATCACTGCAACGGAGATGCGTTCTATGGCAAGACAAAGGCCGGAACTTACATGTCCGAAGCCGACGCCAAGGCCAAGGGCGCACACGGCCAACGCGGCAAGACCTGCGACGGAAAATAGCTCTCGCCCGACAGAGAAAGCCCCCGAGAGAATGGGGGCTTTCTCTTTTTTGTTTCCAGCGAGGTTATGAGCGAGCGCGCTCGAGAACCACCGCATAGAAGCCGTCGCACGGATGCACGCCTGGTAACGTCCGTAAGGCACCATCCCGGACCATGGTTACTGTATCGCCTGTGATGCCAGGAATCTTCGGGAGCAATTCGGCCACGGAAACTCGCTGCCAACCCGAAGCGACCGCGTCCACAACACGCTCACATTCTTCTGGCTCCAGCGAGCAGGTTGAGTAGACCAGCCGTCCGCCGGGAGCGAGACCCTCTAAAGCGACTTCAAGAATCTGACGCTGACGCTCGCCCTGACGAGTCAGTTCCTCCGGCTTCAATCTAAGTCGAATCTCAGGGTTGCGGCCTAATGTCCCCGTTCCGCTGCAAGGTACATCGCAGAGGATCAGGTCGTATTCGCCAGGTTTGGTCAGGGGAATTATCGCGTCGACGACCGCCGTCTTGACGTTGGCAGCATAAGGAAAACGTCGTAGTCGTGCCTGCATGTGGCGTAAGCGCTTGACGCTGATGTCGGTAGCGCGCACCTCTGCTCCAGATAGGCGCAGTGCCAGCATCAGGGTCTTTCCGCCAGGCGCGGCGCAACAGTCCCAGACCTTGGCAGGTCTTCCCTCAACCACTGGTATCGCAGCCGCAGCAAGTTCGGCTACCAATCGCGAGCCATCATCTATGTGTGGCAACGATTCGTCGTGGGCGAAGAGTCGCCCGCCTTCGGGCTCTTGCTGGTCGGCAGCGCAGACTGCAATTGCGGCCTCCCGTCCATAAGTTTCAACCCAGCGCTCTACCAGCCAACGCGGATGGCCGAGGCGCTCGGCGAAGGCAGCGGTCGATTCGTAGACGCGCTCCCCTGGCTTTTGCGCGGTGGCCAGCTTACGCAGGATGGCGTTCACCATGCCGCTCGCGTGCGGATTACCTGCTGCCCGACACATCTCGACGCTCTCACTGAGGGCAGCATGGGCCGGGATGCGATCCATGTGCAGGAGTTGGAACGCACCAATCCGCAGCGTGAGGGCGACTGGGTCGGCCAGTTTTTGGTCAGGCCGCTCGAGCAGGGTGCGTATGCGGGCATCAAGAGCGATCTGCCAACGGAGCACACCCATGACAAGCGCGGTTGCCAGATTGCGGTCGGCTTCGGACAGTTCTTCCATGCCGGGGCCTCGCAGCAAGTCGTCACTGTGGCCCTTGGCTGCTTCCACGGCCGTTAGGATCTCGAACGCAACGCGCCGTGCGGGTGTGATCTTCGCCTTGGCCACCGCTGCCCCGAGCGTCGGGCCCGCGCTGGCTGGGCGGGCTTTTACGAACTTCTTCGGCACGCGGCCACCCGCCGCCACAACCGCCGCCGCCGCATCCAGACCTGGCACGCTGGTCACCGAAAGCCTGGATTTCCCTGCGCGAGGCCCCGCTAGTTGTCCTTGATTCTTCAATTCCCCACCCGCTCGCCCGTCTTGACTTGAAACCCGTTCAATAGATCCACTGCGCTCATCCTCTTCTTTCCTTCCATCTGTACCTCTAGAAATTCCACCCGCGAGTCCTTGCAACCAGCCAGCAACCTTTGGCCGTCGACTTCCAGCCTTCCCGGCTCTCCCTGTCCTTCTGCAATCCGCATCTTGTGGATGATCAATTTCTTTCCGCGAAACCACGTGAACGTACCGGGCCAGGGCTGGAAACCTCTCCAGCGATTGACCAGTTCCGTCGCCGTCCGCGAAAAATCCATTCGGGCATCTTCGCGCTTCAGGATCGGTGCGAGCGTCGCGAGGGCGTGATCCTGTTCGACCGGTATGACCGAACTATCCTCCAGCCCAGCCAGGGTCTTCACCATCAACTTGCAGCCGACCGCCGCCAGACACTCATAGACATCTTCCGCGGTCTCTTCCGGAGCGATGGGCTCAACCTGAGCCAGCAGTACTGGGCCGGTATCCAGCCCGGCGTCGAGCTTCATCGTGGTTACGCCACTGAGTATCTCGCCGTTCGCGACCGCCCACTGGATGGGCGCGGCTCCTCGATACTTGGGAAGCAGCGAACCATGCAGATTAATGCAGCCATAGCGTGGAAGATGCAGCATCCACGCTGGAATAATCCGCCCGTAAGCCACGACCAGGATCGCATCCGGCTGGAGCGCCTCCAGGCGCTCGCGAAACTCGGGGTTGAGCTTGATCTTTTCTGGTTGCACGACGGGCAGGCCGTGCCGGAGGGCCGCGGCTTTGACCGCTCCAGGTTGAATCTGCATGCCCCGCCCAGCGGCGCGGTCAGGCTGCGTCACAACTAGAAGAACCTCGTGTCCAGCGGCAATTACCGCTTCCAGGGTTCCCACTGCGAACTCCGGAGTGCCACAAAACACCAGCCTCATTCGATTCCCTCTCCAGGCTTCATCAACGCCTGGCCGTCAACAACAGCGGAGCAAACATACCGCAAAGCGGTGCAAAACGTCACGCAGCACTTACCATTCACCGTTCTTTTGCATCTTGCGGATCTTGCGGTTGACCAGTTCGCGCTTAAGGCGGCTAATGCGGTCGATGAAGAGAACGCCGTCAAGATGGTCAATCTCGTGCAACAAGGCTCGCGCGAGGAGTTCTTCCCCTTCGACTTCAAACCACTTACCACGCGCATCCTGCGCCTTAACCTTGACCCATGCTGCCCGCGCGACCTTTTCGCGAATGTCCGGCAGGCTCAGGCAGCCTTCTTCCTCCACCTGCTTGCCTTCCATTGCGACAACGATCGGATTGACCAGTGCGATCTTCTCTTCAGGATTCTTTCCGAAGCTGACGTCGATGACCGCGATGCGGAGCGAAAGCGAGATCTGCGGAGCCGCGAGACCAATTCCCTGCGCGGCGTACATGCTTTCAAACATCTCTTCAACGAGCGTCCCAAGCGTATCGTCGAAGATGGTCACTTCTTCGCCGCGCTGAGTCAGCACAGGGTCGGGCCACTTCACGACTTCGTGGATCTTGCCTGCAAACTTCATTTTCGCTGCTGTCTTCGTTGCCACTTCCTGACTCCTTCTTCGTTAAAACCTGCGAATCTGTTCCCGGTAGCCGTCAAAGTTGCGTTTCATCTCTACCAGAGAATCGCCGCTAAATTTGTCAATCATCAACCGCGCAATCGTCAATGCGACCATCGCCTCTGCCGCCACACCGGCTGCCGGAACGACGCACACGTCGCTGCGCTCGTAAGCCGCCTTTACTGGTTCGCGAGTCTCGAAACTTACGCTTGCCAATGGCCGGCGTAGGGTGGAGATCGGCTTCAGGTAACCTCGCACGACGACGTCTTCGCCATTCGAGATGCCACCCTCGATGCCGCCTGCGTTGTTGCTCTCCCGGGAAAACCGCGTGAACTTTGCGCCGCCATCTTCCGGCTCTGCCTCCCCTTGTCCGTATGTAATGGCGTCATGGACGGCAGAGCCCATCGAACTCGCCGCTGTAATGCCGCGACCGAGCTCAACCGCCTTGACCGCCTGAAGACTCATCACCGCCTGTGCGAGCAAGCCATCCATACGCTCGTCCCAGTTCACGTGGGTTCCAACGCCTGGCGGCAAACCATGAACCACGACTTCAAATACGCCGCCTATTGTGTCGCCAGTCCGTAGCGCGCGGTCAACCTCCGCTTTCATGCGCCCTTCTGCGTCGACGTCGACGCAATTCAGCAGAATTTCTTCCTTTGCATTGGCGGCTGCGATCTCATCCCAGGCTGCATCCCGGCCAAGTTCAACCGCGCCCACCCGGATGACGTGGCTTCCGACCTGCACCCCAAGCTCCGCCAGCAGCATCTTTGCAACCGCTCCGCACGCCACCCTGGCTGCGCTCTCACGAGCACTCGCACGTTCAAGAACATACCTCGCATCGGCGAAGTTGTACTTGAGACTACCTGCAAGATCGGCATGGCCTGGCCTAGGGCTTTTGACCGACTTGTGCTTGTCCGAGTCGCCAGCTTCCACCGGAAGAATCTCTTC